>NZ_JBQCHP010000023.1:0-9696 GCF_051954575.1 Dyella sp. | reverse complement strand
ATGGCCGGTGACGGTGGGAAAGAATGCCGAGCAACTCCAGTTTTCGCCCAGCGGATCGAGCTGCGCGGTCTCCGCGATGCCCACCAGCACGCCGTAGTCGTTCTTCACCGGCCAGGTGATGGCGCTGTTGGCGCCGCCCAGCGTGCCCAGATCGAGCGGCGCGCCGTTCAACCAGAGCGTCGCATGCATGCGCTGGTCGCCGGCAAGGTTGGCGTAGCCGCTGACCAGGCCAAGTCGATTGATACTGATGCCCGCGCTGGACGTACCGCCCAGCGAACCGAGATTGCGCACCTGATAACTGCCGGCCATTGCCGCCGACGCCGTCATCACGCAGCAAGCCGCCACCATCACGCTCGTATAACGACGCATGGGATGCTCCTTTCTTCACGTTGTAGGGTTGAATCACCCGTGGGGACGAACGGCCCCAGCGTGGCCGTTGTGGCGATCGGCTGAAAGCGCCACTTTTGCGATGCCGGCTGGTCCGGTCCGCGCCGATGCTGGCAGGTCCGCTCCGCGCTATAGTCCCGACATGCGCCGCTGGGGACTGACCATTGCGCTCGATCCGCATCGCGAACTGCCGATCTTTCTGCAGCTCGCGCAGACGATTGCCGACGCCATCCGGCGCGGCCGACTCAAACCCGGCGAAGCACTGCCCGGCACGCGCGCGCTGGCCGAACAACTCCGTTTGAATCGCAACACCGTCGTCGCCGCTTACGAGGAACTTGCCGCGGAAGGCCTGGTGCATACGCGCGTCGGCGGCGGTACGTTCGTCGCACCATCGCTGCCGGCGCCAACGCACGCGGCGCCAGCGGCGAACGACGCACCCACCTTCGCACTCGCCGAACGCATGCATGCGGTTCCCGCCGTGCAGATGCCGCCCCCGGGCAGCTTGATGATCGCGCACAGCCTGCCGGACACGCGTCTGTTTCCCGCCGAAGCGCTTACCCGCGCATTCCGCCGCGCAATCGTGCAGCGCGGCCGCTCGTTGATCGGCTATGCGGAACCTTGCGGCCATCCGCGTCTGCGCGAGGAGTTGGCGAAGATGTTGCGCAGTACGCGCGCGCTGCCCGCCACGGCAGATTGCTTGATGGTGACGCGCAGCCTCGAGCAAGGCATCGATCTGGTCGCGCGCATGCTGCTCAAGATCGGGGACGCGGTGGCGGTGGAAAGCTTCGGCTACCCGCCCGCATGGAGCGTGCTTCGGCTGGCCGGTGCGCGTTTGCTGCCGGTGCCGGTGGATGACGAAGGCATGGATGTGAGTGCGCTGGAAGATGCATTGAAGCACCAACGCATTCGAGCGGTGTTCCTCACGCCGCACCATCAGTTCCCTACCGCGTGCGTGATGTCGGCCGCGCGTCGCAAGCGGCTGGCGGCGCTGGCGACGCAACATCATTTCGCCATCATCGAAGACGACTACGACCACGAATTCCATTACGCCGGCAAACCGGTCCTGCCGATCGCCACAGGGCCCGGTCATAGCAACGTGATCTACATCGGCTCGCTGTCCAACTTGTTCGCGCCGGGCATCAGTACCGGCTTTATCCATGCACCGCCCGCGGTGTTCGGTCATCTTGCGGGCTTGCGTGCGGCCAGCGATCCGCGCACTGATGTGGCGATGGAATGCGCCATCGCCGAATTGTTCGAAGATGGCGAATGGCTGCGTCATATGCGCCGCATGCGACGCACCTACGCCGCACGCCGTGATGTGCTCGCCAACACATTGCAGCGTTATCTGGGCGGTGCCGTGCAGTTCCGCATTCCCGACGGTGGCCTGGGGTTGTGGGCGCGCGTGGATGACGCTATCGATATCGATCGCTGGAGCGTGGAAGGCGAACGCGAGGGCGTGCAATTCTTTGGCGCCAGACGCTACGATTTCCATCAGCGCGACCAACCGTATCTGCGCCTGGGTTTCAGCTATCTGGATGAGATCGAACTGGAAGAAGCGGTGCGACGCATGGCCCGCGCCCTGGCGCGAGTAGCCACGCAACGGCCGCTCAAGACCGCTCGAACGACCGCGGCCGCTTCGACCGAATACGCCACCGGCACCACCGCACAAACCTGACTTCCCCCACTGGCGTTTTCGCCATGAACATGCATGCTGATGGCTTCGCGCGAGGGCTCGCCCTGCGCCTCACCACGGAGCGGAAGCATGCGCTTGAAGGCACCCATACAACTGGTTCTGGCGTTGGCCGTCATAATGGGCGGCATGAGCCAAGCCCATGACACCTTGACCCCCGGCGCGACCGCAAACGTCGACGACCCTTATCTCTGGCTGGAAGACATCCACGGCGCACGCGCGATGGACTGGGTGAACGCCCAGAATGCCATCACCGAAAAGCAGTACGCCGCCAATCCCGACTTCACGCGCACGCGCGACCGCATCCTGGAAGTGCTCGATTCGGACGCACGCATTCCGTACGTCGAACGCCGCGGCGGCTACCTCTACAACTTCTGGCAGGACAAGGCCCACCCGCGCGGACTTTGGCGCCGCACCACGCTGGAGGAATACCGCAAGGCCGAACCCAAGTGGGACGTGCTGCTGGATATCGACGCGCTCAACAAGGCCGAAGGCAAGCGCTGGGTGTTCAAGGGCAGCGACTGCCTGAAACCTGATTACCAGCGCTGCCTGCTGAACCTCTCGCCCGACGGCGGCGATGCGGTGGAAGTGCGCGAGTTCGATATTCCGAGCAAGTCCTTCGTCAAGGACGGCTTCGTGGTACCGGTGGCCAAAACGCAGGTCGGATGGATCGACGAAAACCACATTTACGTCGGCACCGATTTCGGCCCGGGTTCGATGACCACCTCCAGCTACCCGCGCATCGCCAAGGTATGGACGCGAGGCACGCCGCTCAGCGCCGCCACCACCGTGTACGAAGGCAAGATGGAAGACCTCACGGCGAGCGCGTTTCACGATCGCACGCCGGGCTTCGAACGCGACTTCGTCACCGTCGCCCACGATTTCTTCCATAGCGACATGTATCAGCTCAAGGACGGCAAGCTGATCCATCTGGACGTACCAGCCGATGCCGCGAACGTGGATGCACATCGCCAATGGCTGCTGGTGCAGCTCCGCAACGCGTGGACGGTGGGCGGCGCCACGTATCCTTCCGGCGCACTGATCGCCATCAAGTACGATGCCTTCCTAGCCGGCAAGCGCACCTTCACCACCTTGTTTGCGCCGGACGAACACACGGCGCTGTCAGGTTATGCGTGGACGCGGCATCACCTGATTCTCGACGTGATGCAGGACGTAAAAAGCCGCCTCGACGTACTGACGCCCAAAGACGACGGCGACTGGGCGCGCGAAGGCATGCCCGGCGCACCGACGTTCAGCACCGTCTCCGTGATCGATACCGACCCGGACCACAGCGACGAATACTGGCTGAGCGTGGCCGGCTTCCTTTCGCCCTCCTCCCTGCAGCGCGGCGTGCTGGGCGAAGGCAAGGCGCAATTGATCAAGCAGAGTCCGGCGTTCTTCGACGCATCGAAGTTCGAAGTAAGCCAGCACTTCGTCACCTCCAAGGACGGCACGCAGGTGCCGTATTTCGAGATCGCGCCGAAGAACCTGAAACTGGACGGCAGCCATCGCACCCTGCTGTACGGCTACGGCGGTTTTGAAATATCACTGCAGCCGCACTACAGCGGCAGCATCGGACGCGCCTGGCTGGAGCGCGGTGGCGTGTACGTCATCGCCAATATCCGCGGCGGCGGTGAATACGGTCCGCGTTGGCATCAGGCCGCGCTGCAGGCGAACCGCTTGCGCGCGTACGAGGATTTCGCGGCCGTGGCCAGCGATCTGATCAAGCGCGGCGTCACCTCGCCCCAGCACCTGGGCGCCGAAGGCGGCAGCAACGGCGGTCTGCTGATGGGCAACATGCTTACGCTGTATCCGCAACTGTTCGGCGCGATCGCCTGCGAAGTGCCGCTGCTGGACATGAAGCGCTACGTGCATCTTTCCGCGGGCACATCGTGGATCGCCGAATACGGCAATCCGGACGATCCCAAGCAGTGGGCGTTCATCAAGACGTTCTCGCCCTACCAGAACGTAAAACCCGATACGGCCTATCCCGCGGTACTGTTCTACACCGCCACCAGCGATGACCGCGTCGGCCCGGTGCAGGCGCGCAAGATGGCGGCGAAGATGCAGGGCATGGGCTACAAGAACGTGTGGTTCTACGAAAATACCGAAGGCGGCCATGGCGCCGGCGCCGACAACAAGCAATCGGCGCATATGCATGCCCTGGCGTATGAGTTCCTGTGGGATCGCTTGAAGTGACATATCGCCACGCCCTCTTCCAACCAGGAGAGGGCATGGCAGCAGCACGAGTTAAGGCAACACTGATCAAGTATCGCCGTCGTCATGGTGCCTGGAAGGCTCGCAGGCTGTGTTGCGTGGCGCCGGGAAGACTGGCCGTCTTGCCAAGCCGCGCGGCGCAGCCTGCGGGCCTTCCAGGCATCACCCCATCATTTACATTCAATACGTGGGGCCAGCCCTGTCTGTCCGCATGCCTTCGGCCCGCCGTCTCGACGATGCGCCAGTCTGCCTTCGCCGACGGCCCTGTGGCCTGCGAACAGACAGAGCTGGTGACGGCGGCGATACTTGATCAGTGTTGCCTTAAAATCGCCGCATGAAATCGCAGCTTCCGATACGCCCTGAACTCCGCGAATGGATATTGAGCACCACGCGCGACGGACACAGCGTCGACACCGTGCTCAAGATGATGCAGGAAACCGGCTACGACCCGCGACAGAGCCGCAGCATCGTGGCCACCGTGCTGAACATGCCGATTTCGGCGCTCGATGCGCACACCCAACCGGCCAGAACGCAAGGCCGCCGCACGCGGCATCCGGAAGCACCGCAGGTCGTCGTCGGCGAGCGCACCATCCACGTGGGCTTGAGCATGGAATCGCCGGCGTTGCGGGTGCTCAACGATTTTCTTTCGGCCCAGGAGTGCGCGACGCTGATCGAACAGGCCGGACCGCGCCTGCAGCGCGCCAAGACAGTCGACAGCGCAGGCATGCAGCAGATCGATGCCCGCCGCACCAGCGAGGGCATGTTCTTCACGATCGGTGAAACGCCGCTGATCAGAGAGATCGAACAGCGCATCGCCACGATGCTCGGCATGCCGGTCGATCACGGCGAAGGCCTGCAGGTGCTGCATTACCTGCCCGGCCAGCAATACGAACCGCACTACGACTGGTTCAATCCGGAGCATCCCGGTTTCGCCGCCATTACCGCCAAAGGCGGCCAACGCATCGCCAGCCTGGTGATATACCTCAACACACCGGAAGCCGGCGGCGGCACGGCGTTTCCGGAAGTTGGCGTGACGGTGACGGCGCTGCGCGGTTCGGCCGTCTATTTCGCCTACGACACCGGCGACATGGCGTCGCTGCATGCGGGGCTGCCGGTGCAGAAGGGCGAGAAGTGGATTGCGACGAAGTGGTTGCGGGAGCGGCCGTTTCAAAAATCGTCCCGCTGAAACCTCGAACGCCTCGCAGAAACCCAACGTCATCGTGCCTGCAGATGGCGACGTTGGGTTTTCGCTGCGCTCAACCCAACCTACGATAGATGCGTCGTGCGCTGAGTGCGATGGCTATACCGATGATCAGGTGCAGCACGATGCTGCTTGCGATCCAGCTCATGACTACCGGTGGTCTCGGCACCGCCGACAAAGGCACCACGATCAGGTTCATCACGATAAAGAGCGTCGCGCCATAAAGCGTGCCGTACAACCACGGTCGCTGGACCAGCGCCGCCATTCGTCTAGCAGCGACGTAATACACGCTCACCATCACTGCCATGATCCCGTAGTTCAGCAGCACGCCCAAGCCTACTGTATTGCCACCACCAAGAAACGCACGCTTACCCAGCAAACCCGCGGCGACGTTCTGTACGACGCGTGACGCTGGCACGCCGAACAGCGTGTGCCAATAGGTGCAGGCGAACAGCAGATCCACCGTGGCCAGCAGCAACGTGACAACTGCCACGGAAATCACCAACTGATGGTTGCGCACATACTGCGGCGCGCCGGAATCAACAGGTACGGACATGACGTTTACTCGATAAGGAAAGGTCCCGCGGAGCAGTGGTGAGGGCACTGCTCCGCGGGGACGCGAGGGATACACCGTCGCCGCCGGGTTCGCCTGCCTGGGGAGGGTCGGACGAAAAGGTCTCGCTATCTGGCCCTGCGACCCGAGTGAGACTAGGCAGGTCGGCACATTCCCTCCATAACCAATTGCCCGTATTTTCTTAGAGCCATTGGGAGGGCACCGGGTGTATCTAGAACTCGACGGCCGTGGGCCGCTCTACGATCAGCTGACGCGCGCGTTGAAGGCATCCATACTCGATGGGCGCATCGCGGCCGGCACGCAATTGCCGCCTACGCGCGAATTGGCGCAGGAGCTGGAAATTTCACGCACCACGGTGCTGGCCGCCTACGAACAGCTGCGCGCCGAAGGGTTCATCGACGGACGGGTTGGATCGGGCAGCTTCGTCAGCCAGCTGCAAACCAGGCCATCGGTGCCGCCCAACCGCGGCCCCATCGATGCGCCTTCGCGCTATGCGCAACGGGCACGCGCCGCGTGCAACTGGGAGATCCCGCGCCTGCATCGCGGGTTGCGCTACAACCTGGAATACGGCTATCCGATGATCAACCCCGCGCTGCATAACGCGTGGGGCCGCGAACTTGCCCGCGCGGCGGCGTATACGCGCCTCAACGCCATCGAAGCGGCCGGATTGGGCGTGCTGCGCAAGCAGACCTGCGATTACCTGGCGCGCCGGCGCGGCATACAGGCGCAGCCCGAAGACATATTGATCGTCAGCGGCACGCAGCAGGCGATCAATCTTGTCGCGCGTGTGCTGGTGAACGAAGGCGATCCGGTGGTGCTGGAGGAGCCCCACTATTTCCTGGCGCACCAGGCGCTGATCGCGCACGGCGCCGAGCTCGTGGCGGTGCGCACGGACGAGCACGGCTTGGTCTGCGACGAACTGCCCGCGCAAGCGCCACGCCTGATCTACGTGACGCCTTCGCATCATTTCCCTTCCGGTGCCCTGCTCTCCATGCAGCGCCGCCTGGACCTGCTGCATTACGCCGAACAGCAGCAATGCTGGATCCTGGAAGACGACTACGACGGCGAATTCCGCTACGACGCGCATCCGCTGGCGGCCTTGCGCTCGCTCGACGAACAGGATCGCGTGATCTATGTGGGCACCTTCTCCAAGGTGATGTTCGGCGGCCTGCGGCTGGCCTACATGGTGATGCCGGCGGCGCTGCGCGCGGATCTGATCAACGCCAAATACCTGGGCGACATGGCCTGCCCGGTGATCGAACAGGCCGCCTTGGCGCGCTTCATGGAAGACGGCGGCTTCGAGCGGCATCTGCGCGCCTCACGCAAGGAACTCAAGGCGCGCCGCGAAGCCTTGATCGCCGGGCTGAAAGAGCATGCGCACGAGCGTGTCGAGATCGTCGACACACCCGCCGGCATGCATCTTTTGGTGTGGCTGCGCGACTACGATGTGGCGCGGCGCGAGGCCTTGGTCGCGTATGCGCACGACCATGGCCTGGGCCTTCACCCGGTCAGCCCGCTGTACCTCCATGCGCCGGAACGGCAAGGCCTGCTGCTGGGCTATTGCAGCCTGTCCGTCAATGAGTTGCGCGAGGCGACGCGACTGTTCGGGCAGTGTCTGGATCGCATGGAAGCTGCCTGAAACATGCCGATCGGGCGCGGCCCGGCAACGAAAAGTCATGAGCCCGCGTGGTGCGCCGCGACAAGCTTTGCCTTATGCTGAGCGGCTTTCCCCGCTTTGGCTAAGAAGTAAGGAGTGCCCCATGGGCCTGGATATGGTTAGCGCCGGCCGCGACGTGCCGAACGAGATCAACGTCGTCATCGAGATCCCCAAGGACGCCGAACCCGTCAAGTACGAGGTGGACAAGGAAAGCGGCGCGATTTTCGTCGATCGCATTCTTTCCACCCCGATGCGCTATCCGTGCAACTACGGCTATGTGCCGGGCACCCTGGGCGGCGACGGCGACCCGCTGGACGCGCTGGTGATCCTGCCGCTGCCGCTGGTGCCGGGCTCGGTGATCCGTTGCCATCCAGTCGGCATGCTGAAGATGACCGACGAAGCCGGCTCCGACGAGAAGCTGGTGGTGATCCCGTCCAAGAAGATCTTCCCCGGCTACGCACACATCGAGGACATCAACGGCGTGTCCGGTCACTGGCTGGAGCGCATCGGCCACTTCTTCGAGCACTACAAGGATCTGGAGAAGGGCAAGTGGGTGAAGGTCGAGGGTTGGGTTGGCGCGGCTGAGGCCAAGGCGGAGATCATTGCCGGCGTGGAGCGCAGCAAGGGCAAGGCCTGATGCAAGTTTCCCCTCTCCCCTCCAGGGAGAGGGCCGAGGTGAGGGGACAATCTTGCGAGAATGTCTCTCTCGCCCAGGCCATACATAGTGATTTGTTCGAAGCAATAGCGAGGACCATCGCAAGGTTGGCCCCTCACCCCAACCCTCTCCCCAGAGGAGAGAGCGAGCTGGAGTCCAACCCCCGCTCCCACGGCGGCACCTCGCCAAACTGCTCCGCCAGGAAATCCACGAACGCCCGCACCCGCAACGGCACCAGCCGCCGCTGCGGCGTTACCGCATAGATGCCGGTATCGGCGATCGCGTAATCGGGCAACACCACCTTCAATCGCCCCGCGCGCAGATCCTCGCAAATATGCCAGGTGGAATGCTGCGCAATGCCCAGCCCCGCCAGCGCCGCGTCACGCAGCAATTCGCCGAGCGTGGATTCCAGCCGGCCGTTCACCCGCACGGTATGCAGCTCGCCTTGTGCGTCATGCAGCCGCCAGATGTCCTGGCGGCCGTGGGTTCCCACCAGCATCACGCATTCATGCCGAGCCAGATCCTCCGGTGTTTTCGGTGTACCGAAGCGACGTAGATAATCCGGCGACGCGCATAGCACGCGCCGGTTGCGCGCCAGCTTGCGTGCCACCAGGCGCGAGTCGTGCAAGGCACCGATGCGGATGGCCAGATCGAATCCCGCGCTGACCAAGTCCTGCAATTCGTCGGCTAGGTGCACGCTCAATCGCACGCGCGGATAGCGCGCCATGAAGGCCGGCAGCAGCGGCGAGACGTATTGGCGTCCAAACGATGCGGAAGCGGTGACGCGCAAGGTACCCGTCACATCGGCCGCGCCCTGGCGCAGACCCGAGGTGAGCGCTTCGAGATCTTCCACCAGCGTTCGTCCCTGCTCGGCCAGCGCCAGCCCTTCCGGCGTGGGATGCAAGCGGCGCGTGGTCCGATGCAGCAAGCGCACGCCCAGATGCTGTTCCAGTCGCTTCAAACGTTGGCTGGCGACGGCCACGGAAAGATCGAGGCTGCGCGCTGCGGCGCTGATGGAACCTTGATCCAGCACGCGCAAGAACAGGATGAGGTCGCCGACGCGGTCCATTTTCAATGATCCATTGAAAGTGATTCGCCATCTTGGCGGTTTTTGAAAAGGATGCAAGCACCTAGGCTGCGCTCCATCGCTATGCCACGGAGCCCCCGCATGACTTCCCCTTCCCGCGCCATGCCGGCGGCACTGTACGCGCTGGCTGCCGGCGCCTTCGGCATCGGCACCACCGAGTTCGTGATCATGGGTTTGCTGATCCAGGTGGCCGCCGATTTGAAAGTGACCATCGCCACCGCCGGCCTG
>NZ_JBQCHP010000022.1:0-17801 GCF_051954575.1 Dyella sp. | reverse complement strand
CGCGTAGCTGTCGTACTGCTTGACCAGCGCGGCGGTGCGCGCGTCGAACGCCTTCTTGTCCTGCGGCGTCCACCAGTTCACCAGGTTGCCGTGGCCGTCGAACTGGCTGCCCTCGTCGTCGAAGCCGTGGCTGGATTCGTGACCGATCACGAAGCCGATGCCGCCGTAGTTCACCGCATCGTCGCCCTTGGCATAGAAGAACGGCGGCTGCAGGATCGCGGCCGGGAAATTGATGGTGTTGGTGCTGGGGTCGTAGTAGGCGTTGACCGTCTGCGGCGTCATGCCCCATTCGGTGCGATCGGTGGGCTTGCCGATATGGCCGATATCCCACTGATAGTTGAACTTGGCGGCGGCCTGCAGGTCGCCGTAGTAGTCACCCTGCTTGATGTCCAGGCCGTCCCAGCCGCGCCAGTGGTCCGGATAGCCGATCTTGGGCAGGAATTTTTCCCACTTCTGCAGGGCTTTCTGCTTGGTGGCGTCGCTCATCCAGTCCAGATGCGTGATGCGGTCCTTCAGCGCGTCGCGCACGTTGGTGACCAGTTCCTGCGCGCGCTGCTTGGCTTCCGGGGTGAATTCCTTGGCCACGTACAGCTGGCCCAGCGCCTCGCCCATCGAGCCATTGACGGCGCCCAGCACGCGCTTCCACAGCGGCTTCTGCTCCGGCTGGCCGGAAAGCGTCTTGCCGTAGAAGTCGAAACGGTTGTCCTGGAAGGCGGTGCTCAGCGCCGGCGACGCATCGCTGATGGTGTGGAAGCGCAAGTAAGCCTGCCATTGCGAGATCGGCGCGCTGGCCAGCAGCTTGTCGAGCTCAGCGAAGAACTTCGGTTGCGACAGCGAGAAGCCCTTGTCGATGGTCACACCCTGCGCCTTGAAGAAATCCTCCCATTTGAAGTGCGGGGTGATCTTGTCCGCGTCGGCCACGCTTACGAAGTGGTACTGGTTGTCCAGGTCGCGCATCTGCGTGGGCGAGAGCGAGGCTTCGGCCAGCTTGGTTTCGAAGGCCAGCACGTCATCGGCCTGCTTCTTGGCGTCGGCGTCGCTAACGCCGGTCAGTTCCAGCGACTTGGCGATATAGCCCTTGTAGGCTTCGCGAATGTCGGCGTACTTCTTATCGGTGTAGTAGTCGCGCGTGGGCAGGCCCAGGCCCGACTGCTGGGCGAAGCCGATCTGGATCTTGGCATCCTTGAAATCGGCGCCGGAGCCGAAACCGAACACCTGTTGGTCGCCTTCGGCAAAACGGTCGGTGATGTACTTGGCGACGTCGGCCGGTTTCTTCAGCGCATCGATCTGGTCCAGCTGCGGCTTGATCGGCTGGTAGCCGAGCTTGTTGATGGCGTCCTGGTCCATGCCGGCCTGGTACAGGTAGCCGATCTTCTGCTCGATCGACCCCGGCTTGGCCTGTGCGGCGTTCTTGGCGGCCGCTTCCACGATGTCGTGCTGGGTTTTCAGGCTCTGCTCGGCCAGCGCGTCGAAGGCGCCCCAGCGCGTGCGGTCCTGCGGAATCGGGTTGGCGCCCACCCACTTGGCGTTGACGAAGCCGTTGAAGTCCTGACAAGCATTGATGTTGCTGTCCAGCTCGGCCACGTCAAACACGTTCACGGGCTTGGCGGCGCTGGCCGTGGTGGCGGCCGCGACCGGCGCGGTGGAGGCGGGGGCGGGCGCCGGCGCTTGTTCCTGCTTGCCGCAGGCGGCCAGGGCGAAGGTGACGCTCGCGGCGAGCAGCAGCGGCTTCAAATGCTTGTAGGTCATGGATATCCCTCTGAGTGATGTCGGTAATCGCCCGCAGGCGCTCCCACGAAAGCTGGCCGCGACGGGCGGTACCGATGGCGGCCATGACCGCCCACGCTAGGCCACAGGTCATGGTGCACCTAGTGTCAAAGGTCAGGGGTGGGGAAGGGTGGTGGGCTTTCCGTCTGCGCGGCGGTATCAGGCTCCGGACATCTGAGCCTATGCGGCAAGCGCTTCCAAAGACTTTTTCAGGATGGGTGCGATGGATGATCCATGCGACGCAGTCGGCAAAAAAGAGCACTTCCGGCTGCTACAACGGATACGTTGTATTTGTCCAACCATTTGGTGTCCCTCCGTCAAAAGGGAATTGACGGCTCGAGCCTTGCACGATGCAACAGGCAACGCATTCGCAGGATGTGCAACATGCGTTACAGCGGGAATCGACACCGCCCGTCTGAGTATTGGATCTATCGAGATTCATTCATCCCGATTACGCCAGGAGGTGTATCCATGAACTGCAGACTTATTCGGCCTTCGATGGCCATGCTGGTTGGTGCTGCTGTGTTGATGCTTTCGGGTGCTTATGCGGATGCGGCGCACGCTGCGAACGCCAATGCCGGTCTTCTGCCATCAGTCACGTGCACCTTGGGTTGGGATACCACGGAGTTCTCGCCGCCGCTAGGGCTGGCGAATGAAGATGCGAAAGTGACGGCTCAGGGAAGCGTCAATGGTTGTTTACCCAACACCTATGGAATTAGCCGCGCCACTTACACTGTCCAGGCAGCAGGAAACATCAATTGCCTGGAAGGAGGGCAGGCTGGAGGCAGTTTTGCGTTCACGTGGTTTGACGCCCAGAACAATGTGATTGGAGTCAGTACCGCCAGCTACGGTCCTGGATCCGGATCCTTTCAATTACGCCTTGATGGCGCTTCGATCGTTGTGGTGAAGGGGACTGTCCAAAGCGGTCTTTTTGCGGGCGGCAACATGACGTTTCAGACGGATGTGGTGAATCTTGATGTCACCGCTTGCCTGCGCGATACCGGTGTCGGTTCCCTTGCGGGACCGGTTACTGAGGTTACCTTCAGCAGTCCTCTCTAAACGCCAGTTAGCGAGGTGTGAAGCAGCAGGTGGCGCGCTGTCGGCATGCAAGTGACGGTGCGTGCGTAGCCAAATTACCGCGCACCGTCGCACCACTGTTATCCGCTTGTCATCCCCATTGCGTATGGTCGAGCGTATCGCGCTGAGGGGAGCGTGCCCATCGACCGTCACCGGAGACTGCCAATGCGCTCACGTCTTGCCGTCTGTCTTGCCGCAAGCCTGCTTACCTTGTCCGCCGTTGCGATCTGCGCACCGGACCCTGTCACTGAAAATGCCCAGCATGGGCATCATCGCGTGCACACCGCCACGCCGATCAAGCACCTGGTGGTGATCTTCCAGGAAAACGTGTCCTTCGATCACTACTTCGGCACCTATCCATATGCGGCGAACGCGCCGGGCGAGCCGGCGTTCTATCCGAAGGAAAACACGCCCAAGATCAACGGCCTCAGCAAGGAATTGCTGACCAACAACCCCAATGCCCGCAACGCCGCCAATGGCGTGGGTGCGATCAATCCGTTCCGCCTGTCGCGCGCGCAGGCCGCCACGGCCGACCAGGATCACGACTACATGCCCGAACAGCAGGCGTTCAACAACGGCGCCATGGACCTGTTCCCCAAATACACCGGTTCGGGCGAAACGCTGCCGGGCGGCACCACCGCTGAAAACGGCACCGGCCAGGTGATGGGCTATTACGACGGCAACACCGTCACCGCGCTGTGGCATTACGCGCAGCATTTCGCGATGAGCGACAACAGCTACAACACCACCTTCGGCCCGTCCACGCCTGGCGCGCTGAACCTGGTTGCCGGCCAGACCAACGGCGTCAGCGACCAGCTCGCCGCCGCCGGCGACATCGTGGCCGATGGCCAGGGCGGCTACACGCTGATCAGCGATGCCGATCCGATCGACGATGTCTGTTCCAACACCAGCGGCGGGCGCGTGCGCATGGCCGGCAAGAACGTGGGCGACCTGCTCAACGCCAAGGGCATCACCTGGGGCTTCTTCGAAGGCGGCTTCGATCTCACCGCGGTGAATGCCAACGGCACCACTGGCTGCAAGCGCAGCACCACTTCGGCCATTACCCAGGTGAAGAAGGCCGATTACATTCCGCATCACCAGCCGTTCCAGTATTACGCCAGTACCGCCAACCCGACGCATGCGCGTCCCACCTCGGTGGCAATGATCGGCCACAACGGCGACGCGGCCAATCACCAGTACGACCTCAGTGATTTCTACGCCGCGGTCGATGCGGGCAACATGCCGGCGGTGAGCTTCCTCAAGGCGCCGGGCTACCAGGATGGCCACGCCGGCTATTCCGATCCGCTGGACGAACAGCAGTTCATCGTGCACGTGATCAACTATCTGCAGACGCGTCCGGAATGGCGCGATACCGCGGTGGTGATCGCCTATGACGACTCCGACGGCTGGTATGACCACCAGCCCGCGCCGCAGTTGAACGCATCGCAAAGCAGCCAGGATGCATTGAACGCGCCAGGCGTGTGCAAGGGCCGCGCCACGCTGGCGGGCGTGAACACCGACAAGCCGGTGCAGGGCCGCTGCGGCTATGGCCCGCGCCTGCCGTTGCTGGTGGTGTCGCCGTGGGCGCGACGCAACCATGTCGATCACACCTTGACCGACCAAAGCTCCGTCACGCGCTTTATCGAAGACAACTGGCTCAACGGACAGCGAATCGGCGGCGGCTCCTTCGACGCCATCGCCGGCACGCTGAACCGCATGTTCGACTTCGACGATCCGTTCCCGGAAAACCGTCGCCTGTTCCTGGATGAAAGCACCGGCGAGCCGCTGAAGAAGTGGTAAGTGCGTGCATTCCCTCTCCCCTTTTCGGGGAGAGGGGCCAGGGGTCACACTCGCGACCATCGTTATTTATGGTCAACGATGATAAGCACGTAGGTTGGGGTGCGAACCCTAACATCGTGATACCCGTATAGATGGCGACGTTGGGGTTCGCGTACGCTCACCCCAACCTACGGAGAGTGCTTCATCTTGCCTTCCCGCCGTGATTTTCTGAAATGGTCCATGCTAGGCGCAGGTGCTGCATCGCTGCGCCTGCGCGCCCACGACATGCACGCCATGCCGAAGATGGGCGGCGGCAGCGCCCTGTGCAAACACCTGGTGGCGGATCAGCCGAACGTACCGCGCCTGCTCGATCCGAGCCAGCTGAAACCGTTCGTCGATGCATTGCCCTTGCCGCCCGTATTGCGCAGCGACGGCAAGCCATTGCGCGTGGACATGCACGAAACCGAGCAGCGCCTGCACCGCGACCTGCCGCCCACGCGCGTATGGACCTACGGCGGCTGCATGCCTGGTCCCACCATCGAAGCGCAAAGCGGCAAGGAGTTGCGCATCGATTGGCGCAACGCGTTGCCATCGAAACATTTCCTGCCGATCGATCACCGTATCCACGGCGCCGAAAAGGACAAGCCCGAAGTGCGCGCCATCGTGCACGTGCACGGCGGCTGCGTGCCGACCGCCAGCGACGGCTATCCGGACGACTGGTACGTGCCCGGCCAATCACGCCTGCATACCTATCCCAACAAGCAGGACGCGGCGACGCTCTGGTATCACGACCACGCCATGGGCATCAATCGCCTGAACATCTATGCGGGCATGTTCGGCAACTACATTCTGCGCGATACGCACGAGCATGCGCTCAACCTGCCGCAAGGCGAGCAGGAAATTCCGCTGACGCTGAGCGATCGCCTGCTCACCACCGATGCGCAGCTTTATTATCCGGTATCCGGCAACAGCGAGGCGCCGTGGGTGTCGGAGGTGTTCGGCAACGCCATGCTGGTCAATGGCGCGCTGCTGCCGTACCTGGACGTGCAGCCGCGCCGTTATCGGTTCCGTGTGCTCAACGCATCCAATGCGCGCTTCTTCAATCTGAAGTTGCGCGATGGTCGTCCGTTTCTTCAGATCGGCAGCGACCAGGGCCTGCTCGCGGCACCGGTCACGCAGCACAGCGTATTCATTGCGCCGGGCGAACGCGTAGATATCGTCATCGACTTTGCGTCACTGGCCGGACAGCAGATCGAGCTGATCAACGACGCGCTGCCGATCATGCAATTTCGCGTGGCCAGCGGACGCGTGCGCGATTCCAGCGTCGTACCGGCCGTGTTGCGCGACGTGCCGCGCACGCCCGAATCGGCCGCCATGCAGCAGCGCATGCTAACGCTGGATTCCTACCAGGATTGCGTGGCCGAACCGATGCTGATGCTGCTCGCCGGCAAGCGTTGGCATGAACCGGTGACGGAAAAGCCGGTGCTGGGCAGCACCGAAATCTGGAACCTGATCAACCTTACCGACGATTCGCATCCCATCCACCTGCATCTGGTGCGCTTCCAGATCCTGGATCGCCGGCCGTTCGACGCGGGTGAATGGATGGATGCGCAAACCGTGCGCTACACCGGCCTTGCGCAGGCGCCTTCAGTCGGCGAGGCAGGATGGAAAGACGTGGTGCAGGCGTGGCCGGGCATGATCACGCGCATCATCGTGCGCTTCGATGGTTATCCAGGCCGTTATGCGTGGCATTGCCATCTGCTGGAGCACGAAGCGAACGAGATGATGCGGCCATTCGAAGTGATGCCCGCCTGACGTTCAACCGATGCTTTTCTCCGGCAACGCGGCCGGCGCTGCGGGCAAGGTATCGGGCGCCACTGCGCCGCCGGAAATGATGAACGCCATCGCCTGGTCCATGGTCCAGTCGGTGGGTGTCAACTCGGCCAGCGGCACCACTTCCAGATAACCGCCGGTGGGGTTGGGCGTGGTGGGAATGTACACCGCGGCCATTTCGCGCCCGGTGCCTTCTTCGGTCATCACGCGTGTGACGAAGCCGACCACCTTCATGCCCTTGCGCGGGAAATCCACCAGCACCACGCGCTGCGCGCCGCTAGGCTTGTTCTGTAGCACCGTCATCAACTTCTTGGTGCCGCCATAGATGGTCTGCACCAGCGGAATGCGCTGCAACAGGCTATCGAACGCTTGCAGCAGCCGCTGGCCGATCATGCGATTGGCGAGAAAGCCGAGCAAATACAACGTGGCCAGGGTCAGCACCAGCGCCAGCACATAAGTTATCCAGCCATGGCTGAGCTGATCGGCCACCTGCGGCGATACCCAACCCAGCGCGCCCACGAAGGCCGCCACCAGCGGCGCGCCAAGATCGGCCAAAACCCCGACGATGAACTTGAACACCAGCCAAGTCACCCACAGCGGCATGAAAGTAAGCAGGCCGGTGATGAGATAGCGTTTCAGGCGCAGCGGCGGCATGGGCGGCTCGGGGCGGGAAGGGCGCCATATTGTAGGGCCAAAGCCAGACGGTACTTATGGCCTCTTGCCCTGATGGACTCCCTCCCCTGCACGCAGGGGAGGGTTGGGGTGGGGTTGTTCGAGCTTGCCGCAAAGCTGAAATCTACCGCGAGAGCTGTTTTTTTCCCGCTGCTTCGCGCGGAGAGATGGCGATATTGGGGTTCTTTGGCTGGCGCTTACATGTCCTCCTTCAGGCACATATCGCGAACGTAAGGCGGTTGCGCGCGATCCTCCCATTCCTCCACGCGATAGCGACCGGATTCGTGATGAAACCAATACACGGAGGAAATCCAGTTGCGCATGTTGGACAGGCAATGGCGTACGGCGCCCTCCATCTCCGGCGCAAGCTGCTCCGAAGCGAGGCGGCGCAGCAACGTTTGTTCCGCGCGCAGAAAATCCTTTACTCGTGAAGTTACCCGGCGGCGTACTTCGGCGATGGCTTCAGGCATCGAAAGATCATGGTGATGAATCAGGCTAATGCCAAGGTTGTGCAATTCACCGCTCGCCAATTCCTTCGGTAGCGAACACAGATCGTTGTACCAGCCGGAGAATTCCTGGCTGGCGAGGCCGGCATCGCGATATTCCGGCCAGTCGATGACATCGCGCGGCAAGGCTTGCCCTGCCGCCAGTTCCAGGCAATCAATCCACACCTCATAGCCGAAAGTATGGCGGCGGAGCGCGAGGTAATCTTCAACGGAAGGTACGAGCTGCGCGATCCGTTCGTGGTACTCCCGGTCGTATGCCTCGATGACTGCATGGAAGTGCGTGGCAAAGCGTTTGTTCCAGCGCTCGTCCAACTGCTGGTAGAAGCGCTGCACGCAATCAGCAAGTCCGGCAACCAACGGATCAGGATCATTCGTATGCAGCGAAGGTTCGCTCAGCACTATGTGCAACGCATCGCGCAATCGACCCCAGCGACGATCGTGCCCATGCAGCGCATAGCGCCCATGGTGATCGTCCCAGATAAAAAACCAGATGCTGAAATCCAAAATCGTACGCAGGGCTTTGGCGGGGGCGTCGACGTAGTAGCCGGCAACCAGGTTGACGTAGCGCAAGCCGTTGGCATGGATACGGGCGATATCCGGTGGCAGCAATCCGCGTGCCACTGTCCATGCGTGAGTTTGGCTGCGAAGTTGCAGCCAGTTCTGATCCCGGTGGCGGGTAAATTGTGTTTCCACCAGCGCAATGGCGTATTCAGGAGATACGACAAGCGAGAGGCCATCGTCCAGGATAGATTGGCTGTTCATTGCGATCACCGTTCACAAGAAGCTGCGAAGCGTTGTGCACGAGCAAAGAAGCACATCACGCAAGCTCGTTGAATCCACCGACATGCAGCGGGGATACGACTAGTGGTCGGACGCGGTCATTGCGGAACGGACACACCAGGTACCCGTCATCGACCGTGCTGCCGTAGCCCGTTTCTGCCCCATGAAAGAACCGATACGTCGAGCGCCTGGATTGAGCTCCTTGCTGAAACACGCCGCGAACCAGGCACTGGGAAAGGGCAGGCTCTGGCGCGGCCGCAAACCGGCATCGTCACCAGCGCTCAGTGGAATGGTCACGGAAATGATCTGGCTCATCGAAATCCCTTCGCGTCTCAAGATCACTGGTAGATGGCATGACAGCGCGCGTCAATGCGTCGCGAGGAGCATATCGCCCGCCCCCATAAGTCAAAAGCAGCATGGACGTCACAGATCGTTGTGGTTGACGAACCTGCGAAAGGGCGCAACTTCACGAACGGATAACAGGGGCAGGTTCGGTCAGCGCGAGATGGCAGTTGTGCGCGTCGGGACTCAGCGCGTTCGGGGCATCGGGCCAGGCGGTGCTGATGCAGCTACGACACGCTCAACGCCCATACGGATCGATGCGCACGATTTTCCCTTCCGCGTCGTGCTGCAACTCCGTCATCTTCATGGAGCGCAAATGCGTAACGCCACCGGACAGCATCGAGTCGTGATAGAACAGATACCACTTGCCGCCGAACTGGCAGATGGAGTGATGGGTGGTCCAGCCGACGACTTCGCTCAGGATCTGCCCTTGGTAAGTAAACGGCCCATGCGGGTTGTCGCCCGTGGCATAGCAGATGAAACGGGTGTCGCCGGTGGAGTACGAGAAGTAATACGTGCCTTGATGCTTGTGCACCCATGGCGCTTCGAAATAACGGCGCGCATGATCCCCGGCGCGTAGCGGCGTCCCATGTTCGTCGAGAATAACCACTTCGCGAGGCGCTTCGGAGAACTGTCGCATGTCGTCGCCGAGGCGCGCCACGCGTGCACCCAGCGCGGGCTGGTCGGCAGCGGGTTCGTCATGGTGTTCGGCATAGAGGTTGTCGCGATATTTCTGCAACTGTCCGCCCCAGATGCCACCGAAATACATGTAATGCGCGCCATCGTCGTCTTCGTAAACCGCCGGGTCGATCGAATAACTGCCGGCCATGGCCTCGGGTTCCGCCACGAACGGACCTTCGGGACGGTCGGCTACGGCTACGCCGATCTGGAACAGGCCGTTCGCGCGCTTGGCCGGAAAATAAAGGTAGTAGCGGCCATCCTTGCAGGCGGCATCCGGCGCCCACATCTGCCGCGCCGCCCATGGCACGTCCTTCACATGCAGCGCGACACCGCAATCGATCGGTTTGCTGTCGGGTGAATCCATGCGGAAGACGTGGTAGTCCTCCATGCAGAAATGATCGCCGTTATCGTTGAACGGCGCGCCGCCATCGATATCGTGCGAGGGGTAGATATACAGCGCTCCATTGAATGCATGCGCGGAAGGGTCTGCGGTATACAAGTGCGTCACCAGCGGCGGCGAGATGGCGCTGGCGGACAGCGACTGCAGGTCGCGCTTTTCCGTTTCATCGGACATCGAACGAATCCATCAAGAAGGTACTTTGGAAAATCAACGAGGCAGTGCGGCCTCAAGCCGGCGTGAATCCAGGTCCTGCTCGATCTTCCGCTCCAGCGGCTTGTCGATCTCGTACAGGAACATCAGCGCCACAGCGGCCAGGAACGGGATGGCGCACAACACGCTCACTGCCAGGCGGATGCCGTCGATGGCATCGGCGGACTGCGCCGCCGCATCGGCGCGATAGCCGTGCATGGCGAGGATGCCCGCTACGAGTGCGCCGCCGACGCTGAGCCCCACTTTAAGTCCACACAACATGGCGGAGAAGATCATCGCGGTGGCGCGTCGCCGGTTTTTCCATTCGGAGTAGTCGGCCACGTCCGCGATCATCGCCCACAGCAGTGGAATGGTGATGCCGTAGAAGAAGCCGTGGAAGATGTACGAGACCATCACCAGCGATACGGCATCGGGTGGATAGAAGTAGAAGGCGAGCAGGAAAAGGGTCGAGGCCAGCAGCGCGCCGCTGAACACATTGCGTTTGCCGAACCGATCGGCCAGCGGCTTGGAGAATCCGATGCCGAGGATCATGCAGAGTATGCCCAGCGCATTGAACAGGCTGAACGCCGAGGTCGGCGCATCTTTCGGCCAACGGAAACTGGCCAGGCCGATGCCACCAAGCAATTGATTCAACCCCGCAATGAAACCATTGAAGCCTAGATGGTCGAGAAATGCGGAAAGTTGCGTGTCGCTGAGGTAATACTTGAAGTAGTAGATATACATCCCACCCTTCAGGGCGAGATTGACGAACACCAGCACCGTCACTGCCAGCATGATCTGCCATGGGCGGTTCCTGGCGAGGTCGAGGAGATCCTCGCGAATGCTCGACGCCTGTTGCTGGCTTGGCACCACGCGCTCGCGGGTGGTGAAGAAAGTAATCAGGAAAAACACCGTGCCGACGATGGCGAACACGGTCATCGTATTGTGGAAACCACGCGCCTTGTCGCCGTCGCCAAGGATCAGCACCAGCGGCAGCAGCAGTACCTGGATGATGAACTGCGCGATCATCACGGCCACGAACCGGTAGGACGACAGGCTGTTGCGCTCGGCCATATTGCCGGTGAGCACGCCGCTCAGCGCGGAGTAGGGCAGGTTGTTGGCGACGTAAACGGCGACCAAGAGCGAATACGTCGCCAACGCATACGTTACCTTGCCTTGTTCGCCAAGAGTTGGCGTGCTGAACGCCAGCAGCGATAGCGCGCCGAACGGCACCGCCGTCCACAACACCCATGGCCGGAACTTGCCCCAGCGCGTATGCGTGCGGTCGGCAATCAACCCCATTGCCGGCGTGAATACGAACGCGCCGAGCAGGCCGACTGCGAAAATGATGCTGGCCGCTGTGCCTGCGGGAATACGGAATACATCGGTATAGAAGAAGGCGAGAAAGGTCACCAGTGTCTGGAAAATCAGGTTGGCGGCAAGATCGCCCAGGCTGTAGCCGATTTTTTCGAGCACTGAAAGCGATTGGCTGGAGTTGTTCATATGCGCCGAATGATGCTTCCCGATGAATAGTGCATCTGTGTTGAGCCGTGGGTTGTCAAGAAAGCCATCATTCTCAGCAGCGTCATTCCAGCCTTCGCCGGAATGACGCTCCGCTTTTTTTTAGAAACTTCCGCGCACGCCAAGCAGAATCGTATAGCCAGGATCGAAATACGTATATGCGGCATTGTTGTAGGTCAGCGTTTGTCGCAGCGACGACTTGGTCATGTTGATGAAGTTCAGCGTCACCATTGGTTTCGACGGCAGGTTGGCGAACTGGTAGCTCGCCGACATGTCCAGCTGGCCGCGCGCATCGGACTTGATCTGCGCGAACGGCAGGCCGTTCTGGTTCGGCGTCGAATCGATGGCGGCCGAATTCCACGTGTACGACACGCGGACCGTTGCGCCGTAGCCTTCCCAGTAACCGGTGAGGTTATAGGTGTGTGGCGAAATGCCGATCGCCTGCGCCGGCACGCCGCTGCCTATGCTTCGCTGCGACACCACCGTGTAGTTGGTCTGTAGCCCCAAGCCCTTGTAGATGAAGTCCAGCGGCTGCACCCAGGTGGCTTCCGCGCCGCGCAGGAACAAGGTGCCGTTGGCGTTGACCTGCTGTTGTACCTGCACCATGGCCGCATTGGCGCCGCCGCGCTGATCGATCGCCACCTGCTGTTGCGGCGTCAGGCTGGCATACGGCACGCCCAATTGGGTGAAGGGAATCAGGTTGACGCCGTTGACGGTGAAGCCGGTGATGCGCTTGCCGAACAGATCCAGCGCGACATAACCTTCGTTGCCCGTGTACCACTCGCCGCCGAAATCCAGATTGGTGGAGAGGTACGGCTTCAGCTTCGGATTGCCCTGCGTAGCGGTTTCCGCGGAAGGATCGCTGAAGTTGGTGTTCGGCACCATCGCGCTGGGATCGGGCCGGGTCATCGAACGCGAAGCGGCCAGGCGCAGAACCACGTTGTCGGTCGCGTTGTAGGCCAGGTTGAACGATGGCAGGTAAATGCCGTAGGCCTGCTTCAGATTCATGTACTGCAACTGGCCGCCGATCGATGAGGGGCCGGCAATGGTCTGGTCGGTGTAGGCATGGCGCACACCCACGTTGGCGCGCAGGTCATGGCCCCACAGGTTGAACTTGCGATTGCCTTCCAGATACCAGGCCCAGGTGCTTTCCTCCAGGAAGGAGGTGTTGGCGCCGGTGGAAGCGGAAGTGGATAACGGCGCAGTGGCGTTGTAGTAGCCAAAGTTCGTCGCCGCCATCAGCGCGGGGTAATTGGCTTGCACGAAGCCGGCAGGGCCGGGCATCAAGTACTGGCCCCATGCGCCGTTGGGAATGGCGGCCTTGACCGCGTTGCCGTAGGCCGAGCTGTTGTCGAACGCGGAGATGTTGCGGGCGATGTCGTCATAGGCGATGCCGACCCTGACGTTGTTGCTGTCATCACCGATCTGCAGGTCTTCGTGCGTGCCCTTGTTGGTCGTAACGCGCGCCTCGTTCTGGATGTTGACGCGGTAGTACTGCCAGCCCAGGTTGGGATTGTTCAAATCGACGTTGGGCGTGGCGATCGGGAAATTGCCGCCGTTGTTGTTGTAGCTGATGGTGGTGCCTTGCCCAAGCGGCGTCTGCACCAGGAACGACGGCGCCTGGTTGAGATACCAGCTGCGCTGCACGTAGCCCTGGAAATCGAGCTTGATGTTTTCATCGCTGCCGAACAGCAGCTCGCCGCCGGGATTGATGTTGTAGAACTTCAAATGCTCAGTGTAGGGACGCGCTTCCATGAAATACTGCGCGTTGGCAAACGTGGCGCTGGTCACCACATTGTTCTGGTCCACCTTCATGTTGACCGGGATCATCGCGCCATTGCGCCCGATCAGGTCCACGTCGATACGGTTGAAGTCGTTTTCCTTCTTGGAAAACAGCGTGTCCAGATAGAAGTGCGCGCGCTCGTCCGGGCGAAATTCCAATGACAGCAAACCGGATTGGCGATCGTTGATGCCGTGCACGTAGGCAGGGCGGCCCAGGCGGGGGATCAGTGCGTTGGCGATCTGCTCCGTATTCAGGCCGGGGTTGTGCGCCAGCAGCCAGGCATTGTCGATGGTCTGTCCGGCCGTCAGTCCGGCGCCGGCGCCAGCCGGTACCGTACCCGGAATGAACCAGCTGCCGCCCGCGGGGCTGCAGGAGCCCGAGGTGATACCGCATTGGCCCGCGCTCAGGTGCGGCGTGGTCCAGCCGATCGTTTCGTAACCGCGCACGTCGTAATCGTTCTTGGATGCCTGCAATCCCACCAGCACGCCGAACGTGTTGTCGGCGTTGGTCCAACTGCCGATAAGGGCACCGCGCGGCCGCACGTTCTTGCCGACGGAGCTGTAGCTGCCTTGCGCCGAATACGTCAGATGCATGCCCGGGTTGTCGAACGGGCGCGTGGTACGCATGTCGACCACGCCGGCCACACCGCCTTCGGTCATGTCGGCCTGTGGTGTCTTGTTTACCGTCAGCTGCGTGAAGAATTCGGTGGGTAGCAGATCCAGATCCACCTCGCGGTTCTGGTTCTGCGCGCCGAGCGTGCCGGCGGATGCCACGGCGATCTGGTTGCCGTTGAACAGGATCTTGGTGAAGTCGGTGCCCAGGCCGCGAATCTGGATGTTCTTGCCTTCACCGGTGACGTCGCGCGTCAGCTGGACGCCCGGCACGCGATTGAGCGATTCGGCGATATTCAAATCGGGGAATTTGCCGATGTCTTCGGCATACACGGTATCCACCACGTTTGTCGCATCACGCTTGGCGTTGGTGGAGAACTCGATACTGTTGCGATAGCCGCCGTTTACGTTGACGGTGGCGAGCTGTTTGACAGGCTTCTGCGCATTGGCCGGTGCCGGGCTTGGTGCTGGCGGGGACGATGATGAGGTGTCCTGCGCATGGGTTGCACTTGCTGCGCCGAGCAGGGCCAACGTCAAGGCGTGCGACAACAGGGTTCTTGCAAATAGCTTTTGCACCGTACTCCCCTCCCTCAGATTTTTTTAATGGCTTTTGATCGAGCCGCCGAACGTCCGGCCGAATGTCTGGCGTGCCGGTCGCCTTCATGAGGAAAGGTAGCGCTAACATTTTCGACTGGCACGCTGCAGGGCAGCATGAGGGCTGCTGGCTAACGCGGCGGAGAAAAGCCCGCGGAAAAAAGGGGTGGAGTGGCCTGATAGGCCCGGCAATAGTGTATTGCGGCTATGCAAGGTGGTTTTTGCGCAGGCCTGTGTTAATGATAGCGCTAACAAGTCGGCCGCCGGTTCGCAAAGGGGCGGGGCGTGCCGACGATGACGGGAGGGATGCGAGTGGAGGCTGCGCGCGACATGGATCAATCGGGCGAAGCGGGCGTGAATGCAGCGCCTGTCGCGAAGGCGGGCACCTACCGCTGGCGCGTGTGCGCGATGCTGTTGCTGGCAACCACCATCAACTACATCGATCGCCAGGTGCTTGGCGTGCTTGCACCGTTTCTGCAGGAAAAAATCGGCTGGAGCGAACTCGAATACAGCTATATCGTCACCGCGTTCCAGGCGGCGTATGCCATCGGCCTGCTTGGCGCCGGCGCAATCATCGATAAGTTCGGCACGCGTATCGGCTATGCGCTGGCGATCGGCGTGTGGAGCCTTGCCGCGGCAAGCCATGCGCTGGCCACTGGCGTGGTCAGTTTCGCGGTAGCGCGTTTCGCGCTGGGGCTGGGTGAGTCCGGCAATTTTCCGGCGGCAATCAAGGCGGTGGCCGAATGGTTTCCGCAGCGCGAGCGGGCGATGGCCGCGGGCATCTTCAACGCCGGCTCGAACATTGGCGCCCTTATCGCGCCGGTGCTGGTGCCGGTGGTGGCCGCGCGCTGGGGCTGGCAGGCGGCGTTTCTTTGCACGGGCACGCTCAGCGCCATGTGGCTGGTGATGTGGTTGCGTACCTATCGAACGCCGGATACGCAACCGAAGCTATCCGCTGCCGAACGCGCCTATATCGGGCACGAAGCGCGAACGGGACAGCAACGCGTGCCGTGGTCGAAACTGCTGCGGCATCCGCAAGCCTGGACCATGGTCGCCGCCAAGTTCATCACCGATCCCATCTGGTGGTTCTTCTTGTTCTGGCTACCGAAATTCCTGCATGCGCAATACGGCCTGAGTCTGCTGGAGCTGGGCTTGCCGCTGGTCGTCGTGTTCGTGCTGGCCGACCTGGGCAGCATTGCGGGCGGCTGGCTGGCGGGCAGGCTGATCAGGTTCGGCTGGAGCGTGAACCGTGCGCGCAAGGGCGCCATGCTCGTCTGTGCGCTGCTGATCGTGCCGGTTGCTTTTGCGGCGAAGGCCAATCATCTGTGGCTGGCGGTGGCGCTGATCGGCATGGCCACGGCGGGGCATCAGGGCTGGTCGGCCAATGTCTATACGCTCGCTTCGGATCTGTTTCCGCGCGATGCAGTCGCGTCGGTGGTCGGCATGGGCGGCTTCGCCGGCGCCGTAGGGGGCATGCTGATTTCCACGGTAATCGGATTGCTGCTGCAGGCTACCGGCAGCTACGTGCCGGTGTTCATGCTCGCCGGTTCGGCGTATCTGATTGCGCTTGGCGTGGTGCACGCGCTCGCTCCACGCCTGCAACCGGTGCGGCTGCAAAGCGCTTCCGTTTCCGCCGGCGATGCCGATAAGCCGCTGTGAGCAAGATTCGCGTTTCACTTTCCGGAATGTCACACGCCATGAAACTTGCCATGCTTCCGATGAAGCTGCACCAGGATCGTCTTTTCCCCTCCGATCCCACCCAGCGGGCGATAGCCCGCCGTTTGTACGAACTGATCGCCAACCTGCCGATCATCAGTCCGCACGGCCACACCGATGCGGCCTGGTTCGCGGACAACATGCCATTCGCCAATGCGAGCGAATTGCTGCTGGTGCCGGACCATTATGTGTTTCGCATGCTCTACAGCCAGGGCATTGCGCTTGATGCCCTGGGCATTCCGCGGCGCGACGGTTCGCGCGCCGCCGTTGATCCGCGCGAGGCATGGCGGCTGTTCGCGCAAAACATCCATCTGTTTCGAGGCACGCCATCGTCGTTGTGGTTGAACCATGTCTTCCACGATGTGTTCGGCCTGCGCGTGCGCCTGGAAGCGCGCACAGCGGATCTGTACTACGACCACATCACCACCGCGCTGGCGCGGGCGGAATTCCGGCCGCGTGCGCTGTTCGAGCGCTTCCGTATCGAAGTGCTGGCGACGACTGAATCGCCCATCGATTCGCTGCAGCATCATGCGGTTATTCGCAGCAGTGGATGGGGTGGACGGGTCATCACGGCGTATCGGCCCGATATCGTGGTCGACCCCGAGCACGAACAGTTTTCCGCCGCGCTGGAAACCTTCGGCGCACTCACCGGCGAGGACGTGCACACATGGACAGGCTACCTGCGAGCGCATCGCCAGCGGCGCGCGTTTTTTGCCGAGGCCGGCGCAACGTCGACCGATCATGGCCATCCCACTGCGGCCACCGCGAACCTTTCCGCTGCCCAAGCCGGCAAGTTGTTCGAACGGATCGTACGCGGCAGGGCCAGTGCGCAGGATGCCGAGCTGTTCCGCGCACAGATGCTGACCGAGATGGCCGCCATGAGCCTGGATGATGGCCTGGTGATGCAGCTTCACCCCGGCTGTTTCCGCAACCACAATCGCGAGCTGTTCGAACGCTATGGACGCGACAAAGGTGCGGATCTGCCGTTGCGCACCGACTACATGCATGCGCTGAAGCCTTTGCTCGATCGTTTCGGCAACGAGCCGAAGTTCAGGATGATCCTGTTCACGCTGGACGAAAGCACCTATAGCCGTGAGCTGGCGCCCATGGCTGGCCATTACCCGGCGCTCTACTTGGGCCCGGCGTGGTGGTTCCACGATGCACCGGAGGGTATGTGGCGCTTTCGCGAATGGAGTTTGAGCAGCGCCGGGTTCTACAACACCGTCGGCTTCAACGACGACACGCGCGCGTTCCTGTCGATTCCGGCGCGCCACGATGTTGCGCGGCGGGTGGATTGTGCGTTTCTTGCCAAGCTGGTGGCCGAGCATCGGCTGGATGAGGATGAGGCGGCGGAGCTTGCGTTTGATCTGGCGTACCGGTTGCCGAAGCAGGCGTATAAGTTGTGATGTTGCGGGATGTCATACGGACGAAGGCTGGGGTGTAGAGTCCAAGGTTCGCCATAAACCACTTCCTCGCGAGTCGTGGGTGCCGGCGAGGGCCGCAACCCACCGGAGGGGGGGGAGGGGGGTGCCGCCGGCGCGGGCCTGGAG
>NZ_JBQCHP010000021.1:0-20294 GCF_051954575.1 Dyella sp. | reverse complement strand
GCGGGTTCATGGCGGCTCCGGCAGGGAAGGCCCTCAGCGTGCCACGTCTAGTGCTGCGACGCCACAAAATCTGGCATAGTGTTTGGACATCCAAACGCCAGACCATCATGAAGACCTCGTTTCCCAAGCAAGACATCAAGGTGCTGCTGCTCGAAGGCGTAAGCCGCACGGCGGTGGAGACATTCCAGCGTGCCGGTTACAGCCAGATCGAATATCACGCCAAATCCTTGCCGGAAGAGGAGCTGAAAGCGCGCATTGCCGACGCGCACATCATCGGCATCCGGTCGCGCACGCATCTCACCGCCGGCGTGCTGGAACATGCCAAACGCCTGATCGCCGTGGGCTGCTATTGCATCGGCACCAACCAGGTGGATCTTTCGGCCGCGGCGCGGCAAGGCGTTCCGGTATTCAATGCGCCCTATTCCAACACGCGCAGCGTGGCCGAACTGGTGATTGCCGAAGCGATCATGCTGTTGCGCGGCATTCCGCAAAAGAACGCGCTATGCCATCGCGGCGGCTGGACCAAATCCGCCGCCGGCAGTTTCGAAGTACGCGACAAGGTGCTCGGCATCGTCGGCTACGGCCACATCGGCACGCAGGTGGGCGTGCTGGCGGAAAGCCTAGGCATGCGCGTGATCTTCCACGACATCGAAGCGAAGTTGTCGCTCGGCAATGCGCGGGCGGCAGCGGATCTCAACGACCTGCTCGAACGCTCCGACGTGGTCACGCTGCACGTGCCGGAAACGCCTTCGACCAAGCTGATGATGGGCAAAAACGAACTGGCCAAAATGCGCAAGGGTGCATTGCTGATCAATGCCTCGCGCGGCACCGTGGTCGATATCGACGCGCTGGCCGAAGCCTTGCGCAGCGAACACATCGGCGGCGCGGCGATCGACGTTTTCCCGCAGGAACCCAAAGGCAACGACGATCCCTTCGTCTCGCCGCTGATCGGCATGGACAACGTCATCCTCACGCCGCACATCGGCGGCAGCACGCTGGAAGCGCAGGAAAACATCGGCATCGAAGTGGCCAGCAAGCTGGTGCGCTACAGCGACAACGGCTCCACGCTCTCGGCGGTCAACTTCCCTGAAGTCACCCTGCCAGAGCATCCACGCAGCCGCCGCCTGCTGCACATCCATCGCAACGTGCCGGGCGTGCTGTCGCGCATCAACGAATTGTTCTCCGCCGGAAACATGAACGTCGACGCGCAGTTCCTGCAGACCAATCCCGATGTGGGCTACGTCGTGATCGACGTCTCCGCCGACGAACACCAAGCGGCCTCGTTGAAGGACAAGCTGGCGGCGATTCCGGGCACGTTGCGCGCGCGCGTGCTGTATTGAGAAGACTTACAGTACATCCCGTGTGTAGTGGAGAGCATCAGAGCAGGGCCTGCGACCTCGCCGCGCCTGCCAACCGAATGGCAGGCTCGCGCTCCGCCCAAACCTCCCCCGAGGACGGGGGAGGAAGCTACACCCAGCCGGATTAAGGCAACACTGATCAAATATCGCCGTCGTCACCAGCCCTGTCTGTTCGCAGGCCACAGGGCCGTCGGCGAAGGCAGACTGGCGCATCGTCGAGACGGCGGGCCAAAGGCATGCGGACAGACAGGGCTGGCCCCACGTATTGGATGTAAATGACGGGGTGATGCCTGGAAGGCCCGCAGGCTGCGCCGCGCGGCTTGGCAAGACGGCCAGTCTTCCCGGCGCCACGCAGCGCACCCTGCGAGCCTTCCAGACATCATGACGGCGGCGATACTTGATCAGTGTTGCCTTAAAGCAACCAGCCACACACCCGCCTCCGCGCCGCCACAAATGCGTGCGACACTTTCTCCCAATACTCAGGGAGAGTTCTATGGCGCACGCAACGATCAGCCGCCGTCTACACGGCGGCCTGATAGCTTTATGCATGGTGTCGATGGTTGGGCTGCTGGCAGCCTGCAACCATCACGAAGAGGGCAAGCCGGCCTTGCAGGGGGCACCGGCAACAGATCGATCCACGCGCGCCCCTGCCAACCAGCCGTTCGCCCTGGTATCCGCCGGCTCACAGACCACCGATTCGCGCACGGCGATCACCCTTCGTTTCAATACCAAGCTGGCCTCGGCGCAACCATTCGACCAGCAGCTGGCGGTGACCGGACCGAATGGCGAAGTGGTCAACGGCAGCTGGGATCTGCAGGACGACGGCCAGACCCTGAGCTTCCCTTACGTATCGCCCAACCAGCACTACGCCGTGCTGCTGCATGCGGGCTTGATGGCGGCGGACGGAAGCACACTGGCCCGTGAAGTGAAGCGCGACGTCTATTCCGGCAACCTCACCCCGGCGATCGGTTTCGCCTCGATGGGCAGCGTGCTGCCGGCGCGCGGTACGCGCGGCCTACCGCTGGTGTCGGTGAACGTGGACGATGCGGACATCGAATTTTTTCGCGTGCACGACGATGCGCTGTCGGATCTGTTTTGCGCGTATCCCAACAACAAGCATCGCAACGAATACGAGTTGCAGCACGATAACGATTGGGAACGTTGCGAGCATGGCGACCGGGTGAAACGCTCGATCACCGAGATGGGCGACTCCGTCTACGCCAATCACTACACCCTGGGCGGCGCACAGAACGAACGCACCATCACCTACATTCCGATCCAGAACGTGCCGCAGCTCGCGCAGCCGGGAGTGTACATGGCGATGCTCAAGCAAGGCGGCACCTATAGAGGTAGTTACGACACAGCCATCTTCTTCGTCAGCGATCTCGGCCTGCATCTGCGCGTGTATCGCGACAACGCCTTGCTGCACGTCGCATCACTGCATGACGGCTCACCGATCAGCGGCGTGGACGTGGAAATCGACGATGACAGCGGCAAAGCGAAATTGAAGGCCCGCACCGGTGGCGATGGCAATGCGCTGATCGCCTACAAAGTGACCCCCTCCGACGTGCTGATCGCGCGTCACGGCAAGGATGTCTCGGTACTGCCGTTCAACAAGCCGGCGCTGGACGTGTCCAACTTCGACATCACCGGGCGCAGGCAAGCGCCGTTCGAAGTGTTCGCCTGGTCCGGCCGCGATCTCTACCGCCCCGGCGAAACCGTGCACGCTTCGGCGCTGCTGCGTGATTACGACGGCAAGCCGATGAAGCCGCAGCCGCTGTTCGTGCGCCTGAAGCAGCCCGATGGGCGCAGCCTGGTCGACACACGGCTGGAGCCGAAGGATCTCAACTATTTCGAACTGAGCCAGGTCATTCCCGAAGATGCCCCGACCGGCCTGTGGCAGCTCGAATTCCGCCTCGATCCGGCCAGCAAGGAAACCGTGCAGGCGTTCCCCTTCCATGTGGAGGAGTTCCTGCCAGAACGATTGAAGGTGGATCTTTCCAGCCCACAGGCGCGCCTGGTACCGAACGAACCGCTGAAGCTGGCGGTAGGTTCCAGCTATCTCTACGGCGCGCCCGCCGACGGCAACCGCTTCACCGCCAAGCTGATGGTGAAGCCGGAAGTGCATCCGCTACCGAACCTGCAGGACACTTTCTTTGGCGATCCCCTGGTCGACCTGCCGAAGGAAGCCAGCGACGTGGCGGACGACAAGCTCGATGCCCAAGGCCACCTCGAGCAGGACATCGCTTTGCCCGATGGCGTGAAACCGGTAGCGCCGCTGACCGTGACGGTTTCGGGCAGCGTGTTCGAAACCGGCGGCCGCGCGGTGACGCGTCTATTGAATCGCGTGTACTGGCCGGCGCCCGAGCTGGTCGGCGTGCGTCCGTTGTTCGATCCCAAGCAGGGCGCGGAGAGCGAAGGCCGTGCTTCGTTCGAGATCTTGCGCGCCAATGTGGACGGCAAGCTGGTGGCAGGCTCGCATCTGAAGGTGCGTCTGCAGCGCGAGATTCGCAATTTCTATTGGCTGTACGAGCACGGCGACGATTGGAAGTCCAATGCCAACGTGCAGCTGCAACTAATGGAAGAAAAGGACGTGGACGTCGCCGCCGGCCAGCGCGTGCAGGTCGACTTTCCGGTGCAATGGGGCGGCTATCGCCTGGAGGTGTACGACCCCGCCACGCAGCTCACCACGGTATTCCCGTTCTTCGCCGGCTATAGCTGGGACGACGAAAACCTGGGCAAGGAAGCGCGCCCGGACAAGGTGAAGCTCGCGCTGGACAAGGCGCGCTATCGCGCCGGCGACACCATGAAGGTCACCGTGACGCCGCCGCACGACGGCCCCGGCGTGCTGCTGGTGGAGTCGGATCACTTGCTCTACACGCGCAATATCGATGCGACGGCGGGCGCCACATTCGACATTCCCGTCACCAAGGATTGGGAACGCCATGACGTATACGTGGTGGCGCTGGTGTTTCGTGGCGGCGAAGCCACCGAGCACACCACGCCCGCACGCGCAATGGGCATCGAGCACGTCGCCATGGATCGCAACGACCGGCGCATTCCGCTCAGCCTGAGCGCGCCGGCCACGATGCGACCAGGCAATCCGCTCGATGTCACCGTGCAGGCGCGGGGGCTCTCCGGCCAGCATGCCTACGTCACCGTGTCCGCGGTGGATCAGGGCGTGTTGAACATCACCAACTACCCGGTGCCGGATGCGTGGGCATGGATGTTCGCCAAGCGCGCATTGAGCGTGGACGCCTACGATCTTTACAGCCGCGTGATCGAAGCGATGGACGGCGCGGATGCGAAGCTACGCTACGGCGGCGACATGGGCGGCAAGGGCCTGCCGCACGCCGCGCGCCTGAATCCGAAGGTGCAGATCGTGGATCTGTTCGCCGGCCCGGTCGCGTTCGATGCGCAAGGCAAGGCGACGCTGCACGTGCAAGTGCCCGATTTCAACGGCAGCCTGCGCCTGGCCGCGCTCGCCTATAGCGACGATCGTTTCGGCAATGCCGATGGCAACGTCACCGTGCGCGCGCCACTGGTGGTGGAACCGAGCACGCCGCGCGTGATGGCCGGCGGCGACAAGGCGCAGCTCAGCCTGGATCTTAAGAACCTTTCCGGCAAGGACGGCACCGCGAAGATCAGCGTGAAAACCAATGACGTGATCAAGGTGGAGAACGCGGCGCGCGATGTTTCGCTCAAGGATGGCGGCAGCACCACCCTGCTGATGCCTGTCGCTGCGCAGGGCGGCGCCGGCGTGGCAACGCTCGACATCCATGCCGAACTCAACGACTACAAGGTCGATCGCCATTTCGAATTCGCCGTGCGTCCGGCGTGGCCGGAACAACTCAACAGCACGCCCATGGCACTCGAAGGCGGCAAACCGATGCACCTGGACGGCTCGATGGCCGGGCTGATTCCGTCGACCGTGCGTGCACAGCTCACGCTGAGCACACTTCCACCGCTGCCCTACGCTGCCGCGCTGCGCAGCCTGCTGCTCTATCCCTACGGCTGCATCGAGCAGACCACCAGCAAGGGCTATGCCGCGCTGTACATGGATCAGAAAACCGCCAAGGCACTGGGCACCGATGGCCTTCCCGATCCGGCACGGCAGGCCGCGGTGGAAAGCGCTCTCGCACGCATCGCTTCGTTCCAGACCAGCAACGGACACTTCAGCTTCTGGGGCGGCACCAGCCCGATCGAAACGTTCATGACGCCCTACGTGGTGGATTTCATGCTGGATGCGCGCGATGCCGGTTTCGCCGTACCGCAGGACGTGCTGCAAAAAGCGCTGCAACGCCTGAGCGATGACCTGCTCGCCGGCGGCCATCCGTACTACAGCTACGAGCATCACGATCACCTGCGCATCGCCGACGAAGCCTATTCCGGTTTCGTGCTGGCCCGCGTCAATCGCGCGCCGCTGGGCACGCTGCGCGCGATCTTCGACAACGATCGCCAGAAACTGGTGGCGCCGCTGCCGCTCGTGCACCTGGGTATCGCGCTCAAGCTGATGGGCGACAACACACGCGCACAGAAAGCCATCGACGAGGCGTTCGCCTGGAACAAGGAACGTCCCTGGTACGTCGGCGACTACGGTTCGGATCTGCGCGACCTGGCGACCATGGTGGCGCTTACGCATGCCTACGGCTTGAACAAGCCCGAGTACGACACCAAGCTGATCGACTGGGCGCGCAACGCCACCGCCAATGTGCGTGCCACCCAGGAGAAGATTCCTTACTACCATTGGTCGTGGTCGTATCTCAGCACGCAGGAACAGGTGGCGATCGCGCGCGTCGCTCATACGTTCGATGCGGCGAACAACGCGCCGCTTGCCGCATCGCTCAGCATCGGCGGCAAGACCGAATCGGTGCCGCCCAATACGTTCCTGTGGACGCGCATGCTCACGCCGGCCGAACTGGCCAGCGGCCTCAGCGTGCAACCACAGGACAAGGCCGCCGTGTTCGCCACGTTCGATGTGGCCGGCATCCCCACCAAGGCGCCGCCCGCCGATCCAAGCCAAGTCGACGTGCGCCGCAGCTACTTCACCACCGACGGCAAGCCATGGACCGGCGATACGCTGAAGGAAGGCGACACCTTGATCGTGGAACTCACCATCGAGGCACGCATGAACATGCCCGATGCCCTGGTGACCGATCTGCTGCCCGGCGGGCTGGAAGTGGAGAACCTCAACCTGGGCGGCGCAGAGCAATGGGAAGGCGTCGTCGTCGATGGCATCCAGATGGACCAGCACACAGGTGCCGCCGAGATCGTGCACGAGGAATACCGCGACGATCGCTACGACGCAGCACTGAAGCTGCAACGCGGCCAGGCAGCACATGTGTTCTATCTGGTGCGCGCGGTGACGCCGGGCACGTACACGGTGCCGCCGCCACTGGTGGAGGACATGTACCGACCGGCAGTGCGCGGCATTGGCACGGTATCGCCAACGCAGGTGAAGGTGGTCGAACCGTAGCCTTTGGTGCCCTCTCCTTCCGAGGGAGAGGGTTACCTGTAAGTTCGGATGCGAACCCCAACATCGCGCTGCATGAGCATTTCGGCGTTGGGGCTTGCACCCCGACCTTGGGCCTGTTCGCACTATTGGCGTAGCCCGCGCCGGGATCTGTTTGCGCGCCAGGCAAGGAAGAGCGAAGGAGTGTACGTCGGTACACGACTGAGCGATGACGCGGCATGGCGGGCAAACAGATCCCGGCCCTTCGGGTTATCGTTGAGTGGCCACCATGCGCTAGCGCGCGGTTTGCCTTGGCAGCCAGCCAAGGCTGCGCCACGCACTACCACCTGATGGCCACTCAACGACAACGCGGGCCACGCCAATAGTGCGAACAGGCCCTAGGTGACCAGAGCGGTAAGCATGAAGATTCCGGCACGTCCAGCCCCTCAATCGGTTGTGCAACGCATTCGCCGCCTGCTGCGGATAACGCTGCTGGCTATCGCGGCCTTGTCGATCACTGCTGTGCTGCTTGATCGCCTCTTCCCTCTCCATCTGCCCGCGCCCGACACCGGCAGCACCGTGGTGCTCGCCCGCGACGGCACGCCGCTGCGCGCTTTCGCCGACAGCGACGGTGTGTGGCGTTACCCCACCACTGCCAAGCAGGTTTCGCCGCTTTACCTGCAAGCCTTGCTCACTTATGAAGACCGCTGGTTCTATCGGCATCCCGGCGTGAATCCTTATGCTCTGCTGCGCGGTGCGTTCGGCGCGTTGCGGCACGGCCGCGTGATCTCGGGCGGCTCGACACTGACCATGCAGGTGGCACGCGTCATCTCGCCGATTCCACACACCTTCGCCGGCAAGCTGGTGCAAATCTTCCGTGCGCTGCAACTGGAAGCGCATCTGAGCAAGGCACAGATCCTTGATCTCTATCTCAACCACGCGCCGTTCGGCGGCCCCATCGAAGGCGTGGAAGCAGCGTCGTGGGCGTACCTGGGCGAACCGGCCAGCCGGCTCTCGCATGCCGAAGCCGCCTTGCTTGCCGTGCTGCCACAATCGCCGAGCCTGCTACGCCCCGATCGCCATCCGGATGCTGCACGACGCGCCCGCGACAAAGTGCTTACGCGCATGCGCGATGAAGGCCTGTGGAGCAGTGCGCAACTGCACGACGCGGAAATCGAACCGGTGGTGGCGCGCTCGCTGCGCGCACCGCTGGATGCCGCGTTGCTGGCCGAGCGCCTGCATCAGCAGCAGCCGCAGGCACGACGCATCGTCACCACCATCGACGCAAACCTGCAGCGCGCGGTGGAAGATCGCGTCAGCGACTACCTTTCGCGCCTGCCGCCGCGTACGTCCGCTGCGGTGCTGGTCGTGGATAACGCCACGCTCGAAGCGCGCGTATACGTGGGCACTGCGGCCTTCGCCGATCCGCTGCGGCTGGGCCACGTCGACATGGTGCGCGCACCGCGTTCGCCCGGCTCCACGCTCAAGCCGTTTTTGTATGGGCTTGCGCTCGATGATGGACTGATCACATCGCAAAGCCTGCTGGTGGACGCGCCGCAGGATTTCGGCGGTTACAAGCCTTCCAACTTCGACGACAGCTTCAACGGCCCGGTCAGTGTGGCCGAAGCATTGCAGCGCTCGCTCAATGTGCCGGCGGTGGACGTGCTCGATCATGTCGGGCCGAACCGTTTCGTCGCGCGACTGGCCAATGGCGGCGTCGATCTTGGCTTGCCGTCGGGAGCGCAGCCTAATCTGTCCATCATTCTGGGCGGCGCGTCGACGCGGCTGGAAAATCTGGTCGGCGCCTATACCGCGTTCGCCAACGGCGGCGTGGCGGGAGCACCGCGCTATCTGGCGGAACAACCGCAGCAAACCCGTCGCCTGCTGTCGCCGGGCGCCGCGTGGATCATCCGCAACATTCTTTCCACCAATCCCGCCGGCGTGGAAGGCGCGCCGCTGGAAGGCACGGTCAGCCGACACGATGCGGTCGCCTGGAAGACCGGCACCAGCTACGGGTATCGCGATGCCTGGGCGATCGGCGTCACCGACGCCTGGACGGTGGGCGTGTGGATCGGCCGGCCCGATGGCACACCATCACCGGGGCAGTACGGTGCGGTGACCTCGCTGCCGCTGATGTTCGCAGTGGCGGACATGCTGCCGAACGATCGCCATCACGTGCACGCAGCACAGCCGGCTAGCGTGCGCCAGGTCGACATCTGCTGGCCATTGGGTGGCGCCGCTGTAAATACCCCAGCGGCCTTATGCCGCCAGCGGCGCAAGGCTTGGACGCTAGATGGGGCAGTGCCACCCACCTTCGCCGAACGCGACATCACTGCATGGTCGGCCGGATTGATCCGCTTGCGCCTCGACGCGAAAGGGCGGCGCCTAAGCGGCACCTGTCATGCCAAAGACGAACGCAGCATCCAGATCGCACGCTGGCCTGCCCTGGCGACACCATGGCTGAGCGCGGACGACGCGGCGCAGGCTGCGTTGCCACCCCTCGCGCCTGGTTGCGCGCCGGATTCGCTCGACGTAGCCAGCCCCATCCGCATCGCCGGAATTGGCCAAGGTGCGCGCTTGCGTCAAGCGCCGAACAGCACGCAGCCATTGCGCGTGACCTTGCAGGCGCTGGGCGCCACCGGCGAAGTGCAATGGCTGCTGGATGGCCGCTTGCAGGGAAGCAGCGAGGGCGGCGCAAGCATGCATGTGAATCTGCTTAAGGCGGGCGATCACCGGATCACCGCCTTGGCGCAAGACGGCGCGTTTGCGCAATTGCTGGTGCACGTGGATAGCGTATGACGCGGTCAAAGCCACGTGACCCATGTGTCTTCGCTATCACTGTTCTTTTGCGCGTGGACTTGTCTTACCTGGCGCCATCACTGGATGCAGCATGCCGCTCGCGCACGCGTAGTTCTTCGCGAAATGCGGAAGCGTAATTTTTCAACTCCGCTTTCTTTACGCCAGCAGGCACTTTGTCGCGTGCAAGATGCTTTTCCATCCGCAGCAGCAAATCGTAGTCGTGGTAATCACGATACGGTTTCAGGTCAAGGTCGGCCGGCACTTTCTGCAGACGTTCATCACCGATCTGTTTCACGTATTCCTGCATGAAACGGTCGTAAGCCTTCCAGGTGATGCGCTGCGCGTGCACGGCAGCTTCCTCGGCGCGCGTGGCGATCTGGTGCGCGTGCAGGTAGTGCAGGCCGAGCTGGTCGATCAGGGTTTTCTCCACTTCCTCATGCAGGATCAGAAAACGATCCACCTCGACGGTACGGCCTCGATATGTAAAGGACTTGGGCAGGTGGCGATCGATGTAGATGGTCTTGCCGTCCTGGCTGTAGCCGGCCAGATAGGGAATATCGTGTTTGCGATCGAGCTTTTTTATCCGCCGCAGGATCGCGTCGAGTGCGCGATCCAACATCCGCGAAGAGATGTACCAGTCGGGCGCTTTCAGCTTCTCGTGCGGGGCATTCGGGTGGCAGCTGTTCGACGACATGACGCCAGCTCCTGGTTTACTGGCACGGAGACTAGCCGGAAACAAAAAACGGCGCCCAAGGCGCCGTTCATACGTTTTGCGAATTGGTCGGGGCGGCCGGATTCGAACCGACGACCCTTTGCCCCCCAGGCAAATGCGCTACCAGGCTGCGCTACGCCCCGACTGATCCAGCAAAGAAAAGAAATTGTAGCAGTACCGGCAGGGGTGCCGGTAGGTGTGCTCAGCGACGCAGCAGCACCAGTACTTCTTCCAGCTCCATGCGCACCTGGCGCACGATCTGGTGCGACATGCTCGCTTCCATCCGGGCCTGCGGGCCTTCCAGGCGCGCGCGGGCGCCGGTGATGGTGAAGCCTTCGTCGTACAGCAGCGAGCGGATCTGCCGGATCATCAGCACGTCGTGGCGCTGGTAATAGCGGCGGTTGCCGCGGCGCTTGACCGGGTTGAGTGCAGGAAACTCCTGCTCCCAGTAGCGCAGCACATGGGGCTTCACCCCGCACAGCTCGCTGACCTCACCGATGGTGAAGTAGCGCTTGGCCGGGATGGCGGGCAGCTCGGTGTTATTCCCCTGATCCAGCATAGCCCTCGACTCTTACCTTGAGTTTCTGTCCTGGCCGGAACGTCACCACACGGCGGGCGGAGATGGGAATCTCTTCGCCCGTCTTGGGATTGCGTCCGGGTCGCTGGTTCTTCTGCCGCAGGTCGAAGTTGCCGAAGCCGGACAGCTTCACCTGCTCGCCCCTTTCCAAAGCCTCGCGGACGACCTCGAAATAGGCGTCCACGAACTCTTTGGCTTCACGTTTGTTAAGGCCCACCTCGAGGAAGAGGCGCTCTGCCATCTCCGCCTTTGTCAGCGCCGCCATCTCACCCTCGCAATTTCGCCTCGCATGCAGCCTCCAACGCCGACACCGCTTTGCGCACGCAGTTGTCCGCGTCGTCATCGGTAAGGGTGCGTGAAGCGTCCTGCAAAATCAAGCCCATAGCGAGACTCTTTCGGCCCGCTTCGACCCCTTTCCCGCTGTAGCGATCAAACAGCCGCAGGTCTGCCAGGGTTGTGCCCAGGGTGGCGCGAACGGCCTGCTCGATCTGTGACCAGCTTACCTGTTCAGGTACGTCAACGGCGATGTCGCGGCGCACGCCCGGGAAGCGCGCTACCGGCTGCGCCTTCGGCAGGCGGCGGGCCAGCAGGGGTTCCAGCGCCAGTTCGAGCACGTGCACGTCGGAGCCCAGGTCCAGCGCCTTGGCCAGGCGCGGGTGCAAGGCGCCGAGGTAGCCGACCGTCTTGCCATCACGGGCGACACGAGCGGCCCGGCCGGGATGCAGCCAGCCCGGCAGGCCGTCGGCATGCACGGCCCAGCGCTGCGGCTCGCCGCCCCAGGCGATCAGGGCGTCCAGATCACCCTTGAGGTCGAAGAAATCCAGCGGCCGCGCAGCTTCACCCCATTGCTCGGCGTGGGCGCTGCCGCTGGCGACCATGGCAAGGCTGGGCGTTTCCAGCGGCGGATCGCCGGCCGCGAAGACGCGCCCCATCTCGAACAGGCGCACCCGATCCTGCTGGCGCGCGCGGTTGTAGGACAGTGCTTCGATCAGCCCAGGCAGCAGCGACGGACGCATCACCGCCAGATCGGCCGATAGCGGGTTGGCGAGCGGCACCAGGTTTTCGGTGAAACCCCACTTCTCCAGCAAGGCCTGGCTGACGAAGGCGAGGTTCACCGCTTCGTAGTACTCGCGCGCGGCGAGCTGTTCGCGCACGGCCAGCTCGTCAAGGCGCGCCTCCGGCTCGGTCGCCAGCGCCAGCGCGCCTTCCGGCGTGTGAGTGGGAATGCTGTCGTAGCCGTAGATGCGCGCCACTTCCTCGACCAGGTCTTCTTCCAGCTCGATGTCGAAGCGGCTGCTGGGTGCGGTGATCCGCCAACCTTCACCGGTGGCGTCCACCTGCATGCCGAGCGCGGTGAAGATGCGCGCCACTTCGGCGTCGGCCACCTCCACGCCCAGCACGCGCTTCAGGCGCGCACGCCGCAGCGTGACGGTGGCAGGCTTGGGCAGATCGGCAGGGTTTTCGGCCACCAGCACCGGCCCGGCCTTGCCGCCGGCGATCGCCAGCAGCAATTCGCTGGCGCGTTCCAGCGCGCGGCGCGGCAGTTCCGGATCGACGCCGCGCTCGAAGCGGTGCGAGGCATCCGTGTGCATGCCGAGCTTGCGCGCGCGGCCCATGATCGCCGCCGGCGCAAAGTGCGCCGATTCCAGGAAGATGTTGTGCGTGGCGTCGGTGACGCGCGAATCGTAGCCACCCATCACGCCCGCTACGGCCAGCGCGTTCTGCTGATCGGCGATCAGCACGAAGCCGCGGTCGAGCGTCACTTCGGAACCATCGAGCAACTTCAGCGTTTCGCCATCGCGTGCATGGCGCACCACGATGTCGCCGTCGAGCTTGTCGTTGTCGAACGCATGCATCGGCTGGCCGAGTTCCAGCATTACGTAGTTGGTGACGTCGACCACGGCACTGATCGGACGCAGGCCGGCGCGGCGCAGGCGCTCGGCCAGCCACAACGGCGTGCGCGCGGCCGGATCGATGCCTTCGATGATGCGGCCGAGATAGCGCGGCGCATCCTTGCCAGCTTCCAGGCGAATGCCACGGTGGGCGGCGCTGGTTACCGGTGTTTCGGCTTGTGCCGGCGCTTTGACATGGCTGCCGAACAAGGCGGCCACGTCATGCGCCAAGCCGACCAGGCCCAGGCAATCCGGACGATTCGGCGTGAGCTTCAGTTCGATGCTTGCATCAGGCAGGCCGAGATAGGTTGCAAGCGATTGGCCGACCGGCGCATCCAGCGGCAGCTCCAGCAGGCCGGAGGCGTCGTTGTCGATGCCCAGTTCTTTCGCCGAGCACAGCATGCCGAACGATTCCACGCCGCGCAGCTTCGCCGCCTTGATGTGGATGCCGCCAGGCAGCGCTGCGCCGACCGTCGCCAGCGGCACCTTGATGCCGACGCGGGCATTCGGCGCACCGCATACGATCTGCAGCAGCTCGCCGGTGCCAGCGTCGACCTTGCACACCTGCAGGCGATCGGCTTCCGGATGTTTTTCCGCAGCGACGATTTCGGCCACCACCACGTCGCCGAGCTGCTCGCCCAGCGGGGTGAGCTCTTCCACTTCCAGCCCGGCCATGGTCAGCGCGTGCGCCAGTGCGGCGCGATCCGCCTTGATCTCGACCAGCTCGCACAGCCAGTTTTCGGAGAATTTCATTGCTTGGTTCCTAAGACGCGAATCAGGCGAATTGCTTGAGGAAACGCAGATCGTTCTCGAAGAACGCGCGCAAATCCGACACGCCATAACGCAGCATGGCGAAACGCTCCACGCCAAGGCCGAAGGCGAAGCCGGTGTAGCGTTCCGGGTCGATGCCGCAGTTCTTCAGCACGTTCGGATGCACCATGCCGCAGCCGAGCACTTCCAGCCAGCGCGTACTGCCGTCTTCAGCATCCCAGCGGATATCCACTTCAGCCGAGGGTTCGGTGAAGGGGAAGTAGCTGGGGCGGAAGCGCATTTCGAAATCGCGCTCGAAAAACGCGCGGATGAATTCGGCCAGCGTGCCTTTGAGGTCGGCGAAACTGGAGGTTTCGTCCACCAGCAGGCCTTCGATCTGATGGAACATCGGCGAGTGCGTCTGATCCGAATCGCTGCGGTACACCTTGCCGGGCGCAATCACGCGGATCGGCGGCTGGCGTCCGATCATCGAGCGGATCTGCACCGGCGAGGTATGCGTGCGCAGCAGGCGGCCGTCGCCGAAATAGAAGGTGTCGTGCATCGCGCGCGCCGGATGGTGCGGCGGGAAATTCAGCGCTTCGAAGTTGTGCCAGTCGTCCTCGATTTCCGGACCGTCGGCGCGTTGGTAACCGAGGCGCGCGAAGATCGCGGCGATGCGTTCCAGCGCACGGGTGATCGGATGGATGCCGCCGCGTTCGCCGTCGCGGCCGGGCATGCTGATGTCGAGCTTTTCGGAAGCAAGGCGGCGGTCGAGTTCGGCCTGTTCCAGCATCTGCTTGCGCGCGGTGAGCGCATCGTTGAGACGCTCTTTCAGGCGGTTCACTTCGGCGCCGCGCGCTTTGCGCTCTTCTGGCGACAGTGTGCCCAGCGCTTTCAATGCAGCAGTGACCACACCGCTCTTGCCCAGCAGGCTCACGCGCAGCGCGTCGAGTGCTTCGAGCGTGTCGGTCTTGTCGATGTCCGCCAGCGCCTGCGTGGCGCGGGTATCGAGGTCTTCCATCGATGCGGTCTCGGCTTGGTTCATGTTGATTTAGCCTCCCCTGCCCTTCATGGGACTCCGTCCTGCCTTGCCGTCATTCCCGCGAAAGCGGAATCCATCTTCGCCTTTGCATCAGAGCAAATGGATTCCCGCTTTCGCGGGAATGACGTCACAAGGGAGATCCCGAATGAGCAGGTCCTGTGATTCCAGCAAAGCTCAAAACAAAACGGGGAGAAGGCTTGAGGCCTTCTCCCCGCATTAATTTGTGCCCATCATTCATGATGGGCGCAAGCCCGAAAGCTTGCGCACAAATTACGCCGCCAGACTGGCCTTCGCTTTTTCTGCGATGGCCCCAAACGCCTTGATGTCGTGCACGGCGATGTCAGCCAGCACCTTGCGGTCAACGGTGATACCGGCCTTGGCCAGACCATTGATCAGGCGGCTGTAGGACAGGCCGAACTGACGGGCGGCAGCATTGATACGCACGATCCACAGGGCGCGGAACTGGCGCTTCTTCTGCTTGCGGCCGATATAGGCGTACTGACCGGCCTTGATGACGGCCTGGTTCGCTACGCGGAAGACCTTGCGGCGGGCGTTGTAGTAGCCCTTGGCGCGGCCGATGATTTTCTTGTGACGACGACGGGCGGTAACGCCACGCTTAACACGAGCCATGGTTCAGTCCTCCGCCTTAGAGATACGGCAACATGCGTGCTACACCCTTGGTGTCGCAGGCCTTGACGTGGTTGGTGGCGCGCAGGTTGCGCTTACGCTTGGTCGACTTCTTGGTCAGGATGTGCGACTTGAAGGCGTGACCGGCCTTGAACTTGCCGGACGCGGTCTTGCGAAAACGCTTCGCCGCCGCGCGATTGGTCTTGATCTTGGGCATGGAGATGCTCCTTGATGGGGCTGGGCCCCTGGTTTCTGACTGATCTGGCGGCAGTCGCCAAGACTGCGCTTTCCGTCCTGCCAGGATCGGTGCACGACCCTTCCTTGCGGGTCGAACCGGCGATTGTACGGGAAGTATAAAGCCGACGCCAGCCTCATATCCGCTCCCTCTCCCCGCCGGGGAAAGGGTTGGGGTGCAAACCCCAACGTGGGCATGTCGATCGGGCAAGGGATGTTGGGGTTTGCACCCCAACCTACGGATCTGAGTCCAGATTTGCCCTCACCTCGGTCCTCTCCCCGGAGGGGAGAGGAGGAGGTAAAGGTGCGGGCTTACTTCTTCTTCGGCCCGATCATCATCACCATCTGGCGGCCTTCCAGGCGCGGGAAGGACTCGATCACGCCGTTCTCGCCGACGTCTTCCTGGATGCGCTTGGCCAGTTCCTGGCCAAGATCCTGGTGAGACATCTCGCGGCCGCGGAAGCGGATGGTGACCTTGACCTTGTCGCCCTCTTCCAGGAAGCGAAGCATGTTGCGCAGCTTGATCTGGTAGTCGCCCACGTCCGTCACCGGACGGAACTTCACTTCCTTGATCTCGACCTGCTTCTGCTTCTTCTTGGCGGCCTGGGCCTTCTTCTGGGCTTCGAACTTGAACTTGCCGTAGTCCATGATGCGGCAGACCGGCGGATCGCCATTCGGCTGAATCTCGACCAGATCGAGCCCCGCTTCCTCGGCGGCACGCAGCGCCTCGTCGCGGGTTAGGATGCCGAGCTGTTCGGAATCCGGGCCGATCACACGCACACGCGGTACGCGGATCTCATGGTTGCGACGGTTGCCCTTAGTTTCTGTGGTGGCGATACCACTATCCTCCAGAAGATGTTGAATTCGGCCAACGCGGCATCAGCGCCGCGTCTCGGCCTCCAGTCGTTCGATGAAGCTGGCCAGCGGCATGCTGCCTAAGTCTTCGCCCGAACGGGTACGCACAGAAACAGCCCCCGATTCCTTTTCGCGATCGCCGACCACAAGCAGGTAGGGCACTTTCTGAAGCGTATGTTCGCGGATTTTATAGCCGACCTTTTCGTTGCGCAAATCCGCCTTTACGCGGAAGCCTTTATCGACAAGGGTTTGCGTGACCTGCCGGACATAGTCGGACTGCGCGTCGGTGATGCTGAAGACCTGCGCCTGCACCGGCGCCAGCCATGCCGGCAGATTGCCGGCATGATGCTCGATCAGGATGCCGATGAAACGCTCCATCGAGCCCACGATCGCCCGGTGCAGCATAACCGGATGTTTCCGTTGACTATGTTCGTCCACGTACTCCGCACCCAGGCGTTCGGGCATCATGAAATCCACCTGCATCGTGCCAACCTGCCAGGCGCGACCGATGGAGTCTTTCATGTGGTACTCGATCTTGGGGCCATAGAAGGCACCCTCGCCGGGCAGCTCTTCCCACTCCACCCCGGCCGAGCGCAGCGCGGCGCGCAGGGCATGCTCGGCGCGATCCCACACCTGGTCGCCGCCGATGCGCTTGTCCGGGCGCAGGGCGATCTTCAGCGCGATGTCCTCGAAGCCGAAATCGGCGTACACCTTCATGGCTTGGCTGTGGAACGCAGTAACCTCCGATTCAATCTGCTCTTCCGTGCAGAAGATGTGACCGTCGTCCTGGGTGAAGGCGCGCACGCGCATGATGCCGTGCAGGGCGCCCGACGGCTCGTTGCGGTGGCAGCCGCCGAACTCGCCGTAGCGCACCGGCAGGTCGCGATAGCTGTGCAAGCTGGTGTTGTAGATCTGCACATGGCCGGGGCAGTTCATCGGCTTGAGCGCGTAAGTGCGCTTTTCCGATTCGGTGAAGAACATGTTTTCCTGGTAGTTGTCCCAGTGGCCGGACTTTTTCCACAGGCTCACGTCCATGATCTGCGGGCCGCGCACTTCATGGTAGCCGCTCTTGCGGTACACGCCGCGCACGTACTGCTCCACCGTCTGCCAGATCGACCAGCCGTTGGGATGCCAGAACACCATGCCGGGCGCTTCTTCCTGCTGGTGGAACAGATCCAGCGCCTTGCCGATCTTGCGATGGTCGCGCTTCTCGGCCTCTTCGAGCTGATGCAGGTAGGCCTTCAGGTCCTTGTCGTTCAACCAGGCCGTGCCATAGATACGCGTAAGCATCGCGTTGTTGGAATCGCCGCGCCAGTACGCACCGGCCACCTTCATCAGCTTGAACGCGCGCAGCTTGCCGGTGTTGGGCACGTGCGGGCCGCGGCACAGGTCGGTGAACTCACCTTGCGTATACAGGGAGAGTTCTTCGTTGGAAGGAATGCTTTCGATGATCTCGGCCTTGTAGGCCTCGCCGAGGCCGCGGAAGAACGTGATAGCGTCATCGCGCGACTTCACGCTGCGCGTGACGGGCAGCCCTTCCTTCACGATCTTTTCCATTTCGGCTTCGATCTTGGTCAGATCGTCGGGCGTAAAGGGGCGCTCATAAGCGAAGTCGTAATAGAACCCGTTATCGATTACCGGACCGATCGTCACCTGCGCGCCCGGGAACAGTCGCTGTACGGCCTGGGCCAACAGGTGCGCCGTGGAGTGGCGCAAAATCTCCAGCGCCTCCGGGCTTTTCTCGGTAACGATTTCCAGGCTGGCGTCGTGGCCGATCGTGAAACTGGCGTCCACCAGCTTGCCATCCACTTTTCCGGCCAGCGTGGCCTTGGCCAGGCCGGCGCCGATGGAGGCGGCCACGTCCTGCACGGTGACGGGATGGTCAAAGGGGCGCTTGCTGCCGTCGGGTAGCGTGATTTCGATCATGGGTCGGTATCTCGAAAAACAGAAAAGGCGCCACCGGCGCCTCTTTCAAAGGACAGGCGTGGCGAGAATCAGCGTTGGAGGCTGGTAGTTGACATGTCGCACGCTCGACCGGCGCAGGGCGCGGGCCACCTTGTCCTCTGAAGAGTTGGGAAACGGACGCTAGTTTAGCGCGTCGACTATGTCAATCCAGCAATCACCAGCCAGCCACTACAATGCCGCTCCGTCGCCCCTGATCACCGAAATCCAAGGAAATCTACGATGCGCGTACTCGTCACCGGCACGGCTGGCTTTATTGGGGCGGCCCTTGCGGAACGTTTGCTGGCCCGGGGCGATCAGGTCTATGGCATCGATAACCACAACGACTACTACGACCCGTCCCTGAAGGAAGCACGGCTGGCCCGCTTCGCAACGCATGCGAGCTATACGCACTTGCGCGCGGATCTCGCCGATGCCCAGGCGCTGAACCGCGCCTTCCATGAATTTCAACCACAGCGCGTGGTGAATCTCGCCGCCCAGGCCGGCGTGCGTTATTCGCTGAAGAACCCGCAGGCCTACGCGCAAAGCAATCTGGTGGGCTTCATCAACATCCTGGAAGCTTGCCGCCACCATCAGGTGAAGCATCTGGTCTACGCATCGTCCAGTTCCGTCTACGGCGCCAACCGCAAGCTGCCGTTCGCGGTGGAAGACGCCGTCGATCATCCGGTAAGCCTGTACGCCGCCACCAAGAAAGCCAACGAACTGATGGCGCACACGTACAGCCATCTGTATGGCCTGCCCACCACCGGCCTGCGCTTCTTCACCGTGTATGGGCCATGGGGACGCCCGGACATGTCGCCCATGCTGTTCGCCGACCGCATCGTACGCGGCGAACCGATCGACGTGTTCAATTACGGCAACCACAGCCGCGATTTCACCTATGTCGATGACATCGTCGAAGGCGTGATCCGCACCATGGATCACGTCGCCGAGCCCGACCTGAACTACGACCCCACGCAACCCAACCCCGGCGCCTCGAATGCACCCTATCGCGTCTACAACATCGGCAACGACCAGCCCGTGCCGTTGATGCACTTCATCGAGTTGATGGAGCAGAACCTGGGCCGCACGGTGGAAAAGCGTCTGCTGCCGATGCAGCCGGGCGACGTGCCGGACACCTGGGCGGATGTGTCCGCGCTGCGGCGCGACGTGGGATATGCGCCGAATACCTCGATCGAGGAAGGGGTGGCGAAGTTTGTGCGGTGGTACCGCGAGTATCACCGGCTGGGCTAGGCCTAAACCCAAATAGACGGAAATGCGCGCACTCACAAAAATTTGACAATACATGCAGCAAATTTTTTGCGGCGCGCAGGGTATGCAAGCTAGCTGATAAAATCATCTTGCGGAAAAGATCGCTGTTTAAGCAATAAAATTTATTCGTTAAGCACGAGCCGTCTCAAGGAGGTGAACGATGACCACCTTTTTTTCTGGCACTCTGTTTAGGCTAACCAGCGATCAAGCCTTCGGTGGAGCCCCACCCTACAGACTCGAAAAAAAAGCAGACTATTCCAATATTACAGACCGCATTGAACTCTCACTCGCGAAATCGAAAAATTGTCATCACTTCATAACGTTATATCCGCATCCGAGTCTAAGCGATGGAGAGCAGGGAGATGCCATTTTTCGCATGGATGGCACCGAGGCAAAAGATGTTTTTTTATTGAAGGACCTACCCATTCCGCTACCCAGTGGCTGGAATGTGGCGCCGCCAATTGAAAACAATGACCACGACCAACAAGGCGGTTTCAAGATCATCAGCGTATTTTTCATGATCGCCTTAAAATCTGGCGATCTTGTCGACGGATACTTTCGCGGTATCAAGCTCAAATATCTTTGCTTTGGAACCACCAAGCTTTCCTCCTTGTTCGACAACCTCAAATCATTGGTCGGTGTGCAGGGGTTCATGCAGGAAAGTTACGCCAAGAGCGTCTCCTTCGATGCCATTGCCCCGGATCAAGACCCATCCGCCATCAAGGAGCAGGGCAAATATTTCATGGACGTTGTTAAATTGCCATGGATGAAACCTGGCGTAGG
>NZ_JBQCHP010000020.1:0-18077 GCF_051954575.1 Dyella sp. | reverse complement strand
AACTACGCGGCGACCGTCTACGTCAACGGCACGAAGGTCGCGCACCACACGGACGGCTATACGTCCTTCGGCGCCGACATCACCGACGTGTTGCGCAAGGACGGGCCGCAGGAAATCGTCGTCGCCGTGCATGCGCCGGTGGACGGCGCCGACGTGCCGGTCGGCAAGCAGCGCCTCAAGCCCGAGGGCATCTTCTACACCGCCGCTTCCGGCATCTGGCAGACGGTGTGGCTGGAGCCGGTGCCGGCCACCAGCCTGGCCGCGCTGACCTTCGTGCCGAAACCGACGCTGGACGGCTTCACGGTCGAGCCGCGTATCGACGGCGATGCGCGCGGCGCCACGCTGACCGTGACCGCCTACGCCGATGGCAAGGCGGTCGGCCATGCAAGCGGCCCGGCCGGCAAACCGCTGGACCTGGCGATCGCGCATCCGCACACGTGGAGCCCGGACGATCCGTTCCTGTACACCGTGCGCGCCGAGCTGCACCGGGGTGGGATCGTCGACCGCGTGGAGAGCTACGCCGGGCTGCGCACCATCGCGGTAAAGAAGGTCGATGGCCGCAACCGCATCGTGCTCAACGGCAAGCCGACCTTCCTGCTGGCCACATTGGACCAAGGCTACTGGCCCGATGGCATCTACACCGCACCCACAGATGCCGCGCTCAAGTTCGACATCCAGAAAACCAAGGATCTTGGCTTCAACGCCATCCGCAAACACATCAAGGTGGAACCGGCGCGCTGGTATTACTGGACCGATCGTATCGGCCTGATGGTGTGGCAAGACATGCCGGCCATGCCCACCGATCGCAACGACAAACTCAGCGACACCGATAAAGCCAACTTCCGCACTGCCGTCTCCGCCATCGTCGAGCAACTCAAAGGCGAAACCTCGATCATCGGCTGGATTCCCTTCAACGAAGGCTGGGGCCAATGGAACATCCCCGCCGCAGCCGAACTGGCCGCGCAAATCAAACAACTCGATCCCTCGCGCCTGGTCGACGCACGCAGCGGCGCCAACTGCTGTGATACCAAGGGTGATCCGCATGCCGGCGATGTCTACGATGTGCATGACTATCAAGGGCCGGGCTTGCCCAGTCCGGATGCGCAGCGCGCCGCCATCGATGGCGAGCACGGCGGTTTGACGCTAGGCATTCCCGGACATGTTTGGCCTAATACGCCGATCAATCCCTATGGCGCGGTGAAAGATCGCGATGCGCTGAATGCGGGTTACGTTGCCAATACGGCGGTGCTGCGCGACAAGGGCGTACCAAAAGGGATGTCCGGCAGCGTGTATACGCAGATCACCGATGTGGAAGGGGAGCACAATGGGTTATTCACCTATGATCGGAAGGTTGAGAAGGTGGATGAGGGCAGGGTGCGGGAGATTAATGAGGAGACGATACGGGCAGGCAGTAAGCCGTAGGCCGTAACGCTGCGAATGAAGCGTACGTCTCGCTTGTCATCACCCCGGCGCAAGCACCCAGCAAGACGCTGATACGCCACGCCCGTCGCCCCGGCGAAAGCCGGGGCCCAGCGTCTTTGGCTGTCGACGCACCGTCTTCATGTCCCAGCCATCGCCGTTTGCCGACAACGGGGGGCAGGTTTACTTCTTTGGGGGTGGCGATGCCCCGGGTGGATAGCTGCAAAGCATTAGACCTTTGCTCACTATTGCCTTGAACGCGTAGCGTTCAATGGCTAGCTCTAACCTGCGCGAGGCATTGGAACGCCACATTCAATACCAGTCAATTCCGAACCGACTATGAGCGGATCCAAAACCGCTCTGCCTTCGTCATTGATGTAGATCCTCGACGTCACAGTCGATGGGTCTTTGAAAACGGAAGCGTCTTTTGGCACGTCGGCATCGTTGAACACCTCCATTTTAATGCGACCACGCTCCGTCTTTTCCGACCGCTCTACGTCCACGCAAGGCACGATATTGGTCACGTTGTAGAGATAGCGGATCTCCCCTGTACCTTCGCAATCAAGCTCCAGCAATTGTCCAAACTTGGACAGGAACGGCCCCAGCGTTTCCTTGGCTCGCTCGTTGAGTACGAATGCGCCGGGAATCATGGCGCTGACATCCGCAGGAGGGCGTTTATGTTTCTGCCGCTTGCTGTCGGCAAAGCCTACGAGTGGTCGATCCATCCAATTTTTTGGATTGCCATCCATGTCAAATCGACCCGAAAGCATATCTTCGTCGTCGAGGGGCACGACCATGGCGTAGTCGTCGACGGAGGCATATCGCAATTCCCAAATCATGTCTAGCTAACTCCGAATTAGAGCGAAAGGGTGCCTGAAAGGAGCTGCCCTTTGATGGATCGCAGGCTCTTTCGTCCGCCTATTGCTTCGGTTTCATCGCGCAACTGATCGTAAACGGCTAGATGATATGTGGGATTATGATGGGGCGTATGGTGGACGGCGTCCGGATAGCCGGGCATTCCTCTACCGGTACGCGGAAGAAAAACACCGTTGTCGGCGTCATTGATTCCGATACCCCAGCGAAACAACAGACTGCGCGACAATGCAGCTTCTTGATCATGAAGCGCCACGATATGGTGCGCGCAGGTGTTGGCCGGGCGAGATTGTGATGTTGCCGCCACGATATTTCTTGAAAGCGTACGGCGGTGGTTATATTCCCTGCGATTGGCGTTTGCGAGCAAGACTACGGCTGCGGTAGGTAGCGTTATGCCCTTCTCGTATCTGACGCGTGCTTTTGCTTTCTGAAGCAAAAGGGAATTTCGAACCTGATAAGGGTTCGCGTCCTTGGCGTTGGCGGCGATTCGATTGCTGGCTATGGTTACGTCCAGCACATCGGCTGGAGATGCCGTAACGAGTGCGGGTGCGCTGAGTGCGCTTTTGGGCTTCGCTGACATGTTCCATCCCTGTTGACGGCTGGTCGGGCCGCGTCCGAATCATTGTGCCAGAGATTGAGCCAAGAATTGAGATAGTGTTCACGCCCGGATTTGTGGGTCGCATTCCAGGGAGGTGCATGGTTGGATAACAATGGTCGTCAGTCACAGGTGGGAATAGAAATGTTCGACAGGAAGTTAAATGCAAAGAAGGTTGCTTGGACGCCTGGATGCGGCCCGGATGTGGACGCTGCTCTCAGACTGACAAGGTACTTTCGGATGCCTCCCCGGCCCATGGGCGAAGCTTGGTTCATGGGTGCCAAGCGCCGTATGTTCGATGATTTAATGACGGATACTCCCGATCACTGGACGCCAGAAGTACTTCGTCAGCCTCTTTACGAGCTTGCTTCCGGACCTGGATGTTTTGGTCATCTTCCGGAGTGGACGGCTTGGACGCATTTTCTTCTGGCGCAGCTACCGACCCGACTTGATGGGGCGTCGTGGGCCTCTATCTACGAGTGCCTGATTAGCGCTTTTATTGCGCACTATCCTGATGAGCGCGCAGATGGCCCCTACGAGGGTTTTTACGCTGATGTCCTGGCCACGGTCGGAAGGATTCCTATGTCAGCGGGCAATTGGCTCGATGGCGAGCTTGCTGAAAGAGGCATCATTTCATCTATTGAGAAAACGCCAAATGGACCGTGCATTTCCAGCGGCGGCGCTTTCTCTGCTGCGCTTTTCCTGCATTTGAAATATCTGGATCAGGCTGATATTGGCAGTTGGCTACCTTCGGTTTTTGCTATTCGCGATTACATATGGCGAATCAAATTTGTTTTGTGGATGGATGCCTCTTCCTCCATCCTACTTGGTGCCGGCCAGCCCAGTGACCTGGAGTTCGATTCCGATGATGGTTCGGGATGGGAGGCAAGCTGGTGCTTGAAAGGTAATAGTCCTTGCAAAGATGTGGATCCTTCGCAAGTTGAAGTACATTTCATTGGCGGAAGTCGTCAGCAGCTGTTTCGTGACGCAGTAAAAGCGCATGTGACCATTGCAGATATGGATGCTTTGAATGCGTGCTTGGAGGTCATGGATATGCAATATCCTGGCACGGACCAAATATGCAATCGGTTTCGCCGCGCCGCGAGTGTCATAGCTAGAGACTATGGTTTGGCTTGAGTCTCACCTTGGCCGCCAGACACAAGGTGCGCAAGCGCGCACTTGCCGCACGTGCGAATCTCCGGTGTTCGCCGCTGTGGCAGCACCGCCGTCCGCCTCTACGTGCGGCAGTGCACGGCATTGCAATGGCGCAGTGCATGGGAATGCATGGCCTCAGGCCTCATCCAATATCTGCGGATGCATCTGCGTCACCAGCTCCCGTTGTGCGCTGGACAGTCGCCCTCCGAAGTGGGCCAGATAGGACTCCACGAATGGCCGCTCCGAAACCAGGAAGGGCAGGTCGCTGGGAACCATGTTGCGGATCACCAGCATGGGGATGGGGCTGTGCAGTGGGCGGAAATCGGGGTTCCACAGCCCGCTGTTTTTGGGCGGCAGGGCGTGGAATTGGCCCACCATCAGGCCTTGTTGTACGAAGAGCGGCTTGAGGCGTTCCTGGGTGTCATCGATCAAGCTTGGAATGTCGGTGTCGGCGATATCGGGATACAGCAGCAGAAAGCATTTGTATTGCGCATCGGCGCCTGTGCGCGGCTCCATCTCGAGGAACCAGTCGCGGTATTGCAGCGTGGTCTGGTAGATGCGTTCGGCGCTCACGTTCACGCTGCGGTCCACCGTGCAAAAGAACAGCGATTGGCTCAGCGAGCGCGGTACGAATGGGCACACCCTTCCGGATCGGCCCAACTCCGGATGCGGCGAGCATAGATAGCTGCGTGCCCAGGCCACCGCCTGGCGGGCCGCGTCGACGTCGCGCGAGTCCGTGCCCGCCGGCGGCGTTCCATCCAGGTCGGTCATGTCGAACAGCCAGCGGCTCGGGTCCGCATGGAAAGCACGCATAAGATTCTCCCCTGACAAGTGGTCCTTCGATGCTGGTGCGCGAATCGGTGTGCTACGTCGATGCGACGGAAACCTGCGTCGTCGCCCGTGCCTGTTGTGCAAGTTGCAGATCGGCCTGCTGTTGCAAGGTGTCTTTGTCTGGAATGACGGCGTCTGGAATGGCATCCGGCAGTTCGTCTTCCACGCAGCGCAGCGGCCGGTAGGCCAGGCCGGCCACGGTAAGCAGGATCGAAAGCAGTCCGGTGATCACCATCACCAAGGCAGTGCCGCGCCCGCCGCCGCTGCCGACCAGGAACGCAAAGCGTGCGGCGACATCAATGTGTGCAAACAGCGGCTGTACCCATTTGTCGACCAGCCATCCGGCGAGCAGGGTGCCCAGCGGCATCAGCGAACGGGCCAGCATCTGGTTCGCGGCCAGGATGCGGCCTTGCAATTCCAAACCCACTTTCACCTGCACCAGCGACAGCCAATGCGCGTTGATGAAAGCGGTGCAGACGCCGATGCCGAGCATGCCGAGCATCGGAAACGGCAGCGACGGACGTAGGCCCAGCACCACGGCCGATATACCGAACAGGGCGACGAAGCCGACCATGCCGGTGATACGCCGGCGCGTGCCGCCCCATAGGCTCATGATGAGGCTGCCCAGCAGCATACCGCCGCCGTTCATGGCCATCACCGTACCCAGCGCAGCCACCGTGGAGAACGACACCACCAGCGGCGTCACCAGTACGGTGACCACGCTGGCCAGGCAATTGCCGAGGGCGAAGAACAACGCCAACGCCATCATGCCGCGCCGCTTGAGAATGTAACGCCAGCCTTGCGTCACCTCGCGCAGGAAAGGTTCTTCCTGGCGCCGGAACAGTGCGTAAGGAAAACGCACCGCCACCAGCGTGGCGAGCGCAAACACGTAAGAGGCCACGTCCAGCAACAGGATTCTGTTCAAACCCAATGCCAGCATCAGCACACCGCCGAACATCTGTCCCACCAGCAGGCCAGAGGCGCTCCCCAATTGCACGAAGCCGTTCGCGTGGCCCAGATAGCGTTTGGGTACGAGTTGCGCCACCGCGGCCGCATACGCGGGCTGGCGAAACGCGCTGGCGACGGCGCTGGCGGTGGATACCGCATACAGCATGCCGATGTGCAATCGTCCCGACCATGCCAGCAACGCGGCCGCCGCCACCGCCGCCATCGCCAGCACATCGCATCCCATCATGATCTTGCGCCGGTCCCAGCGATCGGCCACGGCGCCGGCAATGGGCAATACCAGGATGCCGGGCAGCAGGCCCAGTGCGGACATCACGGCGAAATCCGACACGACGCCTGTTTGCTGGTAGATCCACACGCCCAGCGCGAAGGTGGACAGTCCCGTGCCGATTACCGACACCAGCTGTCCGAGCGAGACGCGCAAAAACAATGAGAGGCTGGGTTGGGCATCATGTGCTTTACGGTTTTGCTCGGAAGCGGCGTTGGCCGCCGCATTGCGTTGTGCGGCTTGCTCGCGCCAGCGCCTGGCCTGCGTCGTGCCGAGTTCGGCCAGTTCGCGCGCCTGATGCTTCTGGAAAAAATGCCCCGCGCCGGGCACGACTTGCAGCGACACCTCGCGGCTGAAACGCTGCCACTGGAGATATTCCTCGCCGTGGAATTCCGTGGCGCGGTCGCGCTCGCCGACCACGCATGCCAGCGGCGCGCGTAGCAATGGCGCCTGCGGATGGCGATAGTGGCGGGTGTAGTAATCCTCCGCTTCGCGGCCATCGTGGCGCATGTTGCGCACCAGGAATTCCAGTTCCTGCTCGTCTTCATCGCCTGACGCGCCGCCGGTGACGAGCAAGCCATCCATGATCGAGCGCGTGGAAACTAGTCCATCGGTGGGCAGCACTTTGCTGATCGCATCGAACACCGCGCCGGGCAGGCGCGGAATCGGGAAGGAACCACCCACCATCACGCCCAGCAGCGATGCGCCGCGCGCTTCCAGTTGCTGCGCCACGGCCACGGCCATCGCCGCGCCCAGGCAATGGCCATACAGCATCACCGGGCCCGCAATTTCGCGTTGGATGTCGTCTGCGCAGCGCTGCGCGACCGCGTCGAACGGCTCGAGCGATTCATCGGGACGAGCGTAGTCGTGGCCCGGCAATTCCACGGCATACAAGGCATCGCCGGCGGGGATCTGGTTGGCGAGCGCCAGGTAGGAAATGGCGCTTCCGCCACCGAACGGCACGCATACCCAGGTCACGCCATCGGCAGTAGCTGCATGCGAAGTGAGCCGATGGAGCAAACCCGCGCTTTGGGTCGATGCTTGCGACAATTGCGCTGCCAGCGCAGCGATGGTGGGATGGCGGAACAGATCCATCACGCTTACGCCGCGGCCGATGCTGCGCACCGCACGCACGGCCTTGAAGGAATCGCCGCCGAGCTCGAAGAAATTCTCGTCGATGCCGATCACCTCCAAGCCCAGCACCTCCGACCAGGCCGAAGCGATGCTGGCTTCCAGCGCGTTGCGCGGCAACCGCCGGTGGCCGACCGGCATATCGCGCACAGCGCTGGGGGCGGGCAGGGCAAACCGGTCCAACTTGCCGTTGGGATTGAGCGGCAGCGTGGGGATGGCCATAAAGGCCGCCGGCAACATGTAATCGGGCACGGCTGCGCGCAGCTGCGCGCGCAGCGTTTCGATCACTTCCGCCACCGTTTGCACAGATGGATCGCCCGGCATCACCAGATACGCGACCAGACGCTTGTCGCCGGGCGTGTCTTCGCGCAGCACCACGCGCGCATCCTGCACCGCAGGGTGCTTGAGCAGTGCTTCGATCTCCCCGGTTTCGATGCGATAGCCGCGTACTTTCACCTGATGGTCGATGCGGCCCAAAAACTCCACCGTGCCATCGGCGCGCAGGCGCGCGAGATCGCCGGTGCGATACAAGCGGGCACCCGGCGTGCGGTCGAAAGGATCGGGCATGAAGCGCTCGGCGGTCAGCGCCGGCCGGCCGAGATAGCCGCGCGTGACACCTGCTCCGCCGATGAACAATTCACCGGCCACGCCAATGGGCTGCAACTGCATGCGCTCGTCCAGTACATGCACGCGCACATTGCCCAGCGGATGGCCTAGCGGCAGCGTGCCTTGTGTTTGCGCAAACGTTTCGGGCACTTGATAGGTGAGCGCGGCCACGGCGGTTTCCGTGGGGCCGTAATGGTTTTGCACGATCAACGCCGGCGCAGCACGGCGTACGGCGGCGACGGTTTGCCAACTGCACGCTTCGCCGGCGAAGATCAGGCGCAGGCGCGGCAGGATCGCCTCGAGCGATACCAATGATCGCAATGTTTCGAAATGGCTGGGCACCAGCTTCAGCACGTCGATGCGATGCCGGTGCATGTAATCGGCAAATGCGGCCGGATCGGCCGCGCGGTCATGCGACAGCACGTGCATACAGCCGCCAGTGCACAGGGCACCGTACAGCATGGTGGTGCCGAGGTCGGCGGCGAAGGTGGAGACCATCGCGAAATGGCTGCCCGTCGGCACGCCGAGGCGGCTCAACACGCCTTGCAGATAATTCACATAATGCCGGTGCTCCACGCCTACGCCCTTCGGGCGGCCGGTGGAGCCGGAAGTAAACAGCACGTACATCAAATGATCGCGGCTTCGCGCCACGTCCGGGCGCGAAGCCGGCTGTGCGGCGATGGCTTCGCGGTCACGGTCCAGGCACACCGCGCGCAGCGCATGCGCATGGCTCAGCGGCGCAGCCAGTGCGGCTTCAGTCACGAACAATTCGGCGCCGCTGTCTTCGAGCATGAAACGCGCACGCTCGGCCGGATAACCCGGATCGATCGGGACATAGGGCGCGCCGGCTTTCAGAATGCCGAGCAGTCCCACCACAGTGTCGTGCGAGCGCTCCATGAACAGGCCTATCGGCCGGTCGGGCTGCGCGCCCAGCGAGCGCAAGTAGTGCGCCAAGCGGTTGGCGCGCGCGTCCAGTTCGCGATAGCTGTAGCCTTGGCCCTCGAACGCCACGGCGGGCGCGTCCGGCGTGCTTGTTACGCATGCATCGAACAGTTGCAGTACATCGCGCACGTCCGCGTAAGGCGTTTCGGTGCGGTTGAAAACATCGAGCAGCAGGTGGCGTTCCGCGTCGTCCAGCAGCGGCACTTCGGCCAGCGGACGATGCGGGTTCGCCGCCATGCCGGCGAGCAGTTGTTCCAGATGGCGCGTCATGCGCCGCACCGTCGCGCGTTCGAACAGGTCGGTGTTGTAGGTGACCGAGCCGTTGATCGTTTCGCCCAGATCGTCGATGGCCCAGCTCAGGTCGAACTTGGCGGTGCGCGTATCCACCGGCCACTCTTCTACGTCAATGCCCGGCAGCTCAAGCGCGGCGCGCGGAATGTTGTTGACCGAGAGCATCACCTGGAACACCGGCGTATGCCCGAGCTGCCGCTCCGGCGCGATGGCTTCCACCAACTGGTCGAACGGCAACTCCTGATGATCGATCAGCGCCAGCCATTCCTCGCGCACGCTATGTAGAAAATCCAGCGCGCTGCGCGAAGGCAAGGGCCGAGTACGGATCGCCAGCGTGTTGACGAAGCAGCCGATCAGCGTTTCCAGCTCCGGCGCGTCGCGGCCGGCCACCGGCGTGCCGAGCACGATGTCGTCCTGCCCGGCGTAGCGCTGGCACAGCGCGCTCAGGCCCGCGAGCAGGACCATGAACGGCGTGAGCCGCTCGCGCTGCCCGAGTGCACGGATCGCCTGCGTGGTTTGCGCGCTGAAGCCGAACGCTTCGATGGCGCCGTTGAACGTCTGCACGGTGGGGCGGGCGTGGTCGGTCGGCAATTCAAGCAGGGCGGGCGCGCCGGACAGACGTTGTATCCAGGCTTGCAGGTGCTTATTCAGCGCATCGCCCTGTAGCCGCTGGTTTTGCCAATAGGCGAAATCGGCGTATTGCAGCGCGGATGGCGCTGCCGGCAGGCTGGATGCGTTCAACCGCGCGACATAAGCCAAGCTCAACGCTTTCATCAGTATGCCGATCGACCAGCCGTCGGCGGCGATGTGATGCAGGTTGAGCAGCAATACGTGACGATGTGCATCCTCGCGCCACAGGGTGGCGCGCAGCATGGGCTCGCACTCGAGCGCGAAGGGCCGGCGCGCTTCCTGGTCGAGCAGGTTCTGCCATTGCTCGGGCGTGATGCCAGGTGGCGCGGCTTTGACTTCCAGTTGCAACGCCGACGCGGGCAACACGTGCGCAACCGGCTCGCCCTGTTCTGCGACATAGCACGTGAGCAACACCGGATGCTGCTCGGCGACGTCGCGCAAGGCCTGTTCGAGCAGATCGATGCGAAGCTCGCCGCCAAGCCTGAGCGCTAGCGGAATGTGATAAGCGGCGCTGCCCGGTTGCCATTGATCGAGAAACCACAAGCGCCGCTGCACGGACGATAGCGGGGTGCCAGCATCGCTGGGGCGCGGGGCGACAGCGGCAGTAACGTTGCGCTCCCTGGTTTGCGCCTTGCGCAGGCGCTGTTCCAGCAAGGCACGTCGGGCGTCCAGGCTTGGCGTGCTCATCGGGCAGACTCGCTTATCGAAATGGAAGAAGCGCCGGCTTGGAGCGCGCTGGCCACCTGCTCGTCATCCATGGCGTCGATCTGTTCGGCCAGCGCGTCTTCCACGCGCAGGGCGAGCGCGGCGACGGTCGGTGCTTCGAACAGGAGGCGCAGCGAAAGAGCGAGCTCCAATTGCTCGCGCAGACGGGCCATCACTTGGGCGGCAAGAATCGATTGCCCACCGAGCGCAAAGAAATCGTCTTCGACACTGACGGACGGCAGCTGCAGGACGTCGGCGAATACTTCCGCAATGATCGTTTCGGCCGGCGTGCGCGGCGCTACGGATTCACGCGCATGAGCGTGCGAATACGACGCCGGCTCCGGCAACGCGCGGCGATCGATCTTGCCATTGGTAGTGCGCGGAAAGCTTTCCAACGGAATCAGCACTCCTGGCACCATGTGTTCAGGCAGGCGTGTACGCAAAAAGGCCAGCAGCGTGGCGCCGTCGGGACGATCGCCGCCGTTGGCGACGTAGTAGGCGACCAATTGCAAGCCACCCGCACCGAACGTCTGCGCGCTTACCAAGGCATCCTGCACGGCGGCGTGTTGCAGCAAAACGGCTTCGATTTCGCCCAGTTCGATGCGAAAGCCGCGGATTTTTACCTGATTGTCGGCGCGCACCACAAAGGCCAGCGAGCCATCCGGCAGATAACGGGCCAGATCGCCGGTGCGATAGAGCCGTGCACCGGGTGCAACGGCGGCGTGCTCGCCGGCGAACGGATGCGGCACGAACTTTTCCGCGGTCAGTGTCGGCTGGCCGAGATAGCCGCGAGCCAGCCCCGCACCACCGATATACAGCTCACCGGTCACGCCAGGTGGTACCGGTTGCAGGTTGGCATCCAGTACATAAGTGCGCGCATGCGCAATCGGCTTGCCGATCGGTGGCGCGCCACCTCCTGGCTGGCAGCGTGCCATGGTGGTGCAGATGGTCGCCTCGGTCGGTCCATAGGCGTTGATGAAACGCCGGCCTGGTGCCCAGCGATCGACCAGTTCGGCCGAGCAGGCTTCGCCGCCGGCAATCACCGAACGCAACGCTGGCAGTTCCATCGGCGGCAGCGTTGCCAGCACCGAAGCGGGTAGCACGATGACGCTGATGGCGTGTTCCTTCAGCCATTGCGCCAGCGCCGCACCTCCGACCAGCTCGGCCGGACGCAACAGCAACTGTGCGCCCACCGCCAGCGTCATGCAGACGTCCGATACCGACACATCGAAGCCAAAGGAGACGAACTGCAATACACGGCTGTCGGGAAAAATGCCGAAGCCGTCGATCTTGGCCAACACCAGGTTGTAGAACGCGCGGTGTTCGATTTCCACACCCTTTGGCCGACCGGTGGAACCGGAGGTATAGATCACATAAGCCAGATGGAGTGGCTCCGGGCCGCGGGCAGGCGGCGTAGTCGCGTGGTCGCCGATGGCGGCGGCATCTTCGTTCCAGTCCAGCAGCACCGGTTGTACCGGCAATTCATGCGCGGCACTTTCGAGCAAGGCAACCAGCCTGGGCTTCAGTCCCTGGCCCGTCACGATGGCATGCATGCGCGCGTCGCCAATCATGTAAGCCAGGCGCTCGTCCGGATGCGCAGGGTCGAGCGGCACGTATACGCCACCCGCCTTGAAGATCGCCAGCATGCTTGCAACTGCTTCGGGGCTGCGTTCGAGCAACACGCCTACCGGTACTTCGCGGTCTACGCCGAGCGCCTGCAAGGCATGGGCGAGCTGATTGGCGCGTTGGTCCAACTGCCAATAAGTCCAGACGATATCGCCATGGATGAGCGCCGGTGCATCTGGCGTGCGTGCGGCCTGAGCCTCGAACAGCGCGTGGCTGAGACCCTCGGGAGCGCGGTCGCCGGTGTCGTTCCATGTTTCCAGCATGCGTCGCCGCTCTTCGGCGGCCAGCAGCGGTAAGCGCGAAGCGGGGTGCTCGGGTTGTTCCAATGCGGCGTCCAGCAGCACCAGAAAATGACCGAGCATGCGTTCGGCCGTTGCCGGTTCGAACAGATCCAGGTTGTATTCGAACGACAGCGTGGCGCCGTCGTCCAGAAAATCCAGCACCATCGACACGTCGAAGCGTGCCTTGTCGATCGGCACTTCACCGGCGTAGCGCAGACTTATGCCCGAACCCAATTGCACCGCGGCACGGCGGCTCTGCACGACCAGCATCGCCTGGAATATCGGCGGACGGGTCATCTCCCGCTGCGCGCCCAAGGCGGTCAGCAACTCACTGAATGGCAGCTCGCCATGCGGATAGGCTTCCAGGCAGCGGTTGCGGCTTTCGCGCACAAGCTCGCGAAAGGATGCGCGGCCGTCCGGCTGCATGCGCAGAGCCATCGTGTTGACCAGGAAACCGATCGCGCCTTGCGAGGCTTTGTCCGCTCGCAAGGCATATGGCACGCCAATCACCACCTCGTGCTGGCTTGCATAACGGCGCAGCCAGATCGCATAAGCCGTCAGCATGACCATGAACGGCGTGCTGCGCTCGCTGCGGCAGAAGGTTTCGAGGTTGGCTGTCAGTTCGGCTGGCAGCGGCTTGCGCAGGGTCGCGCCGCGGAACGTCTGCAACGGCGGTCGCGGATGATCCGTCGGTAGCGCCAGCACTGGCAGCTCACCGCTCAGATTTTCACGCCAGTACGCCAGCAGGCGTTGCTTGTGCGCGCCGCTGATGCGTTGACGCTCCGCGGCGGCGAGCATGCCGCTCTGCACGGGCGGCTCCGTCAATGGCGATGGCACGCCGGCAGCGAGGGCGGGGTACAGGACGGCAAGTTCCGCGAGCAATACGTCGATGGATGCACCGTCGAAAATGATGTGATGCACCGTCAGCAGCAATTCGTGCTTTTGCTCCGACAACCGGTAGAGTGTCGCGCGCAACAGCGGCGGATGCGCCAGGTCGAAAGGCTCGCCCGCCACTTGCCGCTGATGTGCGTTGGCGGCTTCGGCAGGCACGGCATGCTGACGGAGGTCTTCGCAGGCCAGCCGAAAAGAATGCGCAGGCGTAAGCATCGCGCGCGCCTGTCCGTCGTGCTCGACGAACGCGGTGCGCAGTACGTCATGACGGTTTATCACTTCGTCGAGCGCGCGCTCGAGCACGTCGGCAGATACTGGCCCTTCGAGCTTGAACAGCATCGAGGCGTTGTAAAGCGCCTTGTCGTCGGCCAGTTTGTCGATGATCCACAATCGCTCCTGCGCGAGCGACAGCGGAAAGGGCGAAGGAACGGTTTCGCCGGGTGCGTGCGGCATGATGGTGCGGGTGCTCATATCAAGCAGCGGCCTCGATGTGTGCAGTGGCGTGCGCGAATTCGTGATAAAGCCTGTGCGCCAGTTCGCCGATGCGCCCGGCCGGATAGTGGCGGTCGTCGATGTGCAGCACCGGCTGCACCTTGGCGTAGTTGCCGGTACTGAAGACTTCGTCGGCCTCCAGTACGTCGTCGATCCGCAGGCGGCATTCGGCCACGGTGATGCCCGCTTGGCGCAGCAGGCCGATCACCCTGGCGCGGGTGATGCCGGCAAGAAAGCTGCCGTCCGGTTCCGGGGTGTAAACCACTTCCTCGCGCACCAGCATGATGTTGCAGGTGGCGAATTCCGCGACATGGCCGTCGGCGTTGCACAGCAACGCGTTATCGAAGCCGTGTTGCTTGGCGTAATGCAGCGCTTGCTGGGTCAACGGATATAGGCAACTGGCTTTGGCCAGTGTGGGCGCCATGTCAGGCGAAGGACGTCGAAATGGTGCAGTGCATGCGCTGAAGCCATTACGCGGCAGCGGCGCGCGGTGGATGACGATGGCGCACTCGGTGGTGTCCGGATCGGGCACGATGAAACCGCCGCGTGCGTAGAACATAGGGCGGATGTAAAGCTCTGCGCCGTGCTCGAAATGCGCCACGCCGGCGCGGCAAATGGCCGCCAGGCTTTCCGCGTCGATGGTCGGACGCATCAGCATGTGCGTGGCCGAGCGCAGCAGGCGCGCGCAATGCAGTTCCAGGTCCGGCGTTACATTGTCGTAGGCGCGCGCGCCATCGAACACGCTGTTGCCCATCCAGAAACTGTTGTCGCGCAGACCGAGCAGGGGACGCTGCTCGGTGGTCCACGCACTGCCATACCAATACAGATAATCCACGGCCTTGCCCTCCATGATCCGGCGTGCAGGTGCTATGCGATGAAATGCCTTTCTCTTTTTAAAAAAGGCAGGTGATCAAATGGCAGCCCTGAAGAAATAGGTGGTGCGTTGTTTGATCAGCCCGTCTTGCAGTCGGTAGGCATCCGCAAAACGTTCCGCGAGTAGTTCCCCGTTTTTCGAGCGCCCGTTGAATTGTCCCCAGCAGATCGCCTGGTCGTCGTTTTGCAGGCTGCCTTCCAGCGAATGCTTGCCCTCGGCGATGATGCGCGTGGAGGCGTAGAAACTGAGCAGCTCTTCCAGCCCGACGATGGGGGCATAGCCGGGCCGTTCGTATACCACCTGGGGATGGAAGAAACGGGGGAGTTCATGCCATGAGGTGGTATCGATGGCGTTGAACAGGTCATCGAACCAGGCGCGCTGCACATCCGGCGCGTTCACGGCGCGACTCCCATATGGCGACGTACGCTCAAGGGACGCATGTCGGTCCACACCTGCTCGATATGCGAAAGGCACTCGGCGCGCGATCCGGAAAAACCTTCTGCTTTCCAGCCGAGCGGAATATCACGTCCTTCCGGCCAGATCGAATACTGCTGCTCATCGTTCACCACGACCACGTGGCGTTCTTCATGGACTGCTTGCATACGTCATCCCCTTTGACTCGTGCAGGTTCGTGCTAAACCCGTGTTTTCCACCAGCCATTCGGCCGGCAAAAGAAACATTCATGACAAGCGTTCAAAAACCGGTTTATTGCCGTGTCGCCTCCATGCCTGGATCAGGCGGCAGATACCTCCCCGCGCGAAACCTGCTTGCGTTGGCGGATGCTTTCGATCACCGCCGCGATGGATTCGGCGTCGAACAGCACGGCCAGCGGAAGATCGATGGCATGGCTGGCGCCGATCTCCGCGCAAAAGCGCATCGCCGCCAGAGAATCGCCGCCTGCTTCGAAAAAATGATCGCCAGCTTCGATGTGTGGATCGCCCAGCAGGCGGCGCAGCACGCCGAGTACTTCCTGCTCGAGCGGATCGGCTGCGTGCAGCGATGGCTTGACCTCGGCGCCTGCGTCCGTCGTCGTCACGCGAGCTGCCAGTGCGCGCCGGTCGACCTTGCCATTGATGGTCAAGGGCAGGGCATCCACGAAATGGATGCGTCGAGGCACCATGTAGTCGGGCAGGCGTCGGCGCAATCCCTCGAGCAAGATGGTTTCTGCAGGCAGGGCGCCGTGCTCGGGTACGCAGAAAGCATGAAGTTGCGAAGTCTGTGGATCCCCGATATGGATCACGCAAGCGTCCACCCATGCGCCGAGCGAATGCAGGCAGGTTTCGATTTCCCCCAGCTCCACGCGAAAGCCGCGGATCTTCACCTGCGTATCGATGCGGCCTAGATAATCTAGCCTGCCACCCGGCACCTGCCGCACCAGATCGCCGGTGCGATACATGCGCGAACCATCGGTGGCGAAGGGGTCGGGTAAAAAGCGCTCGGCGCTCAGCACCGGATTGTCCAGGTAGCCTTGGGCCAATCCGCTGCTGGCAATATAGAGTTCGCCCTCCTGGCCCAGCGGCACCGGTTGCATGGCTTCATCCAGTACGTAGGCTGCCGTTCCGTTGATGGGGACGCCGATGGGAATCGCGCCGGCGGCCTGTGCCGGCGAAGTCATGACGTGGCAATGGGAGAACGTGGTCACTTCCGTGGGACCGTAGCCGTTCACCAGCACCTGGCCGCCCGCTTCGAGGAATTGCGCCGCCGTCACAGGCGACATCACGTCACCACCGGCCAGCAATACACGAACGCACGAAAGCCTGCGCAGCAGGTCGCGTCCGAAGGCATTGAATACACCGGTGCTGAGCAACAACACGCTTACCGCGCGTTGCTCCACCAGATCGCAGATGCCGCTGAGCGACAAGCCATGCGGCGCGATCGCCAGCGTGGCGCCGCTCAATAAACTGCCCCAGATTTCGAAGGTGGAGCCGTCGAAGGCGATCGACATGCCGTGGTAGACGACGTCATCCTGGGTGAAGCCGCAGTAGCCCGCGCCCTGGACCAGATCGAGCACGGCGCGATGATGCACGCACACGCCCTTGGCCTCATTGGTCGAGCCGGAGGTATAGATGACGTAGGCCAGCTCCAACGGATGAAGTTGCAGCGGCGGCAAGTCGATGGCTTCGCCGTCATCCTGGGCGCCGACGCTCAGCGTCATTCCAACAAACCATTCCGGCGCATCTTCGCCTTTGCCTACCAGCACCACGCGCACGCCCGCGTTGGCGGCCTGCCTGGCAAGCCGCTGACCCGGAGCGGCCGGATCGAACGGTACATACGTTGCGCCCAGCTTGAGAATTGCCAGCATGGCGATCACGGCGTGGACTGAACGCTGCATGTGAATGCCCACATAATGGCCGCGCTCGATGCCGATGCGCGCCATGCGCAAGGCGCAGATGTCGGACAAGCGGTCCAGTTGCTGGTACGTCCAGCTTTGGTCGCCTGCGATCACGCCAGGCTTGTGCGCAAAGGCGCGCACCACCTTGGCGAATGCCTCCGGCAGCGAGGCGGATGCGGAGAATGGGCCGAAGCCATTGCGCGCAATACTGGTTTGGCAACCGCCATGGATGCTTTTGCTCATGATTCCTCCGTGGATTCCCAGCGCGCATCAAGTGTGTCGGCGAATGCGGGACGGGCGTTTGCATGCGGGACGAGGTCTTTTACCAACGCGTCGGCCAATACGGCGCCTGCATCGTGCAGAAACATGTGGCCGCCGTGGAAAGCCCGGCTACGCAACGGATGCAAGGTTTCGTGCTGCCACGCAAGGTAGTGTTCGCCCACGCTCGCATCGCTGCGGCCGTAGTACGCGTGGATGGGAAGATCGAGCGGCGGCTTGCCCGCTTCGTAGGTTTCGAACAAGCAAAGATCCGCGCGCATGGATGGCGCAGTAAGTTGGATGAGTTCGGGCGATTCGAGCACGGCATCGGGAATGCCGCCCAATTTCCGCACCGCTTCGAACATGGCCTGGTCGTCCATGCGATGCATCAGGCGTTCGTGCCGAATCGCGCGCGGGCCGCGCGCTGCGCAGGCGATCAACGTTTGCGCGCGGCGCTCCGGATGGCGACGGATGAGCTCCCGCTGCGTTTCCAATGCAATCAGGGCACCCAAGCTGTAACCGAAAAAGGCATAGGGCGCCTCCAGCCTGGGCGCCAATTCATCCGCAAGACGGTCGGTCAATTCGCTCCACTGCGCAATGGGCGTCTCGGTGCGGCGTTTGCCGCGCCCGGGCAATTCCACGGGAATCACTCGTAGCTTGCCATCGAGCTGGCGCACAAGATCGAGGTAATTCCATGAGCTGCCTCCGGCAAACGGAAAGCAGAACACATTGAGCAGTGCAGCCATTGCGCTCCCCCTGGCACGGACGCCCTCCGGCACCGTGCTGCAATGCGTTTCCCTAATTTGTTGCGCGGCTATTGCGTGCACTAAGCACGATGCACCAGCCGTTGCCCCATACACTGACTCGCCGAACCTACACGAATCGTTGATGTTTGAAAAGTGCACAGGAGC
>NZ_JBQCHP010000019.1:0-29434 GCF_051954575.1 Dyella sp. | reverse complement strand
CACCAGGGCAGCTTCTCGCGCAGCGGCTACGACAGCCTGGGCTTCCAGCTCAACGGCAGCATGGTGGGCGGCGATCGCATGCTCGGCAACGGCGCGGTGCTGGGTTATGCCATCAGCCACAGCCAGGGGTTGGGCAACCTGCAACAAAGCGCCGATCAAGGCTTCAGCCGCGCGCTGGAAGGCATGGTCTACGGCGGTGTCGTGCGGGGCAGCTGGTATGCGATGGGCCGCGTCGGCGTAGGCAACGACTGGCAGAACACGCGTCGCGAGTTGCTGCTCGGTAATCAATATGCCGGCGTGGGCAGCGTCAGCCATGGCACGTACGACGTGGCATACAGCGAAAGCGGCTATCGCTTCAATGCAGGCAAGTGGAAGTTCACGCCGTACGCAAACCTGCAGTATGCCTATGTCTCGCGGGACGGTTTCAACGAACTGGGTGGCGATGGCTTCGGCCTGAACACCGGCTCGCAGACGATCCAGCGCTGGCAGGCGGGTCTTGGTTTCCGTGGTTCGCGCGAGTGGAAGTTGCCCGACGGCAGCAGCCTCAGCCTGCAAGGCCATTTCCTGTGGCAGGATGCGTTCGCCATGCACGGCGTCGTACCGACGGCGAGTTTCGCCGCGCTGCAGCAGTTCATGCCGATCAATGGTATTGGACTGTCGCGCTACGGCAGCGTCGCGGGTGTGTCGTTGAATTGGCGCTTCTCGGCGCGCTCGCAGTTGTCGTTCGGTGCTGACCAATACACCGCGCAGCATGAGCACGCGACGATGGGCACCGTGAATTACAGCTTGGCGTTCTGAGCGTTTATCTCGCGGAAGACTTGCGTAGGTTGGGTTAGCGAAGCGTAACCCAACGATGTCACACCAAATGTTGGGTTACGCTCCGCTAACCCAACCTACGCGGGTTGCGGCAAGTGCGTCATTCCCGGCCGTGAAACAACTCCCGCCCGATCAGCATGCGGCGAATTTCATTCGTTCCCGCGCCGATCTCATACAGCTTCGCATCACGCAGCAGGCGTCCGGTGGGATATTCGTTGATATAGCCGTTGCCGCCGAGCGTCTGGATCGCTTCCAGCGCAACTTTCACGGCGTTTTCCGAGGCGTTGAGCAAACACGCGGCAGGATCGATGCGTGACTTCACGCCGGCATCGAATTCCTGCGCCACCATGTAGGCAAAGCCACGGGAGCTTTGCAGCTTGGTATACATGTCGGCGATCTTCGCCTGCATCATGCCGAAGGTGCCGATCGGTGCATTGAATTGCTTGCGCTCGCGCACGTAGGGCAGGGCGACGTCCAGCGCGGCCTGCATCAGGCCGATCGGGCCGCCGGAGAGCACCAGGCGTTCGGTATCCAGGCCGCTCATCAGCACGCGCACGCCTTCGTTCACTTCGCCGACGATGTTCTCGGCGGGAATCTCGCAGTTGTCGAACACCAGTTCGCAGGTGTTGGAGCCGCGCATGCCGAGCTTGTCCAGCTTCTGCGCCGTGCTGAAACCCTTCATGCCTTTTTCGACGATGAAGGCGGTCATGCAGCGGCTGCCCGCGTTGCGCGGCGCCGTGCGCATATAGACTAGCAACACGTCCGCGTCGGGGCCGTTGGTGATCCACATCTTTGAGCCGTTCGCCACCCACACGTCGCCCTGCTGTTCAGCGCGGCAGGTCATCGAACCGACCACGTCGGAACCAGCGCCGGGTTCGCTCATCGCCAGGGCGCCGACGTATTCGCCGGTGCACAGCTTGGGAATGTACTTGCGGCGCTGCGCTTCGTTGCCGTTGTGGAAAATGTTCTGCACGCAAAGATTGGAATGCGCGCCATAGGAAAGCCCCACCGAACCGGATGCGCGGGAGATTTCTTCCATCGCCACCATGTGCGCCAGGAAACCCATGCCGCTACCACCGTACTCCTCCGGCACGGTGATGCCGAGCAAGCCCATATCACCCATCTTTCGCCACAGGTCGTGCGGAAACAGATTGTCGTGGTCGATATGGTTGGCGCGCGGCGCGATCTCCTTTTCGGCGAAGGCAGAAACGCTTTCGCGCAGCAGGTCGATCTCTTCACCGAGCGGGAACGGGCGCATGAGGAACTCCTGGGGAATGAGGATGGAGATGCCAGGAATTGTAGCGCAGAGGTTTTTCAGGGCGCTGACGCGCCGCAGCGTAGGCTGGGTTGGCGCAGTGTAACCCAGCATCTCCGCGCCACAGTTGTTGGGTTACGCTGCGCTAACCCGACCTACGCCAGCCAACGGTTACGGTTGAACTTTCGCCAGCTTGCCCTTCATGATCACGCCGGACATCAAAAAGCCCACGTGACATTCGTATTTCTCAGGGTCGCTATATTCATCGCCATAAGCGCTGACGATATCGACCACCGCATTGGCACCGGCGGCCTTGGCTTCTGCCTGCAACGAGATCAACACCGACTGCAGCGCCCAATCGCAAGTGGATTGATCCGCCTTGCCGAATGCGTTGGTCTTGCGATTGACGCTGACGTCGCTCTTGACTACTTCCACTTGGCCCTGCGGATGATTGCCGTGCAGATAGAACTTCACCGTGCCATCCAGCTTGCCTGATTTGGTGGCATCGGTCACGGCGTTGGCGAACGGGTAGTGCTTGATCTGATCCCTGGCTGCCGCGATGCCGGGCACGGCCAACGACCATGCGATCACGAAGAGTGCTCTTGCTTTCATACCCCTGTCTCCTTGTAGATGTTCGAGCTTGCAAGCTTTTTTTCAACACAATCCGCCATTCACTGCCAGCACCTGCCGCGTGATATAGCTTGCCTCGGTACTCATCAGGAATTGCACCGCTGCGGCCACTTCATCCACGGTGCCGGCACGCTGCATCGGTATCACTTTGAGAATTTCATCCAGCGGCACGTCGTCGCTGGTCATGTCGGTATCGATCAAACCTGGCGCCACGCAATTGACGGTGATCTTGCGCTTGGCCAATTCCACCGCCAGCGCCTTGGCCGCGCCGATCACGCCTGCCTTGGAGGCGCTGTAGTTCACTTGCCCGCGGTTGCCGATCAAGCCCGAGACCGACGTGATGCACACGATACGTCCGGCTTGGCGACGACGGATCATCGGCATGATGATCGGATGCAGCACGTTGTAGAAACCATCCAGGTTGGTGCGCAATACCTGGTCCCAATCCTCGTCGCTCAGCGCGGGAAACGCGCCGTCGCGCGTCAGACCGGCATTGCAGACCACACCGTAGTAGGCGCCGTTTGCCTCAACATCTGCTTCAAGTGCCGCCACGCAAGCGACACGATCGGCCACGTCGAATTGCAGGATGCGCGCGTTACGTCCAAGCGCATGAATGGCTGCGCTCACCTGTTCGGCGTCTTCGCGCCGGCTGCGGCAATGCAGGACGATGTCGTAACCGGCTTGCGCAAGCCGCAATGCAATGGCGCGCCCGATGCCGCGGCTGGAGCCCGTAACCAGAACCGTATCAGCCATGCGGCGTCTCCCTAAGTGATGTGCTTGTAAAACGCCCCGGCGTCGCGGGGACTGTAGACATTCAAGCGCGCTTCGGCATGAATGCCCGGGGCTTCGATACGGCAATGGAACACGCCCATGCCTTGTTCGTCGTGGAATTCGCGTTCGGCTTGCACGCGCAAACAGATGCCGCCGGGAAACGCGTCGACGTTGCACGCGTAGTGCCGCGTGCCGAGCAGAAATCCCAGTCGCACCGGGCGCTGTTCTTCACGCGCGCGGCAGCCGGCCCAGGCGGCGATGGCTTGCGCCATCAACTCCACGCCCGCCCAGGAGGGCAGGTTGCCGTCGGCGTCCACGAACATGTCGCCTGATCGAACGATGCGGGTGCAAACGATATGCTCAACTTCGCACGCCTCGACGCAGTCGAGCAGGATCATCTCGCCCGCATGCGGCACCACTTCAGCGACGGGCCAGATCATGCGGGATCTCCCAGGATCAGCGAAGCATTGTTGCCGCCGAAGGCGAACGAATTGCTCATCAGATAGCGCCGTCCGCCAGCCGGTAGACGACTGCCGACGTCGATCAAGTTCAAGGCGGGCAATGCCGGATCGGCTTGGTGATCCCAGATATGCGGCGGCAGGCGACGTTCCGCGCGCTGGTCGGTCAGGCTCAGCCAGCAGAAGGCGGCCTCCAGCGCGCCCGCTGCAGCAAGCGTATGCCCGGTCAACGACTTCGTGGACGAACACGGCACCGCACTGCCGAACATGGCCGCCACCGCCTGGCTTTCCATGCTGTCGTTGTGCTCGGTCGCGGTGCCGTGCAGGTTGATGTAGTCGATCTGCGCCGCGTCGAGGCCGGCATGCAGCAGCGCATCGTGCATAGCCTTGCGCGCACCTGTGCCTTGCGGATCGGGCGAGGACATATGGTAGGCATCGGAACTCGCGCCGCCGCCAAGCAGTTGCACGGGGCCGGGTTCCCGCGTCATCAGAAACAACGCTGCCGCTTCACCGATATTGATGCCGCGACGATGCTTGGAAAACGGATCGCAACGCTGCAGGTCGATCGCTTCCAATGCGTGGAAACCGTTGATCGCTAGGCGGCAGAGCGTATCGACGCCGCCGCACAGCACGGCATCGCACAGCCCGGTGCGCAGCAGGCGCTGCGCGCTCATCAATGCACGTGCGCCGGAGGTGCAGGCGGTGGAGATGCTGTAGCAAGGGCCGGACAGCCCCAGCCATTGGGCGAGAAACTCGGCCGGCGCGCCGAGTTCCTGATGCGCGTAGCGGTAATCGGCGGGCCATGCGCCATCGTGTCGATATGCGCCAACGCCGTGCGTGGCTTCCTCGATGCCAGTGGTGCTGGTGCCGAGCACCACGCCGATGCGCGCGTGACCGTAGCGAGCGATGGCTGCACGGATGTCGGGTTCGATTTCCAGCGCGGCGGCGAGCAGCAGGCGGTTGTTGCGGTTGTCGCGGTCGCGCAAGGTGTCGGGTATCGGTGGCAGTTCGGCGCGCACACTGCCGAGTGGCGGCTGGTGATTGGGAATCCAGCCTTGCTCGGGACGGATGCCGTGGTCGTCGCCTGCGAACAAGGCTTCGGCGACCGCGGTTTTGCCTGCGCCGAGGTTGCAGAGGATGCCTAGAGCGTTGAGGTAGGTGTTCATGGCCAAGTTACCCATTCTCGCCGCAGACAGCTCCCTCCCCTACGTGCAGTAGGGGAGGGTTGGGGTGGGGTGTAGCCCACACGCTTGCGGCAAGCTCGTGCAACCCCACCCCAGCCCTCCCCTGCAAGCAGGGGAGGGAGCAAGGCTTGGCGAGGAAGAAGGTACTTCATACCACCGGCTTCCTCGCCGCCACATTCACCAGCGTTTCCTCCCGCTGCCCCGGCGGAGGCGGCGCCTTCAAGCCCCATCGCTCCAACAATCCAAAATCCTTCGAGCGACTCCACCACAAGTACGGAAGCGACACATTCCGCGGCTCGAATTCGAAGCCCTGCCAACGCAACATTTCCAGGTATTCCTCCGCGCTCTTCTGAACCTCCATCGGATGTCGGAAGAACCAGCGGATCACCCAGGTATCGATATACGCCCTGGTGGATTCGGCAAACAGCAACTGCCCACCTGGTTTCAGCACGCGCCAGAATTCGGCCAGCGCGCGTTCCTGTTCCACCAGGTGATGGAAGGTCTGGTGACAGAACACGATGTCGACGCTGTGATCCGGCAAAGGTATTTGCGCGCAGTCGGCGCTATGCAGTTCCACCGCGATGTCTTCGCGCTCGGCTTCGGCCTGGGCCAGCGAAAGGCTGTGCGGATCTGCATCCAGGCCGAGCAGGCGCGTGGGCTGGAACGCATCACGCAGCAGGCGGAATGATTTGCCCTGGCCGCAACCCACGTCCAGCAGCGTACCGCCTTGCGGCAGCGGTTCGCCGATCAGTCGCTTCAGATCGTTGATCGCCACGCGCAGCACGTGGTGCTGCCAGGTATGCGTGCGCAGGAAATGGAAACCGATGCGGGTTTCTTCGATGTAGGTAGGGCTGGCGTAGTTCATGAGGACAGGGAAGAAGAATGTTTGGGAGCGCCGCGCAGCCGCTGTTCGACCGCATCGATAAAAACCTTGGGCGATTCGAGCTGCATCTCGCCGCTGGCAAGATGCACCGCCACCTGCACACTGCTGGCGCGGGTAACGCGCTGGCGGCTCTCGGCGTCGCGAATCAGGTAATGGATCAGCAATCGGTTCTGCCATTCGACCAGATCGGCGCGCACGATCAGGCGCTGGCCGAAGCGCGCCGCCTGCACGTAGCGCAATTGCAGATCGATCACCGGCCACGCGTAGCCGGACGCCTTCATCTGCTCGTAGTTGTGGCCGATATCGTCGAGCAGCGCGCAACGCGCCACTTCCAGGTATTTCACGTAGTGGCCGTGCCAGACGACGTTCATCGAATCGACGTCGAAGAACGGCACCAGGATTTCCACGTCTTTGTGCAGCACGCCGCTAGTGCGCATCGGTGGTCTCCTTGTGCATGGGCGGTTGCCAATACGCGTAAAAATTGAACCATTGCTGGGGCGCGATCAAGCATTGCTGCGCCAGATGATCGGCATAGCGTTGCACCCATTGGCGAATGGTTTCTTCGCGCTGGCTGCGCTGCCAGTGCGCGCGGTCGAGGAAGGCATCCAGATAAATGCGGTAACGGCCATCCACCTTCAAGCAGCACAGCAGGTTTACCGGGCAACGCAGCAGGCCGGCCATCAGCCATGGGCCTTGTGGGAAGGCCGCCGCATGCCCAAGAAAATCCACCGACACGCGCCGGCCGTCGCCGAGCGGTACGCGGTCGCCGGCGATCGCCAGCCATTCGCCGCGTTCCAGGCGTTGCGACAGGTCCATCATCATCGCCGTATCCAGCTCGGTCACCTGGATCAGCCGCATGCTGCGATCGCCGGCTTCACCCAGCAGGCGATTGAATTGCGCCACGTGCCGGTTGTGCACCAAGACGTTGAGCGGCACCTGTTCGCTCAGCTCCGCCATCGCACGGCACACATCCGGATTACCCAGATGCGTCACCACCAGCATCTCGCCGCGGCCGCCGTGCTGGCTGCGCAACAGGCGGGCGCGCACGCCGGAAGGATCGACCAGCTGCACTTGTTCGAAGCGCAACCGGCCGCGCCACACGTCGAGTCGGTCGAGCAGGTTGTCGGCAAAGGCGATGAACTGGCCGAACACGCTTTTCAAGGTAGGCCGCAACGAGTCATCGCCACGCCACTGGGCCAGATAGGTTTGATACTGCCGGATATTGCGCCGCGCACTGCGCGCGGAGGCAAAGAAATACAGCACGATCACATAAAGCACCGGCGCCAGCAGGTGGCGCCCGAACACGCGCACGCTGAAGGCGGTAAGCCACATCAGCACGAAGCTGCCGCGCTCCTTGTGCGCGGACCAGTGGCGTTCCTGTACCAGTTGTTCGCTCATGATTCAGCGCTCCATGCCAGCCGGCCGGAAGAACAGGCGATATCGTCGAGGCGATAAGCGAAGTGCACTTTGTGGCGCACGGCGTCGTAGCGCAGCGTCAGGTTCACCCGATCGCCCGGACGCAGCAGTCGCTGGAACTTCAATGCCTCCATCAACCGGCACCGCGCGGGCGTGCCGAAGCGTTGCGCGGCGAAGCCAAGCGCCCAGGCCACCTGCACCATGCCGGGCAGCACCGGTGCCTGCGGAAAATGGCCGGGAAAATAGGCCAGATCGGGCGGTATTTGCAGCAGCAGCGTCCACGTGCCGCCGTGCTCGTGTTCGCCGAGCAGCATCGGATCGAGGCGTTGCCTGTTCACGCCGTACCCCGCAAACGGCGACGCAGCAGCCATTCGCCGCCGAACAACACGCCCATGATGAAGTACACCAGCAAACCGTTGTAGAGCGTCCACCAGGCCAGCGGCGCCCACAGCGTGAGTGCAGCCGACACTACGCCGTTGAATACGAAAAACCCCACCCACACCCACGTCACCTTGCGGGTGTAGGGAATCGCGGCCTCCGGCAGATCCGGCTCGCGCACGCGGGCAATGCGCTCCACGATCGGCGGGCCGAATTTCAGGCTGAGCCCGAACGCGCACAGCAGCAAGGCGCTGATCAGGGTGGGATACCAACTTAGCAGGGCCGCCTCGCCACTGAAGGCGAGCAGCGCGCAATACACCAGCGCGGCGGTCAGCATCCAGCGTCCGCCCGGTTCCTTTAACAGGCTGGGCGCGCGGATCAACCAGATCGCGCCCAACACCAGCGCGAACATCGGCGGCGGCACGCGATCCATGCCGAAATACACCACGAAGGGATAGAGCACCCCGGTGACGGGTAAGAGGAGCCTCTTCATGGTTTCTCCGTTGTTCGCCCTGGCGCTGAGCGGTTGCCAGGTGGTGGTGCGCGGCGCAGCGCCTGACTGGCCGTCAGGTCAAGCCGCGCGCCGCCATCTAGCGGCCGCTCAGCGCCAGGGCGGGCTGCGGAGAAGCCATGAAGAGGCTCTGGAGAAGTCAGCTTGCGCATGCGCCCTGCTGTGCCTGCACGAACGCGGCGAGAGTGGCGACGGTGGTGAAGTGCTGGCGCGCGTCTTTCGAATCGGAGGCGATGCGGATGTCGTAGCGCTTCTGCAAGGCCAGCGCCAGTTCCAGCGCATCCACCGAATCCAGTCCCAGGCCTTCGCCGAACAGCGGCAGGTCCGGCGGAATGTCTTCGACGGTGACGTCTTCCAGGTTCAAGGTGTCGATGATCAATTGCGCAATGTCCTGTTGCAGGGCATTCATGGCGAAAGCTCCTTCATGAAAAGGGAATGCAGGTACGCGTTCAGGCGTCGCGAGGCGATCGGCAGCGGCGCATCGGCATTGAACGTGTCCGGCGAAATATCCTGGCCCGCGCGCAGCGTGACGCGCACGCGCCGCTCCGGAATGCGATACCACGGTTCGGCCTTGGTCAGCGTGGTGGGCTCGACGGTGATGAACACCGGCGTGATCACGCGGGCACCGCGCAAGGCGATCGCCGCGGCGCCACGATGGAACACGGGCGCCTGGTTGGGTGTGGTGCGCGTGCCTTCGGGAAAGACGATCAGCGTCTGCCCCTCGCGCAAGGCGTCCGCGGCCTGCTCGAGCATTTCCGGGCTGCCGTTGTTGCTGATGTACTGCGCACGGTACACCGGCCCGCGCGTGCAGGGATTGCGCCACAGGCTTTGCTTCACCACGCAATTGGCGTCGCGGATGTGCGCGATCAGAAACACCACGTCGATCAGCGATGGATGATTGGCGATGACCATCTGCCCGGGCCGGCCCAGGCGATCGGCGCCCTGGAACTCATATTCCAGCACGCCGCTGCGATACATGAACTGCACGTGCAGGTAGAACGCCTTGCTGATCGCCATGCGCGCGCGACGCCGGCGTGCGAGCGCATCACCCGGCAACAGGCCGAGCAACGGCAGCACGACCAGCCGCAAGCTCAAGCCACCCAGCCCGAACAACAGGAAGCTGGCGCCGGTGGCCAGCAGGCGCCAGAGATAATTGCCGAAGCCGGATCGCGTTACGGATTGCGCTGCCAGATCCATCGACGTGTCTTCCATGCATGTTCGAGCCTGCTTTCGCCGGTATGCAGAGCGCGCATGAAGTTCAAGGCATGCGGCCAAGCGCCTGAGGGGGATGCGCCGGTATTGGGTTCCAGCCGCAATTGCCAGCGTTCGCCGGCCGCTGCGTCATCCGCCGATTCGATATTCCCCACTTTCAGCGCCACAGCATACGAAAACGGAACGTCGTCGATCCAGCCATCGTAGGCGGCCGGTGGACGTTCCTCCGCGATCACCACTAGCACGGACTTGGCGCCATCGCCCAGCAAGGCCGCCGCTTCGACCATCGCGTGCTCGAAGGTATCCGCTTCGCCGGCGATCGCCACCGATTCGCCATGCTGGCCGCGCAGGATCGACCACTGGCCGGCGATGGCGTTATGCACCGACAAACCGAACTGTGTGGGCGATAGCGGTTGCCCATCGGCCACTTCGCCCAGCAACGCAAACGTGCGCGGCGTTTCGCCGTGGCGGGAGGCGAACACGAACGGCAGTTGTTCGCCTTCAGCGCAGAGCGGCCAGGCGACGTGCATGGTCATGCGCGCCAGGCGGCTGAGGCGGCGGCGTTGCATGGCGGGGAGGAAATCGCAGCTGGGTTGTTCGTTGTTGTCGGGTACGCGGATGGGTTGCTGCGCCCATGCCTGCCAGGTTTCGTTGGAGTCTAGACCGGGAGCCCAGGCGTTGAGGTTGTGGATGCGGAATTCCATCAGGCCACCGATCGCCGCAATCTTGCCTCACCGTCATTCCGGCGAAAGCCGGAATCTAGTGCGAATACGCCGTGCGAAGCACACCGAACGTTTTTTTGTTGTGTGCTTCGCACGTCATTTTTTACTGGATTCCGGCCTTCGCCGGAATGACGCTGAGGGGTGCTGAATAACTTGGTATGCATCAAGCGAGCGCCTTGAACACCAACGACGTATTGATCCCACCAAACGCAAAGTTGTTGTTCATCACATACTCCGCCTTCAGCGCACGCCCCGCACCCACGATGTAATCCAGCTCCGCACACGCCGCATCCGGCTCGCTCAGATTCACCGTCGGCGCAAACCAGCCCTCGCGCATCATCTGCACCGCCCACCATGATTCCAATGCACCGCACGCACCCAGCGTATGACCCACGTAACTCTTCATCGAACTGACCGGCACGCGCTGGCCGAGCACCTGCGCCGTGGCGTGGCTTTCGGCGATGTCGCCGCGATCGGTGGCAGTGCCGTGTGCGCTCACATAGCCGATTGCATCGGGCGACAGTTGCGCATCCTGTAGCGCGAGCTGCATCGCGGTGGCCATGGTTTCGCTGGTGGGCTGGGTGATGTGGTTGCCGTCGGAGTTGCAACCGAAGCCGACGATTTCGGCATAGATGCGCGCACCACGTGCGCGGGCGTGTTCGTATTCCTCCAGCACCAGCGTGGCCGCGCCTTCGCCCACCACCAGGCCGTCGCGCGCGCGATCGAAGGGGCGCGGCGTAAGCGTGGCTTCGTCGTTGCGCGTGCTGGTGGCGAACAGCGTATCGAACACCGCGACACCGGGGCCGGACAGTTCCTCCGCGCCGCCGCATAGCATCAGCTTCTGCTTGCCCTGCTGGATGGTTTCGTAGCCGTAGCCAATCGCCTGGCTGCCGGAGGTGCATGCGCTGGAAGTGGGCAGAATGCGCCCTTTCAAGCCGAAGAACACGCCGACGTTCACCGCCGTGGTGTGCGCCATCATCTGCACGTAGCTGGTGGCGGTCACACCCTGCATGGAACCGGTTTCGAGCATGCGGCCCATCACGCGCACCGGCTCCACGCTGCCGCCGGACGAGCCGTACGCCACGCCCATGCGCCCGTCGCCGATGCTGGCATCGTCGAGCAAGCCGGCATCGCGCAAGGCGCGTTCGCTTGCCGCCACGGCCAGTTGCGCAACGCGGCCCATCGAGCGCAGATGCTTGCGCGGCCAGTCGGGTATCTGGAAGTCGTCGACCGGGCAGCCGAGGCGGCTGTTCAAGGATTCGAAGAAATCCCACTCCGGCATCCGGCGCACCGCGTTGCGGCCTGCGTGCAGGCGCGGTTCAATCGTGGACCAGTCGTGTCCCAGCGGCGTGATGCCGCCCATGCCGGTGATGACAACGCGCTTCATCGGCGAGTGCTCCGTGCGGAAGAAAAATTCAAGGTGGTGCTGGCAGGTACCAGCAAGGCGGTAAAGCCGATGCCCAGCAACAGGGTAAGGCCAAAATCCTCCAGCGCCGGCATCGAACTCCACGCCAGCAGGCCGAACGACAGCAGTGCGGTGATCGCCGAAAGCAGCACGCTCGCATACATCGCGCCGGGGCGATGGGTGACATGTGGCTCGCCTTCGCGCAGGAATACCGCGTAATTGGCGCCCACGCCAAGCACCAGCATCAAGGCCATCCAATGGAACAGCGTAAGCGGATGATGCAGATAACCCAGCACCGCCAGCGTAAGGCCGATGCCCAGCACCGGCGGCGCCAGCACGCGCGGCACGTGACGCCAGCCATAACGCAAGCCGAATACCGGCACGATCAGCAGGATCGCCGCAAGCAGCCATAGGCTGGCATAACGCCGATAGCGGCCGAACAACTCCGACACGCCGGACGCTTTGTCCACCAGTGCCACGCCGGGCAAATCTTTCGCTGCCTGTTGCAGCAGATCGCTTGACGCATCTCCTTGCGGCAACACCAGCGAGGCGGGACCGTGTTGCGCGTTGCCTTCCATCCATAAATAGCGGAACGGCGTGGCGACCGCCGTGTTCAGCCAGTCCTGCAAGCGCAGCGGCGTGCCGGGCCATGCCTGGATAAAGCGATCGATATCGGCATCCCGAAAGCCGGCGCCATGCAGCCACTGGCGCATGCGATCCGGCTGTGCGAACAGCGGTGCGATCAAGGCCTGATTGGCTTGCTGACGCCGCAGCGATGGCACCATGCCGGCCAGGCCGAGCCAGCCTTGCAGTTTGTCTTTATCGACCAGCGCCTGCAGGCGCTGCTCCAGCGCTTCTTCCCGCTGCAGCACCTGCTCTTGATTGTCACCTTGCACCAGATAGAACTGCGTGCCATTGCCAAGGCCGGTGATGTCGCGGATCTGCCTTTCCTGCGCGACGAGCGCGGCGGGCTGGGAAATCAAAAGGTGCACGTCATCGTCATGATGCAACTGCCACCAGCCCGGTGCGGCCAGCAACAAGGCCAACACGGCGAGCGTCACGCCGCGCTGTCCGGACAACCGCGGTGCGATCACGCGTTGCAGCCACGAGGCGACGCGCACGGCAGCTGCGGACAAGGGTTTTGCCGGCCGCTGCAACAATGCAGGCAGCAGCAGGAACACGCTGAGGCACGCCACGGCCATGCCTACCATGGCGAAGCACGCCATCTGGCGCAGCGCCGGAAACGGCACCAGCCCGAGCAGCGCATAGCCGAGCAACGACGTACCCAGCGCAAGCAGCAGGGCGGGGCGAACCTGTCGCAAACCGCGGCGCGGCTCCCATGCATCGCCGGCGTTGGCGCGTGCAGTGAGGTATTGAATCGAATAATCCACCGCCTCGCCCAGCAAGGCGGCGCCGAACACCAATGTCAGCAGATAGATCTGCCCGAACACCAGCACGCTCACCGTCGTCGCGGCAATGATGCCGATTGCGGTGGAAAGAAACGCCAGCAGCAGCGGCCCGGGAGAACGGAAAACGATCAGCAGTAACAAGGCGATGCCGAACGTGGAAATCAGCCCTACGCGATGCACGTCGCGCTCGGCGCCGCTGCGTGCGGCAGCAGCGTAGAACAGCGCGCCCGTGCGCAGTACGCGTGTGCCGGGATGATCGTGCTCGATCGCGCGTTCGGCCTGGTCGAGTGCGTTCAAGGCGCGGTGCTGCACGGCATCGTCATAGGAGGAACCGTCGAGCGTGGCGGTGACCAGCACGTAGCTGCCGTCATCGCGGTGCGCAGTCAGCAGATTGTCCTCGGGCAGCAGCGGCGAGCGGCTCCAAGGCTGCTGTTCCAGCCAATGCTGCAGCCAGCCGAAGGGATCGTCCTGCAGCCGCGTACCGATGCCGGTGACGAAGGGTTCGTTGAGGCGCAGGGCCAGCGCTTGCGGCGGGTCGTAACCCGGTTGCGCGAGCGCCTGGCGATCGGCCTGCGTCAGCAGCGTGAAGCGATGGACAAGATACGGCGTGACGAACTGCTGCAGATCGAACGGCGGCAGCTCGGCGGTGACGGAGGCGAACACCTTGCCCTTGGCCAGCATCTGCCCCAACTCGCGCGCGGCGGCCTTGGCGTGCTCGTCATCGGCATTCGCCACCAGCAGGATCACGCGATCGCCATTGGCATGCGCGAGCCGTTGCGCCGCCACTTCCGCCAGTGGATTGCGTTCGGTCGCCGGAAGCATGGCCAGCAGATCGGTCTGGATCGCCGGGCGTCCACGCCCGAGCAGCAGCCACGCGCCGAGCAAGGTAAGCAGCAGCGCCATCGCCGCAAACCCACCCGCGCGCAACCACAGGCTTCGTTGCGTCATGGCAACCCGAGCGCGTGTTTTTCCAGCGCGCTCAGCGAACCGGCATCGCGGGTGTCGCTCATCTGGATATCGGTTTGCGTGCCGTCCTGCATGTCGATACGGATGCGCTGCAGATAGTTGCCGCCATCGAGCTCGATACCTTTGAGCACCTGCGCCACGCGCGATTGTTTCGGCGTGAAGTGCAAGTTCCATTGCGCGGCGCTGCCATCGGCGTGCACGTCGAACTGGCGCGATACTTCATCGAGCTGTCCGGTCAGCATGCCTTGCAGCATCTGCGAAATCTGGCTGACGCCGTGCTCGCTACGCACCGGCTGCATGCGGCCGTCGGCATCGATGCGCAGAGTGCGCGTGCCGGTCAGGGCGAGTGTTTGCTGATAGGGCTGCTGCACTTGCCACAGCATGCCGTGGCCGGTGACGAACAGCAGTTGGCCCATGCTGGTTTGTGATTGGGTGAGGGCGGGGCTTTGGCGTTGCTGGGTGAAATTGGCGCGGATGGCGGTGTGTTGGCTTAGCTGGTTGAGGATGGTGTGGAGCAGGTCGGTGCTTTGCGCGTAAGCGTTGACGCAAAAGAGCAGTAGGACGAAAAACTGCATGAACCGTTTGCATGCCGATATGTTGGTGTGGCCGTCATTCCCGCGAAAGCGGGAATCCAATGTTGAACCCGCATCGGAGCAAGATGGATTCCCGCTTTCGCGAGAATGACGGCCATATAGATTCTTGCAAGACCGGTCAATCACGCCGTACATGCCAAGCTCCTCTTGCGCTTGCGCCACAACAACCCAGGCGCCCGCGGCAGCATCCCCAGCAACAGGCGGGTGTGCATCGCCGAAATTCGCAGGTTGTCATGCAGCATATGGAAATGGGACAGCCCGTTTTCCGGGTAAGTCACCCGGGTCGGCAGATTGCGTACCGGCACGCCGCGCCAGATCAGGCGTACCGCCGCCTCGGTGTCGAAATCCATGCGCGCGGGCAGGGGCGCGCGATCGATCTCGGCACAGGTCGCTTCCAGCGGGTACAGACGGTAGCCGCACATCGAATCACGCAGCATGAACGACAGCGTTTCCAGCCACACACATACATGCGTGACGTAACGCCCATACAGCCGCGCGCGCGGCACGCTGTCGTCATAGATCGGCTGGCCGCACACCAGTGCATCCGGACAGGCGCGGCCTTCGGCAAGGAAACGCGGCACGTCGGCCAGGTCGTGCTGGCCGTCCGCGTCGATCTGCAGCGCATGCGTGTAACCGGCATCGCGCGCGGCCAGCATGCCGGTGGTGATCGCGCGGCCTTTGCCGCTGTTCCGCGCCAGGCGCAGCACTTGCACGCCCGGTGCCGCCAGGCCATCGAGCACGGCACGGGTAGCCTCGTCGCTGCCGTCGTCCACGATCAGCACCGGCAGGCCATGCGCGCGCAAGGCCTGCACCGTGCCGGCAATGGTGTCCTTGTGGTTATAGATGGGAATCAGCGCGCAGGAATGGAAAACTCCCGGCGCGCCCGGCGCATGCGGCATGAGGGGCGCTCCGCGGGCGTCAGTGCGTAAGCAGCATGCGCACGGTGGCGACCACGTCGCCCACGGTGCGCACGTTCTTGAAATCCTCGGGCTTGATGCGCATGCCGGTCATGTCCTGCACCTGGATGGCGAGGTCGACGGCGTCGATGCTGTCCAGCTCCAGGTCGGCGAAAAGGTGGCTGTCGGGGGTGACCCGGGCAGGGTCGATTTCGAAGGTCTCATGCAGCACATCCTTGAGCCTGAAAAGGATGTCCTCGTCGCTGATCCCGGTTTGCAACATTGCGTTCATACACACCAGCCTGTTCTGCAGCCCTGCATAGCTTGCCCAGGTTTTATCGGCAGGCGCCCAACGCACTGCAGCCGGAGAATTCCGGACCTGAAGAAAGCACACCGATTGTTCCTAACCCGCGGAACGGGTTCCCCTTTTTCCTGCGCCGAAAAAGTCTAGCAGAACTGCCGCGGGCGGGTGTTTGGGGACTGGCGCGCAGGTTGGGGGGCAAACCCGAACCCGGCATCCGGGAGAGTTGGGCGTGGCGAAGTTGGCGCCTGCACCCCAGGCTACGGAGACAAAAGAAAACGCCGGCCCGAAGACCGGCGTTTTCCAACATCCAAGAAGTGATCGTTACTGTCCGCGCATGCGGCCGGCAAAGCGCGGCGCGCCGTTGCCCATGTGCGGCAGCTTGATCTTGCCGATGGACTCGATGCGCTCCTCGGCCAGGCGATCGGCCGCCTTGTAGGTAGGCACGTTCTCGGTCTTGCTGATTTCGAAGATGCGGCCCAGGTTGTAGTAGATGGTGCGCATCATGCGCATGGCGCGCTCGCGGTTGTAGCCGTCGATTTCCAGCGACACGTTCATCACGCCGCCGGCGTTCACGGCGTAGTCCGGTGCGTACAGTACGCCGCGGCGTTGCAGTTCGTCGCCGATGGCGTCGTTGGCCAGCTGGTTGTTGGCCGCGCCGCAGATGATCTTGGCCTTGATGCGGTCGATGGTCTGCTCGTTCACCGTGCCGCCCAGCGCGCAGGGCGAGTACACATCGGCGTCCACGTCGTAGATTTCGTCCAGGCCCACCGCTTCGCAGCCCAGCTCGTCCACGCAGCGCTGCACGGCTTCCTTGTTGATGTCGGTGACGAACACCTTGGCGCCCTGTTCGCGCAGCAGCTTGATGAACTCGCTGCCCACGTGGCCGGCGCCCTGCACGGCGTAGCTGTACTTGCCCACGTCTTCGTTGCCGTGCTTGAAGTTGAGCGCGGCCATCAGGCCTTGCAGCGTGCCGTAGGCGGTAAACGGCGACGGATCGCCCGAACCGCCATGCACCTGGTGCACGCCGGTCACGTATTCGGTTTCGCGGAACACGTATTCCATGTCGTTCACGTCGATGCCCACGTCCTCGGCCGTGATGTAGCGGCCGTTGAGCGAGTTGACGAAACGGCCGAAGGCGCGGAACAGCGCTTCGGATTTGTCTTTCGACGGATCGCCGATGATCACCGCCTTGCCGCCGCCCAGGTTCAGGCCGGCCACGGCGTTCTTGTAGGTCATGCCGCGCGACAGGCGCAGCACGTCGTTCACCGCATCTTGCTCGGACTTGTAGGGCCACATGCGCAGGCCGCCCAGTGCCGGGCCCAGCACCGTGTTATGGATCGCAATGATGGCTTTCAGGCCAGCGTCTTTGTTGTGGCAGAAGACGACTTCTTCGTGGCCTGTTTTAGCGATGGTTTCGAAAATCATTGGAACTTGGACTCCACGTATGACGGTGCTGGGGAAGGCACTGAGGTGTGAAAGCGATGGCCCCGCCAAGGACCTGACGCCTGAAACTCAAAGCCCCAGCAAGATGCTGGGGCGTGTAAGTTATCCCGATAATTCTAGTACGAGACGCGTAAGCAGCGCCTTTCGCATCGCAACAATCCATGCAACGAAAACGCCCCGCATGTGCGGGGCGTTTCGTATATATGAAGATGATATTTATCCTTGAACCCAAACGCCCACATGGAAGTGCCAACCATCCGGACGCTGCTCCCAATGCGGATGCACGTAGTGATAACCCGGATGCACTGGCTCCCAATGCCCGCGCACGGCCACATAGCGCGCGCCATCCCAATGCCAGTGGCCGCGCGCCCACACGTAGCCCGGACGCGGCGGCGGCGGTACTTCGATCACCTCCACCGGCGGCGGCTGCGGCGCGACGATCTCGACGACTTGCGGCGGCGGTGGCGGCGCAGGCTGTTGCACGTACACCACGCGATGCGGGCGCGGTGGCGCCGGCTGTTCCACCACACAACCGGTCATCACCGCCGTGACGCCAGCAAGAGCGAGCAAGGATGCAAAACGCAATGACATGAAAAGTCCCCAGAGATAGTGGATCGAAGGCTGTCGATCCGGTCAGTGCAACATGCGAAATTCAAGGCGTCCTGCCGCTGTGCACTGCGCGCCATCGTGGATTGGCGCGCAGCTCCACGTTGCGCGATCAACGGCCCCAATAGCCGTCACGCCAATACCAGTTCGGCCCGCGGCGCACCCACACGCCCGGATACCAGCGATAGCCGGCGCGTGCGCGAACCCATGTGCCAGGCACCCATACATAGCGATGCACACGCGGTTCCCAGCGCCAATAACCCTGCGACCAGATGAAGCCGCGCCGCGCCGGCGGCATGCGCTCATAGCGCGGCGCGGGCGGCGCCACACGGATGCCGACGCCCACACTTACCTGCGCCGTGGCGGGCGGCGTATAGCTCACGCCGGCCAGCGCCAGGCCGATGCCTGCAACCAGGGCCAGTTTGCGGGTCATGCTGATCATGCTGTCTCTCCTTGGAAAGCGGCCCGCGATGGGCGGCTGACAGTGCGGCAAACGCGAGCCCTTGCGGTGATGTTGACGTGATGCCGGCGAGCGGTTCAGGTGGCAGCAGAATTACTTGCGATGGACCGTTCTTCCCGTAGGTTGGGGTGCAAACCCCAACACCCGGACCGCATGGGGGATATTGGGGTTTGCACCCCCAACCTACCTATGGAAATAAAACGAACGATCGTGCTATTTTGCTGGCCATGAACGCAACCACCACCCCCGGCAAAGGCGCCGCCACCCGCGAGCTGATCCTCGAACATGCCTACGAGCTTGCCCGCCAGGATGGCCTGGAAGGCCTGTCCATCGGCGCCCTGGCGCTCGGCGTGGGCATGTCCAAAAGCGGCGTATTCGCCCACTTCGGTTCCCGCGAAGACCTGCAACTGGCGCTGCTGGACGCCACCGGCAAACGCTTCTTCGATTTCGTGATGGCCCCGGCCATCAAGCAACCGCGCGGCCTCAAGCGCGTGCGCACCCTGGTCGAGCGCTGGTTCGAATGGGCGCGCATCCATCAGAGCGGCTGCGTGCTGGTCAGCGCCGTCGCGGAATACGACGGACGCGACGACAGCCCGCTGCGCACCCGCGTCAAGCAGCAGCAGTCGAGTTGGCGCAGCGAAATGGCGCGCGCGATTCGCCTGGCGATGGAGGTGGGCGACCTGCGCGCCGATCTCGATCCGGATCTGCTCGCCTTCGAAATCTACGCCTTGATGCTCGGCCTGCACCACGACGCGGGCTTGTTCGGCTTCGAGCAAGCCAGCCGCCACGCGCATGCGGCCATCGATCGACTGTTTGCCAGTTACCAGCCCTGAACCCCCAGGAGCACGCCATGACCCGCCAGACTGCAAACCCACGCCGCCGTTCCTCCCGCTCCGGTTTCAAGCTTGGCGCGGTCCGCATCGGATTCGCCGTCGGCGGCAGGCTGGCGCCGCAACGCACGGTGGATCGCGCGGCACGTTTGTTCGCCACCCCGTTCGCCAGCAGCCGCAGCCGTGCACGCGCCGCGCAGCCGGACGACGCCATGCAGCGCGGCGAACTCACCGTCAACAACGAATCCATCGTTACCTATGTGTGGGGCGACCCTGCCACGCAACCCTACGCGTTGCTGGTGCACGGCTGGTCCAGCTTCGGCCTGCGTTTTCTGCCATGGGTGGCGAAGCTGCGCGCGCAGGGCTTTGCCGTGGTGAGCTTCGATCAACCCGGCCACGGCGCCAGCACCGGCAGCCTGTGCACCTTGTTGGATTTCATCACCACCGTGCGTGCGGTAGGCAAGCAGTTCGGCCATGCCACGCTGGCGGTCGGCCATTCCATGGGCGGCGCGGCAGTCGCGCTGGCGCAGGATGAAAGCTGGCACGCGCAACGCCTGGTATTGATTGCACCGGCAGCCGATATCGAAGCCGCGGCGAGTCGCTTTATCCGTTTCGTACGCCTGGGCGATCATCTGCGCGAACCGTTTCTTTCCTGGTTCGCACGCCGCACCGGCGTGCACGCGCGCGATCTGCAAGTGCACCAGCATGTGCCGTCGCTCGGCCAGCCCGGCTTGATCGTGCATGACTTGGACGATCACGAAGTGCCATGGGAAGAGGGCGAACGCTATGCACGTTTCTGGCCCGGTGCACGCTTGCTGACCACGCAAGGCCTAGGGCATCACCGCATTCTGGATGCGGCGGAAGTGATCGATGCGACGCTGGCGTTTGTGCGGGGTGAATGCGTGGGTGATCGCGTGGTGGCGTCGCCGAATTTGCCGTTTGGGTTGGCATAACCACGAAAATTTCAAGCTAGTCCCACCGCCTCCTATTACCTCATCGTCATCCCAGCGAACGCCGGCACGCCGGGATGACGGTGAGGTGAAGGTCGGATGGGGTGAAAACCCCAAAGTGAGCCCACGCACGTGCCAACGATGTTGGGGTTCGCACCCCAACCTACGCCCGCCTATACCGCTCCAAATCCAACACCCCTTCGGATTTCGCCACCACCACCGCCGTCACCGAATCCCCCGTCACATTCGCCGACGTGCAACACATATCCAACAAACGATCCACCGCCGCAATCACCGCGATCACCTCCAGCGGCAAGCCCACCGACGACAACACCAAGCCCATCACCACTAGCGCCGCGCCAGGAATACCCGCCGCACCGATCGATGCCAGCGTGGTGGTCACCATTACCGTGAACAGCTGCGTAAACGAAAGCTCGATGCCGTAAGCATTGCTGGCAAAGATCGTCACCGTGCCGAGATAACACGCCAGCCCCGCCATATTCACCGTGGAGCCCAGCGGCAACACAAAGCCCGACACGCGTGAATCCACACCCAGCCGCTCCTGCGTATTCTCCAGATTCAACGGCAACGTCGCCGCGCTGCTGGCCGAGGAGTACGCAAACAACTGCACCGGTATCATCTTGCGCCAAAACGGCAGCGGGTTGATCCGCCACAGCATCAGCATCACGCCGCAGATCACGATCATGAAAAACAGCATCACCGCGTAATTCACCGCCACCAGCGAACCAAGATGGCCCAGCACGGAAAAACCGTGATCTGCAGTGACATACGCCATCAGCCCGAACACGCCGATCGGCGCAAACTTCAACACCATGTGAATCAGCTTGAACACCACGCTGGACAGGCTGTTAAAGAAATTACGCACCGGTGCCGCCGCGTCACCCGCGAAATTGATCGCCAGCGCGAAGAAAATCGCAAACACGATGCTCGGCAGCAGCGCGCCTTCGGCAAATGCCTTGAACGGATTGGAAGGAATCGCGCTGATCAAGGCATCCTTGATGCTCGGCGGTGGTTCGGCTGGCACGCCGCCGGTGCCCGCAGTAAGGCCGAAACCTGCGCCGACGTTGAACAACATCGCCGTGCCCATCGCAAGCGCGGTCACGATCGCCATCGTTACCGCATAGATCGCGATCGACTTCCACGCAATGCGCCGCATCGCCGCCATATCCGAGAGCGAGGTGATGCCGCAGACCAGCGACACGAACACCACTGGTATCACGCACATGCGAATCAGCGACATGAAAATGTCGCCCAGGGGTGCCAGCATCTTGGCCGGCTCGCCAACGAAGTGCCCGACCGCCAGGCCGAGAACCATCGCAATAAGAATCTGGTGCCACATTGCCAGGCGCGAAAAGCGGCGCGGAGCGGTTGCTTGAGCCACGGTCGATTGCATAACGAATTCCTCCTGAAAGCTGCATCCAGTAACGCCGTCTCGAGAAAGCTTTGTAGCAAATCTCAACGCAAATTGAACCCGCAGGTTGGAGTGCAAACCCCAATGCCGCGATGTTCAATACCACCACTCCACCCGTTTAACAGGCAACACCACTAGAATAGTTGCACTTGGAACATACCGTTCTCGGAGTCCCCATGAGTTCCCCCGCCAAGCACGTTCCTGCCACCGCCGCGCAGGCCGAAACCAGCCCGCTGCGCTTTGTCACCGCCGCCAGCCTGTTCGATGGCCACGATGCCGCCATCAATATCATGCGCCGCATCATTCAATCGCAGGGCGCGGAAGTGATTCACCTGGGCCATAACCGCTCGGTGGAAGACGTGGTTCGTGCTGCATTGCAAGAGGACGCCGACGCCATCGCGTTGTCCTCCTACCAGGGCGGCCACGTCGAGTACTTCAAATACATGGTGGACATGCTCAAAGAGAAGGGCGCCGCTCACATCCGCGTGTTCGGCGGCGGCGGCGGCACCATCACCCCGGAGGAAATCCGCGAGCTGCAGGCCTACGGCGTGGAGCGCATCTACCATCCCAACGACGGCATGAAGCTGGGCCTGGTGGAGATGATCGAGGATGTGATGAAGCGCGCCGGCAACGCCGCCGCCCAGCACGAACAGAACGACGCCGTGGTGCCGACCAAGATCGACATCGACGACGAAATCAGCATCGGTCACATGCTTTCGGCCATCGAAGAAAGCAAGTTGAGCGAAGCCGAGCTCGCGCGCCTGCGCAAGGAATGGTCGCTGGCCGGCAAGCACACGCCTGTGCTCGGCATGACCGGCACCGGCGGCGCGGGTAAGTCCTCGGTGGTGGACGAACTACTGCTGCGCTTCCTGCACGCCTTCCCCCACATGCGCATTGCCGTACTCGCCGTGGATCCCACACGCCGCCGCAGCGGTGGCGCCCTGTTGGGCGACCGCATCCGCATGAACGCGCTGCGCAGCCATCGCGTTTATATGCGCTCCATGGCCACGCGCCGCCAGAACGCCGCCACCAACGAAGTGCTGCACGATTGCATCAACTTCCTCAAGAGCCAGCCGTACGACCTGGTGATCGTGGAAACCGCCGGCATCGGCCAGAGCGATTCGGAAATCGTCGACCTGGTCGACTTCCCCGTCTACGTAATGACCAGCGATTACGGCGCTGCCAGCCAGCTCGAAAAAATCGATATGCTCGATTTCGCCGAACTGGTCGTGCTCAACAAATTCGACAAGCGCGGCGCCGAAGACGCCCTGCGCGACGTGCGCAAGCAGTGGAAGCGCAACCGCAACGCCTTCACCCTGAAAGACGACGACGTGCCGGTGTATCCCACCATCGCCAGCCAGTTCAACGATCCGGGCGTTACCTGGATGTTTACGAACTTGTGCCGCCTGCTGCGCGACAAACTCCACCTTGAACCCTCCCCTTCCAGGGGAGGGCAGGGTGGGGTTGCTCCCCACTCGCGTTGCGATTTCAACCCGACGCTGGATGTCACGCTGAAAGAACCTCGCGCCACCGTGCTGATCCCCGGCGCACGCGTGCGCTACCTCGCCGAAATCGCCGAGCAGGGCAGGGGCATCAACGCCGAGATCGAACGCGAAGCCGAATTCGCCAGCAAGGCGCAGCATTACTACGAATCGCTGAAAGAACTCGGCGATGCGAAGTTACCGCGCCCGCTGGAACGCTACGAACACGACGATCTTCACGCTGGTAGCACCGTCGCCCCGGCGAACGCCGGGGCCCAGTCAAATACGCCGCGCGAAGCGCACAACTTAGAAACAAAGACACTGGATCCCGGCCTTCGCCGGGATGACGAGGTGGTAGATCGCTCCTTAATGGTGCTCCGCCAACGCTACAACGCCGCCCTACGCGAACTCAGCCACGAAGCCCTGCACCTCCTGCGCGACTGGCCCAAGCTCTACAAGTCCGTCACCGACGACGTCAACGAATACAAAGTGCGCGACAAGGTGATCCGCGTAGAAAACTACCGCGTATCCCTCAGCCACCAGAAAATCCCCAAAGTCTCCCCGCCCAAAACCAAAGACTGGGGCGACCAACTGCGCTTCCTCATGCGCGAAAACCTGCCCGGCCACTACCCGTACACCGGCGGCGTGTACCCCTATCGCCGCACCGGCGAAGATCCCACCCGCATGTTCGCCGGCGAAGGGACGCCCGAGCGCACCAACCGCCGCTTCCATTACCTGAGCCAGGGCGGCGCTGCCACGCGCCTGTCCACCGCGTTCGACTCCGTCACCCTGTACGGCGAAGATCCCGCACCGCGCCCGGACATCTACGGCAAGATCGGCAACTCCGGCGTAAACATCGCCACCCTCGACGACATGAAGAAGCTGTACTCCGGCTTCGACCTGAGCGCGCCGACCAGTTCCGTCTCCATGACCATCAACGGCCCCGCGCCGATCATCCTCGCGATGTTCATGAACACCGCGATCGACCAGAACGTGGAGAAATACCTCAAGTCCGACGCCACGCGCTGGGCCGACGCGCAAAAGCGCATGGACGAACTCTTCGCCGGCAAGCAGCGCCCAACGTATTCGGGTGATCTGCCCAAGGGTAACGAAGGCCTCGGCTTGAATCTGCTCGGGGTCACCGGCGATCAACTCGTCGACGCCGAAACGTATGCCCGCATCAAGGAAGAAACCCTGCAAACCGTGCGCGGCACCGTGCAGGCCGACATCCTCAAAGAAGACCAGGCGCAAAACACCTGCATCTTCAGCACCGAATTCGCGCTGCGCATGATGGGCGACATCCAGCAATACTTCGTCGACCACAAGGTGCGCAACTTCTATTCGGTCTCCATCTCCGGCTATCACATCGCCGAAGCCGGCGCCAACCCGATCAGCCAGCTCGCCTTTACGCTCAGCAACGGCTTCACCATCGTCGAGTACTACCTCGCGCGCGGCATGCACATCGATGATTTCGCGCCGAACCTGAGCTTCTTCTTCTCCAACGGCATGGACCCGGAATACACCGTAATCGGCCGCGTCGCCCGCCGCATCTGGGCCCGCGCCATGCGCGAACGCTACGGCGCCAGCGCTCGCAGCCAGATGATGAAGTACCATATCCAGACCTCCGGCCGCTCCCTGCACGCGCAGGAAATCCAGTTCAACGACATCCGCACCACCCTGCAAGCGCTGTATGCCTTGTTCGACAATTGCAACAGCCTGCACACCAACGCCTACGACGAAGCCATCACCACGCCAACGGAAGAAAGCGTGCGCCGCGCCGTAGCCATCCAGATGATCATCAACAAAGAACTCGGCCTCAACTTCAACGAAAACCCCTGGCAAGGCAGCTACATCGTCGACACGCTAACCGATCTGGTCGAAGAAGCCGTCTACAAGGAATTCGAAGCCATCAGCGAACGCGGCGGCGTACTCGGCGCCATGGACACCATGTACCAGCGCGGCAAGATTCAGGAAGAATCGATGTACTACGAGCAGAAGAAGCACGACGGCAGCCTGCCGCTGATTGGCGTCAATACCTTCCTGCCGAAGGATCATGGTGGCGAGATCGCTACCGAGATCGAGTTGATTCGTTCGACGGAGGAAGAGAAGGGGCAGCAGATTGAGAATGTGCAGGGCTACGGTAAAGCCCGCAATGCGCTGGCGCCGGAAAGCCTCAAGCAACTGCAAGTGACTGCAAGGGAGCGCAGGAATGTGTTTGAGCAGTTGATGGAGGCGGTGAAGTACAACTCGTTGGGACAGATTAGTCACGCGCTTTATGACGTAGGTGGCGAATATCGGCGCAATATGTAAAACAGCCAGCGCCAGACTTCATACTCGCGCATTCCACTCCCTCTCCCCTCCGGGGAGAGGGCCGGGCTAAGGGGGCCGCCCGAAGTGAATCCCACATTCCTGCGCTTATCCTCTCCGTGGCATAAACTCCTCCCTCTCTGGGCCATAAGCCATCCTCTCCAGGCTACAAGTCCTACCATCCCCGGGCCGTCACTTCCGCGAAAGCGAGAATCTACGTTTGCTCGTGCCTCGTACTACGCGTAGCGGCTGATAGCCCAAGGCCTATGCACGTTGCTTGAGCATTGCAGCGTTGTCTCGTCACGTAGTCTTTACAAATCCAAGACCGGAGCCTTGCTAGCATCCACTTGGGAATTCAGTTCAAGGGAAAAGGAGCAGGGGGAACAATGAAACGTCTAATTGCCGCGCTAGCTACGGGGTTTGCTTGCTGTACGCCAATCTCGTCGACAACTGTCAGCCTTGCGCATAGTTTGCAAGGTAAGAAATTCATCATGTCCCACTCCCGAGGCGATCGAAGTAGCTAGCAAGTGCGCTGCGGAAATACCTAGGTCATCCATTTGTGGCTGAAGCGCGGCGCGCATGCTGTCCCACACCGGTTGGATGGTTTAATTCGCAAACCTCATCCTCTAGGTGTTGGTAGAAAAAAACGCCGGTCGGCTTGTTGACGCTGCCTGTCTGTTGATAAGCGCATCTGCCTCTTTTGTGGCGACCTTAGGAAATCGCTCTATTTGCGATTAATTTCGCAGTGTGCGTTCGTCGTATGAATTCGACACCTTTTAACATGTGTTGAGTTCTACGAGCCTCCCCATCAAACAGAAAGCCTGGTTCGAAGGAAATTATGAAAAATATCGATGAAGCGGAAGATATTATTCTCGTTCACATGACTGATTTTCATATTGAGAGCGAAAATGGTATTGCTGCGAAAAGAATAAAAAGTGTTGCGGGTGCAATCGGTCGGCTTATCGAGGGACCCTGTGTAGTTGTTTTTCTCCTTACTGGAGATATTGCTTTTTCGGGAAAAGTTCATGAGTACGAGGCTGCAAAAAGGGCTTTTGATCATCTACGCGGAGAGCTCGCTAAGTGGCAGCCTTCTTCGATTTGCATGGTCTCCTGTCCGGGGAATCATGATTGCAACTTCGATGCGATGCCGGATGCTGTGCGTTCTGCGCTTTTGAGCTCTTTAACCTCAAGCGGTAATGGTGCTGGAGATATAATAAGGGCGCTGGAGCCAACCCAAGAAGCATATTTTTCGTTTGCCAAAGACATCTCTAGCGGTGGTCAGTCTGTAATCAATCCCGTGTTGGCGGAAGTAAACGTAAAAACCAAAGGAATGCTTTTAAAGGTCCTTTCCATAAATACTGCTATCTCTTCGGTTAAGAAGGAGCGGCCTGGGACGTTAATACTTCCGCTTGGGGGCGGTGCGGCTATATCAAAAGATTCAGATCTCACAATAGCGCTTGCGCACCACACTTTAAATTGGCTGACACCGCAGGACTCACTCAATCTATCTCAATGGCTAGATTCAAATGTAGATATGGTAATGCTGGGTCACGAGCATAGACTTGATGAATTTAATCAGGCGCGCACAAGATACGGATCAAGCGTTGATTATCATATTGGTCTCCCTATGGAGGGAAAGGAAGCGCAATGTGGTTTTAGCTGTTACAAGATTGAGCATGGGTTAAACGAAATTGCTAAATTTGATATTAAATTTGATAACGAATCTTCATCATTTAATGTCGAAGAAATAGCAACGCACACATTGAGAAAGAATGATGGAAAAAATCGAGGAACAGTGCGATTTTCAGATTCGCATGTTTCTTTTCTCGGAGATCCAGGGGCTGGATTCTCCCATCCGCGTCTAAATAGACAGATGTTCTTGTCTGACATATTTGTTCCACCAGATTTTCGTAAATTTCGTTCTGAGAAACCTGGGGCGTCCAATACAAAGGGGGTTGCGTCACAGGATGAGTTGCTTGAAAAAATATACGATGATGAGGGTAGGTATATTATTTTTGGCGCTGAACAATCTGGAAAGACATCATTTGCAAAATGTTTGATAGGAGGGGCTAGAACAAAAAAGTTGATTCCCATCTATTTAGATGGACAACTCCTGAAGAGCCTCCATAAAGGTGAGGTTAGAGGGTGGTTGAATGGTGCGATCAGCAGGCAATTTGCTTCCGACTGTTCCGATAAGATAGTGGAGATGCCGCCTGAAAGTGTTATTGTGTTAGTTGATAACCTGCATGCAATTCCAGGCGGGGCGGATGGTATTGATAACGTCGTTAGCTTTATATCGGCAAAATCTAGGCGGTTGGTACTTCTCTCTGCTGATAGCCCTGCGGTAACAATTGTCGCCTCCGGAGCATCTACTGATGAGATCGCGTATCTCAAAGGCGCGGGTCTCTATGAGTTGCTTCCACTAGGGCACAGGCGCCGAGGTGAACTCATACGCAAATGGGCGAGCCTCGGGCGAGATCCGTCTGAAGAGGCAGACGCTGTCGAAAGCGAAGTGCGGCGAACCAAGGCGCTTCTCGACCGAATGCTTGGTCGGAACGCTTTGCCAAAGTACCCCATATTTGTCCTTGTCTTACTGCAACAGCTCGAAGGCTTACAGAAAAATCAAACGCTGATCGCAAATGCTTCTCATGGGTATCTTTTTGAGGCCTTGATCACTCAATCGATTGACAGATTTGTCCATTGTCATGAGATCGGAACGGTGAATGACTTCTTAGCTGAGCTTGCATATGAGATATTTCAGCGTGACTGCGCAGCGCTTAGTCGACTGGCTGTAGAACATATTGTGAAAAGATTTCTAGATGGCTTGGTAAAGATCAATATCGATCCTTTGCTAAGCGAGTTGATGGTTGCTAAAGTGATTATCGATGACGGAGGGTTAATTCAATTTCGTTATCAGTATTTATATTATTATTATTTGGCTAAATGGATTTGCGATAACCGTGATAAGGAGGAGTCAACGAAAATATTAGAAAAATGTGTTGAACTTATCCATACTGAGCAATCGTCTAACGTTCTTGTTTTCATATCCCACATGAAGCACGAGCGAATCGTCATTGATCGTATTTTACCACTTATTCGAGAATTATTTGCCGATCAAGAACTATGTAATCTCGAACAATACTCTGGTCTTTCATTAAGGTTCAGAACGCCTGCGCAGAGGGCTATATTACTGCAGGGTCCTGCTAGAGATGTAAGTGATCAGACAAATCAACGGCAGGACGAGATTGATAGTCACCATCGTGATGAGGAGCAAATTCAGCTCGATGAAGGTCTAAAATTTAACGTAATGCTGAAGGCGATTTCCACGCTGGGTCAGGTGCTTAAAAGCCGAGCTTCTAGCATTCCACCACAGACAATGATTGAGATTGCGACTGAAATTATTGCGTCTTCAAGGCGGCTGATGACATTCCTCTACAAAATTACGGAAGAGCATGCTGAAGCGATCGTTCATGTCGCGTCAGATGCCTTCGAAAAAGCCTTTAGGATTAATCGGTCCGAAGCCGTGGCGGTAGCTAATAGCATGATTGGATCTATCGTCGCAGGAATTGCTCGCGCTTGTGTGGGACGTGCATCGGAAGCCATCGGGGCTTTTGAGTTGGAGCCTCTGCTGGCTCGGTTAGAGCAAGATTTGACCGATCCTGATTCGAAGCTTTTCCTCTTGGTGGCTCGCATAATTGAAGAAAAAAATTACCCTAAAGAGTCCGTGGAAGACTATGTGAAAGGACTGAAGCAATCGAATATCTTACCCATATCAGTTTTGTCAATGATAGTTGCTTCTAGGTTTTATCTTGATCCGCCTGAACGATATGTCCGTGATAGCGCTTGCGCACTTCTGGGCATAGACTTAAAACCGCTTTCTTCCCGTTTGGCTAAAGGTTGAAAAAAAGGTGTGAGTTGGTCGGAAACCAAAACGGGGTCGGGTTCACTTACTGCAAAAGCGGGAACAGGTTCACTTACGAGTGGCGAAAGCGGAGCCGATCCAGAGGCAGTTAATTTGATGTGCGGCGGCATCGCCTAGCTGCCTCTGTTCGTACACCAGCTATCTTTTCTGCAGCCTGGCCTTTTCTTGCGCTGCGAATTCACGCGCCTTTACAG
>NZ_JBQCHP010000018.1:0-5309 GCF_051954575.1 Dyella sp. | reverse complement strand
GCTGCCGGCCGGCTGGAACAAGGACTGCTGCACGTATGCCAAGGCGATCGGCGTCAATCTCGTGCTGTACCAAGGCGAATGGACCGGCAAGCCCGAGCGCGTGATGGTGCTCAACGTCTGGCCGGACAGGCTGCCCACGCTCGCTGCGGAGGTCGATGAAGACCGGCAGCATTATTTGCAATCCGACGCGCATGGAAAGGCCGATGTATTCACGGTGGCGAACCCGCGCGCGATCACCTGCCAAGGTGTGCTCTACCGCGGTTCCGATCACGTCGACGACGCCGTCGTGTTCTGCGATCCCGGCAAAGCAAGCGGCGTTCGCTACAGCTGGTCGATGACGGTCGGCGAGTCGGATCCAAATCGGCAAACGCTGCTCGCCACCTTCAAACGCGTGGTGGAGCAATCCCTTTACCTGAAGTACCAGAAGCCGGCGCCCGCGACGGTCACGAAATAGGCCTGCGCGCGGAATTGGTATGGTTGACGCATGAGCCTGCGCCAAAAACTCCTGCTGGTCGCGCTTTGCACGCTGGCGTTGCCGGCAGCGGGCTGGCTGTACGTGCGCCAGATGGAAACCCTGCTGCGCCAGGGCCAGGAGCAGGCCTTGACCGCCACCGCCACCGCGGTCGCGCGCAGCCTGGCGGTGACGGATGTACCGCTGCCGCAACCCGGCAAAGGCTGGTACGTGCAGGAGGCGGTCAATCCCATCGTCGTCGATGGTTACGGCGATGACTGGGCGCCGATGACGCCGTGGAGCCAGCCGCTTGGCAAACAAGGCAAGCTGCTGCTGGCCGAAGACGACAATGGTTTCTATCTCTACGTCGACGTGCGCGTGGCGCGCCGCACGCGCGCCGATGCCAGCGATGGCAATGCGCTGTCGGCCGATCACCTGATACTCGACCTGGTGCAGGGCGACCAGCATCGGCGATACCTAATCGCCAGCGCCGCCCCAGGCGCGTTCACTGCGCTCACGCTCGATCCGCCGGCCGGCGATCTACCCGATCGCGTCTTTGGCCAGTGGCAGGAAGATGGCGGCGGCTACCACGCCGAACTGCGCCTCCCGCGCGGCCTGGGGTTGAGCGCGCTCGGCGTGGGCATTTACACCGCGGCCGATGGTGGCGATCCGATGGCGACGGATACCCGCCCGCTGTGGCGCTACTCCCAGGATGTTTCGCAGGAACTCACGCAACTGGCGCCGAGCGGCACGCGCACGCGGCTGCTGGCGCCCGCTGGCTGGGTGCTGGCGCGCAGCGGTCGCCTGAGTGCGTCGGGTCCGCAGCCGGGCTGGTGGTCGTCGCTGATCTATCATTCCTTACTGGCCAATCCGCTGGAAGAAGCCGAAGCCTGGACCACCGACGCCCCCAAACTCGATCTGCCGGAAGTGGAGACGGCCCGCAACGGCAAAGCCAACGCGGTATGGCGCCAGGGCGAGGAACGCGACAGCGTGGTGCTGGCGACGGCGGTGCCGGTGGAGCGTGGCGAAACCGTGGTCGGCGTGCTGCTGATGGAGCAGGCCAGCCGCGCAGTGCCACTGCTGGCCAATCGCGCGTTTCTCAGCCTGTTGCTGACCAGCTTCGGCGTGATGCTGGTGGCCGGCGCGATCCTGCTGTTCTTCGCCACCCGCCTCAGCTTGCGACTTGGCCGTCTGCGCGATGCGGTCGAGCGCGCACAGGTCAACGATGGCCGTCTGGACGGCCAAATGATCCAGAGTCATTTCCCGATGGCCGAATCGGACGACGAGATCGGCGACCTGGCGCGCAGCTTCCAGAAACTGTTCGAAGCCGTCGGCGGCTACACCGATTACTTGCGCACGCTGGCCTCGAAACTCTCGCACGAACTCAATACGCCGCTGGCGATCGTCAAATCGTCGCTGGACAACCTCGAACACGCCAAGCTATCCGATGAGGCGCAACCGTACCTGGCCCGCGCGCGCGACGGCGTGGCGCGGCTGGGCACGCTGGTGCGCGCTATGAGCGAAGCCAGTCGCATGGAACGCGCGATCGCCGCCGCCGAGCCGGAAGACGTCGACCTGGTGGACGTGGTGCGCGGTTGCGCCGAAGCCTATCGCCCGCTGGCCGGCGCCCGCCCGCTGGAATGCGTGCTGCCTGAGCAGCCGGTACATTTGCACGGCGCGCCGGAACTGATCGCGCAGGCGCTGGACAAGCTGTTCGACAATGCGCTGTCGTTCACGCCGCCCGACGGCTGGCTGCGCCTGAGCCTGCGCGCGGTCGATGACGGCGCCGAGATCGAACTGGCCAACCAGGGACCGCCGCTGCCGGCCGCCATGCAAGGGCGCCTGTTCGATTCGCTGGTCAGCCTGCGCGACAAGACCACGCCGGGCGATGTGCCGCATCTCGGCTTGGGCCTCTATGTGGTGCGCCTGGTCGCCGAACGGCACGGCGGCGTGGCGTCCGCGCGCAACCTGGAAGACGGCAGCGGCGTGGCTTTCAGCCTGCGCCTGCACGGTATGCCGCGGCAGCGATTGGCGGGATGAACGCTCTGCGCCCTCTCCCCATCGGGAAGAGGGCTGGGGTGAGGGGTCAGCCTGGCCTCCGACTTCATACTCCCGACGCTTATCGCGAGACAAAATGCCGCCGCCCTATACAATCACCCCTTTCTGCGTTCCACGGATCTCCGCTACGTGATCTCCCGCGACGACTTCAATGCGCTCGCAGCGCAAGGCCACACCCGCATTCCGCTGGTGCGTGAAGTGTTCTCCGACCTGGACACCCCGCTGTCGGTCTACCTGAAGCTGGCCGATGGCCCCTACACCTTCCTGTTCGAATCGGTGGAAGGCGGTGCAACCTGGGGACGCTATTCGATCATCGGCCTGCCCGCCAAACGCGTATACCGCCTGCGTGGGCACGAGCTGGAGGTGGAAGACGCCGGCGAAATCGTCGAGCGCCGCCAATTGGATGATCCGCTCGCCGAAATCGAAAAGCTGCGCCAGCAATACAACGTGCCGCGCCTGCCGCAACTGCCGGCCTTCAGCGGTGGCCTGGTGGGTTATTTCGGCTTCGAGACCATCGGCTACATCGAGCCGCGGCTGGCGCAATGGGATCGCCCCGACGAACTGGGCACGCCCGACGTACTGCTGATGCTGGCCGAGGAAGTGGCCGTGTTCGACAACCTCAAGGGTCGCCTCTACCTGATCGTGCACGCCGATCCGTCGCAGCCGCAGGCCTACGCGCACGCGCAGCGCCGGCTCGATGCGCTGACCCATCGGCTGCGCCAGGGTGGCGCGGCGTATCCGCAGTTCGCGCAATCGACCGCCCTCAACGAGAGCGATTTCAAATCCTCGTTTACGCGCGAGGAATTCGAGGCGGTGGTGGAGCGCGCGAAGGAATACATCCGCGCCGGCGACGTGTTCCAGGTAGTGCCTTCGCAGCGCCTGAGCGTAGGTTTCAATGCTCGCCCGGTGGATGTGTACCGCGCACTGCGCGCGATGAATCCTTCGCCCTACATGTATTTCGTGGACCTGGGCGATACGCAGATCGTCGGGTCATCGCCGGAAATCCTTGCGCGCCTCAAGGACGGCAAGGTGGTCGTGCGCCCGATCGCCGGTACACGCAAGCGCGGTGCGACAAACGAGGAAGACCATGCGCTCGAAGCCGAACTGCTGGCCGACCCAAAGGAGCGCGCCGAACACGTCATGCTGATCGATCTGGGCCGCAACGACATCGGACGCATCTGCGAAACCGGCAGCGTGGAAGTGAGCGAATCCTTCGTCGTCGAACGCTACTCGCACGTCATGCACATCGTGTCGCAGGTAGAAGGCGACGTGCAGCCGCAGCTGAGCTACATGGACGTGCTGAAGGCGACGTTCCCCGCCGGTACGGTCAGCGGCGCGCCGAAGATCCGCGCCATCGAGATCATCCAGGAACTGGAACCCTACAAGCGCAACATCTACGCCGGCGCCATCGGTTGGATCGGCTGGTGGGGCGATGCCGACACCGCCATCGCCATCCGCACCGCGGTGATCCAGAACGGCCGCCTGCACGTGCAGGCCGGCGCCGGTATCGTGTACGACTCCGATCCCGCATCGGAGTGGGAAGAAACGATGAACAAGGGGCGCGCATTGTTCCGCGCCGTGGCGCAGGCAGCGAAAGGACTGTGAGCTATGCAACGCACAACGTGTCGTTTTAGCGGTCTTGTTCTGGCCATGTTGATCTGCGCATCGCCATTGACGGCACGCGAGTCGGCACAAAGCTGGCCAGATACGCCGCTCAGCCGCACGCAGGCATTGGCCGAACTGCAAACGCTGAATGCGCAACTGCTCAGCCATCCCAGCGCGACATTGACGCTGGAGCACTGGTGCGCCGCGCATCATTTGGCGCCCGAAGCAAAGATCGTCGCTCATCGCGTACACGGTGAAGACAAACCGCTGCCCGACGGCGCGCGCGCCCTGCTGGGCATCGGCCCGGACGAACCCGTGCGCTACCGCCACGTGGCGCTGGGCTGTGGCGACGTCGTCTTGTCGGATGCGGACAACTGGTACGTGCCCGCGCGCCTCACCGCCGACATGAATCACCAACTGGATACGTCCGACGTACCGTTCGGCAAGGTCGTACAGCCATTGCACTTCCGCCGCCAGACGCTTTCCGCCGAACTGCTGTGGTCGCCGCTGCCGGAAGGCTGGGACAGCGGCGCACCGCTGCCGACTTCCAGCGGCAAATCGCTGGTGATGCCCGATCACGTGCTGCAGCATCGTGCCGTGCTCTATACCGGCGACAACCAGCCGTTCAGTCTGGTGGTGGAGAGCTATACGCGGCACGTGTTGATTCATCCTTAACAGTTTGATTTTGCTGAAGCCGGCTGCTCTTTCCAGGGAGGAGTGAGTGGCATCGCACCAGACAGATGACGGCGGCGAACGTCATCGCGCACAATGAGCCCCTCATGCCGCAGCGCGGCATTGCTTTGAGTGGGACGTCCCCCGCCGTGTTGCTAATGATCGATAAGCAGCATTAGCGATCTCCGGCGCTCGCCAATAGCGCAGGAAGATGCCCCTTAACGATGCACGGATTCGGGCTGCCAAGCCCGATGAAAAGCGCTACAAACTCGCCGATGGCGGCGGGCTCTATTTAGTTGTTGAACCCAACGGCTCGAAGCTGTGGCGGTACAAGTACCGAATCGATGGGCGCGAAAACGTATTTTCCATCGGTGCCTATCCAGCGGTCAGCATCCTTGCTGCCAGACGCGAACATTTGGCGGGACGCGAGCGCGTAACAAGTGACGAGCATCCGGCGAAGCTGAAGCGCGAGGCGCGGGCAGCACAGCGGTTCGCCTCGGCAAACATTTTTAAAGCATTGGCG
>NZ_JBQCHP010000017.1:0-8455 GCF_051954575.1 Dyella sp. | reverse complement strand
ATGAGAATGCCCGCGCCCTGCTTGATCAGATCGAGCATGCCCGGACGCAGCCAGAACGGTTGCGCCACCGGCGCGCTGTCGGCCGCCGCATCGGTGGAGAACGCCTGGTTGATCACGGTGACGCTGTCGCCGCGCTGCGCGTCGTAACCGACCACGTTCTTGGTGAGGTCGGTCAGGTGCTGCAATTCCTGCGTGCTGAGCGCCACGCTGCCGCCTTTGCCATCGGGCGCAGGCTTGTTATCGACCACTACGGCAACGGTGAGACGCGTCAACTTGCCGGCGGGATTGCTGACGTGGCTGATGGTGCGGCCCAGTTCGTAATTGCGCGTGGCGGTGGATGATGTATCGGTGGGTGTTGCATTGGCGGCGTTGCTTGCCGCGGCGTTCGCCGCCGGTGGCGTGCCGGCGTTGGGCTTGGCCGCGGTCGGCTGCGCGACCGTGTTCGGCGGCTGGTTGCTCAAGGCGCCGGCGATTTCGCCTGCCGCGGCACCGTCGCGTTTCTGGTCGCTGCTGGTCTGTTCGCTGCGCAAGGCGGGCTTGTCGCCATCGTAGCTTTCGCTGGCTTTTTCGCTCTGGCTGAAATCCAGCGCCACGTCCACTTGTGCACGCACGCGTCCGGCACCCACGATGGGTGTAAGCAGTGTTTCGATGCGCTGCGCGTAACTGTTTTCCATGCGCGTGACCAGGCGCATATGCGCATCGCCCACGGCGCCGGGGCTGTCCGGATCGGATACGGTCAGCAGCGTGCCTTGCTGATCGACGACCGAGACCTGCGAAGGATCCAGATCCGGCACGCTGGATGACACCAGATGCACGATCGCCTGCACCTGGCTGCTATCGAGCTGGCGGCCCGGATACAAGGTGAGCAACACCGACGCGCTGGCCGGATGATTGTCGCGAATGAAGGCCGACGGCTTGGGCAGCGCCAGATGCACGCGCGCCGCGCGCACGAACTGCAGGCCGGCAATCGTATTGCCCAGGTCCGTTTCCAGCATTTCGCGGTAATGCGTGCTTTCGGCCAGATCGCTCATGCCGAACGGCGAGTCGCTTTGCGGCAACGTCGCACCGGCTGTACTGCCTTGCGGCAGGCCCTGGCTGGCAAGGCGCAAACGCGTCTCGGCCAGCACGTCGGCGGGCACGGATATGGACGCGCCATCGGCACCGAGGCGGAACGGCGTGCTGCTGCTCTGCAAGGCCTGCGTAACGGCGGCGGCGTCTTTCGGATCAAGCCCAGCGTAAAGCAATGCGTAATTGGGACCGCGCGACCACAACACGATGCCTACGCCCAGCGCCACCGCCATGGCGACACCCACCAGCAGCATCAGCAGGCGCGTAGTCGGATTGCGTAGAAGGATCTTGAGCTGATCCTGGCGTGCGTTGACGGTAGCGGGCGTGGTGTCGGGCATGGGGACGAATCAGTGAATGGAGGCGGCCATCTTGCGGCGTCGTCATTCCGGCGCAGGCCGGAATCCAGTTGTGTCGTGCGAAACACAAACCCTGCTCGTGTCGTGCCCCGCGGGCGCGTTACATGGATTCGGGTTTGCGCGGAGTGAAACGGAGCTACGTCAAACCGGCATGTTCATGATCGTGGTGTACGCATCGACCAGCTTGTTGCGCACTTCCACCAGGCCGCGGAACGCAAGATCCGCCTTCTGCCCGGCGATCGACGTCTTGACGATATCCGCGCCGGGATCGCCACGCTCGAACGCGGTGACCTGTCGCTGCGCATCGTTCTGCTGCGAGGCCACGGCGCCGATGCTCTGCTTGAACAGCGTGCCGAAATCCACGCCCGGCCCTTTCGATGCGGCGGGCAATGCGGCGGCCGGCATCGCACCGGAGGCTTGCGCGCCGAGTGCGCGCATCTGCGAAAGCAAATTGTTGACGTCGATCTGACTCATGTCGGTTTTCCAACGCTTGCGCGGTTACAGAGTGGTCTATGCAACCGCCGTGCCATTCTCCGGCGACGGGTCGCTGCTGCGGCAGGCCGATTGCAAACCGTACTTGCGCAGCTTTTCCACCAGCGTGGTGCGTTGCATGTGCAACAGCTTTGCCGCATGCGCGACCACGCCATCGGTGATGTCCAGCGCCTGGCGAATCAGCCCGACTTCGATATCGGCCAGGTGGTCTTTCAGGTCCACGCCGCCTTCGGGCAGCAGGATCTCGGTCTCCAGCGCGTGACGGTGATGCGCCGGCATCGGCTTGCTCTGGCCGTCCAGCATCGCCCGCACCACGCTACCGCCGGTTTCTTCCACGGCCTGCGCACCGCGGTATTTTTCCGGCAGGTCGCTGGCGCGCACTTCGCTGTTCGGATAGAGAATGGCGAGGCGTTCGACCAGGTTGGAAAGCTCGCGCACATTGCCCGGCCAGGCATGCTGGCGCAGCGACTGCATGGCGCTGCCGCTGAAGCGCACGCTGTTGAGGCCGCGGCGCTGCAGGCGTTGATTGAATTCGTGAATCAGCTCGGGCATGTCCTCCAGGTGCTCGCGCAGCGGCGGCATCTCCAGCGGGAACACGCTCAGGCGGTAATAGAGGTCTTCACGGAAGCGGCCTTCGGCGGTGGCCACTTCGAGGTTGCGGTGCGTGGCTGCGATGATGCGCACATCGCAGCGCTGGGTACGGTTGCTGCCGACGCGTTCGTACATGCGTTCCTGCAGCACGCGCAGCAGCTTCACTTGCATCGGCAGGCTCATGTCGCCGATTTCGTCGAGGAATAGCGTGCCGCCTTCGGCCATTTCGAAACGGCCCTTGCGCGTGCTGATCGCGCCGGTGAATGCGCCCTTCTCGTGGCCGAACAATTCGCTTTCCAGCAGTTCGGCGGGGATCGCGCCGCAGTTGATCGCCACGAACGGCTTGTCACGGCGCGGCGAGCAATCATGAATGGCGCGCGCCACCATCTCTTTGCCGGTACCGGATTCGCCCAGCACCAGCACGCTGGAATCGAACGGCGACACTTGGCGGATCAGCGCGTTGACGCGGCCCATCGCGGTGGAACCGCCGACCAGGCGCAGCGGCGCCGGCTGGCTTTGCGTGGCGCGCAGCGTGGGCGCACGGCGCACGGCTTCGGCCAGGCGCTCATAGCGCAAGGGAAAATCCAGTACTTCAACCTGGGCCGCATAGGGCGAACCGCCGCGGGTCATGCGTTCCAGCTGTGGCGAATCGGAGCCGACCAGCACCAGCAATTGATCCGCCGGCACTTCCAGCGAGGCCAGCAATTGTTCGCAAAGGGTTTCGTCGTCGATACCGCCTATATATACCGCTCGCCAGTCGTGCGTCATCGAATCGGTGGGCAGCGTTGCATCCCAGCGCTGCGGATAAAAGCCCATGAATTGCAGGGCGGACGTAACGATGTCGGCACGTGTGCCGTTGGATTCGATGATGAGTACGTTGCTGTTTGGCATAAGCACGAGTCCTGCTGCGTTTACTGCGACTGCTGACGAACAACGACGTTTTTCCGCTCCCAAATGTCGTGTTGTCCCCTGTGTGTCAGCTATCCGTCGTGACACGTGGAGCAGTCCAGCAAGAAGAACGCCAAAAATTTCGCAGCAAAACCATCCGTGCCAGGTATCGCGCCCAAAACGTGACGGAATTCGCGCAGCCGATTTGCACGAACTCACACTCCCACCCTCATGGAGAAAGCGCTTACCTCACTGATTTAGATCGATTTTTCGTCCGGAATGACGGATTTGTCGGACCGATCGGCAAGTGTTATGGACAGGTGTGCGTGCCGGGAAATTGCCGTTATCGAATGTATCGCCGCGTGATAGTGATCACACTCTGTGCTTGCTCCCTAGCACAGTTTCATTTGCACCCGTCAGTCTGGTGGAGGCCACTTTGCGTCGGTGGTGACAAAAAACGAAACGTTCCAACCCATCCTCGACCATTTCGCTCAGCGCATGAAAGTAAAGGAAAACGTTGTCATCGTTAAATGCTTTTCCGCGCAACGCCGGGAGCTCCAACGGCAACGCGCGACAGGTGTCGAAATGCAGGCGCACGAGCAGGCGGCTGTCGGCCGGAAGCAGGTTGCCCGGCACGATCAGGCCCACCGCGTTCAAACTCACCGGCTGGCGCGGCGGCAGCAGCGCGCCGGGCAGCAGCAGGCGATCGACGATATCCAGCAGCACGTTGATCTTGCTGTCCATGCGCTGCAGTTCCAGCATCAGCGGGTTGTCGTCGTCGCCGGCGTTGTCGGAGCGGCGTTCATCCAGCGAGGCGAGCGACCTCAATACGTGAAGATTGCGCTCGTTGCAGCGCGCGATGTCTTCCGGCGCCGGATCGAAGGCCTCGATGCCGACGTGCGGCTGGCCCTGGTAGGTCACGCGCTCGGAAAACGCCTGCCATTTCGCTTCGTCTAGCTGGGTTTGCATGAACTCCCCTCCTCGGTGCCGGCTTTATGACGGGCATGCCGGTGTCGGCATGATTCATTCATAAGGTGTGCCAGTACATGCCTCTATCGTCATCCCGTCTCTGAGCCACACCCGAACTTGGTCACATTGAGCGACGTGTCTGTCTTTAAGCAGGCCTCACGGTACCTCGTCGTCAATACGGCGGATGCCGGAATACATTTATATACATGCGGGTTATGTGTCGATTCAATGAAGTTCTACGCAACGGTCAGCATGGATTCCGGCCTTCGCCGGAATGACAATGAGGTAATAGCGAGCATTCAGAGAGTAGCAGCGAATGCAGGACTCACCGCGCCGACGTCACATACGTCTGCAGCGCCCGATGGTTGTATTGATGCTGGCTGAGCTGCTGCTCGAACTGTTCGCGCACCTGTTCGGCGCGAGCCAGCAATGCCTGGTTGTGCGCGTGCAGGGCGTGCAACGTTTCACGGTGTTGCATATCGAACGCGCCAATTTCCGCAGGCAGCAACGCCTGGCGGCGCGCGTCGAGTTCATTCACCATGGTCCAGTCACCATGCGAGGCAGCGTCGATCATCTCGACGGTCAGCGCCAGGGCCTGTTGCAAGGCATTGAACACCGCGTCGGTCATAGCGCCGCGGCTTTTGCCTTCAGCTCGGCCTGTTCGGCCAGATACGGTTCGCGAATCGCGTGCCACGCCTCGCGGATCGGCGCGACCAGGCGTTCGCATTCGTCCAGCGCGCGCAGATCATCGTTGAGCTGCGCATGGAGCAGGCGGCGGGTGATGTAGTCGTACAGCGCATCCAGGCGGCCGGTGAGCGAAGGCTCCACGTTGTGGTCGAGGCTTTCGCGCAGCGCGACCAGAATGCCGATCGCCTTGCCGAAGGCCTGGCCCTTGGCCGGAATATCCTTGTGCAGGATATGGCCGCGCGCCTGGTTGATGCGGTCGACCAGGCCATCGAGCAGCATCGCCAGCAACTGGTGGCGATCGGCTCCTTCGACACTGCCTTGCGCGCGGGTTTGTGCATACAGCGCGCTGCCATTGCGGGATGGATAACTCATGCATCAACCCTTGTTGCTGGTACCGGTGAGTGCGTTCATCGCCTGGGTCAGGTAGGAACTGGTGTTGTTGAGCGAGGACATTAGCGAGCTCAGGCTGGTGTACTGCTTGACCAATTGCTGCTGGTACACCGCCATGCGCGCGTTCAGCGCCGTCTGTTGCGACGACAGGCCGGTCAGGTCCTTGTTGAGATTGCCGATGCGCGACTGCAGCGCGCCGGAGCTGCTGTTGAAGCCGCTCACCAGGGTGCTGAGCCGTGTGGCGATGCCATTGGTGCCGGTGAAAAGTTGCTGCACCGACGACGGATTGCTGGACAAGGTATTGGCCAGCGTGGTCGCGTTGAGCGCCAACGTACCGTCGCCGTTACGGGTGATGCCCAGGCTGGCCAGGCTGCCGATGCTGCTGGCCGATACCTTGCTGCCCAGCACGCTGGCGATCTGGCTCTGCACCGCCGACAAGGTGGCGTCGCCCAGCAGCACGCCGGCCACCTTGGTGGTGCTGTTGTAGCTTTGCAGCTGGCTCACCGTGTTGGCGTAGGTGTTGTACGCGCTGACGAAATCGTTCACCGCCGTGCTGATCGGCGTGGTGCTCTGCGCCACCGTAAGCTGCGACGTGCCGGTCGTGGCGAGGTTGAGCGTGACGCCGGTCAGCGCGCCGCTCACGCTGTTGGTGGGGCTGTCGATGGAGATGCCGTCGATGGTCAGCTTCGCGTCCGTGGCCGCCGTGGTGGGCGTATTGAGCGAACTGGCCAGCGTGGTGACGCCGCTGCTGCTGGTGCTGTCCGCGCTCACGCTGAACGCGTTGGCCGTGCCGGTGCTCTTGGAGGTGAGCACCAGCTGGTTGCCGTTCACGCCGGCGACGATCGTGGCGGTCACGCCCGGATTGTCGCTGCTGTTGTTGATGCTGGTGGCGATCGCCGAAAGCGTGTCGGTCGCCCCTACCGCCACGTTCACGGTCTTGCCGGCCACCGTGATGTTGAGCGTGCCGGTACCCACCGTGGCGAGCGCGGGCTGTGCCGCACTCGCGCTTTTCTGCGCGGTAGCCAGCTGCGTCACGTTGAGGTTGTACGTGCCGGGCGCGGCATCCGGCAATGTGCTGACGGTGCCGAGCGCCGTAGTGGATAGCGTGGCGTTGAAGGTGCTGTAGGTAGTGCTGGAGGTCAGCTCGTTCAGCGCCGACTGCACGCCGGACAGCGCCGTCTGCAGCGCGGTAAGGCCGGCGATCTTGTTGTTGTCCTGGTTGGTCTGGTTGGTGATCTGCGCCTGCGGACCGGCTTCCTGCGCATTGACCAGCGCGGTGATGATGGCGTTGACGTCCAGCCCCGTGCCCAGGCCCAGCGAACTCAAAAGGCCCGTGCCGCTGATGTTGCCGCTGGAACTGCCGGTGCTGGAGGGAGAGCTGGCACCGCTGATCGCACTGGACAGTGCGCTGGAAGTGCTGCTCACGCCGGAGATAGTGCTCATGAACGCCTCATCGAAGGATGTCCGCTGCCATCGAGCCGTCGGCAAAACTCACGCTGTCACGTTGATCGCAAGTGAAAGCTTTGCCCGCCGCTCGCGTGGGATTTCTGACGGCCCGCGGGCCGTCAGACCCCTTGAAGCAAAATCCCGGCCATGGCTTTGCGCCATGGCCGGTAGTACCGATTAACCCAGCAGCTTGAGGATCTGCTGCGGCTGGGCATTGGCGGTGGCAAGCACCGAGATACCCGCCTGTTGCAACACCTGCGACTTGCTCAACTGCGCGGTAGTGGCTGCGAAGTCGGTGTCCTGAATCGAGCTTTGCGAAGCCGTCAGGTTGGTCTGCTCCGCACCCAGCGTGGCGATCGTCGACTGGAAGCGGTTCTGCACGCCGCCGAGCTGGCTCTGGAAGTTGCTGACCTGGGTCAGCGCCACGTCCACACGCGAGATCAGGTTGTTGGCGTCGTCCACCGTCAAAACGTCGCCACCGGCCAGCGAACCGGAGGCCGTGATCACCGAACCGTCGGTGTAGGAGGCACCCGTGGCGGCAAAGCCGGTCGCGGAGGAACCTACGCCGCTGGCGCCGAAGGCCACCGCACCGGTGGTGAGGTTGAACGCCGTGCCGGCCGCGCCGGTCAGTGCCGAGCCGGAAACGGCCAGTTCGCCCGTGGAGTAGAGGTTGATGCCGCCACTGGCGTTCACGGCCGCGCTGACGCCGGCGATACCGGCTGCGTTGATCGCATCGGCCAGGCCCTGTGCGCTGCTGGCGCTGGCGCCGCTCAGGCTATAGGACTTGCCGTCCGCGCCTTCGATGGTCAGGCCGCTCAGGCTGATCGACTGGCCCGACACGCCGCTGGCGTTGACGAACGCGCCGCTGACGTTGGCAGTGGCGATTTCCGAAACCTGACCCAGCTGCGAGGTCGTGGCGCCCTGGCCCAGCTGCACGTTGATGGCCTGGCCCACGTTCGAACCGATCTGGAACGACAACTGGCCCACCGATCCATTCAACACGTTGGTGCCGTTGAAGCTGGTCTGGTTGGCGATACGCGTGATTTCCGACAGATACTGCTGCACCGAGGTATCGATCGCGGCGCGGTCGGAAGACTGGTACGTGCCGTTGGCGGACTGCACGGCCAGGTCGCGGATGGACTGCAGGTTGGAGGTGATCTGGCTCAGCGCGGAACCCGCGGTCTGCGCCAGGTTGATGGCATCGCTTGCGTTGGTGCTGGCCTGTCCCAGACCGCCGATCTGCGTCTGGAAGCGCGAAGCAATCGCGAAGCCGGCAGCGTTGTCGGCGGCGCTGTTGATCTTCAGACCCGAGGACAGGTCGCGGGTGGCCGTGCTCAACGCGCTGCCCGACTTGCTCAAGTTGTTCTGGGCCTGCAGCGAAGCGATGTTGGTGTTTAGAACGAGTGACATGGATGTCTCCTGAAACCGGATAGGTGGTACTCAAGCCGGCGGGGTCCAGTCACGTTTTGCTGTGCCGACCGCCTCAGGGACTTTTTCGGCGCTGGGGGGGGATTACTTGAGAATTTTTTTGCTGTGGCGGCAAGGAGATGGGTTTGGGAAATGTGATG
>NZ_JBQCHP010000016.1:0-30124 GCF_051954575.1 Dyella sp. | reverse complement strand
GCGTAATCGGTGTAACGCGGTGCGCGCCAGTCCGGCAGCTTCCACCAATCCCAGATCGACGCGCCCGCATAGCCGCGCTCGACCTGGCCGTTGAGGTAATCCCAGTGATCGAGCATGCGCAGTTTCAGGCGCGGTGTTTCTCGCAGATCGAGCCGGTCGATCGGTTGTCCGGTTTGCAGCAGGCGCAGGAAGTGGAAGGTGCCGTACAGCGCGCCGATATCGTCGTGGGCGGCGATCACGGTGGCGGCATGGCCGTTCACGATCATGCTGCGGATCAGGTAGCCTTCCTTGCCCAACGATCGGCTATCGAGCGAAAGCCGTGCGATCAGCGTCGACGATGCAGATGTTCCGACGATCAGTGCGCCATCGCGGGTGACGTTATCCGTCAGCGGAATTTCACGATCGAGCAATCCATGCAAGCCGCGCTGCAATTCGCTGCGCGCAACGTTCTGCGTTGGCGTGGCGGCGCCGATGATCAACTCGGAAAGGCGGCTTCGATACAGCTGCGCCTGTGCAGGCGCAAGTGGTCGATAGCGTAGCCACAAGTCGTAGCCGTCTTCGGCGCGCGTTGAAGCGGTGCATAGCAGCGCGGTCAACAGCAGTGTAAATGTGACCCACGCGCGCAAGCACGCGCTCATGCCTTGTCCCATGCGATGTGCTCGAACAGATCGCTCTGTGCCATGAAACTGTCGCGGTCGACGAATCCCGAAAGCCCAACGCCGACCAGTCGATAGCGGCTGTCGGCAGCACGTTCCACACGCTCGCGCAAGGCGCAGGCGACCTCGGCCAGTTCATCGGCCGAGCGCGGGCGGATCGATGGCGTAAGGCTACGCGTCAACGTGTGAAAATCCGCGGTCTTGAGTTTCAACACGATGGTGCGCGCGATGCGCCCCCGTTGCACTTCGCGCTGATGCGCTGCCCAGGTTTTCTCAGCCAGCCGGCGGATGTGCGGTTCGAGCTCATCCAGCGTGAGGTCCTGCTCGAAGGTATCTTCGGACGACACTTGCAAGGTGAGCTGGTTGGGTTGCACCGCGTGATCGTCGATGCCCAGCGAAAGTTCGTGCAGACGGCGACCCCAGCGTCCGAAGCGCTGTTCCAGTTCCAGCAGCGGCAATGCACGCAAATCGTTCACGGTCTTGATGCCAAGCGCTTGCAGCTTTGCATCCATCACCTTGCCCACGCCGGGCAGCCGGCCCACCGGCAAGGGGCTCAGGAAATCCATTACCTGATGCGGGCGGATCACGAACAGGCCATCGGGCTTGTTCCAGTCCGAAGCGATCTTGGCGAGAAATTTGTTCGGCGCCACGCCGGCCGAAGCGGTGAGCTGCGTTTCCTCGCGAATCGCTGCGCGAATGGCCTCGGCCGTGGCGGTAGCGGAGGGCAGATTGGTCTTGGTTTCCGTTACGTCGAGATACGCTTCGTCCAGTGAAAGCGGCTCGATCAGATCCGTATGTCGTGCAAAGATCTCCCGTACTTGCCGCGATACGGCCTTGTAGCGCACGAAATCCGGCGGCACGAAGATCGCCTGCGGGCACAGGCGCTCCGCGCGTACTGCCGGCATGGCCGAGCGCACGCCGAACGTGCGCGCCTCGTAACTGGCCGCACACACCACCGAGCGCGCGCCGCGCCAGGCCACCACCACCGGCTTGCCGCGCAGCGAGGGATCGTCACGCTGCTCCACGGACGCGTAGAACGCATCCATGTCGACGTGAAGGATCTTGCGTGGTGCGTTGGGCACGTGCGTGCGGTGGCTGCGGGCGACGCCCAGATTCTAGCGTCGCCCGCCACGCCGTGGGGTTTCCGTAGGGTTGGCCGAGCCTCGGACTGAACCCTAACGCGGCGGCATGCATTGCGTGTTGGGGTTCGGCTGCGCCTCAGCCCAACCTACGAAGGTTCAACCCAATTGACGTGTTTTGCGCACAACCCGCTGCAAGCGCTCAACCAGCCGCTGCGCAAAGCGCTCTGCCGCATCGGGTCTATCGGCCAGGTACAAAGACGGCTCGATCACTTCCAGTTCCATCAGCAGGAACCGGCCGCTCGGCGCCACGCCGTCCACGCGCGCATAAGCCAGCTCCCGATGGCCGAGCGCCGCTGCCGCCACCAGCGCCTTGCTGGCGGCTTCCATGATGGGGCCGCCGGGTGTGACGGGCATGATGCTGCCGCCGTGCTGTTCTTGCACGCGGTAGTCGCCCTCGGTGGGGCGTTTGAGCACGGCATGGCTATAGGCGTTGTCGAAAAATATCAGCGACCATTCGCCGCTGCTTGCGATCTCGGGTATGAACGGTTGCACCAGATAGTCGAGCTTCGCCGGCAGCCGTTCGATGGCTTGCTGGAATTGTGCTGCGCCCACTTTGCCACGCACGGTATGCAAAGCCCCGCCGCTGACGGTGGGCTTGATCACCACCTCGCGCCCCGGCATGGACGACAAGATTTCCTGCAGGCGGCCGCCGTGCGCCACCTCGGTCGGAATGCCGGGCACGCCCTGGCGTTCCAGGTCCAGCAGGTAACGCTTGTCGCTGTTCCAGCGCAGCGTATCGGTGTCGTTGATGGTGGTGACGTCCAGCCGATCGAGCGTGTCGAGCCAGTCGCGGAAGGCCGCGTAGTGCTCGAAGTAATCCCAGATGGTGCGGATCAGCACGGCATCGAACGCGGTCCAGTCGACCTGCGGGTCGTTCCAGATGCAGACCGTGCACTGCACGCCCAGCCGTTGCAGCGAGGCCACCAGGTGAAGGTCGTCCGGATGGACGGTCGGAAATTGCCGGGACGAAGCGATGGCAAGTCGAAAATCGGAAGAACGCATGGCAAACACCTCCAGTGATTGAGGTGGGCGCCCTTGGATCATGTTGTGGTCGGCGGGCCGAGCGTGGCGGACTGGCGTCCGTCGCAGCACCCCTCGGGGCCGATGCGCCGGCACAGCAGTCACGGCGCGTGACGGGGCCGAAGTATCGGAGCAACGATTTGAAGGTGTCAATGTGGCGGGAGTCATGCGCCTGCGCGCCATAGGGCAAAGGTCATCGGACAGCGGGTGGCCACTCGGGTTAATGTCGGCACCCATGACCGACGAAACCTCCTCCCCGTCCTCTTCCTATCTGCGCCGGCTCGGCATCTGGAGCGGCGCCGCCATCGTGATCGGCGGCGTGATCGGCAGCGGCATCTTCCGCACACCGGCCACGGTGGCCGAGCGCACTGCGTCTGGCCTGCCGCTGCTGGCGCTGTGGGTGGCGGGCGGCCTGCTCACGCTGGCCGGCGTGCTGTGCTACGGCGAACTCGGCGCGCGGCGTCCGCATGCGGGCGGCATCTATCTCTATTTGCGCGAAGCCTTCGGCTCGCTGCCGGCCTTCCTGTTCGGCTGGACGATGGCCTTGATCAACTACCCCGGCAGCGTCGCCGCGGTGGCCGCCACCTTCGCCGATTATTTCTGCCGCGCGACGGGTTTGCCGCCGTTGTGGTCGTCGCCGGTGGCGGTCGGGGCGATCTTTTTCATCGTTAGCGTCAACCTGTTCGGCATTCGCGCCGGCGCGTGGCTGGTGAACGTGTTCACGCTGCTGAAGCTGGTGGCGATCGCGATGTTGCTGGTGGTCGGCCTGGTGCTGGCGCACGGGCATTTCGGTGGCGTGATTGCGGCGGACCCCGCGCACCATGCATCCGCCGGTGCGTGGATCGGCGCGATCCTGCCGGTGCTGTTCACCTATGGCGGTTTCCACTATTTGAACGACATGGCCGGCGAAGTGCGCGATCCGCAACGCACCTTGCCGCGCGCGCTCACGCTGGGCCTGCTCGGTGTGATGGTGTGCTACGTGTTGGCGAATATCGCTTACCTGGTCGGCATGGGGCATGCAGGGCTGGCCGCGAGCAAGGCGCCGGCAGCGGACTTGATGAGCCATGTCTTCGGTCCGCACGGCGCCACCATCATGGCCATCGGCATCGCCTGTTCCACCTTTGGCTATTGCAGCATCGCCATCGCCGGCGGCGCGCGCGTATTGCAGACGATGGGCAAGGACGGCATGTTCTTCCGCTCCGTCGGGCAGATCGAACCGCGCTGGCGCGCGCCGCAGGTTGCGCTGGTGGTGTTGGGCTTGTGGGCGATCGTGCTGGTGATCACCGGCACGTTCGATCAATTGGTCAACTACACCACGGTCGGCGAATGGCTGGGCCATGCGTTCGGCATCGCCACGCTGTTCTGGTACCGGCGCCAGTTCGGCGCGCAGAGCTCGCCCTATCGCGTGCCGCTTTATCCGCTGCTGCCGCTGGTGTTCGTGTGCACGGTGCTGGGTGTGATCGTCGCCACGGTCATCGATATGCCGCGCGATGCGGGCATGAGCGTGGTGATCATCGTGCTTGGCATTCCGGTGTATGCGCTGTGGCGCAGGTGGCAGCAGCGGGTGAGCGCGTAGCGTGTGGCACGTAGATTGGGTTGCTCCGGACTTGATCCGGAGGTAACCCAACAATGTCGTTTCGAAGATGTTGGGTTACGCTGCGCTAACCCAACCTACGATGTCTTCTACGATGAAATCGATCACGCCATGTGTGGGGCTGGTTCTTGGATTGCTGTCGTTCGACAGCACAGCGGCTGATATCGCGGCGAAGATTCAGTTGCAGCAAGTGCAGCGTGTCGGTGCGCTTGAGCATGATGCGCAAGGCACACCATTGTGGCGTTATGCATTTCAGCCTGCAGTGCGGCCGACGGTTGTTCTTTCGCCTGCGAACGGCACGTGGAACTGGCGCGGGCAGAAAACCTTGCAGCTCCAGGTGCAGAACGCGATGCCGTGGGCAGTCACCGTGCAGGTCGATATCGAGGGCGCTGCTCGACAGCATCTGCATACGGTCGTGGGCTTGCCGGCCGGTCCGGCGCAACGTCTGGTGATTCCTTTGCATGCAAGCTCGTCGCGTGCGTTCGGCATGCAGGTCGGGCCGCCGATGCCGTTCCAGGATCATGGCCGCACCGTGTTCGTGGCGACCAAGGTCGAAGGCGAGATGGACCTGGCACAGGTGCACGCCATCCGTCTTAGCATCCCGCAGCCGCAAGCCGTGCAGCAGCTTTTGCTGGGGACGGTGGAGACAGCCGAAGACGACTCCCAGGTGCAGGATGCGTATCGCGATATCGTCGATCGCTGGGGTCAATTCACGCGCGAACAATGGCCGGAAAAAATCGACAGCGATGCCGCCTTGCGCAGCGCGCATGCGCAGGAGGATCGCACGTTGCAGGCCCAATCGGCGGCGCGCAGTGGCTTGGATACCTATGGCGGTTGGCAGAACGTTCCACTGACGCGGACCGGCTGGTTTCACACCCAGCAGGCAAACGGGCGCTGGTGGCTGGTAACGCCCGAGGGCCATGCGTTTTTCTCGCTCGGCGTGAACGCGGTGATTTTCAGTGACACGCGCACCTACGTGCAGGGACGCGAGTACATGTTTGTCGATCTGCCGCCAGATCAGCCGCCATGGAGCGCGTTCTACGGCGTCAGCGACAGCCGTGATGCGGAGCGTGGCGCGAGCGCCGGCATCGGTGCGAACTATGGACGCTGGTTCGATTTCTATGGCGCTAATCTCTACCGCACCGATGGCGCCGGCTGGTTGGCGGCATGGCGCAAGCGCACGCTGGATCGGTTGCAGGCATGGGGTTTCAACACCATCGGCAACTGGAGCGATGCTGCGCTGGGCAGGGCGCATCGGGTCGCCTATACCTTGTCGATCGACGTGGATGGCGCGTTCGGCAATGTGTCCAGCGGCTATGACTACTGGGGCCGCATGCCCGATCCGTTCGATCCGCGTTTTGCGCAAGCGGTCGAGCGGTCGGTGGCGAAAGCGACGGCGTCACCGCGCAATGATCCGTGGCTGCTCGGCTATTTCGTCGACAACGAACTGGAGTGGGCGGGGCAGGGGGCGCAAGGGCGCTGGGGCCTGGCGATCGGCACATTGCACGGCGAGGCGCGCAGTGCGGCCAAGCAGGCGTTTATCGCCATGCTGAAGAAGCAATACGGTGCGCCATCGAAACTGGCTGTTGCGTGGGGCATCACGCTCGATGACTGGTCTGCGCTGGATGCCGTGAATTTTCCGGCGCCCGAGCCGAACGAGGCGCATCCTGCGATTGCGCAGGATTACAGTACGTGGCTGCGCATCTATGCCGATCGCTACTTCAGCCTGGTCGCCGCGGCGCTCCATCGCCACGACCCGCATCATCTTTTCCTGGGCGGACGGTTTGCGGTACGCACGCCCGAAGCGGTGGCGTCATGTGCGCGCTATTGCGATGTGCTCAGCTTCAACGTGTATGCGGATCTGCCGCAGCATGGCGTGGATCTGGATGCCATGCACAAGCTCGGCAAGCCGGTGCTGATCACCGAGTTCCATTTCGGCTCGGGCGATCGCGGCCCATTCGGCACGGGTGTGGTTTCAGCAGAGAACGAAGCTCAGCGCGGTGAGGCGTATGCGCGTTTCGTGCAGGCGGCAGCGCGCGATCCGGCCATCGTGGGCACGCACTGGTTCGATTACGTCGATCAGCCGGTGACCGGGCGGATATTGGATGGGGAGAACAGCCATATCGGCTTGGTAGGCGTGACCGATATTCCGTTTGCCGGATTCGTCGATGCCGTGCGGAAAACAAACCTCGGCGTGAAACCGTAGGTTGGGGTGCAAAACTACGGGTTTGAGGCGCTCGATTCCATCGACACGAGCGCGTTCAAACGTTCCTCAGCGTCATTCCGGCGAAAGCCGGAATCCAGTTCAAATATGCGTCCGAAGGACACAACATAATTGGTGAAGAGTGCTACGCACGACGTATTGCAACTGGATTCCGGCTTTCGCCGGAATGACGCTGAGGCATATATGCGTTGAGGCGAGGTTGACCCCTTACCCCAGCCCTCTCCCCGAAGGGGAGAGGGCGCAGGGACGATCAATAACGATAGTGATCCGGCTTGTACGGCCCTTCCACCGGTACACCGATGTAGGCCGCCTGGTCCGGCGTCAGCTTGGTCAGCTTCACGCCGATCTGTTCCAGATGCAGGCGCGCCACTTCCTCGTCCAGCTTCTTCGGCAGGCGATAGACGGTCTTCTCATACTTGTCTTTGTTCGCCCACAGGTCGATCTGCGCCAGCGTCTGGTTGCTGAAGCTGTTGGACATCACGAAGCTCGGATGGCCATGCGCGCAGCCCAGGTTCACCAGGCGGCCTTCGGCCAGCATGTAGATGCTGCGGCCCGTCTTGCCGAAGGTATAGCGATCGACCTGCGGCTTGATCGTCTCGCGCGTCACGTCCTTGGCGCCGTTCAGGCGATCCATCTGGATCTCGTTGTCGAAGTGACCGATGTTGCACACCAGGGCGTTGTTCTTCATCGCCGCCATGTGTTCGAGCGTGATGATGTCCTTGTTGCCGGTGGTGGTGACGTAGATGTCGCCGATGCCGAGGGTGTCTTCCACGGTGGTGACCTGGAAGCCTTCCATCGCCGCCTGTAGCGCGTTGATGGGGTCGATCTCGGTGACGATCACGCGCGCGCCGAAGCCCTTCAACGAATGCGCGCAACCCTTGCCCACGTCGCCATAGCCGCACACCACGGCGACCTTGCCGGCCACCATCAGGTCGGTGGCGCGCTTGATGCCGTCGGCCAGCGATTCACGGCAACCGTAAAGGTTGTCGAATTTGCTCTTGGTCACCGAGTCGTTGGAGTTGATGGCTGGCACCAGCAGCTTGCCGGCTTCCATCATCTGGTACAGGCGATGCACGCCGGTGGTGGTTTCTTCCGAAACGCCCTTCCAGTCGGCCGCGACCTTCTTCCAGAAGCCGGGGCGCTCCTTGGCGGTGCGCTTGAGCAGGTCCTTGATGACCTGCTCCTCGTGGTTGCCGCTGGGCGTGTTGACCCAGTTGTCGCCGTTTTCCATGTCCACGCCCTTGTGGATCAGCAGCGTGGCGTCGCCGCCATCGTCCACGATCAGCTCCGGCCCCTTCATGCCGGGGTGGGTGAGCATGTCCAGCGTGCAATCCCAGTATTCCTCCAGCGTCTCGCCCTTCCAGGCGAACACGGGGATGCCGGCGGCGGCGATGGCCGCGGCGCAGTCGTCCTGGGTGGAGAAAATGTTGCAGGAGGCCCAGCGGACCGAGGCGCCGAGCGCGCTGAGCGTCTCAATCAGCACGGCGGTTTCCTTGGTCATGTGCAAGGAGCCGGACAGGCGTACGCCCTTCAGCGGCTTGGCGGTCGCGTAGCGGGCGCGGATGGCCATCAGGCCGGGCATTTCTTCTTCGGCCATGCGGATACGGCGGCGGCCGAGCTCGGCCAGCGCGATGTCGCGGACCTTGTAATCGTGCGTAGCAGAAGCGTTAGTGACAGCGTTCATGGGAGGGATGTCTCCGAGTCTCATGGGAAAAACCCGGCCCGGTAGGCCAGGCCGACGCGCGGATCGCGTCATGAGCGCCGTTTCTTTCGAAGCATCCACCGAGCCTGGCCGTGCATCTCCACGGTCGCAGCGCCCCTCGGCGAAGGCGCCCATTGTAGCCACGGGCAGGTCCTTATGACGACATGGAACGCTGCACTGCCGCATAAAAAGGTTAGGCTAGGGGACTGACCTTCTGGAGGCCCCATGGAAGCCACTCGCGACCCCGAATTCCTGCCCCACGACGGCCCGTTGCGCGAAGACGTGCACCGGCTCGGCGCGATGGTGGGCCGCATGCTGGCCGAGCAGGGGGGCGAGGGGTTTTTCCAGCGCGTCGAGCAGGTGCGCACGGCCTCCATCCGGCGGCGCCGCGAAGGGCGCGCGGTGGACGACCTGGCCGAATCGCTGGCCGGGCTACAGGCGGAGGAAGCCGAAGCGCTGGCGCGCGCGTTCGCCGCCTATTTCCAGGCGGTCAATACTGCCGAGCGCGTGCACCGCATTCGCCGGCGTCGTGACTATCAGCGCGAGAGCGGCGCGGCGCAGCCCGAATCCTTGCTTGCCGTGCTGCAGCGCCTGAAGGCGCAAGGCGTGAGCGCGGACGAGTTGCTGCAATGGCTGTACAAGCTGAAGGTGGAGCCGGTGTTCACCGCCCACCCCACCGAAGCGATACGCCGTTCGCTGCTGGAAAAGGAACAGGCGATCGTGCGCGCCCTGGTCGACAACTTCGACCCCACCCGCACGCCGCAGGAGCGCAAGGAAGACGACGACCGCATCTTCACCGCGCTTTCGGCCGGCTGGCAGACGGCGGAGGCCTCGCCGATCCGCCCCAGCGTGCAGGACGAGCATCACCACGTCGGCTTCTATCTGGCCAACCCGATCTATCGCATCGTGCCGGCGTTCTACGAATTGCTGGCCGATGCCTTGCAGGAGGTCTACGGCGTAGCCGTGCCGCTGCCGCGCCTGCTCAGCTTCGCCACCTGGGTGGGCGGCGACATGGACGGCAATCCGAACGTCGGCGCCGAGACCATCGCCAACAGCCTCGCCACCCAGCGCGCGCACGTGCTGGAGCATTACATCGCCGACGTGGACGGACTGGCGCGGCAACTCAGCCAGACCGACGATCGCGTGCCGTTCGATGCTGCACTGTTGAAACGCCTGGCCGATTACCGCCAACAGTTTCCGCGCGCCGCCGCGACCATTCGCCCACGCCATGCGGACATGCCCTATCGCTGCCTGCTCACGCTGATCGGCGCGCGCCTGGAAGCCACGCTGGATGACGGCAACGACGAGGGCTATCACTCGGCGGACGAATTGCTGGATGACCTGCTGCTGATTGTGCACGGCCTGATCGATCACCGCGGCCTCAATGCCGGTGCCTATGCTGTACGCCGTTTGATCTGGCGCGTGCGCACCTTCGGCTTCCATATGGCGCGGCTGGATGTGCGCCAGGATTCGCGCGTGCATGACGACGCGCTGGCGGCGCTGCTGCGCGATGAAAGCTGGACACAACGCGTGCCGGCGGAGCGCAGCACAGTGCTGCGTCCATACGCGAGCGGCGAACGCGCGCTTGAAAAGGTCGACGATGCGCAAGCCGAATCGCTGCGCGCGGTGTTCGCGACCCTGCATGAATCGCGTCAACGCTATGGCGTGGATGCGATCGGCTTGTACATCATCAGCATGGCGCGCTCGGCGGCCGACGTGCTGGCGGTATTGGCGCTGGCGCGCCATGGCGGTTTCACCGCCGGTGCCCATGTGCCGCTCGACATCGCGCCGCTGTTCGAAACCGTCGATGATCTCAAGAACGCGCCGAACACCTTGCGCGCCTTGCTCGACGACGCCGTCTATCGCGCCCATCTGCGCGCGCGCGAAGACTGCCAGTGGGTAATGCTCGGCTATTCCGACAGCGGCAAGGATGGCGGCACGCTGGCCTCGCGCTGGGGCCTGCAGCGCGCGCAGGTGGAGCTGCTGGAGGTGGCGCAGCAGGCCGGCATCCGCCTGGCGTTCTTCCATGGCCGCGGCGGTTCGGCCAGTCGCGGCGGCGCGCGCATCACGCCGGCGCTGATGTCATCGCCGCGCGGTTCGATCAACGGCATCTTGCGTGTGACCGAGCAAGGTGAAGTGATCCATCGCAAATACGGCATCCGTGCGTTGGCGCTGCGCAATCTCGAACAGACTGTCGGCGCCGTGCTGCGCGCCAGCGTGCGTCCGCGCGAAGAAGAAGCCCGCGAAGCGGCATGGCGCGAGATCATGACGGCAATGGCAGCCGAAAGCCGGCGCGCCTACCGCGCCTTCGTCGACCGCGAAGGTTTCGTCGACTATTTCCGCGCCGCCACGCCGATCGACGTGATCGAACAGATGGCGCTCGGCTCGCGCCCTTCGCGCCGGCGCAGCATGCGCGGCGTGGAAGACTTGCGTGCGATTCCCTGGGTCTTCGCCTGGACCCAATGCCGTTCCATCATCACCGGCTGGTACGGCCTCGGCACCGCACTCGAGGCGGCCGTCGCCAAGCACGGCGAAGAGGCACTGTGCGAAATGGCGCGCGACTGGCCGTTCTTCGCCAATGCGCTCGACGACGTGGAAATGGTACTGGCCAAATGCGATCTGGATATCGCCGAAGCCTTCTCCAAGCTTGCCGGCCCGCTGCACGACACGTTCTTCGGCATGATCCGCGACGAGTTCGAGCGCACACGCCGCTGGCTGCTGAAGTTGAAGCACAGCGAGGAACTCCTGCGCGACGATCCGCGCCTCTCGCTGTCGATCCGCCTGCGCAATCCGTACGTCGATCCGATGAGCCTGCTGCAAGTCGACCTTCTGCAGCGCTGGCGCGCAACGGAGCGCAAGGACGACCATCTGCTGCGCGCATTGGTGGCGTGCGTGAACGGCGTGGCGCAGGGGCTGCAGAACACCGGGTAACCTCATGGCCGTCATTCCCGCGCAAGCGGGAATCCATCTTGCTTTTGCATCCATCAGGGAAAAAATGGATTCCCGCTTGCGGGAATGACGGCGGAGAAATATCAACATTTGATGATTAGGGAGAAAAACGATGGACCAACCTCTCCATTCCCAACGCCGTCTCGCCCTGCTACCCCTGCTGATCTTCAGCTCGCGCTGGCTGCAGCTGCCGTTGTACGTCGGCCTGATCGTGGCGCAGTGCGTCTACGTCTATCTGTTCGGCAAGGAGCTGTGGCATCTGATCCACGAGGCGCCGAGCCTGGGCGAGCAGGAGATCATGCTGATCGTGCTCGGCCTGATCGACGTGGTGATGATTTCCAACCTGCTGATCATGGTGATCGTCGGCGGCTACGAAACCTTCGTGTCGCGCCTGGGGCTGGATGGTCATCCGGATCAGCCGGAATGGCTGTCGCATGTGAATGCATCGGTTTTGAAAGTGAAGCTGGCGATGGCGATCATCGGCATCTCGTCGATCCATCTGCTCAAGACCTTCATCGCAGCCGGCACACTGCAGGGCCTGCCGTTCTGCTCCGCCGACGTGCTGGCCACCATCGCCGCGAGCGATGGCGTCGGCGCGTTGAAATGCGCCACGCTTACGCCGGCGGGCGTGATGTGGCAGACGATCATCCATGTGGTGTTCATTCTCTCGGCCATCGGCATCGCCTGGACGGATCGCATCATGCATGCGCACGCGGCGAAGCTGGCGCAAGAGCACTGATAACATCGTAGGTTGGGCTGAGCCCCGGACTTGATCCGGGGCGAACCCCAACGCCGCCATGCGCATGTTCGCCATGCCGCTAGGCCTTTAGCACACCGTCATTCCGGCGGACGCCGGAATCCAGTTTGAATACATCGTGCGAAGCACACAAAACCTCTTATGTCGTGTGCTTCGCACGGCATTCTTCACTGGATTCCGGCGTTCGCCGGAATGACGATCGGGTACCATCGTCCCCTGATCGATCTCAACGCCCGCCCGCCAACTCTCCAAGCCGCTCCTGTATGCGCTTGCGATACCGCCGACTCAGCCGAAGACGCTCCCCGGAATTCAGCACAACCTCGTATTCGCCACCATCCTGCAATTCCAACCCCCTCACCCGGTCGAGATTGACGATGATCGAGCGATGGATACGCGCGAATGTCCGCGCATCCAGATCCTGCTCGAGCTCCTGCAGCGTACGGCGCAGGATATGCGTGGCCGCGCCGATGTGGATGCAGGCGTAGTAGCTGGCCGCTTCGATCCAGTCGATGTCGGAAACGTCCAGAAACAAGGTCTGATTTCGACTCTTGACCGCGATCCTGCTGATCGAGCGGCGTTGCGTTGGCGCATAGCGCGCCAGCTTTTCCTTGGCGCGCGCGAGGGCGCGATGAAAGCGCGCATCGTCGAAGGGCTTCAACAGATAATCGAGCGCGCCCGCCTCGAATGCGCGCAACGCATAAGCATCATAGGCGGTTACGAAAATCACCGTCTCGGGCATGTCCGCGCCAAGGATCTCGAACACGTCAAACCCATCGCATTCGGGCATTTGCACGTCCAGGAACACCAGGTCGGGCCTGGAGCGTCTGATTTCCTCGATCGCTTCCAACCCGGAGCTACATTCAATTATCGATGCTATATCCGGATCCTTGCGCAGCAGTAGCGTCAGGTTACGCCGCGCCAGAGCCTCGTCATCAACGACCAGGACGTGGATCGATTGGGAACGCTCATCAGGCGATGTCATTCACGCCTCCAGGTACGGCAACGTCACGACAACCTCCACGCCACCGGTATCGAGCGGTTTCAACTGTAACCCGGAGCGCTCGCCGTGCAGGATCTGCAAGCGCGTGCGCAAATTGCCCAGGCCGACGCCGCAGGACGTCGCCTGCAGATCCTCCTGCGCCCAGGGGCCGTCGTTGTAGACCGTCAGGCGGAGGATGCCATCGTGACGCGCACCTGCCACGCGGATTTCACCGCCGATGATGCGCTTGGAGACACCGTGCTTGATGGCGTTTTCCACCAGCGGTTGCAGCAACAGATTCGGAACCTGCGCCTCCCCCAGTTCGGCCGGAATCTCCAGGCTTATGCGAAGACGGTCTCCGAACCGCATTTTCTGGATGTCGACATAACGCTGCAGATATTCGACTTCCTCGGTCAGGGTGACTTGCGCGCGATGGGAGTCTGCTGATGCACGGCGCATGAACTCGCTCAAACCCACGATCATGCTGATCGCCGCATCGTTGCGTTGGTCGCGCACCAGGCCAACGATCGAGTTGAGCGTATTGAACATGAAATGGGGATCCATCTGGCCCCGCAGCGCAACGAGCTGGGCCCGCGATAGCTCCTCGTTGAGGCGCGCGGTCTCGGTCAGCTGCCGCGCCATCTTCTCGCGCGAATCCACGACATAGGTAATGGTCAGGATCAGTACGTAGACGATCATGAAAGTCAGCGCCTGGTCGCTGAGCGATGCGTACCAGGTATCGACAAAAGCCGGCGGTGGCGTGCGATGCCACGGGTTGAACATAACCCGAAGCGCGGCTGCCCACGCCCCGGCCACCATGCTGATGACGGCGAAGGCCAGCAGATGTGCACTTGCCGTTTTCAGCAACACACCGCGAGCGATCGGCCACCTTCGCGCCACAGCGACGATGAGCGGCGTGGCCAATGCCCAAGGCAGCCAGGACATGAACGCAACAACGAACGGCTTGAACCATGCTCCATGCCCGACCATCGCATGCATGACGAGGATGGTCTGGCTGGCGCCAAACAGCGCACCTGCACACCAGATGCCCGCGATCCAGGTCCAGCGGGTGGAACGTGCGGGCGGGCGAGCGTCGGTCATGGCCATCACGCTACCTCAAAGCCAGCGCGAAAATCCGGCGCTGCAGCGAACGGCCAGTCCTGTGCAGCGAGCAGCCAAAGCCTCTAGGCCCATGGCTCCGCCCAGGCACCATGTCAGCATGGCGACAGTTTCGCCCCGAAATAGCTCCTGCGTACACACCGTCGCACGCAAGTTCTTGCTGGTTGCGAAAGCCGCCTTGCGCGGTGCTAGCATCAATCGCCGATCACAGCTGTGACGGGGGGCGCTGTTATGGGTAAAAAGGCTGATCACCGCGTGCCGGCGATCGTATTGGGTCGCGGGCCAACTGCACTGGGTATTTTGCGTTGCCTGACCATGGCCGGCATTCCGGCCTATGTTGCGTGCCCTGCGTCCGATCACGTTACACACTCGCGCTGGTATCGCTCCACACCCGGACGAAATGCATGGGATGGCTCACTCGGGCCGCACGCCTATGGACTGCTGCGCCACATGCCGCTGCAGAAAGCCGTATTGATCGCCGGGGCCGACGATGCCGCGCTGTGGCTGACGGACCTGCCGAATACCGATCTGGCGTCGCGCTATGTTCTCAGCACCAGTTCGCGTGAAACGCAGGAAATTCTGCAGGACAAATCGCGTTTTTCAACGTTCCTGGAAAACGCGCGTATTCCGCATCCGCGCACGTTTCGCATCGAATGCGATGCCGATATCGAGACGATACCGTTCGACGAACTCGATCGCGTCTTTATCAAACCGGTGAACTCGCAAAAATTCAGCGACGTCACCGGCGTGAAAGGCATCTGGGTGACGCGCAAGGACGAACTGCATGCCGCGTGGCGGCGGCTGCACGATCAGGGCTTTCGCCTGATGGCGCAGGAATACGTGCCCGGCACGGCATCGGATCATTATTTTGTGGACGGTTTTCGCGACGGAAGCGGCGAAATGACCGGTTTGTTTGCGCGCCAGCGTATTCGCATTTCACCGCCGGATTTCGGCAACAGTTCGTATTGCCGCAGCATTCCGCTGGAACAGCTGCAGGCGCCGGTCGATAATGTCACGCAACTATTGGCGGCGCTGAACTATCGCGGCATTTTCAGCGCGGAGTTCAAACGCGACAGGCGCGATGGCGTTTACCGTATTCTTGAGGTCAATACGCGCGCCTGGACCTACGTGGAGTTTGCGGCGCGCTGCGGCGTCAACGTTTGCGAAATGGCGTACCAGGATGCGCTCGGCTTGCCGGTGCATCGCGCCATGCGCGATTACAAGATAGGCGCCGGCTGCGTCGACTTCTATCGGGATTTCACCACCGTGCGCGCGCAAAGCGCACAAGCACGCGGGCCCTTGCCGGCCATCCTGCTGCAATGGGCCGGCGCGCATTTCCATTCGTTCCGCCTGGACGATCCCAAACCAGGCCTGCACTTTGCCGGGCAGGTTCTGGCGCGGCGCAGGAACGGTCGCGCACCTGCCTGATCGCGTCAATCGGGTACAAAGTTCAACGCGACACCGTTGATGCAATAACGCAGGCCGGTCGGCGGCGGACCATCCGGAAACACGTGGCCCAGATGGCTGCCGCAGCGCGCGCAGTGCACTTCGGTGCGAGTCATGCCGTGGCTGGTGTCCTCCGTGGTCGCCGTGGCGCCGGGCACGGGATCGTTGAAGCTGGGCCAGCCGGTACCGCTTTCGAACTTGGTCTTGCCGACAAACAGCATTTGCCCGCAGCCCGCGCAGGCGAAACCGCCTGCGCGCGTTTCGTGCAGCAATGCGCAGCTACCCGGTCGCTCGGTGGCGTGAGCGCGCATGACGGCGTATTGCTCCGGCGTCAGCAACGCGCGCCATTCGGCATCGGTATGCGTCACTTCGTAATGCGTCGATTCTGCGCGTGAGTTGGACATGGCAAACTCTCAGTGATGGTGCGTGCCCGCAGGCGTTCCATCGGACCACGTGGGGGCGCCGACCAGGAACACAAGAATCGGTGGCAGCCCTTTCGCCTGGGATTGGTTCTCCGGCGAGATGAACCAATACGGGCTGGACATGACCGGCGAACCCTCGGCGCCCGAACCCCAATCGCTGGCGTCCTTGACCTGCGTGTCGAACATGAGGTGCGGCATGTTGTGGGCGCCTTCGTCGGTGAGATACGAGGATGTGGACATCATGTAATCCATGGCGCCGTTTTCCAGCTCCGGCAATTGTTTGCTGGCGTACGCGGCCTTGAGCGCGGACAGCATCTGTGCTTTGGAACGGCCCGCCATCGCCAGCTTGGCGCGCAGCAGATAGATCGGCACGATCGAGCGCGCGGCCTGGGGGTTCAAGCAATCGGCCGCCTTTATTTTCGGGTTCCAGAATTCGGGCCAATCGAACGGCCCGATCCAGCTTCGGCCTACCACGCAGACAAAACCGTTCTTGCCTACGACGGCGGTTTCGTAGCCGTTGCGCCCCAGCACCAGGACGGTCGCATCGCTCGAAATGGAAGCGGGCGCTGCGCTTCGCGCCAGCGCGATCTCGTCATTCCGATCCGCCATGAGGTACTGATCGGCCGGGGCCATCTTTGCGTACGGCGCCGCGGTATTCTGCGCCATCGCGTGGTGTATCACGCTCAGCCCGATAAGCAAGGCGGAGCACTTCATCAGGAACGCACCGAACGTGTTGCTACGCATAATCCCCTCCCCGAATAAGTTCATCAGCCAGGCCGGCTGCCCGACTTTCACTTAATTGACGAATGGCCGGATCGGGATTCGACATGCCGGCCGAAAATGGTTATCCGGACCGTCATGGCGATCTGAAAATGCGCAAGCCGATATGATCCAAAGCATGCCCACCCCCACCACCTATCGCGTGCCCATCCCGCGCATCGTCTGGACGCTGGGCTTCGTCAGCCTGTTCATGGACCTGTCTTCCGAGCTCATCCATGCCCTGCTTCCGGTGTTCCTGGTCGGCAGCATGGGCATGAGCGTGGCGGCGCTCGGCGTACTCGAAGGCGCGGCGGAAGCGACGGCGCTGATCGTGAAGGTCTTCTCCGGCTCCATCAGCGACTGGCTGGGCAAACGCAAGGGCCTGCTGTTGCTGGGCTATGGACTGGCTGCCTTGAGCAAGCCGCTGTTTCCATTGGCGCAAACGCCGCTGCTGGTGGTTGTTGCACGGTTGCTCGATCGTATCGGCAAAGGTATCCGCGGCGCACCGCGCGATGCCTTGGTCGCCGACGTGGCGCCACCGGAGATACGCGGCGCATGCTATGGCTTGCGTCAATCGATGGATACGGTCGGCGCCGTGGCCGGTCCCGTGGCGGCCATGCTGTTGATGTTCTGGTTTGCCGATCGCATCCGTGCGGTGCTTTGGTTCGCAGTACTGCCGTCGCTGATGGTAATCGCCTTGCTGGTGTTCGCGGTCCACGAGCCGGCGCGCGTAGCGGCATCGCGCCGGTTTCAATCGGCCATGCATTGGCGTTTACTGCGCGCTTTCACCGCACGCTATTGGCTGGTAGTGGCGATGGGCGGCACGTTCACGCTGGCCCGCTTCAGTGAAGCTTTCCTGGTGTTGCGCGCCCAGCAGACCGGTTTGGATGTGGCATGGGTGCCTGGCATCATGGCGGTGATGAGCCTTGCTTATGCGCTGTCCGCGTATCCGGTCGGCAAGCTGTCGGATCGGCTGGGCCGCCGCATGCTGCTTGCCTGTGGATTGATCTTGCTGATCGTGGCGGACTTGGTGCTCGGCGCGAGCGCTTCGGTCATTCCCACCTTCGCGGGAGCCGCCATCTGGGGGCTGCATATGGGTTTTACGCAGGGCATTCTCGCCGCCATGGTGGCAGATACGGCGCCTGGCGACTTGCGCGGCACGGCGTTTGGGGTGTTCAACTTGATCTGCGGCGTGTGCTTGTTGTTGGCCAGCGCGTTTGCTGGTTGGTTGTGGCAACACCATGGTGCGTCTGCCACGTTCTTTGCTGGTGCGATTATTACTGTCGTGCCGTTGGTGTTGTGTGCGGTGTCGCCAACGTCGTCCAGAAAAGATGAAGCTGCGACGTTGCAGAAACTGTCTTGAGCCATGGCGCTAACCTGAGCGTGCACCTCCTTATTTGCGAGAACACATTCCCTCCCCTGCTTGCAGGGGAGGGTTAGGGTGGGGTGCGAGCGCAGCGAGCGGCGGGAAGCGCATGTATTTCTTATCAGCTAAATCATGGCGATGATTTTGCTTCTCGCTAAAGGCCAAGCAACCCCACCCCAACCCTCCCCTACTGTCGCAGGGGAGGGAGCAGAGCATGGCAAGCGTCAAGCTTGACGACCTAATTAGTATCAGTGCGGCCTTTATGTCGTTGCGGATCAAACTGCGCCAACGATTTTTTGACCTTGTTCTTGCGCACTCATCATCACTATTCGCATTTTTCGCGCAGCTTATTGCGTGCCCTACTCCCCACTGATGATCGATCGATATGTAAGTATGCCGCCTGACCATAACCTCCAGCCATAAAATCCATGCCGGATATTGCTAAGCAATACGCCCAGACGTCCTTATTCTTTCTGCATCTTCAGGCCGATTTTTCTTTTCAAAATGCTTGTTCGCGCCATCTGATCGACAACAAAACCCAAACCCTCGCACACCCATGTCATTCGGCGAATCTATGACGTGATACGAAAAGGCTATGAAACACGCGTGGTTTTCTGCATTTCGCCTAGCACATCCTTAACAGCTTCTATGATCCTCTGTCCCCTCGCACATACGACGCGCAGGGAACATTGATGAGCCAGCTACTCACCGCTTCCTCTATCGCGCCATGGGGTAAACGCGTCCTTGCGCTGATCGATACATGCATTGATCGAACCGGCAGCATCGATCCGGCAAAAGTTTGCGAACGACTGGCACAAACCATTCGATGGCCGGACAGCCCTCGCGCACCAAAACTTTTGGCCGATGCAGCAACCATGCAGTACCGGCGCATCGCGCTCGATGATGGCAAGCCGCGCAATTATGAGGCCTTGGTGATCGCCTGGCCGCCACGGCATGTCACGCCTATCCATGACCATGATGGGCTATGGGGGTTGGAATTCATTCTGGGTGGCGCACTGCAGGTGGATGCGTTTCAGGTGTCCGAAAACCCCGCCGTCTCGGTGGAATCCATGGACAGAACCGTGGTGGGCATCGGCGATCATGTGCTATTTACGCAAGCCGGCTACGCACACCAGTCTCGCAACTTGTCACGCAATAGTGTCGCGCTTTCGCTTCACGTGTACGGCGGCGAACTCAACAGCTATCGCAGCTTTCATCGTGAGCTGGACCGATGGCTTGCGCAACGGCATGCCACGGTTCGGGAAACGTCGGACATCTGATTTGCGCCACCCTCGAGGATATTCACCATGACCAACCTAGCGATTATCGGCGGTGGCGCAGCGGGCGCGGCCGTGTTCGGAGCGCTGCTCGCGCGCGACGTGGACGATACGGTGCATTGGGTGGCCGGCGATGCCGCCCCCGCCGGCCATGGCGTCGCCTACAGCACACAAGAGGAACATCACCTTTTGAACGTGCGCGCGAGCGGCATGGGGCTTTATCTCGATGCCGATGAGGATTTCGCCGCCTTCAGCGCGCAGCAGCGCGCCGGCGCCAAGCCGACGGATTTCCTGCCGCGCCGTCTGTTCGGCCATTATGTGGAATCCCAGTTGCGCAAGCGCATGCATGCGGCCGGCCAACGCCAGCGCGATTTTCGCGTCCATGCGCGTCAGGCATGCAGCATTCGACCCACTTCACAGGGCTACACCATCACGCTCGATGACGGGACGGCATTGACCGCGCAGCGCGTGGTGTTGGCGCTTGGCGCCCTGGACGCGCGTCCGCTGCGAACCGTCACGGCGACGGCGCTGGACAGTGGCGTCTATGTGATGGACCCGTGGACATTGACCAGCCAGCCGCTTTCTCCTCGACGCCTTACGGTGATCGGAACGGGCCTTACTGCCGTCGATACGTTGATCTCCGCGTCCAAGCGCTGGCCCGATGCGGAGCTTATTGCCGTATCCCGCCACGGCTTGTTGCCTTTTACCCACCCCGAGCTTCCCATTACGCCGTTTCCGCACCAGGCTGAAATCAATGCGTCGCTGCTGGATTGCAATGGGCCGGCCCAGGTGCTTGCCACTATCCGCGGCGTTTTTGCGGCTCATCAGGACATCGACTGGCGAAGCGTGATCGATGGCTTGCGGCCCATCAACGCAAAGCTCTGGCAAGGATTCGACGCGCGGCAGCGCCGGCAATTCCTGCGGCATGTGCGTTGGATATGGGAATCGTCGCGACATCGGTTGGCGCCGGAATCCGCCGAAACGCTACAGCAGCTTCGCGACGAAGGGCGGCTGCATATCCACAGCGCCAGGGTGCTGGCGGTCGATGGGAAAGGCCCGTTGAGCATTACCCTGCGTTCTCGCGCAACCCAGCGCATCACGCGCATGGAATCGGATGTAGTGGTGCAGGCCACGGGGCTGGACACCGCGGTGGCGTTCGCCAAGAGCCCCTTGCTTGCGAAATTGCTCAAAAGCGGCCTGGTGGTCGCCGATCCGTTGCAACTGGGATTGCTCGCCCAGGCCGACGGCCGCTTGATCGGCGAAAATGGCGACGTGCACCACAGCCTGTACGCCATCGGCTCCTTGCTGCGCGGCAACCTGTGGGAATGTACGGCCATGCCGGAAATTCGCGAGGCTGCAGACAAACTGGCCACCCTTCTGGCTACGGCGCATCCGGAACCGTCGCCGTTGATCAACGCATGATGCGTGAACTCAAGCGCCCAACGACATGGCGTGATGAAAGATGTTCAACGGGTCGTAGCGCTTTTTGATCGCCACCAGTTCGTTGTAGATGCCGGGGTAATAAAGCTCTCCCCAGCTGTATCCCGGCAGACCGGGCGTTTTTCCGGTGAGCATGTCGATGTCTGGATAATTGATGTAGCACCCTTCGTAACGTGAATTGGGCAGCGTGGCCGAGGTTGGATAAGGCGTGCCGTTGTAGCCGTCCTGCGCGTGCACGGCATAGTAGAAATCGCGCAGCCAGCTCAGGTGCTTGTCGTCATCGGCCGGGTCCGTCCAATACGTCTGGTATTGCAACTTCAAGATCGAACTGCGCTGCGCCACCGCCGTCTGATTGTTGGCTGGGTTGAAACCGTTGTTGGTGCTGCAGAGATGGTTGATGGCGCCGCCGTAGGAGTCGATCTGCACCAGCGAGTGCGCGAAGTGCGAGTCGTTGGCGTTCACCACGGTCAGATATTGGAACAACGCATCGATTTCCGTCTGGGTGAAGCCGCTTTTCATGTAGGACGACTTGTATTTGCCGCGCTGGTTGTTGCCGGAACTGTTGCCCGACTGCACGGCGAACAGCCAATCGAACATCTGCGCGCCAGCGGGCAGCCCGGACACCAGCGGTGCGTTGGATGGCACGAACGGCAAACGCATGCCGCTACCGGCCAGGTAGGTATCGAGCAGCTTGGGCCCAAACGGCTTCATGGTGTTGACGAAATCATTGAGCGGCGTCAGGTCGGTCAGGCCGCCGCTCTCATCCGAGTACTGCATGCCGATCCAGATGCCGCCGGCCGTGACATGGGTAAGCCCCATGCCGGTGAACAGGCCATAGGTACGGGTATCGGTGTCGGCGTTGAGCATGAATTGCGCATACGTATTGAGAAATTCGCCGAACCGGGTCTTGTCATTGCGAAACAGGAACCATGGGTATTGCAGCCCGAGCGTAGCCACCTGCTGCGGCGCCACCGGCATGTCGTCGAAGTAATAACTGGTGATCAGCCCGACATTGCCGCCGCCGCCACCGCGGCAAAGCTTGAACAGGCCGGTATGCTGCGTGGCATTGGCGTGCAACGGGCGTACGTTGCCGTGCGCATCCACCACCAGCACATCCACGCCCGACAACCAATCGACCACCAGGCCATGCAGCCGCGACAGCCCGCCATAGCCGCCGCCGACGATATGCCCGCCTGAACCCACCGAATAGCACGTTCCACCCGGTATGGTCTTGCCGGTGCGCTTGTAGAGGTTGGCGTAGGTATCCCAGAGCTGATTGCCCGCACGCACTTCGAAGCCATACGTATGCGTGGAATGGTTTTCCAGATGGACGGCGACGTCGGTGAAGATTCCCGTCATCAGCCCTACGTCGATGATCGCGCCGCCGGGATTATTGGAGACAAAACCTTCGTAGCAATGGCCGCCGCTGCGGATGGTTGGCCGCTCTTTTTTGCGCAGGGCATCGCGCAAGGCGGCCAGTGCATCGTCAGGCGTGGGGCATACATAGATGCTGCCCGCACTCTGTCCAGGCGATGGCCAGCGCCGATTGAATCCTTGCGTCACCGTCTCATAGCGGTGAAGCGCATCATGGGCGTCGATAAAGACATAACTCATGGCAATGCTCCCTGCTGATGCAAGGTCCGCAACACGTGGTTGTGGACCCGTGCATCAGTATCAGACATGGCAATTGGGGTAATACGGATCGAGCCGATCGAATCGATGGGGCCGGCCGGCCGCAAACTGCACCGCATCGGCCATCAAGCGTGGTGTCAGCAAAGGTGATGTGTAGCGCGGATAAATCGTTGCCGGGTTAGCGCTGGAACCGCTAGCCGCCACGATCGCGTTGGCGGCGCGTCGGCCCGATTCGTTGGCGTTCGCCGCACGCACATAATCGCCAGCCAGAAAGACATTGGGGATGGCCGTGCTGGTTTCCGGCCGCAACGGCCACGAGCCTACGGTATCGATAAGCTGTGGATCGGCGTCGACGGCAATGGTCCAGGACTGGATCGCGCTATCGGGCAACACGCTGTGGCCATTGGGCAGGTCGTGGCGCAACTGCGCCAGCACTTCCTGCGCGATCTGCTCGCGCGTGCATTGATGGGCGGGCAAGCCATACAACATGCCTGGCGTGGTCCAGTCCGACACCTTCAGCGAAAGCACCTTCTGCACAGTGCCTAGCGAATGCGACTGCAGTATGCCGGTTACTGCCCACGGCGAATGGAGGCATGCGAAACATCCTTGATGGATGCGTGCAGCTTGCGCCAGCAAGAACTGCACGCCGACCGTCCGCTGATACGTAAGCTTCGCGATGTGCGCAAAGTGGCGATCGGCTTCCAGCATCGCTGCCGGCATCAAGGCCGCAACCTTTGCCGCCGGCAAAGCCACCACATACCAGTCTGTGTAGATAGTGTGAGTATGACCATCCACATGGACCAGCAGGCCCGTCACCTGACCATTGGCGTACCGGAACTGTGCAGCCTGCACACCAGAATTCAGCGATACGCCCAGGCAAGCCAGATGCTGGCACCAAGCATCGATCGATGGTGCGTCGATGGCGCCATCGGCATAGCCTTGCCGCGCATCGGCGTGAAAGAACGCTTCCAGCACCTTCCCTACGCTGCGCGCGCTGGCGTTCTTGCTGCGTGCCGCATCGGTCAAAGGCGCCCTGCCGATCAAGCGCTGATAGTTCGCCGAACGATTTGCCGCGCCCACGTAATCCCACCAGCTCATGTGTTCCCACTGCTGCAGGCGGCGAGCCTCGGAGCTGGCCATGAATACATGGAACTTCGATACGAAGAACGCGAGCTCATCCACTGGTATGTCCAGCGCAACAAAAGCATCTTGCAGCCAGCTCTGAATCGCCGCCGGCAATCCGTCCGCACTGGCCGGAAACGATACGGCGTGGTTGAGATAGGCATCCTGACCACCTGCGGCCAGCATCGTCGGCGATGGTTGAGCATCAAGCAGGTTGCCGAAGTCATGATCCGCCGACAGATCCAGGCGCCCACCTGTGCCCGTGCTCCGCGTATGCCCATACACGCTCACGTGGAAACCGCGCTCGGCCAGCTCCTGCGCTACGGTTAACGCAGCGGCTCCATTACCGATGATTGCCACCGTTGTTCCGCTGCCTGCCGCGCGTGCGGAAAACGCGGGCAAGCCCACCGCCGCGGCCGCACCGGCCAGTGCAGAAGATTGCATAAAACGGCGACGTGGCAACGAAAACGACGCAGCCGGTGTATGGCGTGGGCCCAGGCGACGAATAGGCATGGAAAGTCTCCGTTTGCCATGCGTGACGCAAAATGGGATGCGAGCAAAACAGCAGGACGTTTACGCTTCAAACCGTTGTCGTGGCGTGATGGAAATTGCTTTGTAGCTCTGCTGCGAGCTGATTAACGTCAAAGCTCACGGTGCGAATGATGGCTCCCTCCCCTGCGCGCAGGGGAGGGCTGGGGTGGGTTGCCTGGGCTTGCCGCGTGGTTGAAATACATCGCAAGATTGCTTCATCCCTAGCCCTCCCTGCTACACGTAGGGAGGAACGCATCTCGGCGAGCCTTACATCCATGACAAAACCCTTTGATCTGGCACTGAGCTACCCGCAATGGCAAGGATCGAGCCGAAGCACCAACATCCTGCGCGGCGCAAAAGCAACCGCAGAGGTCTGTTCGCGCTTTGCACCGCTTGTGTCACTGCGCGAAACCGACGCGACCGGCGACGATCATGGCGTTCATCACTGGCACGCCATCTACGATCAGTTCCGCCAGGCCCAGCATGTGCTTGCCGAACATCGTCCGCGCCGCCTGCTGACAGCCGGAGGCGACTGCGCGGTCGATATAGCGGCCATCGATTATCTCAACGGTGTGTATCCGAACCTGCAGGTCATCTGGATTGACGCGCACATGGATGCCAATACGCCCGAGACATCGCCGAGCGGCTATTTCCATGGCATGCCGGTCAGCGCGATCATGGGCTTTGCGCCCGAGCCACTGCGTCGCCTGCAAGGCGCGCCGGTCAAGCCCGAGCGGTTCAAGTACTACGGCATCCGCGTTGCCGATCCCGGGGATGAGGCATTCGGCTCGACCATGGGTTTGCGCACGCTGGAGATGGACGAAGCATTGAGCGGGCCGGTGCATATCCACTTCGACCTCGACTCGCTCGATCCCCGCGAGTTTCCCTACCTCTCCTATCCCGAACCCAACGGCGTATCCGTCGACACCGCCGTTGCGCTGGTTCGGCGCATCGCAACGCAAGCAGATCTGGTCGGCCTGACGATTACCGAATTCGCACCGGCGAACGCGGACGAGGTTCGGGATGGTTCCGTGGTCATCGAGCAGATTTGCCGAGCCGCTACGGGCGCGGCGTAGCCTGAATCAGCCCTCGGTTGAGCGTGCCAACCGAGCACGCTCGAACATCACGTTTTGACGATGCGTAGATTCGTCTCGTCGCCGTGAATGACCGGCGATAACTCCGTCCGCGTTTTGCAATGCAACGAGCTTCTCGCCGCAAAAGCGGGTTACAGTTCGGCGCAGGCATCGATCGCCAAGTATCCGCATGACGGGTCCATCGCATCGGTGCTTTTTTTGGCTGCGCGTTTGGATCGATCTAAATTCGGGAAAATTGGGGAGGACCAAACGGGCTCCATAGACGCCGTGCAAGCATCGGACCGGTCATGGGTGAGTCCGTCGCATACGTTTTTAGATGTCTAAACGGCCAACGTACGCATGTTTCCGAGCCGGATCACCGCCCACATTCCGGCCGTAAATCGATGGAGGAAAACGAAGCCTCCATCCTCATCGTGGGCATCCGAGCGGAGTGCTTCTGATCATGAGTCTCGACGCCATACGCATACGTGTTCTGACATGGCTGGCTGTAGCAAGCCTGACGGCCCTGGCCGCTTTTCCTGCAAGCGCGGCCGAGCGAACGTACCCGGCCAGTCCGCGCGCGGACGGTTCCACCGCCGTCGCCCGTGCACGGGTGGCGGCCGATGTGTTGATGAGTTCCTACGATCCCAACAAGGCGTGGTTTCCATCCAGCTGGTGGAACTCCGCAGTCGCCCTGCAGACCATCGGCGACTACATGCAGCGCACCGGCGATCGCCGCTATCTCGGCCAGTTGGACAACACCTTCGAAAAAGACAAAGGCGTGTTTCCGGCCGGTGTGTTGTCGGGCGATCCGCTACTTGGCAACTTCACCAGTCGCGCCATCGACGATTCGGAATGGTGGGCGCTGACCTGGGTGGAGGCGTATGACCTGACCGGCAATCCGAAGTATCTGGACATGGCCGCCACCATTGCCAACTACGTGTACGGCTATTGGGATACCCGTACCTGCGGCGGCGGCGTCTGGTGGAATGCCGAGCGCACGTACAAGAACGCCATCACCAATGGTTTATGGATTCGGCTCACCGCCGAATTGCACAACCGCATTCCCGGCGATACGCAGTGGCTGGCGCGTTCCAGCGCCGCGTGGGCGTGGTTCGAGCACAGCGGCATGATCAACGCCAACGGCTTGGTCAACGACGGCCTTACCGGCGCCTGCACCAACAATGGCCAGAACGTGTGGACGTACAACCAGGGCCTGGCGATCGGTGCCGGACTGGAATTGTGGCGTGCTACACGCGATCCGCAAATCCTCACGAGCGTAAAGCATCTGGCCGATGCCGCGATCGCTCCCAATGCACTGGTGACCAACGGCATCCTCACCGAAAGCTGCGACGCCACCGACCAGACCTGCGACGACAACGCCAAGCAGTTCAAGGGCATCTTCATGCGTTATTGGACCGACCTTGTCGACACCACGCACGATCCCCGCTACGCAACGTTCCTGGAGCAGCAAGCCCAAAGCGTGTGGAACAACGATCGCGACGCTGCCGGCCGCCTTGGCACGCGCTGGTTCGGTATCACCGGCAACGATCACCCCAACGTGTTCGACTGGCGCACGCAAGCCAGCGCGCTCAGTGCGCTGATCGGCGACGTACCAACCGAGACGCCGTGGGCGTCGTTGGCGGCGACCATGTCGCCGGCACAACCGGTGATCATGCCGCCCGCGTCGGGCAATGCATCCATCGCTGCCGATCTTGCTGTTTCGGCTACCGGTTTTTTCCCGCTGCAAGTGCGCGCCGCCATCGATGCACCTTCCGGATGGAGCGCCTCACCATCCGCCACCATGCTGCGCCTGCAGCCTCACGGCATCGCCAATCCAGTGAGCACTACCACGCCGTTGACGATCACCGTGCCGAGTTCGGCGGCGGATGGGCATCACATGGTCACTGCGAACGTGTCGGCGGCGGGCCTGTACTTCACCACGCAAGCGGATGTGCTGATCGCGCACAAGATCGACTTCGACACCGGCACCGCCGACGAAACGCCATGGCTGTTCGATCCCGACGGCTCGCAGAGCAACGGCGTGCAGAACCGCTTCGCCGACGGCACCGCGCACTTCACTTATCGGCTCCCCTTCCCGCCCGATACCACCTCGGCGCAGGTGACCTTGACCATCGACAATGAATTCCTGGTGCAGGTCAGCAACGACGACACGAACTGGACAACTGTTTTGCAAGTGAGCCAGCCGGTTACGGATGGTTCGAACAAAGCAGACCGCACGATCGATCTGACGCCGTACCTTGGCACTGCCAGCAATGGCGCCAGGCCGGTTTACGTAAAAGTGTCGGATGCCTTCCCCAATGATGGGTGGGGTGGGCGGGTGTATCACGTTACGGCGAATATCGTTCAATAGCCTTATCGAAAGCGATTGACTTTCAATAGCTCCCTCCCCTGCTTGCAGGGGAGAGCTGGGGTGGGGTTGTACGAGCTTGCCGCATCGTTGAAATGCTTCGCGAAGTTGCTTCGCCCCACCCGAGCCCTCCCCCACTATACGTAGGGGAGGGAACACATTCTGGCGAGCATACATGTGTCGAGTGTTACCACCCCACCGTAATGGTAGCCACCGTTGGATTGGTACCAATCAGCGAAGAACTGAATCCACGCACGTCGTCATACGGGAAACCATAAGTGAGCCCGTTGATGCTATGCGCATGCCAGAACGCAGAGTACGAATTGGTCGGTGCGCTGTTGTAGAAACTCGCCGCCGTATTCCACGCCGCGGCATTCTCGGCTACGTGACGATTCAACGCCGCATCCAGCTGTGCCTGGATCTGCAGCTGCTTGGCCGTTGCCACACCTGCGGCGGCATTGCTGGCGTCGTTGAACGCGCCGTTGCCCAGCAATACTTCCTGCGTGGTCGGCAGATGGTTGATGTAGTACGTGCCCTGCCCGTCCGTGAACACGAACTGGTTGCCGACGACGTTGCCAGTAAAGGTCCCCTGCGCATCGGTGAACACCAACGACTGGTTGCGGTACTGGTTCCAGATGGCCTGGATATAGCTGTCCAGATAGGTGGACTGACTACCGCCGGCTCCAAAGCTGCCATGCGCCGGTGCGACGATGCGGTACGGCGCCTGCACTTGGGCGAGTGACTGGAACGGCTGCGGTACCTGCGCCACGAATTCCTGGAACAACGCGGCGCGCGTTTCGGTTTCGCCCACGGTCTGGTCGTAGCCGCTGGGGTCCTGCAGTTCCAGGCGAACCGGCATGCCGAACTGATCGACACGCGTGGTGTTGCCATAGAAGTTGGTGGCGTTGATGTTCACTTCCACGAAATCGAAGGTCACGTTGATATTGGGATCGGTGGGGTTATCGATGTTCGGGCCGGTGTAGCCGTACACCGGATTGCCCACTGCCTGGATGTACATGGGGCTGGCCACGCTCAGGTAGATGCGTGCGGAAAGAATCTGCGGCACTGTGAACGACTTGCACTGTGAGAACGGAATCGAGTAATCGGCATAGCTCTGCCCGTTCTTGCTCAGCGCGCCATTGTCGCCAGGCGCCATCGGAATCAGGTGGCCCGAGCAATCGACGTGCACGAAGGTGCCGGGATGGGCCGGATCCTGGCCGACCATGGTCCAGTAGATCTGATTGTCGGCATAGGCGCCGTTGGTGCCGTTGACCAGGTTGAAGGTGGTACCTGCGGCCGGGAATGTCGGTCCAGATGGCGACGGTGCCGGCGTTGGCGTAGGTGTCGGCGTTGCGTAGGTCAATGTCTGCGAGGGCGTGTCCACCGCCGATCCATTGCTCTGGCCGATGGTGAACCAGTAGCTCACCTGCTCGCCATTCGTGAAGCCGGTAACGTCATAGGTATTGTCGGTACCGCTGTTGCTCATGCGCACGTTGAGCTGGCTGCCGCCGGCGAGCGTGTAATGCAGGTCGGCCCAGGTGCCGCCGTCGGCATAGAACTGCACCACCCCGCCCGCCTCGTCATTGGCGCCGTAACTTCCGGAGGGCGTGGGAGTTGGCGTCGGCGTAGGTGTTGGAGTGGGTGTTGGCGAGCCGCCGCAACTTCCCTGCGACGTCCAGGGCTGGCCGCTGCCGGGACCACCATTGTTGGTGGCCGGATCGTTGCCCTGCGTCCACCAGTTGGCCACGTAATTGATGGCGTTCTCGCTGGCGACATTGCCTTGTGTGTAGACGGTCGAGGCGCTCCATGGCGCCGCGCACGCTGTCTGCGCATGCACCGCCTGTATCGGCATGGCCGTCAGCGCGGTGGTGGAGAGTGCGGCACAAATCGTGGTGCCCAGCGAACTTAGCGCAAGCGTGGGCCAAGCTGTGGAAGCGTTGCTCTTTTGCATGGACTGTCTCCTTTGCGATGGGTGAAATGCCGCCAAAAAATGGGGGTTGGCGATTTCACGGCACGCTTTGATACAGCCGTGTGGGGACAGTCGCCGCGGGTGGTTTCTGCTTTTTTGTGGCGCCGGAAAGCTGAAAGTACAAGCGCTGTCAAAATGAAAATACAAGCGCTGTCATTTTTGCGTGATGAGGGTCACGTTACTTGCCAAGCACTTGCTTCACGTCCACTCGGTAGCGCGAACGGCGGCTCCCTCCCTGCTTGCAGGGGAGGGCTGGGGTGGGGTTGTCCGAGCTTGCCGCATGGTTGAAATGCTTCGCGCGGTTGCTTCACCCCACCCTAGCCCTCCCCTACTACACGTAGGGGAGGGAACGCATACGGCAAGCTTAAGGCAACACTGATCAAGTATCGCCGTCGTCACCAGTCCTGTCTGTTCGCAGGCCACAGGGCCGTCGGCGAAGGCAGACTGGCGCATCGTCGAGACGGGTACCTGCGGCGTGTGGACAGACAGGGCTGGCCCTACGTATTGCATTTAAATGATGGGGTGATGCCTGGAAGGCCCGCATGCTGCGCCGCGCGGCTTGGCAAGACGGCCA
>NZ_JBQCHP010000015.1:0-14310 GCF_051954575.1 Dyella sp. | reverse complement strand
CACCGTCATTCCGGCGAACGCCGGAATCCAGGACAAATACGCTGTGCGCAGCACACAATTTAATGATGTGTGCTTCGCACGACGTACTTAACTGGATTCCGGCGTTCGCCGGAATGACGGTGAGGCTGAATCCAGGTTTGAGCAAGGCTCATGCTCATCCCCCACTCACCGGCGGCAGCACCGCCAACTGCCCATGCTCCGGCACCGCGCGATGGTTGTGCAGAATCTCATCCTCGCTGGCAAAGGCCGAGCGTTGCACCAGCCCCGCGCTGATATGCGGCGCATGCGTGCGCAGATGATCGCGCAACAACTCGCGCAAGTCGCCGACAGTGCAGCCATCGGGCGCTTCCAGTTCGATGAAGCCGTGCGGATCGGCATCGCGCAGGGCGCCGAACAAGGTGATGCGAACCTTCATGCGGCACCCTCGCAAGGCAGCGGAAATTCAAGATGTCCCAGGCCATGCACGTCGACCAACGCACCCGCAAGCAATGCGTCGACGTCCGCCGGCACCACCGCCCAGGCGTTGGCTTCGGACAGCGGGCGGATGCGGTAGGACTCCTGGCCGTCCAGCACTTCCACCGCAAGGCGGCCTTGCGTATCGATATGCAGGCGGCTCTTGAGATGAAAACGCAGGCGCGGCTTTTTGCTGTACGGCTTGCTGAGCGGAACGCGGAGCGGTGTTTCCTGCGGCAGGCCGAACATCAGGCGCAATGCCGGTTCGACGAAGAAACGCAAGCCGACCGCCACCGCAATCGGATTGCCCGGCAAGCCGAACAGCAGCACGTCGCCCGGCAGCTTCGCAAACAGCAATGGTTTGCCGGGACGTATCGCTACCTTGTGGAACAACGTCTGCGCGCCGATGCGTTCCAGGGCCTGCGGCACGAAATCGTAGCGGCCCATGGAGACGGCGCCGCTGGTGATGATGATTTTTGCGCCGGCATCCAGGGCGCGGCGCAGCGCGGCTTCGAACGCAGTCGCATCATCGCCCACGGTTTCCACATGTACGACTTGCGCGCCGGCCAGCGGCAGACGAGCAGCGAGAAACGGTCCGTTGGAATTGCGGATCTGCCCTGGCGCGAGCGCTTGCGTGGCGTCGTCGACCAGCTCGCGGCCGGTGCACAGTACCGCCACGCGTGGACGTTCGGCGACCGGCACGCTGGGGACGCCTAGTGCTGCGAGCAGCATCACGTGTTGGGGTTGCAACATGGTACCGGTGGCCAAGACATTTTCGTCGAACGAAACATCCGAGCCTGCGGTGCGCACGTTTTGTCCCGCTTCCACGTTGGCAAGCAGGCGAACGCGCGTGCTCGACACGCGCTCGGTCTGTTCTACCGGAATCACGCGATCGAGCCCATCCGGCAGGCGTGCGCCGGTCATGATTTCCCATGCGCCGTTGCGTGCCTGCGCTATGCCGTCACCGGCGGCCTGTTCGCCTTCGATGTCCAGCTCCGTGCCGGCCGGCACGATGGAGTGGCCGCGCAAGGCGAAGCCATCCATCGCGGAGTTGTCGAACGGCGGCAGGTCGGCCGCACTGATCACCGGTGCGGCCAATATGCGGCCGATGCACGCACTGATCGGCACATTTTCCACCGGCGCCTTGCTGCTGGCAGCCAGCACGATCCGCAGCGCGTCTGCGTAGGCGAGCGTGGCCTGGCTCATGCATGGCCTCCGCCGGCGGCCATGCTCAGCGCGTGCGCGAGGATCGGCGCAAGTATGTCCATGCCCTGTGCCACGGCCTTGGCGCTGCCGGGCAGGGCGATCACCAAGGTGGTATCGATCAGCACGGCCTGGGCGCGGCTCAGCCAGGCCAGCGGTGTGTGCTGGCTGCTTTCGCTGCGGAACAGTTCGCCGATGCCGTCGATGTAGCGATCGGCCACGATCGCCAGCGCTTCCGGCGTGCGGTCGCGCGGACCAAGACCAGTGCCGCCGGTGCATAGCACCAATTGCGCGCCTTGTTCGGCGAGCGCGCGCAGGCGTTCGGCCAACGGGCCGGGTTCGTCCGGATGCAGTTCCACATCGCTTACGTTTGCGCCCAGCTCGCGCAGGCGTTCGGCCAGTAGCGGTCCGGATGCATCGCTATATTCGCCGCGGCTGGCGCGGTCGCTGAGCGTGATCACCGCGGCGCTGACGTTGTCCAGTTTCGCCACGCCGCGTGGTTTGTAATGGTCGCGCTCGGCGTCGCTCATGCCATCCGGATGCAGCCACAAGCCTTTCTTGCCACCTTCCTTGAACAGCAATCGCACGCCGCCGATGGAGAGCGCCGGTTCTACTGGCTTGGTCAGGTCGTACAGTGTGAGCAGGGCCGCACTCGCACCGGCGAGCGCTTCCATTTCCACGCCGGTGCGCGCGAAGGTCGCTACTTCGCAATAGACACGGATGGCATGGCGCTCGGCGATCGGTTCGCAGCGCACGTCGATGTATTCCAATGGCAGCGGATGGCATAGCGGCATCAGTTGCGCGGCGTTCTTCGCGCCTTGCAGGCCGGCGATTTCGGCCATCACCATGGCATCGCCTTTGGGCAGGCGGCGTTCGACGATCTGCGCGAACGCGGCGGCGCTTGCGCTCAACTCGCCAACCGCCACGGCACGGCGCGCCGTCACGCGTTTGCGGCGTACGTCCGCCATATGGAAATGGGCGCTTCCCTCGCGCTGTTGCATCGATCAACCTCCGGTGGATGCGAGATGGGGAGTGACACCGGTGCGCCCTTCGTGCAGGAAATGCCCTTGCTCCTTGCGGCCGATCTGCCCGCCGATGGCGTGCACCAGGTCTTCGAGCTGCTCGTCCGACTGCAAGAGCGGGCGCAGCGGTATGCCGAATTCGCCGAACAGGCACAGGCGCAGGTCGCCGGTGGCAGTGACACGCAGGCGATTGCAGCCGGCACAGAAATCCTTGGAGTAGGGCGCGATGATGCCGATGCGGCCGGCGTAGTCGGCATGCCGGTATTCGCGCGCGGGGCCGGCATCGGCGGCGCGCGGCAGTACTTGCCAGCCGGCTTCCAGCAGTTCGGCTTCCATCGTTTCGGCGCGCACGTGGTGATCACGGAAGAACGCCAGATTGTCGCCGGTCTGCATCAGCTCGATAAAGCGCACGCCGATGGGGCGGTCGCGCAGGTAGTCCAGCCACGCCGGCAGCTCGCGGTCGTTGACGTCGCGCATCAGTACGGCGTTGAGCTTCACCGAAGACATGCCTGCCGTCAGCGCCATGTCCACGCCGTGCAGGATGTCGTCCAACCGGTCGTGGCCGGTGATGTGGGCAAAGCTGGCGCGATCGAGCGTATCCACACTGACGTTGATGGCGTTGAGCCCAGCATCCATCCATTCGTGCAGGCGCTTGGCGAGCAGGCTGCCATTGGTGGTCATCGCCAGCTTGGTGATGCCGGGTACCGCTGCAGCGGTGCGCAGGATCTCGGTAAGGTCGTGCCGCACGCTGGGCTCGCCCCCCGTGATGCGCAGCTTGTGCATGCCCAGTTCGGTAAACCCGCGCAGCAGGCGCGTGATCTCGGCCAGAGACAGCGGCGCAGGCGCCTTCGCATCGGCGTGGTAGCCGTGCGGCAGGCAGTAGGTGCAACGGAAGTTGCACGCGGGAATGACCGATAACCGCAAATACGGAAACCGACGGCCGTATCGGTCAGCCAGCGGGGACATGTATCTGTGCTCCTTTCCAAGCCGGGAGGTGAACGCGTTTCCGGGTTCACCCGGTGATCCTGGTGGGGACCACGGACGCCTGGCCGTATTCCCTTGCGGGAACCTTAGGCTGGGCGCCTTCGGAGTTGTGGGTATGTCGCTGAGTGTAACTATCCGCTGGTTGTGGGGATACGTCTATGATGGTTTTGTCATGACGTTTTCTAGCTCCCTCTCCCCTCCGGGGAGAGGGTTGGAGTGAGGGGCCAACCTCGCGGGGAGATTGGGTGTAAACCCAGCGTCGGTATGCGCCTGTATTTTCCGACGTTGGGGTTTGCCCCCAACCTACCGAGCTTGCGCCCACGCCCGCAGCAAAATCCCCATCTGGTCCAGCACCGTCGCCTTGATCAACGCCGCCCTGGCGGCATCGATTTCCTTCCACCCCAACTCCTCCAGGCCTGCCTTGGACGGATGGTAAAACGGCATCATCTGCCCCTTCAGCGTAAGCAGGCGGATGCGGGTGATCGGGTCGTTGGCGCCGATACCCGTGATGCGGGAAAGCATGGCGGTGGCGACTTTGTAGAACGGTTGCTTCACTTGCTGGTTCAGCAGCTTGGACGCCACGGGCGGTTCCTCGCCGGCCAGCTCGCGGGCGAGGAACAGGCGCTGTGCGGAGGCGTTCGATTGCATGAGTACGCGGTCCAGCATCGCTGCGTGGATGGCGAGCAAGGTTTCGATCAGTACGTCCGTGCCGGCATTGTTCTTCAATGCCGCGCGGGCCTGCTTCATCACAGGATTGAAGTGAGCGATGAGATCGCTGGTGATGGATTCGGCGCAGGCCTGGTAAAGGCCTTCCTTGTTCTCGAAGTAATACTGCAGCGCGGGTGCATTGACGCCCGCGGCGGCGGCGATGTCGCGGGTGGAGGCGCCAGCGAAGCCGCGCTCGCCGAACAGCTTTACAGCCGCTTCGATGATGCGTTCGCGTGTTTCGTCACCGCGTGCATAGCCGCCGGCCGATGGGCGGCGAAGGCGTTTGACTGGTGTCATTCGTAAATCCCTGCGATCACTGCGATCAAGATAGCATTTGACAAACTTATTCCAATCGGAATAAATATTCCACCTGGAATATTTTTGAGGGCCACGCATGTCCGCATCATCTGGCGACGTAAAGAAAAGCGCCGCCGTACCCTCCTCCCGCCGCGCTAACGCCGGTCGCTTCCTGTTGCCGGTCGGCGTGCTGGTGCTCATTGCGGCGGTGATCGCGCTGGGTTACTGGTGGCTGGTCGGGCGCTTCATGCAGAGCACCGACGATGCCTACCTGCAGGCGGACAGCGTGACGGTGGCGCCCAAGGTCAGCGGTTACGTCACCGACGTGTATGTGGGCGACAACGCGACCGTGAAAGCGGGCGATCCCTTGGTGCGGCTCGATGGCCGCCAATACCAGGCGGCGCTGGACCAGGCGCAGGCCACCATCGATGCGCGCAAGGCGGATATCCAGCGTGCGCAGGCCGGTATCCAGCAGCAGCGCGCGGCGATCGAGCAGGCCAGGGCGCAGGTGCAAGTGGCACAGATCAGCAGCCGCCATGCCGAGGACGAAGTACGCCGCTATACGCCGCTGGCCAGGACGGGCGCAGAAAGCGGCGACCAGTTGTCGGTGCTGACCAGCAATCGCGACCAGGCGCGCGCGAGCCTGGCGGCGGACACCGCGGCGCTCGATCAGGCGCAGGCGAAGATGGCCGATCTGGATGCGCAGATCGCGCAAGCGCGCGCGCAACTGGAAGCCGCGCAGGCCTCCGCACGGCAGGCGAAGCTGGATATGCAAGATACGTTGGTGCGCAGCTCGCTGGCCGGCCGGGTGGGCGATCGCACCGTGCGCGTGGGCCAGTATGCGCAACCTGGCACGCGCATGATGACGATCGTGCCGGTGCAGAGCGTCTACCTCACCGCCAATTTCAAGGAAACGCAAATCGGCCGGATGCGCGCCGGCCAGCGCGCGAGCGTGCATGTGGATGCGTTGTCGGGCAAGGAACTGCACGGCGTGGTGGAAAGTTTCTCGCCTGGCACCGGCTCGCAATTCGCGCTGCTGCCACCGGAGAACGCCACCGGCAATTTCACCAAGATCGTGCAGCGCGTGCCGGTGCGCATCCGGCTCGATACCGATGAGCAGACGCGAGCGTTGCTGCTGCCCGGCTTGTCGGTGACGGTGGACGTGGACACGCGCGACACCGGCGACCACACGCAAGCAAGCAGCCATGGCTGAGCATCACGAACGCGCCACCGCGGCCGACTGGGTCGCCGTGGCGGCGGGCGCACTCGGCGCCCTGATGGCGACGCTGGATATCTCCATCACCAATTCGGCATTGCCGCAGATCCAGGGTGAAATCGGCGCTACCGGCACGGAAGGCACGTGGATTTCCACTGGCTACCTGATGTCGGAAATCGTGATCATCCCGCTGGCGGCATGGCTGACGCGCGTGTTCGGCCTGCGCAACTTCCTGCTCGGCGGCTCGGCGCTGTTCATCCTGTTTTCGATGATGTGCGGCCTCTCGCATACCTTGACCGCGATGGTGATCGGGCGCATCGGCCAGGGCCTGACCGGTGGCGCGATGATCCCGACCGGGCAGACCATCATCCGCAGCCGCTTGCCGATGTCGCAGTTGCCGGTCGGCATGACCATCTTCGGCCTGATCGTGCTGCTCGGTCCCTTGCTCGGCCCCGTGCTGGGCGGCTGGCTGACCGAAAACATCAGCTGGAGCTGGTGCTTCTTTATCAACCTGCCGGTGTGCATCGGCTTGATGACCTTGCTGCTGATCGGCCTGCCGTCGGATCGCCCGCACTGGGACGCCCTGAAGCAGGCGGACTGGATCGGTATCGCCGGCTTGTCCGCTGGCTTGAGTTCGTTGACGGTGGTGTTGGAAGAAGGGCAGCGCGAACGCTGGTTCGAGTCGAGCATGATCGTGTGGCTCAGCCTGTTGTCGCTGGCGGGCATGGTGTTGATTGCGATCTCGCAGTTCACGGCAAAAAAGCCGGTGATGCGCCTGAGCCTGTTGCGCAATCCGCGCTACGCCAGCGTGATCCTGATCGTGTCGGTGGTCGGTGGCGTGTTCTACGGGGTGATCTATCTGATCCCGCAGTTCCTCGGCTTGATCGCGGGCTACAACGCGGAGCAATCCGGCTGGATCATGCTGGCGGCCGGCGTGCCGGCGTTCCTGGTGATGCCGCTGCTGCCGCGGCTGCTCGGCAAGGTCGATTTCCGCATCCTGGCGATCATCGGCTTGCTGTGTTTCGTAGCGAGCTGCCTGCTGGATATCCATCTCACCGCGCAAAGCGTGGGGCACGATTTCCTGTGGTCGCAGCTGATTCGCGGCGCGGGGCAGATGTTGGTGTTCATGCCCTTGAACCAGGCGTCGATGGCGGCGGTGACGCGCGAAGAAGCGGGCGATGCAGCCGGCGTCTACAACATGGCGCGCAATCTTGGCGGCTCGATCGGTCTGGCGATCATCGGTACGGTGATCGACCGGCGCAATACGTTCCATGTGGCGGAAATCCGCGAATCACTCACCGCCAACTCCCTGCTCGGGCAGGAGCGCCTGGCGGCGTATGCGGCCAACTGGTTCGCGCGCACCGGCGATGTGGCGTATTCGAAGATGCGCGCGCTCGGCCAGCTTGCCGCACAGATCCAGCAGCAGGCGCTGGTGATGACTTTTTCCGAAACGTTTTACGTGCTTGCCATCGCCCTGGCGTGCTGCATACCGCTGTCGCTGCTGTTGAAGACACCGCGCTACCACGCGCCGGTCAGCGAGGGTCATTGAGGATGTTGAATATGCCTTTACGCGCGTCGCGTGTTTTGTTGCCCATGATGGTCGCTGCATCATGCGTGCTTTCGGGTTGCACGGTCGGGCCCGATTACCACGGTGCGCCGCAGGTGACGCATGCGAATGCGTTCGTGCGTGCGCCCGCCACGGGTGTCAGCACGACGCATGCGCCCAGCCAGTGGTGGACCACGCTCGGCGATCCCACCTTGGATGCCTTGATCGACGCGGCGCTGGCGCACAACGCCGACCTGCAGGCCGCGCAGGCACGCCTGCGCGAATCGCGCGCGCAATTGCAGCAGCAGCGCGCCAAGGAACTGCCGAAAGGTACGGCGGATGCAGCGGCGTTGCGCATGCGCAAGCCGGATCTGTCCGGCTTGTCGCAATCGTCCGGAACGGCGGGCGGACGCGGGCCATTGCAACTGTATTCGGCCGGCTTCGACGCCTCCTGGGAAATCGACCTGTTCGGTGGTGAGCATCGCGCTACCGAAGCGGCCTCGGCGCAAGCCGAAGCGGTGGATGCCGACCTGGCCGACACGCAAGTTACGCTGGCCGCCGAAGTGGCGCAGGCGTATATCGGCCTGCGCGATCAGCAGCGGCGCCTGGTGTTGGCGAACCGTTCCGCCGAGCTCGAACAGCAGACGCTGGACTTGATCCAGCAGCGCCGCGCGCAGGGTGTCGGCACCGATGCGGACGTCGAGCGGCAGACCACGCAAGTGCAAACTACGCGCGCAACGCTGATCCCGCTGGACGAACAGATCACCGAATCGCTGGACCAGCTTGCCGTGCTCACCGGCCAGGAACCTGGTGCGCTGGACAGCGAACTGTCGACCCCCGCGCCCTTGCCGACGTTGCCGGCATCGGTGCCGATCGACGATCCGGCCACGATGTTGCAGCAGCGTCCGGATATCCGCGCCGCCGAACGCCGGCTTGCCGCCAGTAACGCGCAGATCGGCCAGCACACCGCCGACCTGTTTCCCAAGGTGACGATGCTGGGCTTTATCGGTTCCAACGCGGCCGATCCCGGGCATTTGCTGCGCAAGAGTTCGTTTACGTGGTTGGGCGTGCCTTACCTGCAATGGGATGTGCTCGATTTCGGGCGTACACGCGGTGCGATCCGGCAGGCCGAAGCGAGTCGCGATGAAGCTATCGCGCGTTATACCCAAACCGTGCTCGCCGCATTGCAGGATGCCAACAATGCGCTGGCTCGCTATGGACATCAGCGCGACAGCGTGCAGCGTCTGCAGCAGATCGAGGTGTCGGCGGATCGGTCGGCGGAGCTTATGCGTCAGCGCTACGAAGCAGGGGCTTCGTCGTTGATCGATCTGTTGGATACGCAGCGGGCGCAGTTTTCGGCGCAGCAGAATCTGGTGGCGGGGCAGGCGGGGTTGTTGAAGGATTTTGTGTCGTTGCAGAAGGGGCTTGGGTTGGGGTGGAAGCGGTGAAGCGCTAAGGCACGTTTTACTCCCTCTCCTCCGTTGGGGAGAGGGGACAACCTCGCGGGGAACTTTTGTAGGTTGGGATGCAAACCCCAACGTTGCCATGCCTGAGCATTGCGCGATGCATGGAGATTGCCTGCGGCGCTTTCGGTCGCGAAGCGACCGAGTCACTTTCTCTTGCGTGCCCAAGAGAAAGTAACCAAAGAGAAGGGCACCCCGAGGGGGCGCTTGGCGGGCGTCCTGCCCGCCAAGTCCCTGAAGGGTGGGCGGGGTTTTTCGACAGCCCATCCGTGGGCTGACGAAAAACAAGCCGACATCCATGCCGGCTTCCCTGCGGGCTGATCCGCCCACCCTTCACCGCCCCCTAGGGGCCCCGACGAGCAGGCGCGCATCGTGCGCGGCCGCCGGCGCGAGCGCCGGTCGCTGAGTTGTTCGCGCAATACACCTCTAGAAATGCATGAGCATGCGACGTTCGACCAGCGCAAAGCGCTGGCACCGAGTGCGCACACGGATGTGCGCCAAAGGGGCCCCATATGGCGCGGCAGGTGGGCGAAGGAAAGTCCGCAGGGTGGCTCGCACGGATGCGAGCCAGTTTTTCGTCAGCACAGGAGGTGCTGTCGAAAAACCCCGTAGCCCGCCTGCGCACCTGGAGGGCAGGAGCCCGGAAGGCGCGCCCTCTGGGGTGCCCTTCTCTTTGGTTACTTTCTCTTGGGCACGCAAGAGAAAGTGACTCGGTCGCCCCGCGACCGAAAGCGCCGCAGGCAATCGCCATGCATCGCGCAATGCTCAGGCATGGCGACGTTGGGGTTCGCACCCCAACCTACGCGAGTTGCAGACTCGAAAGAAAAAATCACCCATTGCGAATATCCCGCACCACACTCGCCAACCGATCCCGCAACACCAAAATCATCCCCAGCTGTCCCAGCACCAGCCGCGCAACCTCATCCTGCACGCCATCCGCATGCGGCATCATGCTCTGCTCCGTTTCGCTATCCGGAGGCGAAACAGGCGCAAGCAGCGCATCCGCCAGATGCTCCAGCTTGGTCACGATCAAGTTGCCGGCCAACGTTACCGTATCGCGAACCTGCGCATCGCCGATCGCCTGTCGATGCGCGCCCAGCGCGGAAATATGCCCCAGCATGGTGTGCGCGATGGTGAGAAAACGCAGCAGGTTTTCGTTGCCGTGCTGCCGCCGGCCCGGTTCGCGCAGCATGTTGGCGAGCATGCCGCTCAAGGCCGCGTCGGCGTTGTGCGCTTCGCGGCGGGCGATACGGTAAGGCAGGTCGTCGCGTTTGCCGTGCACGTATTGCGCGATGATCTGCTGAAGGTAGCGCGCATCGTTGCGCAGGGTGTTGGACAGCACTTGGTCGAGCTGGCGGCCTTGCCAGTCCGGCAGGATGAGATAGATGGCCAGGGCGGCGATGGCCGCGCCGATCAGGGTGTCGAGCAGGCGCGGCCACATTACCTCGTAGCCGTTGCCGGCCTGGTTGAAGCACAGCACCACGAACACGGTGATCGAGGCGGTGGCGAGGGTGTAGCGGCGCAGCCGCGCGGCGAAGAACACCACGCCGGATAGCACGATCAGCAGCAATGGCCACGGTGCCGCGGGCAGCAGGCGCAAGGTGGCCCAGCCGATCAGCACGCCGATCACCGTGCCGGATACGCGCTGTAGCATGCGCGACAGCGTGGCGCCGTAGCTTGGCTGGCAGACCAAGAGCGTGGTCAGCAGGATCCAGTAGCCATGCTGGGGATGCACCAGGCGCAGCACGCCAAAGCCGGCCATCAGCGCCAGCGAAAGACGCACCGCATGGCGGAAGCGCGAGGAGCGCGAGGTGAGCTGGATGGTGATGCGCTCCCAGGCTTCGCGCAGCGATTGCGGGCCGGGATTCTGCAGGGCGCCATCTTCGCCATCGAGCGTGCTGGGCGCGTGATCGTTTTCCAGCAAGGCCTGGATGGCGGCCATGTTGCGCAGGAGCGCATCCAGCGAACGCAGCAGGTGTTCGGCCGGCGCGGACGATTGATGGCGCAGGGTATGGATAGCGTTGCGCAAGTCGTTCTGCGCCGCACGCATGTCAGTGGTGGCAGCCGGCGAGGTGCGCAGGCGCAGCGCCTGGGCCTGTTCGCGGCACTGGCGCGCCTGCAGGCGCAGGATGTGTTCGCAGCGAAACAGCACGTCGGTGTGATAGAACGCCTCGGCCAGCGCCGCATACGGATAATGCGAGGAACTGACGCGCTCGTGGATGTCCTGTGCCTCGAAATACAGTTGCAAGCGTGCCGCCGTGGCGCCGCGCGGACGGCGCATGCCGATGCGGTCGATCAATACGATGCGCGTATCGTTGAGCGCGTCCACCACCTGTTCGTTCTGCATCGCCAGCGTCAGCAGCAATGCATCGCGGTCGATGCCATGCACGGGCGTGAACAGGGCGGCCTTGGTTTCCAGGTAATCGCCCAGCGCGTCGAACACGCGGGCCAGCGCGTGGCGCACGGCCAACTGCGGCGACAACACGCTCCACAGCAGCGACAGCGCGCCGTACCAGGCCGCACCGGCCAGCATCTGCAACGGCTCGGCGAAGAAGGTGTTAGACGCATGCGGCTGGTCGGTGCCCACCATCGTATAGACGGCCAGAATGAGCGTGCCCCCGGCAATGGTCGCGTAGCGCGCGCTGATCGAGCCAAGCATCACCAGCACGAAGGTCATCAGGCCTAGCGTGAGGGTGAACGGCAGCGTGCGCGGCAGCAGCCATTCCACCATGAAGGCCACGCCGGCAAAGCAGAGCAGGGTAATCAGCAGGGTGGTGAGGCGGCTGCGCCAGTGGTCTTCGGTTTCGGCCAGCGCACAGGCGATCACGCCCAGCATTGCGGGAATCATCGCCGTCGCGTGATGGCGCCACAGGCAATAGAGGATCACGCCACCGAGCGCGAGCAGCACGCGCTGGCATTCGGCAAAGCGATCCGAACCGCGCAGGCGGCGCCAGTAATGGAGGATGGCGGGGTGGGAGAGCATGCGCAAAGGATACATGCTGCTTTGCAACATTCACCTTTCAAAGCTTCACGGAAAGGCCGCCAGGATGGCATCCCAGCCTACAATCGGGCTTCCCGCTGCCGTCCCCGTCCCCGTCCCCCATGCCCATTACCCCCGAAGCGTTCGAGCTCCGCGGCGTCAGCAAGCGCTACGGCGCTGTGCCGGCCCTGGATGATGTCAGCCTGCGCTTTCCGGCCGGCAGCAATACCGCGCTGATCGGCAGCAGCGGGTCGGGCAAATCCACCCTGCTGCGCGTGTTACTTGGCCTGGAATGGCCGGACAGCGGCGAAATCTGGGTGGATGGCGCCATGCTGCAACCCAGCCAGGTGCTGGCGCTGCGCCGGCGCGTGGGCTACGTGATCCAGGAAGGCGGCCTGTTTCCGCATCTGACCGTGCTGGGCAATCTCGCGCTGCTGCCGCATCACCTGGGCTGGAACCGCGAGCATATCCGCCAGCGCGCCGAGGAACTGGCCGCGCTCACGCATCTGCCCGCCAGCGCACTGGAACGCTATCCGGCGGAATTGTCGGGCGGCCAGCGCCAACGCGTCGCGCTGATGCGCGGACTGATGCTCAATCCCGATGCCTTGTTGCTGGACGAACCGCTGGGCGCACTCGATCCCATCGTGCGCCACGAATTGCAGGACGAGCTGAAGGCGATCTTCGACCAGCTCGGCAAGACCGTGATCGTGGTGACGCATGACATGGCCGAAGCGGCATGGTTTGCCGATCGGCTGGTGTTGATGCGACACGGCAAGGTGGTGCAGGACGGACGCCTGGACGATCTGTGCCGCCGCCCCGCCGATCCCTTCGTGACGCGCTTCGTGCAAGCCCAGCGCACCTTGCGCGGGGTGTCGCCATGAAGCGCGCATGGCTGTTCCTCGCACTGTTGCTGATGGTGCCGGCATCGGCGCACGCGGCGCCGGTGCGCATCGGTTCCAAGCAGTTCACCGAATCGGTGATCCTGGGCGAAATCGCCCGGCTGGCGGCGCGGCAGCAAGGGGTGCCGGTGGTGCATCAGCGCGAGCTGGGCGGCACCGCGATCTTGTGGAGCGCGCTTGAGCACGGCGACATCGATGCGTATCCCGAATACACCGGCACGCTCACGCACGAGCTGCTGAAAAACGTCGCGCCCGATGCAGATATCCCGACCCTGCGCGCCGCGCTGCAGCCGCTGGGCATCGGCATCACGGATGCGCTGGGTTTCGACGACACTTATGCGATCGGCATGCGCGAGGATCGTGCTGCGCAGCTCGGTATTCGCAGCCTGTCAGACCTGGCCGCGCATGCGGATGTGCGCTTGGGTTTTTCCAACGAATTCATGGCGCGCAGCGACGGCTGGCCGGGCTTGCGCCAGCGCTATGGCTTGCCCCAGACACAGGTGCGCGGGCTGGACCATGCGCTGTCTTATCGCGCGCTCGCCAGCGGCGCAGTGGATGCAATCGATCTCTACAGCACCGATGCGGAGATTCCTTACTACCACCTGCGCACGCTCGACGACGATCGGCATTACTTTCCGCATTACCAGGCGGTCTATGTGTACCGCCTCGATCTGGATACTCGCGCGCCGGCCTTCATCGAGGTGCTGGACAAACTCGCCGGACGCATCAGCGCCAATGCGATGCGCCGGATGAATGCGCAAGTGAAGCTGCACGGCGAAAAGGAAACGGCGGTGGCGGCGCAGTTTCTCGGCGTGCCGGCCGATGGCGACGGCGCCAACCGCTGGACGCGGCTATGGCAACGCACGGTGGAGCATCTGCGGCTGGTGCTGATCTCGTTGACCGCGGCGGTGCTGCTGGCCATTCCGCTGGGCGTGTTCTCGGCGCGCGCCAAGCGGCTCGGCCAGCTCATCATGGCGTTGAGCGGCGTGCTGCAAACCATTCCGTCGCTGGCCATGTTCGTGTTCATGATCCCCTTTTTCGGCATCGGCACGTGGCCGGCGATTGCCGCCTTGTTCCTATATAGCCTGCTGCCGATCGTGCGCAACACGTATGCGGGAATTACCGGTATTCCGCCGGATCTGCGCGAATCCGCCGCCGCCCTGGGCTTGCCGCGTGGCGTGCGCTTGCGCCGGGTGGAATTGCCGATGGCGATGCGCAGCATCCTGGCGGGCATCAAGACGGCCGCAGTGATCAATGTGGGCACTGCGACGCTTGGCGCCTTGATCGGTGCTGGTGGTTACGGGCAACCGATCGTCACCGGCATTCGATTGGACGATACCGGCTTGATCCTTGAAGGCGCCATTCCTGCTGCGTGCATGGCGCTGCTGGTGCAGGGTTTGTTCGAAGGTATTGAGCGTTGGCTAACACCACGCGGCATGCGCCTGGAAGCGCGGCAATAATGCCGTGCGTGATGCATTCGTAGGTTGGGTTAGCGCAGCGTAACCCAACAACCGCTTCTAACACGTTGGGTCACGCTGC
>NZ_JBQCHP010000014.1:0-13617 GCF_051954575.1 Dyella sp. | reverse complement strand
TCCAGCACGGCGCCGAAATACGCCGCCTTTGGATCGGCAACAACCTTGCGCGGGTCGCCTGTGGCAGCAAGGAAGCGCTGTACCCAGTCCGCCAGCGGTGCCTTGTCGGGACCGCCGATTTCTACCGTGCCATTGACGGCTGCGCCTAGCGCATAGTCGGTGACTGCATCGGCGACGTCGTCAGAGGCGATCGGCTGCATCATTCCGCTGGAAAGATGAATCTCCCGATTTTTTCCGCCATCACCTGCGATGCCGCCGAGAAATTCGAAGAACTGGGTTGAATGGACGATGGTGTATGGGATACCCGCGGCACGTATTAACGTTTCCTGGGCCATTTTGGCGCGGATGTACCCGCTCGCCGCAAACGCAGGGCGGCCGGTACCCACCACTGACAAGGCCACGTGATGCCTCACTCCGGCTTTCTTCTCCGCGGCGGCCAGGTTGCGTCCTGAGGTCTCGAAAAAATCCAGTGCGGCCTGATCCTCGAACGAAGGGGAGTTGGCCACGTCCACCACGACATTCGCACCTGCCATGACCTGGTCCAGGCCTTCGCCGGTAAGGGCGTTGACGCCCGTGGACGGCGCCGCGGGAACGGCTTCGTGACCGCATTTGCGCAAGCGATCGACGACTTTGCTGCCGATGAGTCCGGTACCGCCAATAACAACGACTTTCATGGAAACCTCCGTATCTACGCTGGCGCTGGAGGAGCGTCGTGATTGCTACTGGGCGCCGCCACCGACGCCGGTAGCGCCGGCGGCAGGCTGCTTCCCCTGAACACTACTCGCTTTCCTTGCGTGTGAGGACAAATCGGAAGCCAACGCGCGCCAGCGGCGTCATAGCCTTACGCGACAGCAATCGCCCAGGTGATAAAGCCGGTATTGATAACCGTGAAGATCAGGCCTGCGATAAACACCGCATCGGCCATATATTCCAACCTGTGATTGCGCCGGGTGCTGCGTGTCCGCAGGCCGCCGTATGCGAGCACGGCAGCAACCAGGTACACCATGGCGTTGACCGAAAGCAGATCGTCGCCCAGCGTATCTTCGGAACGCAGCGTGATGACCAGACGAAGAATGCCCACCACGGTGAGGCAGACGCCGAGCATGGCCGAGGAAGACGTAAAGATGTGCACGCAGATGTCTTCGTCGAGCGGATGCGCGCGGCGCTTGCGAAACGGACGCGTGGCGAATGTATGAAGGGCGTCGCGATACATGCTCATGGCCTGAACATCCATCTCGTGTAAATCAGCTGCGCCATCTTACTCCCCGGAAATCGCCGGATTGAGGGTGACGGGGTCGGGTGGCGAGCCTTATTCTGATCCCGAGCGCTTTTTCGGCACAAACCATACACTTCCCGTGCCGTCGTCACGGCCTCTTGCCATGGAGCCACCGCGGAGGAAAGCAGTTGTGGCAAATGACGTGGAAGGTACGAACACTCTGTTCGAAATTGTTTTTGACCCTCCTCCGAAGGGAAGCCGCCGATCTGCGGATTCCGTCTACGCGCAGTTGCGTGCCGCCATCCTCGATGGCCGGTTGGTGTCCGGGTCCAAACTGCCGGTGGAGCGTCAGTCGGCGGTCTTTTTCGGTGTTTCGAGAAACACCGTGGCTCGCGCTTATGCGAGGTTGGCGATCGAGGGGTTAGTGCAGGCGCGGCAAGGGTCGGGCACGTATGTGGCGCCGAAGCGAAGTCGTGCGCCGCGCGAACGGTTTCCGGCGCAGCAAACACCCGATCCGCGCTTGAATGCGACATGGAAGCGACCCGAGCTTGCCCAGGCGCTTAACTTCTGGCACGACAGTCAGCGAGCAAAGACACCAAGGACGACTGCACCATTGGACTTTCGGCCCGCGCTGGTCGATCCGCGACTCTTCCCGTTCGAAATATTTCGCCGCGTCAGCGCCAAGCAGCTTCGGCACATGGAACTGAAGCCGCCTGCCTTCAAGAGTCCGCAAGGCAATCAGGGGCATTTCCCGCTGAGGGCTGCCGTTGCGACGCACATTGGCGTGTCGCGTGCCATTGTGTGCGAACCCGACGATGTGCTGGTGACCGCCGGCGCACAGCAGGCGTTCGACATACTCGCTCGTGTATTGGTCACCCCTGGGGTTACGACGGTTGCCATTGAGGATCCTGGTTATCCGCCGATGCGCGCCGCGTTTCTGGCGGCCGGTGCGAAGCTCGTGCCGGTACCGGTGGATGCGCAAGGGCTGGTGGTGGATGCGCTGCCCGTGCCCGTGCAGGTGGTTTGTGTGTGCCCTTCGCATCAATTTCCGTTGGGCGTATCGATGTCTGCACAGCGTCGAACGGCGCTGCTGGATTTCGCTCGCAAGCATGGCGCGGTCATTGTCGAGGATGATTACGACGGGGAGTTCCGCCACGACGGCGCGCCCTTGCAGGCGCTGCGATCCAACGCGACGGCCGATGATGTGTTCTATGTCGGCACGTTTTCCAAATGCATGCTTCCCGCGCTGCGGCTTGGCTTTATCGTTGCGCCACGCTGGGCCATGCCGACGCTGACTACGGCAAAGAATTGCCTCGACTGGCATTGTCCGACGTTGACGCAGATGGCGGTTGCCCGCTTTATCGCCGATGGGCACCTGGCGCGGCACGTGCGCAAGCTTCGTGACGTATACCGGAAGCGGCGGGACCTGGTGTGGGAGATATTGCAGTCGGATTTCTCCGCGGATTTGCAGCCGATGCAGTCGCATTACGGGATGCATGTGGCGGCGCGATCGATGATGTCCAAAAGCCTGGAGCGCGTGACTGCACGGCTGTTGGAGTCGAACGTGCATCTGCATTCGCTCGAGCGCTATTTCTTTGGAACGCCCACGTCGCAAGGCCTGGTTTTCGGGTATGGGGCCGTTGACCTCCAGGACATCGAGCAGGGGCTGAAGGTGTTGCGGCGCGTGCTCTAAGTATTGCCTTGAACGACTGACCGGGATAAATGGCCCACGCTAAATTTCCGCAATTGGCCCTTCTGGCCCTGCAGGCTTTCCCTAAAGTCTCCCCAGGTCGCCAATACGGAGAGCACGATGATGTGGAAGGTTCTGCTGCGTGGAGTCATGGTTGCCGGTGTGCTGGCATGCGCGTCGTTGAGTGCGCAGGCCGCGGCGCCGCGCGATGGCTCGCATGATTTCGATTTCGCCCGTGGGGCTTGGCATACGCACGCAACACAGGTGCTCGATCCATTCGATGGCGGCACGCATACGGTGACCATGGACGGCACGAAGACGGCGCGACCGGTGTGGAATGGACGCGCGTGGCTGGAGGAGATCGAGGCCGACGGGCCCAATGGGCATTGGGAAGGGGCGACGCTTTTTGTCTACAACACGAAGGCTGGGCAATGGAGCCAGATGTACGTCGACGGTTCCGGCGAGATCGAGGCGCCGACCATCGGCAATTTCAAGGATGGCCGCGGCGAATTTTTCGGTACCACGACGTACAAGGGGCGCAATGTATTGGTGCGCGGCGTGTGGTCGGATATCACTGCCAATTCGCATCGGTATGAGATCGCTTATTCGCAGGATGGCGGTCGCACGTGGGCGACGGCGTTCAAGGCTTATTTGACGCGGCTTAAGTGATGGCTCCACCGTCATTCCGGCGCAGGCCGGAATCCATCGCCAGTACGAAGCATGGATTGCGGCCTGCGACGGAATGACAATCGGAGGTTTCAATCACGCAAACTTTTCAATCGTAAATTGCGCCGCCTGCTCGAACGACTGCGCCACGCGATCGATATCCGCACCCAGCTGGCTCGGCTCCTGCGTTTCCAGGAGGTGCGGCAGAAGCACGGCAGTAATGACCACCTCTGCGAACCGCTTGCGTATTTCCCTTGCCACCGCTTCCCCCGACACCCAGCCGCCAGCACCTGCGGCATTGACGATGTGGATCATCGACACGGCATTGGGCGTCGCTTCCGGGTGATCTTCCGCCTGGAAATCCTCGACGTCCTGCATGGAAACGTGGCGTGCATCGATGCGAAGGTCGCGCAGGATGCGCACCAATATCTCCGTCGCCACATCGTCATAGCGATTGCCGCTGCCGATGCATAGCACGATCGAACCAGGCGCCACGGCCAGCGGCCCCTGCCAACGTCCGGCGACGTTCTCGCGTTGTTGGCGCAGGTAATGCGCCAGGTTGTCGTCGTCGAGCACGGAAGTGCGACGGCGCCAACGTGGTTGTGAAGGCGCCTCCCTGCCCAACGATTCGATTACCCGGATGACCGCCGTTCTTGCCTTGACGAGCTGTTCCGGGCTGATCGCCTTCTGCGCAAGATCGGTCTGCGCAAGCTGCAGCGCCGGCAACAATACGGTGTCGCAATAACGGGCGAACGATCGTTGCCTCAGAAAGATGCGCGCGGATGCAATGATTTCATCGGCATCCCCGGAAAGCGCACGCTGGTAGAAGCGCTGCGGCAGCGTCAGGGCCGGGGTGTCGCCAAGCAGGATGCCCAGCAGCGTGAACGCCCTTACATGGCGCCCGACCACCACCATGCATAGCGTCAACGGCGTGGACAGTACCAGGCCCATCGGTCCCCACAGCCAGCTCCAGAAGATGGCCGAGACGACCACGGCCAGCGGCGACAAACCGGTCGCGTGGCCATAGAGCTGGGGTTCCACCAACTGGCTCACCAGCACTTCCACGATCACGAACAGGCCCAGCGTCAGCAGCAACAGCGTCCATCCCGGCGTAACGGCTGCAGCGAGCAAGGCGGCCAGCAGCGCCGCCAGCCACACACCCACGTAAGGTACGAAGCGCAGCACCGCGGTAAGCGCTCCCCAGAGCAGCGCATTGGGCAGCCCGACAACGGCCAGGCCCAGCCATATCGCCAGCCCCACGCCGACATTCACCGAAAACTGCGAGACGAAAAAGCGCGAAAGGCGTTCGCCGGCGTCGTTGATCGCCACGGTGGTGGCGCGCAGATCGGTGCCGCCGATGGCGCGGATGAAACGATCGCGCAGGGATTCGTATTCGAGCAGCACGAACACCAGCACCACCAGCACGATGCCGGCGGTTTCCAAAGGGCTCCACAGCGACGAGAGCACGCTTCTTATCGCGTTCCATGGGCTGGCGAAAACCGAAACGTCCACCGCATTGGCGTAGGCCGGCGCAACTTGCGTCTGCGGGACCTGGCCTGCGCTGCCGTTGGCGCCGAAGGCATTGATGACCTTGCCGGCTTCGCCGCGCATGGCTTCCAGCCGCGCGATGGTCAGGTCGTGCAACAGCTGCAGTTTGGCCTGGACCGTTCGTTCGTATTGCGGAAGGCTTTCGGCCAAGTGCACGATCTGCGAGCCGATCACCATCATCAATCCGGTTGCGATCGTGGCCAGCAGCAGCACGGCGATCATGACCGCATACGCGTGGCCCAGCCGCATTTTCTGCAGCAAGCGCACGAACGGCGCCATCAGCAAGGCCAGGATCAAGGCCAGGATGATAGGCACCAGCACGTCCTTGCCAAAATACAGCAAGGCCAGCACCACTCCCGTGGCGATGAGGGTCAGTGATCGCTGGCTGGCAGATGCGTAGGGCTGCGAATCCGGCGTCGTGGGCATGATGGCAGGTCGGCTGGAGTGGCGGGTTCACCTGCCAGGGGCAAGTGGCGATTGAACTTAACGGGTTCATCCCTTGGCGTGCCCCGAGGATGCATACGATCGCATCCCGCCACGCTATGCTCTCCCTGAACAACACACCGCTTGGCTCGCTGATGATACGCAAGTCGGGGAAGTTATCGTCGCTGCGATTCGAGCCTCACGCCGCCCACTCAAAGACCTGGCCCATGCTCACTGCCTTCAAGCGTATCCCTCGCACCCTGCCCTTGCTCGCCATCGCGCTGATCACCGCACCTGCCTCATCGTCCGACGCGCCCCCTACCGTAAACATCGCCACGGGCACGCTGTCGGGTATTCACGACGCCAGGACCGGCCTGGACGAATTCAAGGGCATTCCCTATGCCGCGCCGCCGGTTGGTCCGCTGCGTTGGAAGCCGCCGCAGCCGGTAGCGACGTGGACAGGGACGCGGCAAGCCGATCGCTTCGGCCCGCGCTGCATGCAGAGCCCGATCTACAGCGACATGGTGTTTCGCTCCAATGGCGTGAGCGAAGACTGCCTTTATCTCAATGTCTGGACGCCCGCGCACGGCGCAAACGCGAAATTGCCGGTGCTGGTGTATTTCTATGGCGGCGGCTTTTCCGCCGGCGACGGCTCGGAGCCGCGCTACGACGGCGCGAGCCTTGCCCAGCGCGGCATCGTCACCGTGACGGTGAATTACCGCCTGGACGTGTTCGGCTTCCTGGCCCTGCCGGAGCTGGCCGCCGAATCGCCCGAGCACGCCACCGGCAACTACGGCTTGCTCGACCAGAACGCCGCCTTGCGCTGGGTCCAGCGCAACATCGCAGCATTCGGCGGTGATCCGAACCAGGTCACCATCGGTGGCGAATCGGCCGGCTCCATGTCGGTGTCGGCGCAAATGGCCTCGCCCTTGTCGAAGGGCCTGATGCAGCGAGCCATCGGCGAGAGCGGCGCCATGCTTGGCAACCTCAAGCCGCGGCCGCGGGCATTGGCCGAACGCCAAGGCAAGGATTTCGAGCGGCAGGTCGGCGCGCATTCGCTGGTACAGCTGCGCGCGATGGATGCCCAGGCGCTGCTCAAGGCCGCGGATAAAAAAGACGTGCCCGAGTTCCGCCCGACCATCGACGGCTACTTCCTGCCCCGCTCGCCTGAAGCCATCTACCAGGCCGGCGAGCAGGCGCATATTCCGCTGCTGGTGGGATCGAACTCGCAGGAGGGTTATTACACGGCCTTGCTCGACGACAAGGCGCCCACGCTCGCGAACTATCGCGCCGCCATGAACAAGCAATTCGGTGCGCATGCGGCCGAAGCATTGAAGCTTTATCCCGCCAGCAACGAAGCGGAGGTGAAAGCTTCCGCCACCGCGTACGAGGGCGATCAGTTCATCGCCTTTGCCACCTGGCGCTGGATGAACGTGCATCGCCAGACCGGACAAGCGCCGGTGTACTACTACTATTTCGTGCAGCCGCGCCCGGCCAAGCGCGACGGCAGCGCCGGCCCGGATGCCGGCTCCGTGCACAGCGGTGAGATCGAATACGCGCTGGGCAACCTGGCCGGCAATACCGTGTTTGCCTGGACCGATGCCGATCATCGCGTTTCGGATCTCATGCAGGGCTACTGGGCGAACTTCATCAAGACCGGCAACCCCAACGGCGCGGGCTTGCCGGAATGGCCGGCCACGGCAAGCAAGGACGGTGGCCTGCTGCGCCAGGTGATCGGCGTGGATACGCACGTCACGGTGGACCGCAACGCGGTGCGTGCAGAATTTCTGCAGCGCACCGATCCTAACGCTCATCTTTGATGGCGCGCGCAGGGTGCCAAACTGAAGCAGGTTTGCGCCCTGAAACGCCCACGTAACCGGCTACACAAATCTGCACGGCACAGCCACATCACCATCGGGGGACGATGCAATGAAAACGCGTACGGTAGGCACCACCTTGCCGGTGCTCGAAATCGGACTGGAACAGGGTGACCGGATCATTTCCGAGCCTGGCCGGTTTTCCTGGATGACCCGCAACATCGTGCTGCAGACGTCCGCGCGCACGGCGGGCGCGAGCGGTTTTCTCGGTGTCATCGGTCGCGCCCTTTCCGGCGGCGGGCTGTTCATGAACGAATACGAGACCTCGGGCTCGCCGGGCATGGTCGCGTTCGCGGCGAAGGTGCCGGGATCGATCGTCGAAGTGCAGGTGAACGCCGGGCAGACCTATTTCATCCACCGCCATGGCTTTCTGTGCGGCACGCAGGGTGTGGAATTGTCGATCGGCTTCCAGCGCTCGCTAGGCGCCGGCATCTTCGGCGGTGATGGCTTCGTGCTGCAAAAGCTCACCGGCAGCGCCCGCGCATGGGTGGAACTGGGCGGCGAAGTAGTCACCTACACGCTTGCGGCCGGCGAAACGCTGCAGGTGCATCCGGGGCACGTCGGCATGTTCGAAGGCTCGGTGAACTTCGACATCACGATGATTCCCGGCTTGAAGAACAAGCTGTTCGGCGGCGATGGCCTGTTCATCGCCAACCTCACCGGGCCCGGCCAGGTGTGGCTGCAAACGCTCACCATGCCGAACCTGGCGCACGCGCTGGAGCCTTATCTTGCGCGCGAGGAAACGAGCTCAGCCAGCCTGGGCGGCTCGGGTGGAAACGTCGGCGGTGCGATTGCTGGCGGGGTGATCGGGTCGGTGCTCGGGGGATTGTTCGGGAAGGACGATTAATTCATCCCACCTGGCTACGACAGCGCTATCTGTCCCCTCCCCTGCACGCAGGGAGGGAGCAAGCGTTCGCGTAGCCGAGACGGCGCTACCACACACCCTTCTGTGATTTGCCTGCCACGCAGCAAACATGCATTTCGTCACTTGGCCGCCTTGCACCGATATCCCTACTCTCCGGGAACCGACGCGCCACGAGACCCGCCATGGCATCTGTGAAACCCGCAGCAAGCCGCAAATCGCCCCTGGGCGAGCTATTGCGTTCGTGGCGCGAGGCCAGGCGCGTCAGCCAGCTCGAGCTTGGCTTGAAGGCGAATCTATCGGCGCGCCATTTGAGCTACGTCGAAACCGGCAAGGCGCAGGCCAGCCGCGACATGCTCTGCCGCCTTGCCGACGTGCTGGAGATGCCGCTGCGCGAGCGCAATGCCTTGTTGCTGGCCGGCGGTTACGCGCCGGAATATCCGGAAAACCTGCTCACCACGCCCGCACTGGAATGGATGCGCCAGGCGATCGACCTGATCATCACGCACCAGGAGCCCTACCCCGCCTTCGTGCTCGATCGTCACTGGAACGTGCTGGCCACGAACCAGGCCGCCGTGCGCATCAACCAATTGCTGATGCGGGGAAGCCAAAGCAAGCACACCAACATTCTTCACCAGGTGTTCGATCCGGAGGATATTCGCTCCGTGATCGTCAACTGGCCAGAAGTGGCCGAACGCTTCATTCGCCATCTGCACGACGACATCGCCGCCGTGCCTTCCGATGAGACGGCGCGCGAATTGATGCAGCAGGTGCTGCAGTATCCCGACGTACCGGAGCACTGGCGTTTTCGCGACCTGCAGCGCGCGCTGCCGCCGGTATTTACCTTTGTGTTTCGCAGCAGCGAAGGCGAATTGCGCTTTTTCGAAACCGTTACGACGTTCTCGGTACCGCGCGATGTGACGCTGGCCGAGATCCGCATCGATTGCGCATTCCCGGCGGATGCGCACACCGCGGCAGTGTGCGCGCAGCTGGCCGCTGCAGGCTGACCGACGATCAACCGCAGGCGGCGTTGGCCGTCGTCGCAGCGTGGAATTCCATCATCAAGCCCAGATCGCTTTCCGTTGGCGCCAGGAACGACTCGCCCAGCAAGCCGTGGTAATCATCGAGCGTGGTCTCGTACCCCCGCTCCACGCGGCGCTTGGCCAGGCCAAGATCCTCGACGCCGATGCTGACGCCAAACACCTGCGGGCCGCCGCTGCGCAAGGCATCGGCCGCGGCGCCGGCGCCTTCCGGCTGCAGCGCGTAGATGCGCTTGCTGCCGACCGGCACGCAATAACCGCGTGCGCCGACTTGCGGCATGCGAATGGCGACCGAACCGGTAAAACCCATGCGCTCGAACTGCTTTCGCTGCGCGTCTGCATCGGCCGACAACAGCCAGAATGCCGACACTTCACGTGCACCATTGGGATGCTCGCGCGCAACCCGGTCATCCATCGCCGGATGCGGCTTGATGCCATCGGGCGGATAGTCGATCACGAAGAAGCCGGACGAAAGCGGTTGCGTGTCGAACGCGAACAGACGCCAGCGCGGCGGTTTCGAAGGGCCGGCGCCATCCGGGTCGTTCGGCGAAGCCGAAAACATCGGCGTAGGTTTGAAACCTTGTGCCTGCAGATAGGCGCGCATCTGATCGAGCGAGGGCGAACGCAGGCCGAACATGCGCGCGCCTGGTCCGCCATGCAGCACCGCCTGATCCGCATCCATGCCTGGATCGAGCTTGGGATGAGGCCGCGTGATGCCGAGCAGTTCCATATAGCTGCGATCGGGCATGCGCACGAAGCGATTGGCCACGCCGTTGGGATCGCGTCCCGGCAGCACCTGAAAACCCAGCTTCACCGCCATGATGCCGCTGACCTGGTCGATGCTGCGGCCCCACAACAAGATGTGATCAAGCTGGCTGCTTTGGGCGAGCGGCGCTTCGGTGGCGTTGACGAAACCGGCCAGGCCCAGGCCAAGCATCCATGCAAATAACAGCGAAGCACGTCGCATAGCGTGTCGACTCCTGTGTTCGGTAAGGCAATTGGGGGACTGCGTTACGTTTTCAAAAGTCGCGCGGCGAGGCAATAACCTGCGAGGTTATGCTGCACAAGCGCGTCGCCGGACGCGCATGTTCTTTATGCAGGGCGATCCTCCGTCACGGACGGCGAGGACGCTTCTTTTCCATGCTGGGTTTCTCGGGCGCCTGGCCGGTATGCGTGGCGTCGCGCGCAAAGTTGTTGGTCGATTTGAAATCCTTCGCCTGGTCGACCGCGGTGGTGACTTTGCTGCCCGAATAAATCGAATGAATGGTCGCTGCCGATAGCGGCTTTGGTGTGTTGTTCATTCGGATACCTGATGATGTTGGGCGGGATTGATCACCATACTCCTAAACGCCCCACCGCGCAGGCTCGTCCTTTCCAATATCAGGCCGCGTTGATACTTGGCCGGTGTTGCCTTAAACCCCACTTGCCGGCATGGTGTACTATCCACCGGCAAGTACCTGCCTGCCCCTCGCGTCCCGCGCAGCTATTCGGCGGCTGCCCGCTTCGCTCCCACCCACGTGTGAACCGCCTCGCCAACGAGGTGACGCCCCTCGGGAGCACCCATGCCAGGCCATTTCCACCGCCACGCGGCCACGCCGCAAGCGCGCAAGGCGCCGGTCCATTGCTCGACCTGCGAGGCAGTGTGCTGTCGCCTGAAGGTGGTGCTGGAGCCCGGCGACACGATTCCCTCGCATCTCACCACTTATCTTCCGGAAGGGCCGCGCGTGATGGCCCACGATGAAGCGGGATGGTGCGTGGCGATGGATCGCACTCGCATGAATTGCAGCATTTACGAAAACCGCCCCGCCGTATGCCGTCGCTTCGTGATGGGCGGCCCGTACTGCAGGGCCGTTCGCGTCGAATACGCTTCACGCAACGGCAAAACCCCTTTGAAACAGGAGGATTGATCATGTCCAACCCCCGCCAACCCGGCACCCAAGGGTCATCGCCCAAGACCCTGACCAGCGAGCGCATCGCCGCGGATATCGCCGCCTTCAACAAGGCCGGCGGCCGCATCGAAGTGCTGGGCAATACGCCATTCCAGCGCAAGCCCGATGCCGCCGAGATCGCCAAAGGCCCCGCTGCCGAGCGTTCGCCGAAGTAATCGTCGCCCTGCTGGCACACACGGCAAACAATCCCTTTCCCTTCAATGAGGTGATCCCGCTTGGCAAAGACAAACTACTCCTTCGAAAAGCGCCAGCGCGAACTGGCGAAAAAGAAACAGCAAGACGAAAAGCAGGCGAAGAAGAAAGCCTCGCGCGAAGGCGTGAAGCCAATTGATATGGGACGCGAACCGCCCGCGCAATGAATCGCCGGGCTGCCTCGAGCAAACGGCCATGAGATGATGCCGCATGACCGCTTTCAACACGCTCCCTCTCAAGCCCGCCTTGCTCGCCAGCGTCGAAACGCTGGGCTACAGCGAAATGACCCCCATCCAGGCGCAAAGCCTTCCGGCCATGCTGGAAGGACGCGACGTGATCGCCCAGGCGCAGACCGGCAGCGGCAAGACCGCGGCATTCGGGCTAGCCTTGCTGCAATCGCTGAGTGTGGAAACCATTCGCCTGCAGGCGCTGGTGCTGTGCCCCACGCGCGAGTTGGCCGACCAGGTGAGCAAGGCCATACGCAAGCTGGCCGCAAACATTCCCAACGTCAAACTGCTGACCCTGTGCGGTGGCATGCCACTGGGTCCGCAACTGGCCTCGCTCACGCACGATCCGCATATCGTGGTCGGCACGCCGGGCCGCGTGCAGGAGCATCTCAAGCGTAGCAGCCTGCATGGTGGCGGCATCAAGGTGCTGGTGCTGGATGAAGCCGACCGCATGCTCGACATGGGTTTCAGCGAAGCCATCGACGACATCGTCGGACGCATCGCCAAGCATCATCAGACGCTGCTGTTTTCAGCCACCTATCCGGACGACATCCGCGACGTGAGCCGCCGCATGCAGCGCAATCCGGTGGAAATCATCGTGGAAGCGCCGGTCGAAGCAAAGCCGGCGATCGAACAGCAGTTCATCGACGTGGAACCGGCGCACAAACTCGACGCGCTCGCGCAATTGCTCAGCGACGAACGCGGCCAGCATGCCCTGGTGTTCTGCAATATGCGCCGCGACGTGGATGCGGTGGCCCAAGAACTGGATCGCCGTGGTTTTTCCGCGCTGGCCCTGCATGGCGACATGGAGCAACGCGACCGCGACGAAGTGCTGGTGCAGTTCGCCAACCGCAGTTGCGCCGTGCTGGTGGCCACCGATGTCGCCGCGCGCGGGCTCGACATCACCGCCTTGCCGCTGGTGATCAGCCACGACGTCGCCCACGACCCCGACACGCACACCCACCGCATCGGCCGCACCGGGCGCGCGGGACAAACCGGCCTGGCGATCACGCTATGCACGCCGCGCGAAAAACCCAAGGCGGAAAACATCGAACAGGTGCTCGGCAAGCCGCTGCCATGGCGCGCACTGAAACTTTCGCCACCGCGTGGCAAGACCTTGCATCTGGCGCCGATGAAAACGCTGGTGATCGACGCTGGCCGTCAGGACAAGCTTCGGCCCGGTGACATCCTCGGTGCGTTGACTGGCGATGCGGGCCTCAAGGCAGACGATGTCGGCAAGATCGATGTATTCGCCACTCGCGCTTACGTTGCCGTGACGCGCGCGTTGGCCAACAAGGCGTTGGAGCGGTTGCGTGCGGGCAAGATCAAGGGGCGCAACTTTCGCGTTCGTGCGTTGCATTGAGTCGTAGCTGGCTGCCGGAAAAAAGCGAGCCGTGCGCGTCAGCCACTCTCCCGGAACCTAATTAGGGCCTGTTTACACTATTTGCGTCGAATCTCAGCTGCGCGATGGATGGCTCCCTCCCCTGCGCAGTAGGGGGGGGGCTGGGGTGGGGTCAACCTCGCGATGAATCCGCGTTGCGCGGCAAGCTCGTGCAACCCCACCCTAACCCTCCCCTGCGCGCAGGGGAGGGAATACATTCCGGCGCGCTGAAGATATGACGCTAACCAAGTCCCGGAGAGAGGGACTCACTCAAGAAGGTATTTGCAAGTCACCACATTAAGGCAACACTGAATAAGTATCGCCGTCGTCACCAGCCCTGTCTGTTCGCAGGCCACAGGGCCGTCGGCGAAGGCAGACTGGCGCATCGTCGAGACGGGTACCTGCGGCATGCGGACAGACAGGGCTGGCCCAACTATTGAATTTAAAGGGATGGGTGATGCCTTAAAACCCGAAATACCAAACCGGCGCACACGCCATCACGCCCGCCAATGCCTGCGAAGCCAACACCACCAGCGCATCCTTGGG
>NZ_JBQCHP010000013.1:0-105528 GCF_051954575.1 Dyella sp. | reverse complement strand
CGCCGGCAATCATGCCGTACCGCGTAAACGAGGGAATCCTTGCGTGCATGACGTCTTCTCCCATGAAGACCACAATGTATGGGTGCTTATCCTATCTCTAGACGCTTCGGCCTTCCGGCATATCAAACCGTGAAACCCGATGCTTGTTGCGTGGCAAGTCGAGGCATCCTAGGCAGGACGGTATAAAGAACCGATGAAAGGAACGTTTTCGATTCACCATCCAACCTGTCCCGCTTTTGCTTGTGTAGGACAGCTCGAGAAAATCTACTTCATTATCCGGGCGATCGTGCGGCTATCGCCACTGACCTGACCCACGGCGCTTTTGCCTTTACGCGGTCACTTCGATAGGGATGCCGTCGGGCATGGCGATCACTGCCTCATAAAAACCATCACCGGTCATCCGCGGCGGTGAAAGTAGCAGGCCGTCCGCCCGGCATCGTTCGGCCAGGCGATCCACCGCTTCGGCATTGCCGAGCGATACGGCAATGTGATCCCAGCCAACATGGTCTGCAGCCGGTGCTGTCTCGATCCATGGCCCCGTCATCAATTCGATCTTGGCGCCGCCGCCGGCCAGCGTGATAAAGCGCGAAACGAAACCGGGACGACGCTGGCTGTAGTAGGCCTCCCCTACTTCAGCACCGAAATAGTCCCGCCAGAAAATCGCCGCGGCTTCCATATCGCGCGTCCATAGCGCCGTGTGGGCAATGTGCATGAACGTCTCCTCAGGCGGAACGAGGGGTGGCCAGGCGCGCGCACGCAGGTACGGCGCACAGCAATATGGCCAGCAGGCCAAAGGCGACTGGGAGCCCCATTCCCCTGGCAACGAAGCCAACCCCGGCAGGCCCCAGCAGAATGCCGGCGTATCCGGTGGTGGTGATGGCTGCGACCGCAAGCGGGGCCGGCATCACGCGTTGCGCGCCGGCTTGCCGAAACAGCACGGGCACAACATTCGATGCGCCCAGACCGATGAACAGAAAGCCCGCCATGGCAATGAAGGGCACCGGCATCAGCAGCAGCATCATGAATCCAAAAATGGTGAGCATGCCGCCCCAGGTCAGCGCGGCGCGATCGCCGATGCGTGCTGTGATCGCATCCCCGCTCAAGCGGCCAACCGTCATTGCCGAGGCAAACAACGTATAGCCAAGACCGCCTTGTGCCTTGCTCGCCAACGCCTTGTCGGTGATGAGGAGCGCGCTCCAATCGAGAATCGCTCCTTCGGCAAGAAATGTGATCGCCGCCAAGCCGGCCAGCACCAGCACCATCCCGCGCGGCATCACAAAGAGCGGCCCTTCCTCGGCATGTGTCGCGCGAAGCAATCGAGGCCACGCCGTCACGGTGGCAAGCACAAGCAATACGGAACACAGCAAGCTGCTCGCGAAGGCGCTCAGATGCAATGAAAGCAGCAGCGTCATCAGCGTTGCTCCTGCGAAACCTCCCACGCTGAACAGTGCGTGGAAGCCTGACATCAAGGGACGATTCGCGACACGCTCGACCTCTACCGCATGAACATTCATCGCCACATCCAGCGATCCCAGCGCTGCGCCGAAGGCTAGCAACGCAAGTCCCAATGTCCACGGCGAATTGGCGAGCGAGAGCAGCGGAAGGATCAAGGCCAGGCCGAGGCCGCCAACGATGATGACAGGCTTGCTGCCGAAGCGAGCACTAAGCACACCCGTCAGCGGCATCGCGATTACCGAGCCCACGCCAAGGCACAACAGAAGAAGACCGAGCTGGCCATCGTCGGCGCCCAGGCGCTGCTTGGCGAAAGGCACCAGCGGCGCCCAGCTGGCGATACCAAAACCTGCGGCCAGGAAAGCCAGGCGCGTAGCAAGCCGCGTCTCCGGCCTGTCGGCGGAAATCATGATGGTGTTGCTCCGTGGCGAAGAAGATCAGGTAAGGCGTTTAGCCTTGAGTACTTTGGTGCCCGTCCTGGCCAGTGTTCTGCATGTCGTCGATGGCAGGTCGCTATCGACAACAAAGCAGTCGATGGCGTCAACGCTGGCCACGCGATGCGGCGCGGTGGCGACGAACTTGTCCGTGGTGGCCAGCACCGTGGTGTGCTGGCTCGCTGCCAGCAATACACGCTTGAACGCGGCGTCCGAAGGGTTCAGCGCATAGGCGCTTCCCTTGTTCGATACCGAGCAGGCTCCAAGGAAACACCGGTTGATGCTCATGTCCGATACGGCGGAGATGGCCGTCGCATCGATGGAGCCGCCCACGACAGGATCGACGCTGCCCCCAACCATGATCAGTTTCAGATCGGGCCTGCGCAGGACGGCCGCCGCGATGTCGATGGAGTTGGTGGCGACCGTAAGATCGAAGTCCTCCGGAAGAAAGTCGACCATGGAAAGATTGGTACTTCCGCTATCCAGAAACACCAGCTCGTGTGCCGCAATCGTCGACGCAGCCAGTTGGCCCAGGGCGGCCTTCTGTTTCCGCGCTTCGCCGATGCGCGCCGCCATCGGGCGGTCAGCAGGCGAAAGCGGCAATGCTCCACCATAGACACGTCGACACTTTCCTTCCGCCGCGAGCGCGCGTAAATCCCTACGGATGGCGTCTTCCGACACATCGAATTCGATAGCCAAGTCGTTGGCCACGACCGCCTGGCCGCTGGCAAGCCGATCGGCGATGAGGTCGCGCCGAGCAAGGGGGAGATCAGGCTTCATGCTTGAGCGCCATAGGGCTGAATGACGCAATGCCCTGAGAGAAGGGTCGATTCATGCGCATAGCCTACCGTGCACAAACAAGAATGTAAACATGCATAAACGTGCACGGTTCGGAGCGCAGTCAGCTTGCCCCGTCCGCTTCGAAGCCAGCGGCACTGCGTACACACATCGTCGAACATTCCGTCATCCAAACACGCTCTTGGCGGCGACCCGTCATCACCGATATCGAACAACCATGTTGCTGAGGTAAATCACATCTCGAATGCGGCAAATGCAAATGAATAAACATCAAGCAGCCCAGCCGATTTCGCAATTGCGCGCAGCCTTGGGGCCTTCCCAGTATCGGCAGCTGGCCGGCACGTGGTGCCTCAGTGCCGCACGAACGCTCCAGTTCGCTCAATCGAGAGGGTTTTCCGTATGGATCTGCACCATTCGAACGTTGCCCGGCATCGCACTCTTCCCGCTCCCCGTCCTGCGCTTGCAAGCAAGCCAAAGTTTCGAGCCCTACCCGCGCTGATCCTGGCGGCCGGCTTGTCGCTGCTCCCGACGATCGGCAGGTCGCAGCTGGCAAATCCCACTTATGGCTGGAACCTCGGCAATACGCTGGAAGCCACCTGGTCGGGTGCGGTGATGCCCACGCAGACGCTGATCAACAACGTCGCGGCCGCTGGCTTCAACACGATTCGCATTCCCTGCGCGTGGGACCACAACGCCGATCCGAATACGCATGTGATCAACGCGTCCTACATGGCGACCGTCACCCAGGTCGTGAAATGGGCCCAGGCGGCCAACCTCACCGTCATCATCAATGACCATTGGGATGGCGGCTGGTTCGAGGATTCGAACTTCAACAGCTACGACCCGAACATCAACGCGAAACTGGTTTCCTACTGGACGCAGATCGCGAACAACTTCAGAGGCTACAACTCCAAACTGCTGTTTGCCGTCGCCAACGAACCGAACGTTACCTCGCAGGCGCAGACCTCGGTGTTGTTGCAGTACTACCAGAACTTCATCAATGCCGTTCGTTCCACCGGCGGCAACAACAGCACGCGCTGGCTGGTGCTGCAGGGGCCTGGCGGCAGCAATATCGACGACACCAACAGCTGGGTGACGTCGCTGCCCTCCGATCCGGCAAAGCATCTGGTATTGGAAGTGCACTACTACTCGCCTTATCAATATGCGCTGATGACAGCCGACGCGAGCTGGGGATCGATGTGGTATTTCTGGGGGAAGGGTTACCATTCCTCCACGATGACGACGCGCAATGCGACGTCATCCACCGAGGAATCCTACGTGACGTCGGAGCTGCAGAAGATGAGCTCCCAATTCACCAGCAAAGGCATTCCTGTGCTGCTGGGTGAATTCGGCGCCATTCGCCGCACCGGCACCGCAGGGCTGACGGGCACCAACCTCAACTTGCACCTCGCATCGCGGACGTATTTCGACAAATACGTTGTCGGCCAGGCCAACAGCCTGAGCATTCGCCCGGTGTACTGGGACGATGCCGACAACGGCAGCGGCAACAATGCATTCGGGATTTTCAATCGTTCCACCGGCGTGCTGACCCGTCCCGATGACGCTCGCGCCTTGACCGGTGGTGCCGCGCTGCCGCCTCCGGGTGGCTAGTTTCAGAAAAGCTGATGCTGGTAGAAAGCGTCGAAAGTTTTGCGGTCGTTGAAGGGGAATCGTTTTTATGAAGTACACGCTTTCATTCGGCTTAAGGCGTCCCTCGGCCGTGACGCTTGTGTCCATAGCCGTTGCATTCGTCGCGTGGGGAAACACAGGTTATGCAAATCCCCCTGCCCGACCTGCAACGGCAGCATACAAGGCGGGTGACGACGCAAGTTCGAACAGCGGATTACCGGCCCTGCCTACCAGCGGCCTGCCGAAACCTTCGGGGGCCGCAGGAGGTCTGCGGGTTCTCGATTGGGCAGGACTCAAATCCGCCGTGAGTTATACCTTTGACGACGGCACGCAGGCGCCCTACTACCAGCAGCTTCATGCGACTGGCGTGCGCGTCACCTTCTTCGTCAACTTGAACGCCAGCCCCGTCAGCACGTGGACCCAGGCGGCGCGGGACGGAAACGAACTGGCCAATCACACCGCCCATCACTGCTTTGCTAATGGCAAAAGTTGCGTGGGGACTTACGCTGGCAGCCTGGAAGCCGAGTACGACCTGTGCACCGCTTACATCAAGACGGCCTTTGGCGTGAGCGACGTCTGGACCACGGCTTCGCCATATGGGGACACCGGATGGGACAACCTCGCCAAGACGCGTTTCTTCCTCAATCGCGGGGTATGGCCGGGAAGGATTGCGCCAAACGACAACGCCGATCCCTACAATCTGCCGATCTATGGTGTGCCGGACGGGGCGAGCGCCGGCATGATCGACGCGCAAATCGACGCAGCGCGAGCGGCCGGTACATGGCAGATATTCCTGATGCACTTGCTTGATGACCGCGGCGTAAAGGCCTCGGAAGTGGTCGCGAGCATCCATCACGCTAAATCATTGGGTGATGTCTGGATCGATAGCATGGTGAACATCGGCGCCTATTGGGCCGGGCAAAAAGCCCTGGCGAACGCCACGAGCACACAATCGGGCACCGATACCATCGTCAAGTGGACATTGCCCGCCCATTTTCCGACGGGAAAATATGTGCGCGTGACGGTGACCGGGGGCACGCTGAAACAGGGAGGCCGGGTTCTGTCGTGGAACGGCGGCGGCTATTACGAAGTCGCGCTCGATCCCGGATCATTGACCATCTCGCCAAACGCCATGCAACGGTGACGATTTACGCCTGCCACACCGCATACCCGTCCTCGCGCAATCCGATCGCCAGTTCCACTTCCATCTCCCGTGCCGCCTCGTATGGCATCGGGTTGAAGCACTCGTAGAGCTCCGGCATCAGACGCAGTCCATACTCCCGCACAAATCGATTCGCTTTCAGTCCCGCCTTGTGTTTGTCAAAGCGCACGTCCGGTGACTGCCCTGTCATGCCTACATAAACGCAAGGCTTGTTGCCGAGGTAATGAGGATTTGCTTTCACGAAGCGCGCTTCGGCCAGCACTTGCCGTGAGAGCTCGATGACATAGACGTGATGGTGGTGACGTGGCATTGAAGAAGTCTTGTAGCCAAGAAGCAGGCTGTGAGCATGGGTCGTAGCGCCCGGGCGCCTCTTCGACCTCTGCGGTCGACTTTAGCGCAAGGTTGGCCACTCTTCCGCTGCGTGCAATGTGTCGAGACAAAACGCAGCAATCTTCGTCGCGCGCTGGGCGCCTGATCAGGCGAGCACACAAACAATCCCAGGTGTCACAAAACTTCAGAAAACCCTTCCCCAGTTGAGCCAGCGGAAGGCTCTGCGCAATTCCGCCTCGGCGTTCTGCGAGTAGCAGCGCCCATGGGCCAAAACGATTTGTTGCGGACGCCACGCCAGCATACGGGCCAGGCAAAAACGCGCATCGGCCCGGTAAAACGTTACGCGCCAATCCAGCGGGGTCTTGCCGTCTGGATCCAGCACCCCACCGAGTCGCCCTATCCAACGCAGGAGCATGGGCAGTTTGGCGACTTCGAAGTTTTCGATCAGGTCGGCCAGGATCAAGGTACGGCTGGCGCAATGGAAGAACACAAACTCTTCCATCACCGAGCTACCGCGAAAGCGTAGTTGATCCAGATCCTCTGCCCAGGCAGTAGGAGGATCGTCATGCAGGTCGGCATCGAAAGCGATCTCGGCACCTTGCTTTGCGGCCCGTTCGCGGACGCCTGGGGAAGCCCACGCTACGGCATGCGGGTATCGCCGTTTCCATGCGGCGATATGCGTGTAGTGCAGCTTGTTGGGTGACACCAGGTGCTCGACGGGGCCGAGTTGATCGAGCGCTGCAAACAGGCCGGCCTCCGGCGCTGTGGGCGAATGGCACCACAGGCCACCATTGGAAAGCTGGACCACGGTCATGCGAGTAGGAAAGCGCACACCCAGACCGAACGGGGCGTCCAGACTCACCGACGGTCCATCCACCGTCCAGATGCCCGGCGCCAGCGGCTTGAGCGTGTTCAATGGGAGATAGAGCGTTTTGTCAGCCATGATAAATGTCCCTGCAGGCCTGTTCCATCCAGCGTGGCTCAACCCAAGGGAAACTTGGCTCGGATGGCGGTGCCGACGGCATCTTCCACGGCCTCTTGAATGCCCTGTTGCGCAGCGACGGTAGCGGTGCCACCCAGCGAGCCCACCAGCCGATCAGCGCGGTGGACCAGGCAATTCCAGGAGATCCAATGCTCGACCTCGGAATAGGCCACTTCCAAATGAAGCTGGCCGATCGTCGCGTTGAATCGCGCCATGTCATATCCCCCCGCTTCTCATACGCTTCACCGCACTTCGAAAGCCACCTCTCATCGGCAGCGAGCGTGATGTGGTTGTCATTGATCAACTCGCGCCATATCAATCGCCGATCAACCGATAACCGATACCGGACTCCGTAAGAATCAGGCGCGGCGTGCTGGGATCTTGTTCGATCTTCTGCCGCAGCTGGCCGATATAGACGCGCACGAATTGGGTATCCGTGACGGTCGCGCCCCAGCCGGCCGCGAGCAATTGTTTGTGCGTCACCACCTGCCCCGCATGCTGTGCAAGCGTGCGCAAGAGATCGTATTCCTTGCGCGTGAGTTTGACGGGTTGACCTGACACGGCAACGCTGCGCTGGACGTAGTCGATATGCAGGCCGCCAACCGAGAAGGTGGTTTGTCCCGCCTGCCTGCGTTGGCGGTAGCGCAAGGCGGCGCGAACGCGCGCTTGCAGCTCACCCATCTGGAACGGCTTGATGACGTAGTCGTCCGCGCCCATGTCGAGTGCGGCGATGCGCTCGGTCTCGTCGTGACGTGCGGACAGCACGATGATCGGCGCGACGGTCCAACTCCGCAGAGAGGCAATCACGTCCTTGCCATCCATGTCGGGCAAGCCGAGGTCGAGCAAGATCACATCAGGAATGGCGTGCGCGACCTGGCTCAGTGCATCCGTGCCGGTACCAGCCAGCGACACCTGATAGCCCGCGGCTGCCAGCGACGGCCTAAGTACGCGCTGGATCGACGGCTCGTCGTCGACCACCAGGATGCTGGGTGCGGCGTCGATCATTCCGTGGTCTCCAGCGCAGGATGGGCCGGCAGACGAATGTCGATCCGCGTACCGTGCTCGTCGGCGATCGGGCTCACCGCCTGGACGGTGCCTCCGAACGATTCGATCAACCCGCGCGTCACCGACAGGCCGAGCCCTACGCCGGATGCACGGCGCCGATCGCTGCGCCCGCTGAAGAACTTGTCGAATACGCGGTCGATGTCACCCGCGGGTATGCCAGGCCCTTCGTCTTCGATGCTGAGGACGACGTGCTCGCCGTTGGTGCCGACGTTCACGGTGATCAGCGAATCGGATGGCGCATGCTCGATGGCATTCTCGATCACATTCACCAAGGCTTGCTCGATCAGCACCGGGTCGACGTAAATACGCTGGCCTGCACTATCGAAAGCGCGCGCCAGGCGATGCTCGCCGAGCTGGCGTTCGAGATGCCTCAACGACGAGGCCATCGCCTCGCCCGGATCGATCAGCGCGCAGTTCAATTGCAGGGCGCCCGACTCCAGGCGAGTCATCTCAAGCAGATTGAGCACGTAGCGATTCAACCGTTCGGACTGATCCTGGATCGTGCTGAGCAGATCCAGGCGTGTGGCCGCATCGAAACTTTCGTCGTGTTCCTGCAGCGAGCTGGCCGACGCCAGAATGGTGGCGATCGGCGTTCGCAGGTCATGCGAAAGCGACGAAAGCAGCGCCGTGCGCAAACCTTCCTTTTCCGCAACGACGCGCGTATCGGTAATCTCCGCCATCAGCCTGGCTCGATCGATCGCCACAGCGCCCAGTTCGAGCAAGGTCTGGATCCAGTGCTGGCCAGGCCGCACCACCGCCTCATCGGGCAACGGCCAGATGACGACGCCGCCGAGCACGCGATCGCCGGTTTGCAAGCGCAGCCGTTTGCGTGTGGCGCCGACGTCATCGGCCCAGTCGGTGCCCAGGAAGTTCACGTCGCCCTGCACGATGCAGTTGGCAGGAAGATCGGGCGAGCGGGCGCATTCCAGCAACTGGCCTGCGTTGGCGATCCATATCGAGGCCCGGCATCCGGCGCTCTCCAGATGCGATAACAGACGCTGCGCCACCGCCGCGGGATCGATCGCGCCCGACAAGTCGCGACTCGCCTCGAACAACGACGTGATGCTGCGCAAGCCGAGTTTTGCCTCTCGCGCGCGATCGCTCAGGCGCCCGGCAAGCCCGCCGACCAGCAAGGCGCCAATCAGAAAGGTGGTGAATGCGAGCACGTCCGCCGGCGCGATATGCAGCGCGAAACGCGGCGTGACAAGGAAAAAATTATAGGAAAGGAAGGCCAGCAGCGCGGCGAACAGCGCGGGCCACATGCCGTGCCGCACGCCCACATAAAGAATGGCGATCAGGAACAGTAGCGACAGATTGCGCGCTTCCAGCCGTTCCACCCAGATCAAGGCGATCACGGTCGGCACGAGCACCGTCAAGAAGGCCGCGACAAAATCGCGGATACCCGGCCTGGGAGGCGCCACCACGTCCAGCCATGGCGTGGCTTCCCTAGCCATTGGCAGGCGCGCACGGTCGCGATGAGCGAGGGAAAATCATGCGGGAAACGAGGTGTTGCTCGAATACCATGCGACCTACGTTGGACCAAATACCAGGGGGCGTCAACTTACGGACAAGCCTTGCTGGGCGCCATTATAAAATCCTTACACTGTCCACCTTTTCCTCACGTCATTACAGTGGCCGGGCGCTGTACGCACGCCACGTGATGTTCAGAGGGGGAACCCAAATGTATCGACCCAAGCCCGCGAGCCATGATGAAAATGGCACGATCAAGGCGCGTGACGCACAGCGCAGCCATCAAGCCATGCGGATTTGAACATGGCACGAGCATCATCGATCTGTGCCGCACACATGGATCCAGACGAATATTTAGGCCTTATGCTCCGGACCATGAGGCAGGATGCAACCTACTCCTCGCAGCGCCAGGCCTGGATAACGCCTATGTTGAACGCCAGGCTGTTTTTCCATGAGCAACTGGACGAATGCCCGGCCGGATTTCGCTCGCTAGAGGACGCCGTGGAGGAAGGAATCCGGCGAGGCTTCTGGGAAATCGATACGACGACCGATGTGCTTTTGATGAAATAGCAGCGCGGGCGTTCGCATAACGGCCATGGCGGCGTCATGCAATTGCATGTGCACGATCTCGGTTGCCAACGTACGGCGTTACAAGAACGGAATCATACCCCGCGGTCAGCGTCGCGCCGGGCCGAAGGCCGCGTAGCCTGCGGCAGTGGATTGGCGTATCGCGCTGAACGCAAGCGCCGCGAACATCACCAACACAATACCCTGCGCGATCCCAAACGGTGGCTCCTTGAGTGTAGGAGCCATCGCATGCAACAAGGGAATCTTGCTGAACGCCTGGGGGAACGCCGCGATGCTCAATGCGGTATGCCCCGCCGTCAATACGTTTATCCAGCTCATCATCGCCTGCGCCACTCGCAAGGTGTCCAGATCAGCTTTTGACGAAGGCCAGCAGGTCTTCGTTGAGCACGTCCGCATGGGTGGTGAGCATGCCGTGAGGAAATCCCGGATAGACCTTCAAGCTTGCATGTTTCAACAACTTCGCCGATAGCAGCGCGGAGTTTTTATAGGGAACGATTTGATCATCATCGCCGTGCATGACCAGGGTTGGCACGGTGATCGACTGGAGGTCTTCGGTGAAATCCGTTTCCGAGAACGCTTTGATTCCGTCGTAGTGAGCCTTTGCGCTGCCGTTCATGCCCTGGCGCCACCAGTTTTCGATGACACCTTCCATAGGCTCCGCGCCTGATCGATTGAATCCGTAAAAAGGCCCTGCAGCGACATCGCGATAGAACTGAGCACGATTTGCGGCGAGTGCGTTTCTGAAGCCGTCGAATACTTCAATGGGAAGACCTTCCGGATTCGCTTGCGTCTTCAGCATGATGGGAGGGACGGCACCCACGAGTATCGCCTTGGCAACACGGTTCTTTCCATATCGGGCGACATACCGTGCAACCTCGCCTCCACCCGTCGAATGGCCGATATGCACCGCGTCGCGAAGATCCAGCGCTTCGGTCACCGCCGCGACGTCCGCCGCATAGTGGTCCATGTCATGACCATTGGAAACCTGAGCTGATCGACCGTGTCCTCTTCGGTCATGGGCGATGACCCGGTAACCATGCAGCACAAAAAACAGCATCTGGGCATCCCAGTCATCTCCACTGAGTGGCCATCCATGATGGAACACAATAGGTTGGCCACTTCCCCAATCCTTGTAGAAAATCTCGGTCCCATCCTTCGTCTTTATGTAGCTCATGGCGCATCTCCGTTGGGGGTGGGTTAAGGTCAGTCTTTCGATCAGGATGCAAAGCGTCCTAAGCAGGTTTTCGTGCAGATGATCACGTCAACGTTCATGAACCAACACGCTGGAAGCCATGGAAGCTTCAGTGGAAATGCCGCGTCGCTCGCGTCGCCACCGTCTCGGTGTACATCCCATTTCGCGGCGGAAAACCCTGGAGAAATGCGCTTGATCGGCGAAACCACAGGCCACGGCGATCCAACTCACCTGCTCATCGCTATCCAGCAACAGCTCTCTTGCACGCGCGAGCCGGACAGCGCGAACGTAAGCATGGGGAGGCATGCAGAAGCTAAGTCTGAACGCACGGAAGAAATAACTTGTACTCAGACGCGTCACGCTGGCCATCTCCTCCACGCGGATCGGTGCTTCGAGATTTGCACGAACGTGGTCGATGACCTTTTGCGCCTGCCACGGTGCCAGCCCGCGAACGGAACAGTCGAGATGATCCGGTTTGGCATGTGCCCGAACCGAGGCATCCGGCAAGAGCTCCAGTGCTCTTTGGATTTCCACCCTCGCAGCGTGCACATCACTGTCCAGAGCGCGGCATGCACGCAGCAGAAGTTGAGCAACCATCGGCGCGACATTCCCGGTTCCCGCTGACTCGCCCATGCCCTTTACTCTCCAGCGTTGGATTCGCCCTCGCGGAGCTGGACTATCGCGCGGATCGCGTTCGTGATCCATTGATCCGTCGACGGGCTTCGTTTCAACGCAAACGGAGGGGGACCAGACCGTTCGTTAGAAGGAGATGTCTACAAACGAATGAGCCCGCGCCGGCTGGCCACCGTGATGGCTTCCGTGCGGCTCAAGACCTGCAGCTTGCCGAAGATGCTGCGCAGGTGCGATTTGACGGTGGTTTCGCCGATGGCCAGTCGTACACCGATGTCTTTGTTGCTATGCCCTTGCGCCAGTAAGGTGAGAACCTCCAGCTCACGGCCCGTCAGTGCTTCGCCGCTGACACCTGCCGCAAGCTTCGCCACCAGCATCGGCGGAATTCGCGTTTCGCCGGCGTGGACGCACCGAATGCAATCGAGCAATTCTTCTCGCTGGGCGTCCTTGAGCATGTAGCCCTTCGCGCCGGCCATAACGGCCCTGGAAATGTCATGGTCGGTATCGAACGTGCTCAGGACAATGAGCAACGCAGCGGGATCCTGTCTACGAATAGCTTCGATAGCGCCGACTCCGTCGAGAATCGGCATGCGTAAATCGAGTAAGGCGACATCCGGACGGCATTCCATCCATCGATCGACGCATTCCCTGCCGTTGGTCGCTTCCGCTGCGACCACCATATCCGGTTGCCGTCCGATGATCGCCGCCAGGCCTTCTCGTACGGTGACGTGGTCGTCGGCGATCAGGACACGTATGGGAGCGGAACGGGGCTGGTTTGGTTGGGATATCGATGGTTCCATCACACCGCTTCCGATAGGCCGGCCGGAGCCGGAGGCAGCCAGATCGATATCTTGGCGCCGCTGCCGCTCGAGCTTCTCACGTCCATCTGTCCTCCCATGGCCCCTACTCTTTCGCGCATGCCCAATAGGCCATAGCCTTCGCTTGTTGCGGTCGGATCAAAGCCGTGGCCGTCATCGGCGAATTCAAGCCGAACGCCGGCGGAACTGAAGGTGATGGTCGCGGCCATGTGGGACGCTTGGGCGTGACGAAGGGTGTTGGTAAGCATTTCCTGCGTAATACGAAACAGGTTTTCTTCCCAGTGAGGCGGCAATGCGTGGGCGAAGCCTGCAACCTTGAAGTCGACATCAATTGCCGCACCCTCGGTCATTCTTGCGAACAGGCTGCGCAAGGCTTCTGTGAGCTCATTCTCTTCCAGCGGCCGGGGCCTGATGGCCCGAACCGAACGCCGCGCCTCGCTCAAGCTTTCGCGCGCCAAGGTTTTCGCTGCAACGATATGCCGCTCCGCTTCGTACCCAAGGCCGCGCCGGCTGGCGTCTTCCGCTGCCTCGAGCTGAACAATGACGCCGGTGAAGCCCTGGGCCAAGGTGTCGTGAATGTTGCGCGCAATGCGATTGCGCTCTTCCATGATCGCGGCATCGCGGCCTTGCTCCGACAACTCGGCCAATCGAAGCATAAGCATGGCCTGGTGCGTGAGGGCTTGGGCCAGTTCAACCTGTTCGTGCTGGAAGCTGCGCTTTTGCTTGAAGCGAAGCCCGATCGCGCCTTCCAGGCGCCCGGCCACCATCATGGGGATCAACAGAACGGTAACGATACCCAGGGGCAGCAATCGATCGCGCAAGGGAAACGGTGGAACGGTTCGTATGTCTTCAATGACGCTTGGTTCGCCCGAACGAAAAACCTCCGGCCATGGCCAGATATCCTCCATCGGAAGTGCGAGATCGAGCCCCGCAAATCTGGGGTCGGTCTTGGGTATGACGCGGTTGTCCTCGAAAGCGAATTGGATGGCTACCGTATTGTCGGCCATGCCGCGGCGCCAAACACTCGCGCTGTGCGCGCCAAACTGTTCCGTCAACGTACGCAGAATATGCGCAACCAGTTGATTGGGATCAGGCTCCATCACCAGCGCATCCAAGGCACTCTTGAGAGCGCTTACCTGGCCTCGGGCCAATTGTTCCGATGCCAGTAAAGCTTTCTCGGCGCGCTTGCGCGATTCGATGTCAATGTTGCAACCGTACCATTTGAGTACCCGCCCGGCACCGTCCAGCAGTGGGGCGTAACGGAAAAGAAACCAACGATACTCGCCATCGAAACGGCGTACTCGCGCTTCGAGTTCTCCTGGTGCCCCTCGTGTCAGTGAATCCCGCCATTGCAGCTCAAGGCTGGCGAAGTCGTCCGGATGGATGGTGGCAGTCCAACCCCATCCAAGCGCTTCGCCCAACGGGATTCCTGTGTACTCGCACCACTGTCTATTCAAAAATTCGACAGGCCCATCGGCGCTACCGAACCAGGCCAATCCCGGTATCGTGTCGATCGCAATACGAAAGCTGTTTTCCCAAGATTGAAGATCACCGGAAAGCGTCGCAGCCACGGGGCCCGGATCTTGCGGGGGCATAGGCCTCGTCACAGTGCGCGACCGCCTGCGCGTAGGAAAAATGTCGCCTTGAGGAGGTAATCGCAACAATGCCTTGGCGGCGCCACGATTCTTGATTGCTTTGCCATGTGTCACCCGCGCGAAACGTAAATGGTTGCCGGCCTGCAATCCGTAAATGGGGATGGTAGAGCCGGAACGCATCGATTGCACCTCAAAGTCGTTCTGCGCAGGCAAGGACGATAGTCCACTGCTCTGGACAGAACTTGAAGAAACCTATCCTGCGACCTTCCGGCCACTTAAGGATGCTCTGATCTATTCCGCGCACCCGACACCCAGCGTTGAACCTTCGGGTATCGCGCAAGGGCATTGATCGACAAATTCGCCATTCCCGATCAATCCATGCACGCGATCAACGTCTAAGTTCAGGCATAAGCCGCATGGATGCCGGCTGCTTCATTTGCTCCGCGCTTCCGCGGCGCCCCCATCGGCCCGTCGCGCCCCACCCTTCCCGCAGGATCATCGTCATGACATCTTATGCCGCCGTTCGTGATCCCGTTGCCGACCACCTTCTTACGCCGCAGAACGCGGCGGTGGTGATCATCGACTTCCAGCCGGTACAGGTGAGTTCCATCGCTTCGCGGGATAAGCGCCAGCTGGTGGCCAACATCACTGCGCTCGCGCGCATCGCGAAACTTTACCAACTACCGACCGTGCTCTCGTCAGTGAACGTAACCACGGGGCGCAACCAACCCACCATCCACCAGATCACTGACGTCTTGAACGACGCCCCGATTATCGACCGCACCTCCATCAATGCCTGGGAAGATCGCGACTTCGTATCCGCGGTGAATGCAACGGGCCGAAAAAAACTGATCATGGCGGCGCTCTGGACGGAAGTGTGCCTCGTCCATCCCGCGCTGGACGCGATCGCCAACGGCTTCGAGGTATATCCGGTGGTTGATGCTTGCGCAGGAACGTCACTCGAAGCCCACAACACCGCGCTCGACCGCCTCTTTCAGGCAGGCGGCAAGCCAACAACCTGGGTACAACTCATTTGCGAGCTTCAACGCGACTGGAATCGCGACGCCACCGTGCCTGGCTTTGCGGACATCCTTTTCGCCATCGAAGGGCATTGAGTTTGATTGTCACCCTATGGGTAACGAAAGAGCGAGCTCATATGAACAAGCTACTGATCCTTCCCCTGGCTGTCCTTGCCGCTGCAGCGTACGCGCAGCAAGCCGCCGCGCCGAGGTTCTCTGCCAATTATGCCAAGACACTCACCGAGCTCTCCGCCCTATCTCCCACGGGCGGTCCGGGCGGGTCCGGCAATGCCAAAGTGCAAGTCATCACTATTCTTGGAAATCCATCCCAATCCGGGCCTTATAGCCAGCTGCTACGAGTGGGCCGTCATGCATCCATTCCCGCCCACCACCATGCCGGAGACCGCGTCGCCACCGTGCTGTCCGGTACCTGGCATTTCGGTTATGGAACAACATTCGATGCGGGCAAGTTGAAAACCCTTCCTGCCGGCTCGGTCTACACGGAACCGGCAGATGCCCCGCATTTCGCGCAAACCGGTGATGAGCCGGTTACCGTGCTCATCACCGGCATCGGGCCAACGGACACGATTTATGAAAAACCCGTCGATGACCCCACCAAGAAGCACTGACACCGTTATCCATGCGACGCCCATGAGCAACGCCGTTCAAGTCGAGTTCGGCAAATCATTTCGTACCTTCTGTGGAGTCCAAATCATGACCCGCGCTCTTTTGGCAGCATGCCTGGCGTTCGCCTTTAGCCTTCCTGTTTCGGCGGCCGTCAAACCTTTCCCATCGACCTTCCAGGTGCGCGACATCCAGGCGAACGGCGCGACGATCCATGTCCGCATAGGCGGCAAGGGCCCTGCGGTGGTGCTACTTCACGGTTTTGGCGACACCGGCGATATGTGGGAGCCGCTTGCCGAAAACCTCGCTCGCGACCATACCGTTGTGGTGCCCGATCTACGTGGCCTGGGCCTCTCGTCACACCCTGCTGCGGGATACGAAAAGAAAAATCAGGCGGCGGATGTCCAGGGTATCTTGACGCAACTTGGCATCAACCATGCGGTGATCGTGGGACATGACATCGGCACGATGGTCGCCTACGCCTATGCCAAACGATACCCCGGCAATACCGATCGACTGGTGGTCATGGATGCCCCGGTGCCGGGCGTGCCGCCGTGGGATCAAATCGTGCGCTCTCCTGCGTTGTGGCACTTTGATCTTGGCGGGCCCGACATGGAACGCCTGGTGGCCGGCCGCGAGCGCATCTATTTGGACCGATTCTGGAACGACTTCGCTGGCGATCCGGCAAAAGTCGATGAAAGCACTCGGCAGCATTACGCCGAACTCTACGCCCGCCCCGGCACCATGCATGCCGCATTTGCCCAGTTCCGCTCCATCCGGCAAGACGCCGAGGACAACAAGGCAAGCTTGAGCCCAAAGCTGACCATGCCCGTGCTTGCTATCGGTGGTGCGAAGTCATTTGGCCCGAACGAGGCCATCGTCATGCGCAACGCGGCCGACCATGTTACGGGGCTGGTAGTGCCGAACGCCGGGCACTGGCTGATGGAGGAAGCGCCCGCGACCACGGTGGCTGCTGTGCGCAACTTCATCGATGGAAAACCCATTTCAAGCGAAGCAAATGAAACAGCCGCCAGCCATTGATATAGGGCGAAGAAATCACAGATTAAGAATTCACCGATAACGTGATCCGGAATTTTTATGCGCATTGATCTTCACGGCAAAACGGCCATCGTCACGGGCTCAACCGCTGGTATCGGCCTTGCCATCGCAAGCAGCCTGGCCCATGCAGGCGCCCATGTTGTCGTCACGGGGCGCACCCAGGCGCGCGTGGACACTGCCATCGCGACCATCAAGCAGGATGTGCCCAACGCGAAGTTGTTTGGCGTATCCGGTGATCTCGGCACGCATGAAGGTGCCCAGCAATTGATTTCGGAAGTGCCTGATGCGGATATTCTGGTGAACAACCTGGGTATTTTCGAACCAAAAGCTTTTTTCGATATTCCCGACGACGATTGGCTACGCTTCTTTGAGGTGAACGTCCTGAGCGGCATTCGCCTCGCTCGCCATTACGCACAAGGCATGTCCAAGCGTGGCTGGGGACGCATTCAATTCATTTCCAGTGAGTCGGGCGTTCAGATACCCGCCGAGATGGTTCATTACGGCACCACCAAGACCGCGCAGCTTGCCGTATCGCGCGGCCTGGCAGAAACGCTGGCCGGCACGGGAGTTACCGTCAACGCCATCTTGCCGGGACCGACGCGCTCGGAAGGTGTCGGCGATTTCTTCGGTAAAATCGCTGCCGAAAAGGGCATCGCGCAGGAAGAAGTCGAACGTGATTTCATTGCCACGCATCGCCCCACGTCGCTCATCAAGCGCTTGGCGACCGTAGAAGAAGTGGCCAACCTGAGCACATACCTCGCGTCAGAGCAGGCATCCGCCACCACCGGCGCGGCTGTACGTGTGGATGGAGGAGTGGTGCGTTCGATTGTTTGATTGTTTGCTTGGTGTCGAGGTGGGTTACGTCCTCTCGATCCTCGTCAAATCGCCCTTCCCTCCAGCCGGGCAGTGACGGCGTTTCATGCGTGGCCAGCTCTCTCCATCGCGCACAGTGGAGAGTTTCTGATCGTCATTCCCACGAAGGCCGGAATGACCGTGCGTTTTTTGTAGTGATCTGTAAGTGTGTTATCCGCGTTTTTGGGAAAGAACTTCGCCCGTAGTTGTCGAGGCGCTTCACCGCAATCGCCGCGCTGTCACGACGCCGCCAAGAAAGAAGCCCGCGGATAACCCACTGCGCCCGCCGGTCGCGCGCGCTGCGCCGGATGAGCAACGAACAAGCTTTCAATTCCCGGCATAGGCGGCAAGTTCGTCAGGAGTGCCGCGCGGAAACGCCTCCCTGAGATAGTCCAGGAACACCGAGACGCGTGCGCTGAGCAATCGGCGCGTGGGATAAAGCGCCCAGAGGGCAATCTCCGGCCCTTCCACATCGCCCCAGTGCGCCAATGTTCCCGCGGCCAGATCGGGGCTGACCAACGACAGCGGCAGGCGCGCGGCACCGACACCCATGCGAACCGCATCGCGCACCATGACGAGCGATGACAGGCTGAGCATGGGCTTGGCCGCCATGATCGACGGCCCCGAAGGTGTCATTACCGTCCAGGTTTCGGCTTGCTGCATGGCGCCGCGGGTGACGGCCTGCACCGGCTCGCCATCGCTGGGGCGCGGAAGGCTCGGGCTCGCCACCACCACCAGCCGGTCACGCAGCAAGATACGCCCCACAAGCGTTGCATCGGGCTCGGGATTGACGCGGATGACCAGGTCGTACGCTTCTTCGATCATGTCCACGGCTCGGTCTTCCGCGGTGATCTCCAACCGCACCTGCGGATAGCGGAGCGCAAAACCTGCCGCCAGTTTTCCCATCGCGGTTTGCGAAAAAAGCAGCGGCGCGCTGATTCGCAATCGACCGCGCGCAGTCTGTCCCCCAGAGGCGATCGCCGCGGCCGTTTCCTCCAGCTCGGTCAGCAAGAGACCCGCGCGCTCGAACAGGGCACGCCCCTCTTCCGTCAGCTTTAGCGATCGCGCCCCTCGTTCGAACAGTCGCAAATCAAGGCTCGCCTCCAGTTCGGCCACGCGCCGGGACAGGGTCGCTTTTGGGCGACCGGCTTCGCGGGCGGCTTTGCCAAACCCGCCGTGACGGGCCACCAGATTGAAATCGGCGAGCGCGAGCAGATCCATGTGTTCCACCCATGAGACGAAGCGTCCCATTTTACCGGCTATGCGTAAGAATTTGGATCAATAACATGGCGGGTGTGTTCTCAACCCACCCGGAGTAAATGTCATGACTATCCTCGTTACTGGTGCCACCGGCCGCGTCGGCCGCCATGTCGTCGACCAGCTCGTCAAGCGCGGCGCCGCAGTGCGCGTGCTCACCCGCGACCCGTCGAAAGCGCAATTCCCTGCCGGCGTCGAGGTGGTCCAAGGCGACCTGCTCGATATCGACGCCCTGCGCGCCGCCTTCGATGGCGTGCGCACCTTGTTCCTGCTCAATGCCGTCACCGGCGATGAATTCACCCAGGCGATCATCACCCTCAACGTTGCCCGCGAGGCGGGCGTCGAGCGGGTCGTCTATCTATCGGTGATCCACGCCGACCGCTTCGCGAACGTGCCGCACTTCGCGGTGAAGTCCGGCGCCGAGCGGATGCTCGAACAGATGGGCTTCAGCGCCACCATCCTGCGCCCGAGCTACTTCATCGACAACGAGCACATGATCAAGGATGTGGTGCTCAACCATGGCGTCTATCCGATGCCGATCGGCAGCAAAGGTGTGGCGATGGTCGATGCACGCGACATCGCCGAAGTCGCAGCGATCGAACTGATCCGTCGCGATCAAGGCCCCGCCACATTACCGGTTGAAACGATCAACCTGGTCGGTCCCGACACGTTGACGGGTTCGGATGTGGCGGGGATCTGGTCGGATGTGCTCGGACGTCCGGTGGTGTATGGCGGTGATGATCCCGCTGGCTTCGAGCAGAACATGGCCAGCTTCATGCCGAAGTGGATGGCTTATGAGATGCGCCTGATGGCCGAGCGTTACGTCAGCGACGGCATGCTTCCCGAAGCGGGCGATGTCGAACGCCTGACCATGATGCTGGGCCGGCCGTTGCATTCCTATCGCGGCTTTGTCGGCGAAATCACGACCGCGGCCTGAGGTCATGTGATGGGTCTTCGCGCCCCAATCAAGGTCGGCGCCATGCGATTGCCCCATCGGCTCGCATGGCGTCGACCTGGGATTATTGGCGATTACCGTCACGCGCCGTCAATCGAATACCGCCATCGCGTCGACATTGAACGCCGCGTCACACATTGCGGCGACATGGTTAAGGCAACACTGACCAAGTATCGCCGTCGTCATGATGTCTGGAAGGCTCGCAGGGTGCGCTGCGTGGCGCCGGGAAGACTGGCCGTCTTGCCAAGTCGCGCGGCGCAGCATGCGGGCCTTCCAGACATCACCCCTCATTCAAATTCAACCTGGGGGGCAGCCCTGTCTGTCCACATGCCGCAGGTACCCGTCTCGACGATGCGCCAGTCTGCCTTCGTCGACGGCCCTGTGGCCTGCGAACAGACAGGCCTGGTGACGACGGCGATACTTGATCAGTGTTGCCTTAAAAGCCGCCCTCGCTGACGGGTAGCTCCCAAAATTCGCCTACCAGTCCCACCTTCGTGAAAATCGTACTTGCTTCGCGCACCGACCACTTGTGCCAGTCCGGGTCAGCATGGCGCGCGTACCACTCTTTTCCCAAATCCATCACCTGGAAGATGGGCACGACCGCTCCTTGTGAAATGCCATGACGTTCGCTCCATGCCCGGACATCGTCGGGATGGTGAAAGGAAAGCACGTTCGCACAGAAATGATGGACGTTATCCCAGGCCGCACGAGGCGGTGTGGCGAAGTGCACCCATAGATCCTTCTCCACTACGTCACCGCCCGCGACATGGATGTCGATATCCTCGCGTTCACCGCCGATCCGCGTGTGGATCGTGGCCTCTCCGCCGGCGAGCGTGGCGATGCCGCACGCGCACCACATACAAGGCGCCCACCATCCACGATCGCCCGCCTCGACCCAGGTGGCCGAGGGCGATACGGAAAATGGATGGATGACCCAGGGTTCGCAGACATGCGGATGGAGCACCAGGCCATGGTTATCGGCGAGTCGGCGTAGCGCGTTTTCGATGACCTCGACGGAAACCGCCATGCGCTCGGCCAAGGCCGAATTGGACGGAACCTTTCCCGCAGACAGAAGGCCGCTTACCAATTGATGGTGCACGGACGTATCGAGGTCATCGGTCACAGAGCAATGTCCTTGTTCATTCAACAAAGAAGTACGCGCGATCAGCCTTTTGCATTACACGCGGGATGGTCCCTTCCCTTCTATCAATGGACGGTCACAACGATCGGCGCGCCTGGAGTAATGATCATCGTGTGCTCATACTGCGCAGACAGATTTCCCTTCACACCTTCGAGCGTCCAGCCGTCCACGGCTTCGTCGACGATACGGCTCTTGGTCGACAGGAACGGCTCGATGGTGATGACCATGCCTTCGTGCAGGATGCGCGGGTCCGATGGATCGAAGTAGCCGGGTATGTGCTCAGGTTCCTCGTGCAGCGAGCGTCCCACGCCGTGGCTCCCCAGGTTCTCGATGACCCTGAATCCATAGGTTTTCGCGGTTCGTTCGATGGCGGCGCCGATGGCGCTGATCCGCTGGCCGGCCCTGGCCACTTTCATCGCTTCGTTCAACGCCGTTCTGGCGGCATGGCACAGGCGGGTCTTCTGTGGCGTGCTAGGTGGCACCACGATCGTCCCGCCGTTATCGGCGAAATAGCCGTCCAGTTCGGCGGAAACGTCCACGTTCAGGACGTCGCCCGCGCGAATGACGCGGTCGCCGGGAATACCGTGCGCGGCTTGCTCGTTGATGCTGATGCAGGTAGCCCCTGGAAAATTGTAGGCCAGCCGTGGCGCGGACTGCGCACCGTAGTTCGCGAGTAGTCGTTCGCCAATCTGGTCCAGTTCGCGGGTCGTCATGCCTGGCCGCGCCGCATCGAGCATGGTCTGCAGCGTCAGCGATACGATCTTGCCGATCCGCTTCAGGGCTTCAACATCTTCTTGTGTTTCGATGGTCATACAGGTTTTCTCGCGGAGTGCCGTGCGCAGTGTGCACCAGTCGAGGTGATGGTCAAGCCCATCGCCGTGAGGCGGTCACGACGCATGTCGTGAGGCGGAAAAAGGTGTATCAATCCTGTTACACGCAAGCTCGCTTTCCTGCTACCCGCCCTAATCGCCAAATCAAGCGGTTAAGATAAAAAAACAGGCAGCGGCAAACATCGCAGTTGCAGACGGTCCGCCGCTGGTGTCAACTGCGCGGATTGGCTGGCCGATCACTGCCTGACAGGAAGTACCAACGATCAAGGGGACACGTATGCGGAAGCTGGAAAACACCAGGCTCGCCATCATAGGACTTGGCTATGTCGGCCTGCCGCTGGCCGTGGAGTTTGGCAAGCATTACGACACGATCGGTTTCGACATCAAGAAAGCACGCATCGACGAATTGCGCGCCGGCCACGACAATACGCTGGAGGTAAGCCCTGCCGAACTGGCCGAGTCCACGCATTTGCGTTTCAGCGCGGAGCTGGCTGACCTGACCGATCGCAACACATACATCGTGACCGTGCCGACGCCGATCGACAGCGCCAAGCGCCCGGACCTGACGCCCTTGATCAAGGCGAGCGAAGCCCTGGGCAAGGTATTGGCGAAAGGCGATGTGGTGGTTTACGAATCGACCGTGTATCCGGGCTGCACCGAGGAGATCTGCGTGCCGATCCTGGAACGCGAATCGGGCCTGGTCTACAACCGGGATTTCTTCGCCGGCTACAGTCCCGAACGCATCAATCCCGGCGACAAGCAGCATCGCGTCACCAGCATTCTCAAGGTCACCTCCGGCTCGACGCCGGAAACCGCGGATTTTGTCGACAGCTTGTACGGCTCGGTGATCACCGCCGGTACGCACAAAGTCAGTTCATTGAAAGTGGCCGAGGCGGCCAAGGTGATCGAGAACACGCAGCGCGATCTCAATATCGCGCTGGTCAATGACCTGGCGATCCTGTTCAACAAGCTGGGCATCGACACGCTCGAAGTGCTGCAGGCGGCCGGCACGAAATGGAATTTCCTGCCGTTTCGCCCGGGCCTGGTCGGTGGCCATTGCATCAGCGTCGATCCGTATTACCTCACGCACAAGGCGCAGGAAGTCGGGCACCACCCGGACGTGATCCTGGCCGGTCGACGCACCAACGACAGCATGGGCCCCTACGTGGCCAGCGAAGTGATCCGCTTGATGGTGCGCAAAGGCATCAACCCGGTGAACGCGCGCATCCTCGTGCTGGGCCTGGCGTTCAAGGAAAACTGCCCGGACCTGCGTAACACGCGCGTGGTGGATATTCTCAAGGCGCTTGGCAGTTACAACGCGCAGGTGGATATTCACGATCCGTGGGTGAGTGCTGGAGAAGCGGAGCACGAATACGCGATTACGCCGGTGAGTCAGCCGAAGCCTGGCGAATATGACGCTGTGGTCATTGCGGTGGGACATCGGGAATTCGTTGCGATGGGGGCGGATGGCATCCGTGCGTTCGGCAAGCCGACGTCGGTGGTTTATGACGTGAAGTATGTGCTGCCGCGCGAGGCGGTGGATGGAAGGCTTTAGTAGCTCCCTTGATAGCGAAGGCACTAACTTGAGCGAGGACACGTCCCCTCCCCTGCTTGCAGGGGAGGGTTAAGGCACCACTGATCAAGTATCGCTGTCGTCACCAGGCCTGTCTGTTCGCAGGCCACAGGGCCGTCGGCGAAGGCAGACTGGCCGTCTGTCGAGACGGGTACCTGCGGCATGTGGACAGACAGGGCTGGCCCCACAGGTTGAATTTGAATGAGGGGGTGATGTCTGGAAGGCCCGCATGCTGCGCCGCGCGGCTTGGCAAGACGGCCAGTCTTCCCGGCGCCGCGCAGCGCACCCTGCGAGCCTTCCAGACATCATGACGACGGCGATACTTGATCAGTGTTGCCTTAAGGTGGGGTGCGAGCGTAGCGAGCGGCGGACGCGGCTGCATGCTAAAGCCCAGGCAACCCCACCCCAGCCCTCCCCCCGGATCAAGTCCGGGGCAGGCTCTACCACGCAGTGGAGGGAGTGAATCATGGCAAGCATCCAACTTATCGGCCTAAAGGAATTCACGCCATGAAAGTGCTAGTCACCGGCACGGCCGGCTTTATCGGTTCGCATGTCGCACTCAAACTGCTGGAGCGCGACGATGAGGTCATCGGCCTGGACAACCTCAACGATTATTACGACGTAAGGCTGAAAAAGGCGCGCCTGGCGCGATTCACCGATCACCCCCGTTACACGCACGTGCATGCCGATCTTGCCGATCGCGCCGCCATGGAACAGGCCTTTGCAACGCATGCACCGCAGCGCGTAATCCATCTGGCAGCGCAAGCAGGCGTGCGCTACGCTGCGGAAAATCCGCACATCTACGTTTCCAGCAACGTCACGGGTTTTCTGCACATTCTCGAAGGCTGCCGCCGCCACGGTATCGAACATCTGGTCTTCGCATCGACAAGCTCGGTTTATGGCGCAAACACCGCCATGCCCTTTTCAGAACATCAATCCGCCGAGCATCCGCTCACGCTCTACGCCGCCACCAAAAAAGCCAACGAGCAGATGGCGCACAGCTATGCGCATTTGTATGGCATCCCCAGCACCGGCCTGCGCTTTTTCACCGTGTACGGGCCGTGGGGGCGACCCGACATGGCGCTGTTCCTATTCACCAAGGCCATGCTTGCCGGCGAACCGATCCGTGTTTTCAACCATGGCAAGCACAAGCGCAGTTTTACCTATATCGACGATATCGTCGAAGGCGTGGTGCGCACGCTGGACAAGGTTCCCGGCAAGAACACCGACTGGAATGGTGCCATGCCTGATCCGGCCAGCAGTGGCGTGGCGCCATATCGGCTGTACAACATCGGCAACGAGCAGCCGGTGGAATTGCTGCGCTACATCGAGGTGCTCGAACAGTGCCTGGGGCGCAAGGCGAAGATGGACATGCTGCCGCTACAGGCCGGCGACGTGCCCGATACCGAAGCTGATGTAACAGAACTGATACAGTCCGTGGGCTATGCGCCAAGAATTTCCGTCGCCACTGGCATCGCCAACTTTGTAAGCTGGTACAGGGACTACTATCGCGAGTAACTTATGTGCTCGCTGCGACATGCACGCGCCAATATGAGCAATCAGGGGGCGAAGTGATCATCGATTACCAGGACGGTTCGGCCGCATCGGTCATAGACACGGATCTTTGCATCATCGGCGCCGGCGCCGCCGGCATTGCGATCGCACGGCATTTCATCGGCACATCGATCACCGTCTGCCTGATCGAAGGCGGCGGCGCCAGTGGCGAAGAGCGCAGCCAGGCCTTGTACGAAGGCATGTCGATCGGCACCCTGCCCTTCGATGCCGGTACTTCGCGCATGCGCGTATTCGGCGGCAGCTGCAATTTATGGGGGGGCGGTTGCATCCCGTTCGGCAAGCATGACCTGGCCGAACGCGATTGGGTGCCGCACAGCGGCTGGCCGATCAGCTACAAGGAACTTAAGCCCTACTACGAACGGGCCCGTGCGTATTGCCAGCTCGACGCGCACGATTTTGCCGACGGGTCGTTTCTTGCGCCGCTCGCGCACGACCCCATTCCTTTCGATACCGACAAGCTGGTCAACCAGGTGTTTGCGCGCAGCCCGATCCTGTTCGGCAAGGCGTACCGCGAGCAATTGGACAACGCACCGAACATCACCGTGCTGCTGCACGCCAACCTGCTCCAACTGCACGCTTCGGCCAATGGCAGCGCGGTTCAACATGCAAGCATCGGCACCATCGACGGGCGCAAGGGCAAGGTGCGGGCGCAACACTACGTGCTGGCCTGCGGCGGTATCGAAAACGCACGAATGCTATTGCTTTCCAACTCGGTCATGCCGCATGGCCTGGGCAATGATCACGATCTGGTCGGTCGCTATTTCATGGACCACCCCTGCGGCAGCATAGGCGCGGTCATTACCGATGCGCCGGAGCGGCTTACGCGTCCTTACGATCGCAACCTCGGCAAGGGCGTGGCGCCGGCGTTTCCGGAAATCGGTTTGTCGCCGGCATTCCAGGCGGCGCAGCGCATCTTGAATGGGCGCGTCCATCCGTTTGCAGTGGAAGGAGCGGTGCCGCAAGGCCTGCGCTCCCTGCGTGATTTCCGCGCCGCCTTCCGGCCGAACGTGCAGGACGAAAACGCGCTGCTGGAAGCACGCCTTTGCGCGGCGCTACGAAATGCGCCTTCCAACGATGACGACGTGCGCGAACGCAGTACCAACCTGGCGCTGTTGGCGCTGCGCGTGGGCCTGGGTTCGGCGGATATCGTCAAGGCGCTGCTGCAGAAACTCAAGAAAAAACCCACCGTGCGCAGCAACCGGATCGAGCTGATCGGTTATTTCGAACAGGCGCCCAATCCCGATAGTCGCATCACGCTGGCCCAGGAACGCGACCCGCTGGGCTTGCCGAAAGTGTGCGTCGACTGGCGCCTCACGCCGCTCGACCGGCGCACCTACCGCACCGCGGCGGCGCTGTTCGGCGCCGAGCTTGCCCGTGCATGCGGCGGCACGTATCAGCCTGCTGCGTGGTTGAACGAGGACGACCACGCCGTCGCCCAGGTGCATACCACTGCGCATCATCTTGGCACCACGCGCATGGCGGATGATGCGCGGCAAGGCGTGATCGATCGGCACTGCCGCGTGCATAGCGTGGATAACCTGCATGTTGCCGGGAGCTCGGTGTTTCCAACTGGGGGCTGGGCGTTTCCCACCTTTACGGTGGTCGCGCTGGCTTTGCGGCTGGCCGATCAGCTTCAGATGCAGCTTCGCGATGCGGCGCCTGCCTTTTCGGAAGCAGTTTAAGGTCACGCATGGTCGAAATGCTTCGCGAGATTGCTTCACCCCACCCTAACCCTCCCCTACTGCACGTAGGGGAGGGAATGCATTCCGGCAACCTGACGTTCGATGCAAATTGGAGAAGCTTGAAATCGTCCGTTCGCATGAACATTCTTCAAGTGATCTCGCACATGTGCTTCATGCCTGTAACACCCCTCATGTAACACCTTGTATACAAGCGTGCTTTGCCCGGAAAAAGCACTGCAAAACGCCATCGACACCGACAAAAAAAACGGGTAGCTTCGGCGGTCTCGAAGGGACATAGCCTTAAGGGGAAGCCAGATGCTTCGCTTTCTGCGACGCCAAACGGTGCGCTGGTTATTGCTGTTCGGCGTGATCGAACTACTGCTGCTTGCGTCTTCGCTTCATCTGGCAATGCGCCTTCGCTATTTGCGCAACGCCGATGAGCTGATGGATGTCTCGCATCATTTGCTTCTGCGGTCCTTCATTTTTGCGTCGGTGATCATGCTGGGCATCGCCGCGTTCGGCGGCTATCGGCAGCACCTGCGCACCACCTGGCAAGGCGCGGTGGCGCGCCAGGCGGTCGCCTTTGTTATCGGTGGTTTATTGCTGGTGGTCGGCTATTACGCCGTACCGCAGGCGTATGTCGGTCGCGGCGTGCTGGGCATTGCGCTGGCGATCGGTTTTCTGGCGGTGATGGTGTTCCGGCTGCTTTTCATGCGCGTGGTGGAGATCGAATCGCTCAAGCCGCGCGTGTTGATTCTCGGCACCGGCCAGCGCGCTGCGCAAATCCACAACCGCATGCGTCGACGTACGGATCGCCGCGGTTTCACGCTCGTCGGTTACGTGCCCTGCGCCAACGAAGAAATCGCCATTCCCGATGAAAAATTATTGCCGATGAACGTTTCGCTGCCCGTGCTGGCCCGCCGCGAACGCATCGACGAGATCGTAGTAGCCGTGGACGATCGCCGCGGCAGGCTGCCGATGGACGGCCTGCTGGAATGCCGGCAGGCCGGCGTGACGATCACCGACCTCACCACCTTCTTCGAGCGCGAATCCGGTCGCGTGCAGTTGCTGTGGCTGGAGCCGTCATGGCTGGTCTTTTCCCGCGGCTTTCATCTCACGCCGGTACATCGGCTGGCCAAGCGTTGTTTCGACGTGGGGGCCGCCTTGCTGTTGCTGCTGTTGTGCTGGCCGTTGATGCTGATGGTGGCGCTGGCCATCCGGCTGGAATCGGGCCCCGGCCAGCCGATTCTGTACCGGCAGGAACGCGTGGGTGAAAACGGCAAGACGTTCTGGTTGCTGAAGTTTCGCAGCATGCGCACCGATGCCGAACGCGATGGCGTGGCGCGCTGGGCCAGCAAGCACGACGATCGCGTGACACGCGTGGGTCGTATTTGCCGCAAGCTGCGTTTCGACGAATTGCCGCAGCTATGGAACGTGCTCAAGAGCGACATGAGCATTGTCGGGCCACGGCCGGAGCGGCCACAGTTCGTGGCCGACCTCGCCACCAAGATTCCTTATTACAGCCTGCGCCACTGCCTGAAGCCCGGCCTGGCCGGCTGGGCGCAATTGAGTTATCCGTACGGCGCATCCGAAGAGGATGCCGCCGAAAAACTCAAATACGACCTTTTTTACGTAAAAAACCACAACCTGCTGTTCGACATGTTGATCCTGATCGAAACGGCGGAAGTGGTGTTGTTCAATCGCGGCGCGCGTTAGCTTTCGTGCAGCTCTCGATGCTGGGATTGCATCCCAGCCTACGCGTCATCGGTGCGTGGGCGGTACGGTTCGCGCGGTTTTCAGCGAATGCAGCGGCGAGCTATACCAATCGACCACCGAGCCGTGATCGAACCGCACCCAGGATGGCCCGTATTCCCACAACTCGTCGCGAATCGCGACAGGATTGCCTTCGATGGCGCGCACGTTTTCCGGCGACATGCCCAAGGTCAAATTCGGCGTTGCTGACGCTTCGGCCGGGCTGGCTTCGTTTTCGCGGGCGGCTTCACCGGATGCATCCGGTTGCGGCGCCACTGCGGATGCGCCCCAGAACAGAATGCCGATGGAAATCAATGCAATCGGGATCAGCCATTTCACGTGCTCACGGCGTGGCGCGCGTGGCGTGACCGGCCGCGGCGACGGCCGTGGCGGTGGAACGGCCCGTTGCGGCACGACGGGTGGGAGCGGCGACGCCCCGGGTAGACGTCCATGAAGCCGCTGGAATTCCATCGCCGCCTCGTATTGCACATTGAGCTGCTGCAGGCGCTGCGCGCTGCGCGAGTTCCTGTAGCTCTCCCGTCCCGTCGGTATGCGATCCGGGTGCAGGCTGGATACGCAACGGCGGTACGCCCGCTTGAATTCGTCCAGGCTGCAATCGGGGCTCACCCTGAGCTGCCGATACAAATCGAGAAAATCGATCTCGTTGGCCATGCCATTCCCCTGTTGCATGGTGGCGGTCCTGCGCACATGGCCGCCCCGGCGGCCGTGATGGAGTGCGGCTAGCCTCGCGCACAGCGGCCAATGGCGCAAGCACATTTTCATCTTGACTTGATGTGATCTAGTTCTCAAAATCGACGCGTGCCCTAGGGAGGGGAACCCGTGCAAGGCTGTCGCGACTACGTTGCCGCCTGTTGCCGCTATACCGCGGCCGGCACGCTTTTGATATCTGTTGCAGGTTGCATGCCAGCCCAGGGAACGCCGGACGCTCCAACCGTCTCGCTGGGCGCCCATACCTTGCAGACCCAGTCCGAGGGGCTCGGCACCAATCCGGTCGTCACCGATCCGATCACAACACAGCCACGTGGCAGTTCGTTGATCGTCTTCAACGGCGGCTATTCGAGCAATGCGCTCGATCCGATCGACAGCTACGGCAACCGCTGGAAACAGCTCGGCAACGACGTACCCTTCGGCAACGGCTACGGCGATCGTTTCAACGTCAAAGCCTATGTAGTGCTTGCCGCCAAAGGCGGTGCCGGCCACACCGTCACCTTCCTCAAGAACGGCAATGCGCAAGGCGAAATCTCCGTGCCGTTCGTCGAAATCAAAAATGCGGGCGTCCTCAAGGACGTCAGCCAGACTTACGCGCCCACTGGCACGGTGATGACCAGCGGCAGCGTGACCACCACCGGCCCGGCCACGCTGATCGCCGTGTGGTGGGGCGATGGTGGCATCAAGCGCATGTCCGCGGCGCCCAACAACGGGTTTGCGGTCATCGACAGTTTCCTGAAGCTCCCCGACAACAGCGGCGTGCAATGCGCGGTGGCTTACAAGCAGGTCGCCACCGCAGGCAAATACAACGTCAGCTGGACCGGCGCCCCTGCCCAAGGCGCCATTTTGTGGTTGCTCGCGTTTCAGTCCAAGTAGAAGGCAGGACGATGCACCTTGCATGGGGTGGCGCATCGGCAAGTTGATGTACGTGCGGCAAAACAGGGGTGGCCGTGGGGACTGGCGTATCAACGTCAGTAATTGCAGCAACCGTAAAGACGCCGCGGCGAACGGCGTACGTGATGTGTCGGCGCAAAGAATATTTACGCCCTGCACCACTTTTTTGCATGACGGGAGGGGCTTCAATCATGAACACGCGCGCGACGACACCGATCGACATCGATTGGGATGGCTTCGATCCATGGCGCATCCAGGCCGTGCGTCACCAACTGTCCGATCATCCCCTGCTGCAACCCGATCAATTGGTGGCGCTGGGCAAGCGTTTCCAGGGCAGCACGCGGCTGTTTACGTTCAACAACCAGGCCGGCGCCGACGCCAACTTCGATGATGTAGGCCGTCTGTATCCCAATCACAAATCCGCCGCCGATACCTTACAGGGCATCAACGACGCCAAGGCATGGATGCTGTTGCGCCACGTGCAGGAAGACCCGACCTACCGCAGCCTGGTGGACCTGGCGATGGATCCGATCCAACCGTTGATCGAACGCAGGGACCCGGGCATGCATTACCGCGCCGGCTGGATTTTCGTAGCCTCGCCGCATACCACCACGCCATTTCATATCGATCGCAATCACGGCATTTTGCTGCAGATTCGCGGCACCAAGAAAGTCTACGTGTGGAATGCCGACGACACCCAGGTATGCAGCGAACACGCGCGCGACGTATTCCACGCGCGGCACGATCTCAGCCTGGTGAAGTGGAGCGAAGCATTTCGCGAGCGCGCCCACGTCTACACCGTCGGCCCCGGCATGGGCGTGTACATGCCCATCACCAGTCCGCACATGGTGGAAACCGGCGATGAGCCATCCATCACCATCAGCTTCACCTACAGCACGGCGGCGACGCGACGTAACGCGATGCGGCATGTGCTCAACGATCTCTTGTATCGCAAAGGCATCAAGCCGGTGCCGGTGGGCAAGCGCCATCTGGTCGACACCCTTACCTATGCCGCTGCGTCCATGATGGTCGCCACGCACGGCGTCGGCAGTCATCCACCGGCCTGTCCATCGCTGGCGCATCCGAGCGCCTATGCCATGGCCGATTGAAGCGCCATCCCTTTACGCAATCCAAGCCCAGCACGGAGGTCAAGAAAACCTCATGAATACATGCATGGCCAGGCCCCAGGATGATACGGCTGAAGACGGCATGCTGCTGGACGTGCTGCCGTCGCAGACCGATGCGTGCGCAAGCGACCGGATGCGCCGCGAGCATGCGCTGGATGCGGCTTTCGCAAGCGCGCTCGATGCGGCAGCACACCGGTACGGCGTCGACGCGGCGATGTTTCTTTGTGCCGCGTTGACGCTGGTTGAATCACGTTTCACCGGCATGCAGGCCGTTACAGCCAGTTATGTCGATCAAAAAGGATCGAGGCAGCGATCGATGGATGTGCCACGCGCCGGTGGACGCGACGCGTGGTTGCTGGCGCTCTTTGCGTCGCTCGGCGAAGCGGCGCCGATCGGTTGTCGTGCTGCGTGGGCCGTTGGTGGGGATCTCGATTCGCCCGATGCCATCGACAGTCACTGGTGCCTGCAGACTTCCGCGGCGCGGATCGAGGTAGCGTTCCGCGCTCCGCTCGGTGCCGCCGCGATCGATCTGCTGTTTGCCGGCGCCATGCGCGCCCTTGCCTGGCTGTGTGCGCCGACGGATGCTGATTTGTCGTCGTTCGTCGTGTGCGATCCGGACGAACGCCATCGCCTGCTGGTCGAATGGAACGCCACGTCCGTCGCACGCCGCGCGAGCGATACCGTCCACGGTTTGTTTGCGGAACAGGCTCGCCAGTACGCCGCTTCGCCAGCCATCGAATCATCGAATCGCACGCTTTCCTACGCCGAACTCCACATGCGCTCCGATCGTGTTGCGGCGGGCCTTATGGCTGCGGGTGTCGAAGTGGGTGCGCCCATCGCGCTACTGCTGGAGCGCTCACCGGAAGCACTGGTCGCCATACTGGGCATACTCAAGGCGGGCGCGGCGTATCTGCCGCTGGACCGGAGTTATCCGGCGGAACGTCTTGCCTTCGTGATCAACGACGCGCGCGCTGCGCTGATCATTGCCAGCGCCGATGCTCCAAGCTTGCCGGGGATCAAGCTGCCGGTGATGCAGCTGAAGCAACTGGAGGGCAATACGTCGACGTACCGGCCACCTGTCGTCGACGGCGGCGCGCTTGCCTATGTGATGTATACGTCTGGTTCCACCGGTACGCCCAAAGGCGTCGAGATCACCCATCGCTCGATCATTCGCCTGGTGCGTGACGTCAGCTACGTCGATCTCGGCAACCAGCCCCGCCTGCTGCACGCCGCACCGCTCGGTTTCGACGCATCCACGCTGGAAATCTGGGGCGCGCTGCTCAATGGCGGCACCTGCATCGTGCATGGCGAGCGCATCCCCACCGCCTGCGGGCTGGAGGAGACGATCGAACGCCATGGCGCGCGTATCGCTTGGCTCACCGCGGCGCTGTTCAATGCGATCGTGGATGAAGACGCGCAGAAGCTGCGCGGGCTGCAACAACTGCTGATCGGCGGCGAAGCGCTATCGGTGGCGCACGTGCGCAAGGCCTATGCCGCGCTACCCGGCATCACCATCATCAACGGCTACGGCCCGACCGAATGCACGACCTTCGCTGCGACCTATCGCATTCCGCGCAATCTCGATGCACAGGCCCGCTCGATTCCGATCGGTCAACCAATCGCCGACACCACGCTGTATGTATTGAACAGCCGCGGCGAACCGGTGCCGACCGGCGTGATCGGCGAGCTCTATATCGGCGGCGCCGGCCTGGCACGTGGCTACCTGGCACGCGCGGAGCTGACCGCCGAGCGCTTCGTTTCCAACCCCTTTGGCGCGGAGGGCGAACGTCTCTATCGCACCGGCGACCGGGTGCGCTGGCTGCCGGAAGGCGTGATCGAATTCGTCGGCCGCGTCGATGGCCAGGTCAAGATTCGCGGCTATCGCATTGAAATCGGTGAAATCGAAGCAGCCCTGCAACGCCAGCCCGGCGTGCGCGCCTGCGCCGTGCTGGTGCGCGAAGATCGTCCTGGCCAGAAACGCCTGGTAGCGTATTACGTGGCCGAGGATGCCCCCATCAACGCCCGCAGCCTGCACGATTCACTGGCGCATGCGCTGCCGGAATTCATGGTGCCCAGCATCTATATCGCGATGGATGCACTGCCGGTCACGACGAATGGAAAACTCGATCGCCGCGCCCTGCCCGCGCCGGACAGCCACCGCCCTGAACTGGCTGGCATCTACGTGCCGCCGATCGGCAGAACCGAACAACGCTTGTGCGAACTGTTCGCCGACATGCTTGGCCTGGATCAGATCGGCCGCAACGATCATTTCTTCGAGCTGGGCGGCAACTCGCTGCTGGCAGTGCGTACGGTGACGCGCATCCATGGCGAACTGGCGACGAGCGCACCCACTATCGCGAGCTTCTTTGATGCGCCCACGCCCGCCGCCATCGCCGCGATGATCGACAACGGGGAGGCACGCGCAGCACTGGCCTCACGCCTTCCACAGCATCGTGCTTCCGGCACCGCCGAACCCGTCGCTATCATCGCGATGGCTGGCCGTTTCCCGGGTGCGAACGATGTCGAGACGTTCTGGGACAATCTCTGCGCCGGCCGCGAATCGATCACCTTTTTTGGTGCGGACGAACTCGACGCCAGCATTCCGGCCGAACAACGCAATGATCCGGCCTACGTTGCCGCACGCGGCATCATCGACGGCGTGGAGAACTTCGACGCGGCGTTCTTCGGCATGTCCCCACGCGAAGCGGAGCTGACCGATCCGCAGCAGCGCATCTTCCTGGAACTGTGCTGGGAATGCCTGGAGCGCGGCGGCTACGTGCCCGATGAACACGACGTACCGGTGGGCGTGTTCGGCGGCATGCATAACGCCACCTATTTCCAGCGCCATGTCAGCACGCGGCCGGATCTCATCGACAAGCTCGGTGCGTTCCAGGTGATGCTGGCCAACGAGAAGGATTATCTCGCCACCCGCGTCGCGCACAAACTCAACCTTACCGGCCCCGCGATCAGCATGAACACCGCATGCTCGACCTCGCTGGTTGCGCTGTGCCAGGCGTTCGATGCCTTGCGCGCCGGTCATTGCGATATGGCGCTGGCCGGCGGCTCGTCCATCGCCTGCCCGCCGCGCAGTGGTTATGTGTCGCAGGAAGGCTCGATGCTGTCGCCCGATGGGCATACGCGCAGTTTCGATGCCGATGCGCGCGGCACGGTATTCAGCGATGGCGCCGCCGTGGTGTTGATGAAACGGCTGTCCGACGCGCTTCGCGACGGCGACCCGATCTACGCGGTGATCCGCGGTGTCGCGGTCAATAACGATGGTGGCATCAAGGCCAGCTTCACCGCGCCCAGCAGCGCAGGACAAGCCGCGGTGATCACCATGGCGCTGGCCAACGCCGGCGTGGAAGCCAGCTCGATTTCCTATGTGGAAACGCATGGCACCGCCACGCCGCTGGGCGATCCGATCGAGATCGAGGGGCTGTCCCAGGCGTTTCGCCAAAGCACAAACGAACGCGGCATCTGCGCGATCGGCTCGCTCAAGAGCAATGTCGGGCATATGGTGATGGCGGCCGGCGCGGCCGGGGTGATCAAGACGGCGCTGGCGCTGGCCGAACGCCGCCTGCCGCCGTCGATCAACTTCCACGCCAACAATCCCAAGCTCGATCTCGGCCAATCACTGTTCTTCGTCAATGACAGCTTGCGTGCCTGGACCTTCGACGGCGGTCCGCTGCGTGCAGGGGTCAGTTCTTTTGGCGTCGGCGGCACCAATGCGCACGTCGTGCTGGAAGAGGCGCCGCAACGCGAGCCTTCCGATGCCGCCGATGGCCCACAATTACTGCTACTTTCCGCGCGCAGCGAGGCGGCGCTTCACCGTGCGGTGAAACAACTGGGCGCACATCTTGCAACGCAACCGGACGCCCAGCTTGCCGACATCGCCTGGACCCTGTGCAAGGGACGAAAGGTCTTTGCGCATCGCACCCACGTCGTTGCCGACAGCATCGACGATGCCGCCAAGCGACTGCAGGAACTGGCAACCTCATCGTGCGCCAAAACCGCACTCAATCCCGCCCCGGGCATCGTCTTCATGTTTCCCGGCCAAGGCTCGCAATACGCCGGCATGGGACGCGAACTCTATGCAAAGGAACCTGCTTTCGCCGCAGCGCTCGACGAATGCGCAACAGTGCTTCGCGACGAACTCGGCTTCGATCTGCGCGAACGATTGTTTGCGGATGATGCCGAGGCCTTGCGTGAAACGGGACTGACCCAGCCGGCAATCTTCGCAATGGAATACGCGCTGGCGCGCTTATGGATGAGCTACGGCGTGACGCCCGTGGCGATGCTCGGCCATAGCGTGGGCGAGTTCGTTGCAGCGGTGATCGCCGGCGTGATGAGCCTTGCCGACGGCGCACGCCTGGTCGCGCGGCGCGGCCGTTTGATGCAGGCGCTGCCGGCCGGCTCGATGCTGTCCGTGCGCCTGGATGCCGCGCAACTGGCCACACGCCTGCCGGCCACTGTGTCGATCGCGGCCGAGAACGCACCCAATGCGTGCGTGGTATCGGGCGAAACGACGCTGATCCAGGCGTTCCAGGCAGAACTCGAACAGGCCGGTGCCGCCTGCCGGTTGCTGCATACCTCGCACGCATTCCACTCGTCGATGATGGATCCTGCGCTAGCGCCCTTCCGGCAGGAAGTCGAACGCATCGCACTCTCCGCACCACGCATACCGATTGCCTCGACCCTGACCGGTGGCATGCTCAGCGACGCCGAAGCGACCTCGACGGACTACTGGACACGTCACCTGCGCGGCACCGTGCGTTTTTCGACGGCGCTGCAAACCTTGCTGGCCGAGCCGCAGCACGCGCTGCTCGAAGTGGGCCCGCGCACCACGCTCAGCCTGCTGGCGCGCCAACATGCGCAAAGCCGCGGCAAGCTGGTGCTGGCCACGCTCGCCGACAGTCCATCGAACGAACGCGCCGCCTGGCTCGATGCGGTCGGGCAGTTGTGGTCGTACGGCGTGCACGTTGCGGTAGATCGGCAGGATCGCCGGCAACGCAAGCATCGCGTGCGCCTGCCGACCTATCCGTTCGAGCGCAAGCGCCATTGGATCGATGCGCCGGCGGCGACCGCGGCCATGCCGACGGCGACGATATCGAACGTGGTTCCGCTTCCCGTGCGCGCTGATGCCAACGCAGCGACCAGCACATCCCTCAACGTCAGTCCGGAGGCCACCATGGCCCCTGCCCCGTCTGCCACTTCCGCCCGCGTCACGCGCCTGCTCGCGCAACTGCGCTCGTTGTTCGAAGACGTTGCCGGCACCGAATTCGACGATGTCGATCCGGCCACGCATTTCGTCGAACTCGGGCTCGACTCCCTGTCGCTGACCCAGGTGGCGTTGCAGTTGCAGAAGACCTTTGCGCTGAAGATCACCTTCCGCGAATTGATGGAATCACACTCCTCGTTCGCCAGCCTTGCCCAGCATATCGATCGGCTGCTCCCGCCCGAAGCCGCAGTAGCCACCACAGCGATCGAGGCCACCGTCGCCGTCACGCCGGTCGCGACACCCAATCAGGTATCCGTCATGCCCCTGCCAGCCAATGGTGGACTGATCCAGGACGTGATCCAGCAGCAGATGCTGATCATGCAGCAGCAACTGGCGTTGCTCGCGCAGGCGGGCAGTCCGCCTGCGGCTATGCCGGCGATGGCGGTTGCGCCGCCGGCGCCCGTTGCGACGCAGCCGGTCGCGCCTGCGACAGAGGCGCCCACGCAGGACGAAGAAGCCGCACTCGCGCACACCACCTACGACGTCAAGAAAGCTTTCGGCGCCATCGCGCGCATCCATTCCGGCGCCACCGAACTTACCGGCCGCCAGCGCGTGCGCCTGGAGGCATTCATGCGCCGCTATATCGAGCGCACGCAGCGCTCGAAGGCATACACCGAGGAACATCGCCCGCATCTGGCCGATCCCCGCGTGGTCAACGGCTTCAGGCCACTGCTGAAGGAAATCATCTACCAGATCGTGATCGAGCGCTCGAAGGGCTCGAAGGTATGGGACCTGGATGGCAACGAATACGTCGATGCGCTGAACGGCTTCGGCATGAACCTGTTCGGCTGGCAGCCGGATTTCGTGCTGGATGCGGTGCGCAAGCAACTCGATCTAGGCTACGAAATCGGCCCACAGCATCCGCTGGCCGGCGTGGTGGCGAAACAGGTTTGCGAGCTTACCGGCTTCGATCGCGCGGCCTTATGCAATACCGGCTCCGAAGCGGTGATGGGAACCGTGCGCGTGGCGCGCACCGTCACCGGGCGCGATACGCTGGTGATCTTTACCGGCTCGTATCACGGCATCTTCGATGAGGTGATCGTGCGCGGCACCAAGAAGCTGCGCTCGGTGCCGGCCGCGCCGGGCATTTTGCGCAATACCTCCGAACACGTGCTGGTGCTCGACTACGGCACGCCCGAATCGCTGGCGATCATCCGCGAGCGCGCCGCATCGATCGCCGCCGTGCTGGTCGAGCCGGTGCAGAGCCGCCGCCCCGACTTCCAGCCGCGCGAATTCCTGCAGGAGCTGCGCGCCATCACCAGCGATGCCGGCGCCTTGCTGATCTTCGACGAAGTGGTCACCGGTTTCCGCTCGCATCCGCGTGGCGCGCAAGAAGTGCTCGGCATCGATGCGGACCTGGCCTCCTACGGCAAGGTGGTCGGCGGCGGCTTTCCGATCGGCGTGATCGCCGGCAAGCGCAAGTACATGGATGCGCTCGACGGCGGCGGCTGGCAGTTCGGCGATGCGTCGATTCCCACAGTGGGTGTCACCTACTTCGCGGGCACCTTCGTGCGTCATCCGCTCGCGCTTGCCGCCGCGCATGCGGTGCTCGATCATCTCAAGACATCGGGCCCAACATTGCAGGAAAAGCTCAACGCCCGCACGACCGCGCTGGCCGATGAATTGAATGCGTTCTGCGCAGAGGTGGGCGCACCGATCAAGGTGACGCACTTCGCCTCGGTGTGGAAGACCAACTTCCTGGAAGACCATCCACTGCAGGACCTGCTATTCGCAATGATGCGCAGCCGCGGCATCCATATCCTGGACAACTTCCCCTGCTTCTTCACCACCGCGCACGGCGAAGCGGATTTCATGGCGATCGCCAAGGCCTTCAAGGACTCCGTGCTCGAACTGCAGGAAGCCGAATTCCTGCCCCGCCGCAAGAAGATCGAAGCCCTTCCGCTGGACGCCAGCCGGCCGCCCGTCGTCGGCGCGCGCCTGGGCAAGGATGAGGAAGGCAAGCCCACCTGGTTCGTGCCCAATCCGGACGTGCCTGGCAAGTTCATGAAACTCAGCGCATGAGGGACCACGCGATGAATAGCAGCGAAGTGAATGTCGTTTCCACCGCGGTCGACTACGACCCGTTTGCCGATGCCGCGCTTGCGCGCGTGGTGCCGGCAACGGCATCGCAGCGGGAAATATGGCTGGCCGCGAAGCTCGAAGAGGATGCCTCGCTCGCCTATAACGAGTCGGTGTCGATCCGGCTGTCCGGCGAGCTCAACGTGGCGGCGCTGGAAGTCGCGCTGCATGGCATGATCGATCGGCACGAGGCATTGCGCGCCACCTTCAGTGCGGATGGCAACGAGCTTTGCATTTCCGCCTATGTGCAACTGGACTGCGCCTGGCACGACCTGTCCGCGCTGGATGAAGCCGCGCGTGCGGAATACGTGAACGCTACGCTCGGGTTGGCCGTCGGAACGCCGTTCGACCTGGAACATGGGCCGCTGGTACGCGCGCAGTTGCTGCGGCTTGGCCCGAACGACCATCTGCTGATCTTTACCGCCCATCACATCGTTTGCGATGGCTGGTCGTTCGGCGTGATCGTGCGTGACCTGGCTGCGCTGTATGCCCAACAGCTGGGCCAGGGCGAAGGGCCGGCAGTAGTAGACGCCTTTACCGATTACGCCATCGCCGAAACGACGCGCGCAGAAACCGCAAACGGCCGCGATGACGAACAGTATTGGTTGAGCCGCTTCAGCGGCGAACCGCCATCGCTGGACCTGCCCACCGACAGCGCGCGCCGCCGTCATCGCAGCTTCGCCTCGCAACGCGAGGATCGCATGCTTGATGCCGCGCTGATCGCGGACATCAAGCGCATGGGCGCCAAGCGTGGCGCGAGCTTCTACGCGACGCTGCTGGCCGCCTTCAGCGCCCTGCTGTATCGCCTCACCGGCCAGGACGATATCGTGATCGGCATTCCCAGTGCCGGACAGGCGGTCGACGGTCAGCACAACCTGGTCGGCCATTGCGTCAACGTCTTGCCCTTGCGCACAGCGATCGACGGCCAGGCCTCGTTCGGCAGCGTGCTCGACCGACTGCGCAGCGACCTGCTCGATGCGTTCGAGCACCGCCAATACACGCTCGGCAGCCTGCTCGCGCGCCTGGCGATGCCGCGCGACCCGGGCCGGCTGCCGCTGGTCAGCGTGCTGTTCAACCTGGATCAGGCGCTGGACGAACGCACCATTACCTTTCCGGGCCTGCGTTTTGAATTTACCGGCAATGCGCGCGCGTTCGAGAATTTCGAGCTGTTCGTCAACGCGGTACAGGTCAGCGACGGCCTGCGGCTGGAATGCCAGTACAACAGCGACCTGTTCCGCGCCGAAACCATCCGTAGTTGGCTCGATGCGTACGAAACGCTGCTACGCAGTGCGGTCGCAAATGCTGAGACGGCCGTGCAGGAACTCGGCCTGCTGTCCGAAGCGGCACTGCGCGATAGCGCGGCCTTGCAGCCCGCCAGCACGCCGTATCCGGAACAGCAGCTCGCCCACGAGTATTTCGAACGGCAGGTTGACCGCGTGCCGCATAACGCCGCGGTACGCCATGGCGCCAGGCACCTGTGCTACGCCCAGTTGGAAGCGCGCGCCAATCAGATCGCGCACGTCTTACGTGATCGCGGCGTGGCTCGTGGCCAACTGGTCGGCATTGCGCTGGCACGCACGGTGGACATGCTGGCGGCCGTACTTGCGGTGCTGAAGAGCGGCGCGGGCTATGTGCCGCTCGATCCGCAGTTCCCGGCTGATCGCCTGGCCTTTATGGCCGAGGATGCCGCGCTGGCGGCGCTGATCGTGGACGATGCGACGCCATCGGCATTCGAACACCTGCCGTCCTTGCGTGTGCTCTCGCTGAAGCGCGATGCCGCGGCGATCGAACTGGCCTTCGCCACGCGCCTGCCGCGTGACGATGCAGCGGCTGCGCCCGATTCGGTGGCCTACGTGATCTTCACCTCCGGCTCGACCGGCCGGCCCAAAGGTGTGCGCGTGCCTCATCGCAGCACCTCGAATTTCCTGACCAGCATGCAGTGCGTGCCGGGTATCGGTGAACAGGACCGGCTGGTTGCGGTGACCACGCTGTCGTTCGATATCGCCTTTATGGAACTGATGCTGCCGTTGAGCGTCGGCGCCGAAGTGGTGATTGCCGATCGTGACGACGTGCGTGATGGCGCGGCCTTGCGCAAGCTGGTCGAGCAAAGCGAGGCGAGCATGATGCAGGCCACCCCTTCGGGCTGGCGCATCCTGATCGAGGCGGGCTGGAACGGACGCGAAGGTTTTCGCGCGGTGTCCGGCGGCGAGCCGCTGGCGGTCGACCTGGCCGAAGCGCTGCTGCAACGCTGCGGCGAAGTGTGGAACGGCTACGGCCCCACCGAGACCACTGTGTATTCCACTTACTGGCGCGTCGTCCAGCCGCGCTCGGGCATTTATATCGGGCGGCCAGTCGCCAATACGCAGGTGCATATCCTGGATGAACGCCGCGCGCCCTGCCCGCTGGGCGTGCCGGGCGAAATTTATATCGGCGGCGCCGGCGTCACGCTGGGCTATTTGAATCGTCCGGAACTCGACGCGGAACGTTTCCTGCCCGACCCGTTCGCGCAACGGAGCGATGCGCGCATGTATCGCACCGGCGATCGCGGGCGCTGGCTGGCGAATGGCCAGCTCGAACACCTGGGAAGGCTGGATTTCCAAGTGAAAGTGCGCGGCTATCGCATCGAACTGGGCGAGATCGAGGCCGTGCTGGCCGACGTGCCCGAAGTGGATCGCGCGGTGGTGGTCGCGCGCGAGGATCGGCCCGGCGATGTGCGGCTGGTGGCCTACGTGGTGATGCGCGAACAGGCCCAATTCGACGAAGCGGCGCTGCGCGATGCGCTCAAGCGCCATCTGCCGGACTACATGCTGCCGCAGCACATCATCCCGCTCGATGCGATTCCATTGCTGCCGAACGGCAAGACCGATCGCAAGGCCTTGCCCGCGCCGCAAATCCATTCGGTCGCATCGGAAACAGCGCGTATTGCGCCGCGCAACGAGGACGAACGCCGGGTGGCGGCGGCGATGGAAAGCGTGCTGTCGCTGCCGGATCTCGACGTGCGCGACGATTTTTTCGCCCTCGGTGGTCACTCCCTGCTGGCGGCGCAGCTTACCGCGCGCCTTAATCGCGAGTTCGGCATTGCCCTGTCGTTCCGCACCTTGTTCGATGCGCCCACCATCGCCGAACTGGCCAAGGCGATCCGTGCTCAGGTGGACAGCGGCGACGCACCAGCCATCCAGCCGATTGCGCGGCGCGCAGATCAGAGTCGCGCACCGTTGTCGCTGATGCAAAGCCGCCTGTGGTCGCTGGAAGAACTGCAACCCGGCCGCGTCACCTACAACGCGCCCTCCGCGCATCGCCTGCGCGGTCACCTGGACGAAACCGCCTTCCAGCTTGCGCTGCAAGCCTTGATGCAGCGCCAGCCGATCCTGCGCACGGCGTTCCGCCGCAATGGTCAGGAGATGGAGCAATTCGTCGCGCCCGACCTGGAAGTGCGCCTGTTTCCGGCCGAGGACCTTGCTGGCCTGCCGGAAAGCGAGCGCGAAGCCGCGCTGATGAAACGTCTGCAGGCGCTGACCGACACGCCGTTCGATCTCACCCAGGCGCCGCTGTTCAGTGCGCGCATGTTCCGCCTGGGCGAGGACGACCACGTGTTTTTCTTCATGCCCCATCACATCATCTGGGATGGCTGGTCGTTCGACATCCTGTATGCCGAGCTGTCGTCGCTGTACCGCGCCTTTGTCGAGAACGCGCCGTCGCCCTTATCGCCGTTGCCGGTCAGCTACGGCGATTTCGCCGCCTGGCACACGCAATGGCTGGAAGGGCCGCAGTTCCAGGCGCAGCTCGCCTTCTGGCGCGAGCGGCTGGCGAAGATGGCGGATATCCGCGCACTGCCGACCGATCAGCCGCGGCGGCCGGGCATGTCCGGCATCGGCCGCACCGAGTGGATACGCGTGCCGAAGGAGGCGACTGACGCGATGCACGACGTCGCGCGGGCTGCGGATGCCACGCTCAACATGACTTTGCTGGCGCTGTATTACGCGCTGCTCTGCGGCATGTCCGGCGAACGCGACCTGGTGGTCGGCACGCCGGTGCGCGCGCGCAACCACACGGAAGTCGAATCGGTGATGGGGTATTTCAACAACCTGCTGCCGCTGCATCTCACCGTGGATACGGCGTTGTCGTTCATCGATTTCGTTCGTTACGTAAAATGCGCGGCGATCGAAAGCTTCGGCCACCCCGACGTACCACTCGAATACCTGCAGCGGGAGTTGCGCGTGGGCGCCGGCAGCGGCGCGGTGCTCTACCAAGCGCTGTTCTCGTTCCAGGATGCACGCCAGCGCATCGTCGATTGGGGTGGCCTCGCGCACGAACATATCCTGTTGTTCCAGAGCGGCGCCACCGAAGACCTCGGCCTGTGGTTCCTGGAAAGCAACACCGGCATGGTCGGCGGCGTCACCTATAACGCCGACATCCTGCAAGCCGACACGGCGCGCCTGTTGCGCGATCGCTACGTGGCGATGATGGCGCGCGTCAGCGCAGACCCGCAGCAAGCCATCCGCACGCTCACCGCTATCGGTGAGGCCGAATTGGCGCAGGAGCAAGCCTGGAATGCAACAACGGCACCGCTGAGCTTGCCGGACAGCGTCCCCGCCATGTTCGAGCAACAGGTCGATCGCACGCCTGAAAAGACCGCGCTGACCTTCGGCAGCTGGGGCATGCACTATGGCGAAATCGAGCAACGCGCCAACCGCATTGCCCATTGCCTGCGTGCGCGAGGTGCGGATGCCGGCGCAATCGTCGGCCTGGGTGCGGAGCCGGGTATCCATCGCCTGGCCGGGATGCTGGGCATTCTCAAGGCCGGCAGCATCTGCGTGTTGCTCGACCCCACCGATCCGGCCGCACGCCTGAAGGACATCATCACGGATGCCGGCATCGACCTTCTGGTCGGCGATAGCGCTCTTGAAACCATGCTGCAGTGGCCACGCGCGCAAGCCCTGTGGCTCGATGCGGACACGGTCGAAATCGTCGGCGCCGCCAGCGAGCGCATTTCCGTAACAAACGAAAATGCTGGTGACTGCGCAGCAATCGTCGTCTACGGACCCGGCCTTGACGGCCGCCCGCGCGGCGCGGCATTTACGCATCGCGCCATCGCCAATGCGCTGCAAGGGCTGATCGAATCGCTCGGCTTGTCGCCGGACGATCGCATCCTGGCAACCGCCGCGCCAGCGACCAGCGACGCCATCGTCGAACACCTGCTGCCGATAGCGCTCGGCGCCGAACTGGTTCTTGCCGGCCAAAGCGAGGCACGCGATGGCGAAGCACTGGCCAGGCTGGCGCGGAACCATCAGGCCAGCGTGATGTTCGCCGCACCCGGCGCCTGGCACGCCATGCTTTGCGCCAACGAAACGGATGCCATGGCGATCAAGGCCGTCTACATCGGCGGCCGGCCGACGCCCGAGCTGGCCGTAAAGATGGCCGAACGCTGCGCCTGCGCCTGGCAGGTATCGGGTTGCGCCGATGGCGCCCTGGTCGCGAGCTGTGGCCGTATCGAACGGCCCGCCGAAAGCCTGCACAGCGGCCGACCACTCGCCAATACCGCGGTGTGGATCCTCGACGACCAGCAACAGCCCTGCCCCATTGGCGCCATCGGCGAGATCCACGTCGGCGGCGCGTCGCTCAGCCACCCGTTCGGTACGCGCGCGATGGCGCATGGCGATCGTCCGGTGCGGAACGCGCTGGTATCGACGGATTTGCGCCTGCAACGCACGCACCGTCGCGGGCGCTGGCTGGTAAGCGGCAATATCCAGGAAATGGGCCGCACCGATCGCCGCGAGCATATCCATGGCCGCGATGTCGACCTGGCAACCGTCGAAGCGGAATTGCTCAGCCAGCCGGGCGTGGCGCATGCCGTGGCGGTAGCGCGGATGAATCAGGCCGGCAGCGCGCATCTGGATGCTTTTGCCGTCGCCGCGCCCGGGCATGCGCTCGACGTCAACCAGCTGATCGCCGCGCTGGCCGAAGCGCTACCCGCGCATGAGGTACCGCAGCATCTGGTGCTGCTCGATGCCTTGCCTCTGCTGGCGAACGGCCAGGTGGACAGCGCCGCACTGCCACTGCCGGCTGAATCGTCGAGCGATGAGGATGTCGACGATATCCTGCAACCGAAAACCGCCAACGAACAGTTGCTGGCATCGCTATGGAAAGAACTGCTGGGCATTGCCCGCGTCCGCACCAGCGACAACTTCTTCGACATCGGCGGCCACTCGTTGATGGCGGTCGACATGGCGGCGCGCGTGCAGCGCACGACCGGCCTGTCGCTGAACCTGTTGGACATCGCCAACGGCACGCTGGGTACGCTGGCTGCGGGCTTGTCCGAAAGCGCAGCCATGCCACCACCGCCCGCCAAATCCGGCTCATTGCTGGGCCGTTTGTTCGGGCGCCGCTGATATGTGCACACCCAATTGCCCTGCAGCGAAGCAGACATCCCGGTCACTGCGAAAAGCAGTTCCCTCCCCTGCTTGCAGGGGAGGGTCAGGGTGGGGTGCGATCGCAGCGAGCCGATCGAGCTGCACGCTAAAGCCCAAGCAACCCCAGCACACCCAACACTGAGGACTCCACCATGCTGACTCAGCAAGACGGTCACGGCAGGGCATCCGGCATCCGCGGGCGGGTGGCCGAACTGTGCTACAGCACCGGCGCCTTGCAGCCGCTGCAACGCGTACGCTCATGGTGGCAGCGTGATCTGCGCATCCTGGCCTATCACCGGGTAATGCCGCTGCCCGATCCGGCCACGTTCGACTTCGATCTGGAATTGATCAGCACCACGCCGGAGCGCTTCCGCGCGCAGATGCTGCACGTGAAACGGCACTTCACCCCGGTGCGCCTGGGCGATGTCGTCGCGGCGATGGACCAGGGCACCGCGCTGCCGGCCGATGCGGTGGCGATCACCTTCGACGACGGCTACGACGACAACTACCGCATCGCCTACCCCATTTTGCGCGAGCTGGGTATTCCGGCCACGTTCTTCGTTTCCACCGGCCATATCGACACCGGCAAGCCGTACGGCTACGACTGGCTGGTGCACATGATCCTGCTCACCCATGCGCCGCGGCTGGTGCTGCCGGAAATCGGCATGGACGTGCCCCTGCCGCACGATCGCAACCTGCGGCGCTCGCTTGCAGGCACGGTGCTCAAGAACATGAAAAGCATCGGTGCGATCCAGCAGGAAGCGATGATCGCGCGACTGGAAAAGGAGTGGCAGATGCCGAGCAACGTGCGGCCCGAGGCATGCCGCCCGATGACCTGGGACCAGATGCGCGAGATGCACGCCGCGGGTTTCGAGATCGGCTCGCACGGCGTGCACCACCGCATGCTGGCCAAGCTCTCGCCGGAGCGGATGGTGGAGGAAGTGCGCCAATCCAAGGCGACGCTGGATCACGAGCTCGGCGCTCCCGCTACCTTGATGTCCTACCCGGTGGGCGGCGATCGCGCGTTCGACGAAGGCGTGATGCATGCCACGCGCGATGCCGGCTTCGAGCTGGCGGTCTGCTACATCTGCGGTACCAATCCGCATCCAGCCTCGAACCGCTACACCCTGTTCCGCCTTCCGGTCGAACGCATGATGGGGCCGGGCTGGTTCGCCGCCATGCTGGCCTTGCCGAGCCTGGTCAGTTACCCGACCGTCCACTATGGGCCGGCGCCCGAGCAGGTGCCCGCCTGATGTTTCCGCTGATTCTTACCTATCTGGTGCTGACCATCATCCGGCCGCAGGAATACATGGCGGCCTTTACCGGCATACCGATCCTGCCGGTGGTGCTGGTCGCAGCGTTTCTGTGCTGGCTGGCTTCCAATGCCAAGACCTTTGCAGCGCCGCAGTTCATCATCATGCCGGTCTTTCTGCTGGTGCTGATGATCTCGGTGGTGGTGAACGGCTGGGTTGGCGGCGCGCTCGATCAATTGGAGAAATTCGGCCCGATCGCGATCGCCTTCTTCGTACTCGCCACCGCCTGCCATACGCAGCAACGCGTAAAGATCACCATGGCCGTGTTCGTGTTGTGTTCGGTGGTGCTGGCGATACATGGCATCGGGCAAGCCCGCAACGGCGTGGGCTGGACCGGTGTGCCGATTTCCGAAGACGGACGCATTCAATATGTCGGCATATTCAACGACCCGAACGACCTGGGCCTGCTGTTCGCCACCACCATTCCGATGGCGGCGTTTCTCAGCACGCTGGGCGGTATGCTGACGCGCCTGTTCTGGCTCACTTGCGCCGGCTTGCTGTGCTACGGCACCTATCTCACCAATTCGCGCGGCGCGCTGCTGGCGGTGCTGGTGGTGGCGGGCGTGTATGTCTGGTATCGGCGCGGCTTTATTACCGCCGGCACGCTGGGCGTGGTCGGCCTGGCCTGCATGAAGCTGCTTTCCTCGCGCATGCAGGAGTTGGATCCGGATGAGGAATCGGCATTCGGCCGCGTGGATGCGTGGTACGAAGGCCTGCACATGTTCCTGTCCCATCCGGTGTTTGGCGTCGGCGCCGGCAATTTCACCGAGTACAACGACCTGACCGCGCACAACTCCTTCGTGCTGGTGCTGGCCGAGACGGGCTTTGTCGGCTACATGCTGTGGCTGGCGTTTGTCGGCTACGGCTTCTGGATGATGCTGACCGTGCTGCGCCATAAGCCGGTAGCCCTGGACGATCCGGCGCGCGCCAAGGCCTGGCAAGGCGAACAACGCATGGCGCTGACCTTGCTGCTGTCGCTGTGCGGGCTGTTTGCGGCTGCGTTTTTCTTGAGCCGCAGCTATACGGTGGTGATGTATCTGGTGGCCGCGATGGTGGCGGGCTACTACGTCAGCGCGCGGCAACGCTTTCCTGGGTTGCGGCTGTTCAAGCTGGCGAGCAACGGGTGGCTGTGGTTTTCGGCCTCCGCCGGCAGCATCGTCGGGTTCTTCGTGCTGGTCGCCGTGCTGTTGCGGGTATCCACATGAGCGGCCTGTATGAAGCGGCTTTCCGGCGCGTGCTGTTTCCGGCTTACGAAACGGGCCTGCGCCGTCGCCGCACACTCGCTTATCTCGATGCGTATCGGCGCGACCAGTGGCTGGCACCGGAACGGATCGCAGCATTGCAATGGGAACGACTGCAACGCCTGCTCGAGCATTGCTATCGCGAAGTGCCCTACTACCGCCGGCGCTGGGGTGAACTGGGCCTTGCACCTGGCGACATCCGCAATCTCGACGACTACGCACGCCTGCCGATCCTGACCAAGGCCGAGATCCGCGAGCATTTCGATGAGTTCAAGGCCGATTCCTGGCGCGATCGCCTGTTGTACAAGGCCACCGGCGGATCCACCGGCGAGCCGATGCGCTTCGGCTTTACGCGCGAAAGCAACGACCGCCGCACCGCCGTGATGTGGCGCGGCTACGAATGGGCCGGTTCGCGCATGGGACGCCGCACGCTGTTCCTGTGGGGCGGCGCGGTCGGCGATCCCACCCGCGCGCATCAGCTGAAGGATCGCCTCTACAACGCCGTCTTTGCGCGCCGCGTACTCAACAGCTTCAGGATGACCGAAGCGAACATGGCCGAGTACGCCGATGCGATCGACCGCTACCGGCCGGACATCATCGTCGCCTATGTCGGGCCATTGATGCAGTTGTCGCAATGGCTGCTCGCTTGCGGCCGCAAGGTGTGGCAGCCGCAAGCCATCATCGGTGGCGCCGAGGCGATGCACGCCTTCCAGCGCGATGCGATCCAGCAGGCGTTCGGCGCGCCGGCGTTCAACACCTATGGCTGCCGCGAATTCATGCTGATCGCCGCCGAATGCGAGCAACGCCACGGCCTGCACGTCAACAGCGACCACCTGGCGGTGGAGCTGCGCATACCCGATGGCGCCGCCCGCAATTGCACCACCGGCGAGGTGATCATCACCGACCTTTTCAACTACGGCATGCCGTTCGTGCGCTACGCCAACGGCGACATGGCGACGGCGTCCACCCAGCGTTGCGCGTGCGGACGCGGCTTGCCGCTGCTCGACCGTGTCGATGGCCGCGTGCTGGATGCGATTCGCACGCGGGGCGGGCATGTTCTGCCCGGCGAATTTTTCCCGCACATGCTCAAGGACGTGCCAGGCTTGCAGCGCTTTCAACTGGTACAGCGCCAGCTCGATCGGCTCGATCTTTCCATCGTGCGCGGCGCCGGCTTCGACGACGCGTCGCTCGCATACATCCAGCGCGAGGTCGACAAGGTGCTTGGCGACAGCGTTCAGCTCCATTGCCACTTCGTGGACGATATTCCGCTCACCCGTAGCGGAAAACGCCGCGTCACGGTATCGGAGCTGGCGCCGTGAACATCACCCACTTCGTCGAAAGCCTGGATCGCGGCGGCCTCGAGCGCATGGTGCTGGAGCTGGTGAAGTATCAGCATCGCCAGGGCCATCGTTGCCAGGTGGTGTGCCTGTACACCTCCGGCAGCCTGGCGCACGAGCTGGACGAACTGGGTATCGCGGTGACCGCCTGCGGCAAGCGCGATGGCCTGGACCTGACCGCGCTGGCGCGCGCCCGCCGCATGGTAGGCGACCACGCCACCGAGGTATTGCACACCCATAATGCGGTCGCGCATTACCAGGCGGTGCTCGCCACCTGTGGCCTGCCCGTGCGGCAGGTGATCAATACGCGGCACGGCATGGGCGTCAATCGTCGCGCGCGCCGGCGCGAGTGGCTGTACCGGCGTGCGCTGATCCGCACCGATACGGTGGTGACCGTCTGTGAGGCGGCGCGTAACGACGCCATTCAACGCGGCATCGTTCCGTCCGCAAAAGCGCGCGTGGTGCCGAACGGCATCCATGTGGATGCGTTCCAGACGGCTTCGCCGCGCGCGCACGAGCGCATCGCGCACCAACTCAATTTGCCCGAGAACACCCGCATCATCGGCACGGTCGGACGCTTGAACTGGACCAAGGACCAGCTTGGCCTGATCCGCGCCTTCAGGCAGGTGCACGAACAGCATGCCGACACGGCGCTGGTGCTGATCGGCGATGGCGAGCTCCGCGCATCGCTGCAGCAAGGCGCCATCGACGCAGGCGTGGCCGATAGCGTGCATTTCCTCGGCGACCGCAGCGACGTGCGCGATTTGCTGCAAGGCCTGGACATGTTCGTGCTGCCCTCGCTCAGCGAGGGCTATTCGATGGCCTTGCTGGAAGCGAGCGCCGTGGCGTTGCCCATCGTCGCCACCCAGGTCGGCGGCAATGGCGAGATCGTGCGTGACGGCGTCAACGGCTGCCTGGTGCCGGCAGGCAATCCGGATGCCTTGGCGCAAGCGATGCTGGTGCTGTTGCGCAATCCGCAGCGCGCCACGGCCCTGGGCCAGGCGGCGCGCGCCTGGGTGGAGCGTTACGGCTCACTGGAAACGATGGCGATGCGCTACGCGCAACTTTATGAAGGCGGCAAGACGCCATGAAAGTGCTGATCCTCACCAACCTCTTTCCAACACCTTGGGATCCGCTACGCGGGGCCTTCAATCGCCAGCAGTTCGAACGCCTGGGGCAACTGCACGAAGTGGACGTGCTCACCGCGATCGACTTTCGCGAGCGGCTCGGCGAGCGCAAAGGCGAAGTGAACGCAAGCAATCTGCGCACCGATTATTTCGTGTTCGTGTTTCTGCCGCGCATCGGCCGCTCGCTGCACGCGTTCTGCTGGCTGTTGTCGCTGCTGTGGCAGCGCGGTCGTCAGATACGACAGGCGCACTACGATTGCATGGTGGTCAGCTGGGCCTATCCCGATGGCGCCGCCGTGGGCTGGCTGGCGCGCTGGTTGCGCATTCCCTATGTGGTGAAGGTGCATGGCAGCGATCTCAACGTGCAGGCCAATCACCTGCTGCAGCGCCCGCAGATCCGCTCGGCGCTGAAAGGCGCGGCGAGCGTGGTCGCGGTCAGCCGCGCACTGGCGATCAAGGCGATCGGATTGGGCACGCAGCCGGCCAATGTGCACGTGCTTTACAACGGCGTCGATGCATCCATCTTCCGTCCCGAAACGCGGGCCGCATCGCGCGCGAAGCTGGGCCTTTCCACGTATTCGCCGTTGCTGTTGTATGTGGGCAACCTGAAGCCCTCCAAGGGTTGCCTCGACTTGCTCGAAGCGTTTCCGGCCTTGCTCGCCAAGCAGCCCCTGGCGCGCCTGATCTATGTCGGCGCCGGCCCCGCTCGCACCCCGTTGCTCGAACGGGCCAAGGCGCTGGGTTGCCTCGATCACGTCGAATTGGCCGGCGCGGTCGCGCATGACGAACTGGGCGACTGGTTCCGCTCCGCCGATCTGCTGTGCCTGCCCAGCCATAATGAAGGCGTGCCGAACGTGGTGCTGGAAGCGATGGCCTGCGGCACGCCGGTGGTCGCCACCCACGTCGGCGGCATTCCGGAAGTGGTGCCGCATTACGCCGGCATCCTGGTGCCGCCGCGCGTGCGATTGGCGCTATCGACCGCATTGATCGACGCCAGTGCACGCCGCTGGAACCACAAGCGCATCGCCGCGCACGCCCGCGGCTTTCGCTGGGAAGACAACATCCGCCAACTCGACGCCATCCTGCACGCCGCCGTGGAGTCGTCAGCCGCTGCAGGGGCATCCGCATGAATATGAGACCAAAAAAACATCATTGGCTGAGCTTGTTTCCGGATGCGCTGGTGCAGACCAAGGGCGCCTCTCGCGACAACATCCGCTACCTCACCTTCGACGACGGCCCCGATCCGACGCATACGCCGCCATTGCTCGATCTGCTCGCCACGCACGGCGTGAAGGCGAGTTTTTTCCTGGTGGGCCAGAAGATCGAGCGCCATCCCAAGCTGGTGGAGCGCATCGTCGCCGAAGGGCACATGGTGGGCAATCACTCCTATAGCCACTGGTCGTTCAAGCGCATGACCACGCGCAAGAAGCTCAACGAGATCCACAGCACCGATGCCTTGCTGAGCGCCTTCGACGGGCGCCTGCACCATCGCATGCGCCCGCCGCACGGTTACGTGGGTGCGGATCTGTTGTGCTATTTCGCCGTGCATCGGCGCAGCTTTGTCTATTGGTCGTACGACAGCCTCGATTACCAGGACCACCCTACCCGCGTGATGGTGGACCGGTTGCGCGCCGATCCGCCCTCGCCCGGCGATATCGTACTGATGCACGACGACAGCGATCGCGCGCGCGATGCGCTCACCGTGCTGCTGCCGGAATGGCTGCGCGACGGCTACGCGTTTCGCGCGTTGCCGCAGGAGACGCGATGAACATCCTGTATCACCATCGCACGCGCGGGCGTCACGTAGAAGGCGTGCATATCCGCGGCATCGTGCATGCCTTGCGCGCACTGGGACACCACGTATCGATCCTGTCGTTTCCCGGCGCCGATCCGGAACACGAATCGACTGCGCAGGGCAGTTCCAAGCGCAGCCGCATCGCCGCCGCCATCACGCACCTGCCGGGCGTATTGTTCGAATGCCTGGAGCTGGGCTACAACCTGGTCACCCTGTTCCGCGTCGGCGCCGCGATCCGCCGGCAACGGCCGCAGCTGATCTACGAGCGCTATTCGCTGTTTCTATGCGCCACGGTGTGGCTGGCGCAGCGACGCGGCATTCCGCTGGTGCTGGAGATCAACGATTCGGCGCTGGTCGAGCGCGTGCGGCCATTGCGCTTGAAAAGCCTGGCGCGGCGCATCGAAGGCTGGTGCCTGCGCCGCTGCACCGGGCTGGTATTTATCTCCAGCTATTTCCGCGACCAGGCGCAGGCCGCTTATGGCCGGATCGCACCATCGGTGGTGTCGCCCAATGCGGTCGACCTGTCCCGCTTCGATCCTGCGCGCTTCGACGCCGAGGCGTTGCGCAAGGCGCGTGGCCTGGCCGATCGCATCGTGTGCGGCCATATCGGTGTGTTCGCGCACTGGCATGGCGTGGACGCCTTTGTCGGAGCCATCGCCGCGCGCCTGTCTGAAGCGCCGCAACTGGCGCTGGTGTTTGTCGGGGATGGAAAGACCTTGCCGGCGGTACGCGCGCTGGTCGCCGAGCGTGGCTTGTCCAACCGCGTGCTGCTGCCTGGCCGGGTGGCGCACGAGGATATCGCCAGCTGGATCGCCTGCATGGATTACGCCGTGCTGCCCAACTCCAATCACTACGGTTCACCCATGAAACTGTTCGAACTGATGGGCATGGGCGTCGCCGTGGTCGCGCCCGACTACGCGCCGGTGGCCGAGGTGATCCGCGATGGCGAAACCGGCTGGCTGTTTGCGCGCGGCGAGATCGATGCCTGCGTGCAGCGCGTGCTGGATCTGGCCACGCAGCGAGATGAGCACCGGCGAGTGGGCGACGCCGCGCGCCGCTATATCCAGCGCGAGCGGCAATGGCGCAACAACGCGGAGCAGTTGCTTACCCTTTTGCCCAGCGGCCATGCCGTGGTCGCTGAACCAGGCATGCTCGAAGGAGCGCACTGATGTGGACGATCGCGCTGTTGGTCGCACTCGCCTTGCTGCTGATGCTGGCGATTGCCACCACGCTGGCCATACGCGCGCGCCGGATGCAGATCTGGCTCGGCAGTTATCTGCGCCGCAAACCACCGCGTGTGACCGGCAAGCCGGTCCATGTGATGTTCTGCTTCGTCGATCACTTCGAGCCGGCCTGGGGCAAGGCCGACCTGGCGACGCAGCGCACCCGCGTGGATCGCTGGTGCCGCGATTACCGCAAGCTGACCAACACCCATCGTGACGCCGACGGACGGCCGCCGCAGCACACGTTCTTCTATCCCGAAGAGGAATACCTGGAAGAACACCTGCACAAGCTGGCGTCGCTGTGCGCGGACGGCTTCGGCGAAATCGAGGTGCATCTGCATCACGACAACGACACGCCCGACAACTTCCGCGCCACCATCGACCGCTTCAACCGCGTGTTGCACGAACGGCACAACGCCTTGCCGCGCGATCCCAAAACGGGCCAGTTGCGTTTCGCCTTTATCCACGGCAACTGGTGCCTGGACAACTCCCGCGCCGACGGACGTTGGTGCGGCATCAACAATGAACTGATCCTGCTGCGCGAACTGGGCTGCTACGCCGACTTCACCCTGCCCTCCGCGCCCAGCGAAACCCAGACGCGCATGATCAACGCGATCTACTACGCCACGGACGACCCCGCCAAGCCCAAATCGCACGACACCGGCGAGCCGGTGCGTGTCGGCGGCAAGCCCAGCGGCGACCTGATGATCGTGCAAGGACCGCTCGGTTTGAACTGGCGCAACCGGCGCTTGGGGCTCATCCCGCGCATCGAGAACGCCGACATCCGCCACGCCTGCCCGCCCACGCCGGACCGGATCGACGCATGGATCGACACCGGCGTGCACGTCGAGGGACGCCCCGAATGGGTGTTCGTAAAGATCCACACGCACGGCACGCAAGAGCGCGATATGGACACGCTGCTGGGCGACGCCACCGACCGCATGCACCACTATCTGGAAGCGAACTACAACGACGGCAAGTGCTACGTGCTGCATTACGTCACCGCGCGCGAGGTCTACAACATCATCAAGGCCGCGGAGGCGGGCTTGAGCGGCAATCCGCACGATTATCGCGACTACGAATTGCCGCGCCCGGGCGTGCTGGTCGCCAGCGAAGCGCAACGCGCATGAGCAACGACCTCGTCAGCGTGATCATGCCGGTGTACAACGCCGAAGGCTGGTTGCCGCGGGCGATCAATTCGGTGCTGGCGCAAAGCCATTCCCGACTGGAATTGATCGCCATCGACGACGGTTCCAGCGATCGCTCGCCCGGCATGCTCGATGCGTATGCGACGTTCGATGCGCGAGTGCGCGTGCTTCGGCAACCGCGCAACGGCGGTGTCGCCGCCGCACGCAACGCAGGCATCGCCGCCGCACGTGGCGATTACGTATCCTTCCTCGATGCGGACGATTGGTGGCATCCGGCCAAGCTCGAACACCAGTTGGCCGGCATGCTCGCCAGCCGCGCCTTGATCAGCTACGCCTCGTATTGGCGCGTCGCCGAGGATGGCCGCGTGCTGAGCAAGGTAACGCCGCCGCTGCAGGTGAACTGGCAGGACATGCTCGCCAGCAACTTCATCGGCAACCTCACCGGAATGTATGCGCGAAGCCTCGGCGACGTACCGTTCCAGCGCATCGGCCATGAGGATTACGTGTTCTGGCTGGAACAGGTTCGCCGCGCTGGCAAGGCCGTGCGAGTGGCATCGCCCGAACCCTTGGCCTGGTACCTGGTGCGCGAACGGTCGCTGTCGGCCAACAAGCTGCGAGCGGCGTCGTGGCAGTGGGATATCTATCGCAGCGTGGCGAAGTTGGGGTGGATGCATTCGGCGTATTGCATGGCGCGGTATGCGCGGCATGCGGTGATCAAACGCAGAGGAACGAGTGTTTAGCGCGATTCCAGGCGCTACCGACGATGTATTCCCTCCCCTGCTTGCAGGGGAGGGTTAGGGTGGGGTGCGAGCGTAGCGAGCGGCATTCATAGTGAGATTCGGTTGTGCGCTAAAGCCCATGCAACCCCACCCCAGCCCTCCCCTACTTCGCAGGGGAGGGAGCTGATTGCGGCAAGCATCAACTAGGTGGCAACCATTAAGGCCAAAGCCGGCTCAGCCTTCGCACAAACAATCCACGCCTCCGTCGTCGCCAAAACCTCCATCGCCTTATCGCCAAACCGCGCATCCACATTCAACCGACCATCCCGCAGCAATTGCAGCGATGGCGCATCGATCGTCGGCTCGGCCGCAAGCACGCGATGGCTGGCCGATTCGAACAGCACCAGAAAATCATCATGGCGCAACCGGTTCATATACATGTAGCGGTTGCCTGCGTAACGCTCCCACTGCGTATCGGAATACTGCAGAAAATTGATCGGCGATATACGCGTATCCGAATGCGAAAAATGATCGGAATAATCAACGCGATGCACGAACAGCCCGTCGCGACGAATGATCCGATTACCTTCCCGGAGAATGGCCAGCAGCACCTCGCGCGGGATGTGCTCGAAAACATTGAACGAGGTATGGAAATCGATCGCGTCAGGATCAAGCCCGGTATGCGCCGCATCACCCGGCGCGATATACACGATCCGGCAAAGATCGAGCAGCTTCCGCAGGTCGAAATCGTCCTGGCGCGGGAAGTCGAGCAAGGTCTCGAAGCGCTCCCGATTCAAAAGCGGACCGAACAAAGCACGCACATCGTCTACATGCTCGGCGATGTACTGCAGACATTCCTGGGTCAACTCCGCCTTCATATAAGGATTGAGATCGACAGTGATGACGCGCCCAGCGCCCATCAGCCAATACGCGAGCGGCGTCATCGGCACGCGCCCCGTGCCGACCTCGAAAAAGACCTTGCCGAGCGGATCGCGGCCCACCTTTTCGATCTGCCGCCATGTCTCGATGCCCGCCCGCAGCCGCGCCATCGGATTGATACGCCGCAGCCCGCCAAAATGACGCTGCAGCCAATAGTACGTGGCGTATGACGATTCGGTGGGCAATCGCGAAACGGCGTTCTGCAAGGTTGCTTTGGCCTTCCAATGCATGACAGGACTCCGCGCGCTCAGGAAGACGCCTTGGCGGCGGCGCCATGCAGGCTGTTCAAGCCGCGCATCAGCGTGCGTCCGGGCGGACCAAGGCGGTTGGTGATCGCCGCCATCAGTTGGAAATCTTCCTCGTTCCAGTAGCGCACCAGGAAACTGGCGGGGATGAAAATACCCACGAACACGAGGCCGCCAGCGATAAAACCGAAGCGGCTGGGGATCACGACTACGCTCAGCCAGGCCAACGCCGTAGCCACCGCGGCGGCGGCGAACAAGCGCGCCATTGGCGCCAGTGGCAGGCTGCCGCGGGTGGTCTTGCGCAAGTAGAAAATGGCCAGGCCTAGCTCGGCGAAGCGGGTGCCTGCGTAGGTGACCATCGCGCCGGCCAGGCCGAAGAACGGCACCAGCGCGACGCCGAAGACGATGTTGACGATCAAGGCGAGCGTAGAGATACGCACGCGATCGTCCTGGCGATCGACCACGATCTGGAAGGCGCCGATGCTGTTGCTGACCAGCAGCAATCCGGCCAGCACCAGCATCGCTTCGATCGCCGGGATCGCGCCGACGTAACGGTTGCCGTACATAAGGGTGACGATCTCGGGCGTGGTGACCAGGCCGACGCCCGCGATCACCAGCCCCGTAGCCCAGTAGAAACGCGACGCTTCGGTCAGCAGGCGCGCGGCCTGGCCGGTGCCGTTCTTGCCGAACGACTTGGCCATGTACGGCAACAAGGTGGTGGTCAGGCCGACCGACAGCAGTTCGACCGCGCCACGCGTAAGGGTGGAGGCGATGGCGAAGAAGCCGACCGCGGTCGAGTTTGCGTAGGTGTTGAGCAGGAATACTTCGATCGTGCTCGAGCGCAGCGAGATCAGCAGTACCAGCACCGCCGTCAAACGCAGATGTCGCGAAAGACGTTTGCCGAGGTCGTCCGGAATAGGGCCTGCGGAAAACGGCCGACAGTAACGATGGAAGGCAAAGCGGTTAATCAGGTTCAGCATCAGGCACGCCACCGCGAACAGCGCGAAGAACGCCACCATATCGGCATGCGCCACGGTGGCCGCGGTGATCAACCCGACGTTGATGGCACCGGCCAGCACGGTCGCGATCGATACCGGCTCGAAGCTTTCCTGGCCTTTCTCGATCGCCACCAACATGGCGTAGTTCGCCTTGGATACCACGGCGACGATGACCAGGGCGGTGATTGGCCATAGCGATTGCCGCCATTCCACCGGGCGGATCACCACGATCGCGGCAACGAACAGCAGCATCACGATCAGCGAACTCATATTCTGATAGCGGCTCAACCGATGCGCGATATGCGACGCCAGATCCGGCCGCCCTGCCCCGTCCGCCTCGGCGATGAACTTGGTCGACGAAGTGGTCAACGCATGATTGCTGCAAGTCATCAACCAGCTGCACAGCCATACGGTGAACGCGTAACGGCCAAAATCCGCCGGACCCAGCGTGCGCGCGATCCAGATGCTGACCACCAGCCCCAACGCATACTCGACGTACGTGGCGACCGAGACCAGGGTGACGCTGCGCAAGACCGCCATGCGTTGCTTCATGGCCTTGCGCTCCCGCTCGACACCGCTGCGCCACTGCCGGGCGGCTGGCGGATCAGCCACGCCACGACGCCAGTGCCGCGGTTGTTCCAGTTGAAGCGTCGCAGCGGATCGGCCGATTTCGCGCATTCGACGTTGTAGGAAGACTGCAGCGCATCAAGCCGATGCTTCAACGCGGCGCTCTGTTTTGGATCCTGTTCGAAGTAATAGGCCGCAGCCACCGGCAAGGCGAGTTCGACCGTGTGCGCATCACTGTACCAGCCGTCCGAGTCTTCGATATGCGAAAGCGCCTTTACATCGGCGTGCGAAGACGACCAGTACCACGCAATCTGGCCATCCGGGCCGGAACAGGGATTGCGCCAATCATGTTCGTAATGTAGCAAGTCCGGCTTGATCCAGCCGTATTGCTCCAGGTAGCGGCCAAACGCGGTGATCATGCTGGGAATGCGCGCATCGCCAGTCACCAGCCAGGCATGCCACAGGCCGTCGACAATGTTTTCCGACATCCATGGCGAATTGCCGCGCACGTCCTTCGACGGATCCCAGGAATCGTCTTCGTGCAGGCGCCAGCTGTTGCGCCAGGAACCGTCGTTACCCAGGCCATCGGGATTGTTGCGCTGATGCTCGTACAACCAGCCGATGCGGTCGTCGATGCGCAGGAGATAACGGCGATCGCCGGTCAATTCGTAGGCGCTGACGGTTTCCAGCAAACCCAGCCCGGTCATGCGTTCGGTGAAATGCTGCGACGGGCTGGTATACGGCCCCGGGCGATTGCCCCAGCCGCCGTTCTCCCATAGCGTCATCATCTTGTCGACCGTTTGCAGGTCGTGCTCGCTGTCGTCGCCGGTCAGTGCCAGCGCCAGCAAGATCGGCTCAACGTAGACGTATTTCACGTCGCAGGGTTTGTCGTTGTAGGTCCATCCGCCGGCGCAAAACGGGCTCATCGCCAGGCCATCGCGGCGGATGTGCTTCATATAGAAGTGGTAACTGAGGTCGGCCGCCTGCAGGTAATCGAAGCGTCCGGTGCGGACGTACGCCTTGAACAGCGTGGAGGGTCGATCGAACAGCCATGCCGTGGAATCGTCGACTGGCAGCGGCCGCGCCCATTGAAACTGCGTGGCGACGTAGTTGGCATAAGGTTCGTTGGGTGACGCCGGAACCTGCGGGCCGGCGACCCGTGATTGACACAGCCAGGCGGGACTCAGCGTCGCCAACGCGGCAGCCACTTTCATGCCCTGCACATCGGGCACCAGGCCGCTCGCGTACGACCATCCAGGCAGATCCCGCTGGCGCGGCTTGCCGAAGGCGAAATAGAACGTCTGCGTATCACCATCGAGATGCGCATGGAATTGCGCACGCACCGCGCGCACGCTGCCGTCCTTGGCGTACCACAGCAAGGTGGTACGGACGGCGGCCGGCACTTCCTCGCCTTTCTCGTCAAGAATGCGCAGCAGGCGCGGATCGCGCAGCACACCGGGAGGAAACGGAATACCGACCGACACCGGCACATCAGCATCCTTGCCGGCGTTGCGATGCGCGACGATGCGCTGCTCCGGTACGACGTCCGCCGATGCCGCGCGGCTAGCCGCAGGATGTCCACCGGCATATGCCGGATTGGTACCGATCAGCAACATGACCGTCGCAAACCACGCCATCAGCATCGATCGCCTTGCCATCACTCAAGCCACCGACGACAGCGGAACGCGCCGGTACAGGAGCTGCCGCTCCCAGCGCAACGCAGTGTCGACGATGAAATCCAGGTCGTCGTAATGCGGCCGCCAGTCCAGCACGCGCTTGAGCCGGTCGCTGCGAGCGATCAGCATGGGTATGTCGCCGGGACGGCGCGGCAGTTCGACCACGTTGAGCGCCTTGCCCCCGACCCTGGCCACCGCATCGATCACCTCGCGCACGCTGTAGCCGTGGCCGTAGCCGCAGTTGAGCGTCAGAGAATGACCGCCATCGCGAAGATGATCGAGCGCGCACAGGTGCGCCGCGGCCAGGTCGTCGACATGAATATAGTCGCGAATGCCGGTGCCATCGGGTGTGTCGTAGTCGGTGCCGAAAATCGACAGGCTTTCGCGCAGGCCCACGGCATGCTCGCAGCACACCTTGATCAGCAAGGTCGCGTTCGGCGTGGAATGTCCGATGCGTCCATGCGGATCGCAGCCGGCCACATTGAAGTAGCGCAGAATCACGTGCCGCATCGCACCGGCGGCGCTGTGGTCGCGCAGCATGGTTTCGGACATCAGCTTGGAGGTGCCGTACGGGTTGATCGGCCGGGTCGGCGTGTCCTCGTCGGCGATGCCGTTGTCCGTTTCGCCGTAGACCGCCGCCGTGGACGAGAAGATGAACTTGTCCACGCCCGCGTCCGCACAGCACGCCAAAAGGTTGCGCGTGTTGCAGGTGTTGTTGCCGTAATACTTCAGTGGATCGCATACCGACTCGGGCACCACGGTATGCGCCGCAAAATGCATCACCGCGTCGAACCGGTGCGCGGCCATCACATGGCTTACCAGGCCCGGATCGCCGACGTTGCCGATCACCAGCTCGGCCCCGCACACGGCTTCGCGAAAGCCGGTGCTGAGGTTGTCGATGACGACCACGCGCTCGCCCCGCGCGACCAATTGCTGGGCGACATGACTGCCGATGTAGCCGGCGCCGCCGGTAACGAGCACTGTGTTCATGAGGATCCATCCGCTGTGACGGGAAAATTCGTTGAAAGCCAGCGCTCCACGTTCTCCAGCAACCGGTTGCGGTCACCGGTGAGGATGTAGGTGTGGTCGGCTTCCTTCATGAAACGAGTAAACACGTTCGGGTGGCCGACGATGCGGCCGAAACATTCGCGGAACTGACGCGTGTGGTTGAAATAGCGACTGATGCCACCGCTATAGATCAGGCACAGCTTGAGGCCGCGCTCGAGCATGCCGGCCAGGTCGGCGCGCACCGTCGCCTGCGGCAAGGGCGCCACGGTAAAGGCCGGTTCGTCGCTGTTCGCCGCCGGCGCCTTCGGCTGGCGCGAAAGCAGGCGCCGCCAGCGCTTGATATCCAGCAAGCGAGGCAGGTAATAACGCAGGTGATAACCGAGCGTGCGATACGCATAGCCGTCGAGAAACACCGCGCCGGCCACCTTGGGATCGCTGCAGGCCACCATATGCGCGCTCTGCGAGCCGGAGCACAGGCCGACCAACACGAAACGCTTGCACGCGGCCTGTTCGCCGAGCAGGTTCATCGCATCACCCACGTCCGCACAGATCTGTTGGTTGCGCGTCTGCGATTCACCGCTGGCGGCGCTGTCGCCGATGGTGGAAAGGTCGAAACGCAATGTCGGATAGCCGTGGGCGTTCAAGCGCCGGGTCATCTCCACGTGCAAGCGGAACGGGCCGATGCGATGCACCAGCCCCGCATTAAGCACGATCACACCCACCGTTTCCGGCGCAGTAGACGGCGGCAAGCCCGCGATACCGACCAGGTGGCGCGCGCGTCCGAAACGGAAAGCCTGCTCCTGCATCACGCTGCCTCCCTTACGTGTTGCGTAACGGCCTGGATCAACGGGTGCGAGAGAATCGCCACCTCCAGCCGGCGCAGATCGTCCCAGGGCGTGGCCGGCTGCATGCATCTGACCGCGGTGGCGTCGGTGACAAAACTGCCCCAGGGATGCGGCGCGGCGAGCGAAAGCGAATCCAGCAGCAGTGTCGGTACGGTCGGGCGATCAATCTGCAAGCTCGCGATCTGCTGGCGAAAAGATGCGCCGATCGCAAATCCCAGCCATTGCGCAGCGACCTCGTCGGCTTTGCGCGGCATCATGAAACGCTGCGCGTCCAGGCGCAGCGCCGACTGCAACGCGTCGAGCTGCGCCACATAGGCACGGCCATCGAGCACGGGATCCCACGCCACGATGCCGCCAAGGCGCGCCGGTACGACGGAGGCCAGCGCAATGCTGCCACCCAGCCGCGCGCCAAATGCCAGCACGCGATAGGCGCCACTGCGCGCGCGCAATTCATCGGCGGCGGCAGCGGTATCGGCCAGGCAACGGTGCCAGTCCATGTCCGCGCTGGCGCCGGCCGAATCGCCGCTGCCGTAGTAGTCGAAGCGCAATACGGCAATGCCTTCGGCCGCCAGCGCCTGCGCCAATTGCCGGTACAGGCGATGGCAACGGATCTGGTCCTGCCCCAGCGGCGGGCACAGCAGCACGGCCTTGCGTGCCGGAGTGGTGCTCGCATGGAACAACCCGAACAGGCTTCGCTCCGGCCCGAAGTAGAACGGTGTTTCCATGTCGACACGCGTACTCATCGCCGGAACACCACGCTGAAGAACACTTCGTTCTCGTGATAGCTCTGCGCGAGCGCGCTGCTGTTTCGCACCTGCCGGATATAGGAAACGTGCCAGCTCCAGTGCGGCGTCCATTGATGCCCAAGGTCGAGGCCGTAGCGATAGGTCTTGTCGGTACGCTCCAGCGAGGTATAGGTGAGCTTTTCCGCATTGACGAACGCGGTCAGCGTCGTGTTCGGGTGCAGGCGGTAATCGGCACTGATCGTGCCGCCGCGGGTGGACTGGTTGAAGGTGGCGCTGTCCAGATACGAAAGCTTGTCGTACGTCGGCGCGACCGACAGCTGGAAGCGTTCGGTGTGATAGGTATAGGTGGCCTGCAGGACTTTCTCTAGATAAACCTCCGAGTCGATCACCAGGTTGCCGGTGCTGATGCCGCCGCCGGGGTTGTAGATGACGTCGGTCGGATTTTCGTTGGTGATGTTGACGATGCTCTGCCCCGGTTGCAGGAACATGTCCTGCGCGGCATCGGAAAACTGGTAGGCGCCGGTAACGGACAAGGTGTGATGCGGCGTGAACTGCCAGCCCAGGGTAATCCGCGCCATGGGTTTGGAATCGCTGCGCGCATGCGTGAAATCGATCTTGGACCAGCCCAGCAGCAGATCGGCATTGAAATGCATCAGCGTGCTGGTATAGCGGCCGTATGCTTCGTTGCGCGTGTAATCGGGCGTGGCAATGGTGCTATTCACGCCGCCGAGCGTGGTCGTTGCCACGCTGTGATCGAACTTCACCCGTTGCGATTCGAGATTCAGCGACAGCGTGTCGGTGGGATTGAGATCGCGATACAAGCGGAACGCCGCCATGCCGCGGCTGGAGTTGAAATCTTTCACCTTCGAGGCGTAGCTGTTGAGATAGTGCAGTTCCACCTGCGCGCGCATGACGTTGCCGAACTGCAGGTGCAAGGTCGGGCCCAGCGACAGCACATTGGTCTGCTGCCGGTTGTTCGGCGCATTGCTGGCCAGTGAGTCGACCGGCTCGACGCCGGCATAATCTTCCACGGTGAAATCCAGCCGTTTCGGCAGCACCGTCCAGTTGGCCTGCGCGGCCAGTTGCGTCTGCGTCTGGTTCGAAAATTGATGGCCGAAATAATCGGTGTACTGCAGCGTGCCGTTGACGTTGGCCTGCAAGGTGGAGCCTTGCTGCAGGTAGCTGAAGTTGATACCTGGAATGAAGACATTCTGGCTGACCGGATTGCTGTCGCTCAGCGTGATGTTGTCGCTGTGTTCGACCGTACCGAAGATGGAGTAATTGAACTGCGCGGCCCATACCGCACCCGGCACGACGATAAGCGCAAGCGTCATGGCGCGAGCGAGCGTAACGGATGCCGGCATGTACCTCTCCCTTCCCCTGACGGGGCGCGTTGATTGCGTGTATTGCAGTCGCCTTTCGTCCTAGGCCGACTGATTGAAAATCACCCCTGCCAGCTTGTTCGTGTCGAAATTGGCGACCGCCTGGTTGATGGCGGCCGGCGTATCGCGGCCGTGGCCCACCACCACGACTACGAAATCGGCCAGGTCCGACAAAATGCGCGCGTCCGGCGAACCGTTGATGGCCGGCCCGTCCAGGAACAGATAGCGATCGGTATAGCGGCAGCGCAGCGAATCGAGCATCGCGCGCATGCGGAACGAAGAGAAGAATTCGCCGCCGTTTTCGCGCGAAGTGCCCGCCGGCACCAGGCGCAGGCGCGGAATGCCGGTCTGGTAGATGATCGACTTGATGCCACGAATCGGGTGTTCCAGATATTCGATCAGGCCGCCACGTTCCGGCTCTACGCCCAGTGCCTTGTGCTGGTTCGGATAGCGCAGGTTGCAATCGATCAGCAGGCTGGTTTTCGCCTCGTCGAAGGCGAACGCCGCCGCCAGGTTGCGCGCCACGAAGCTGCCGCCCGAATGCGGACTGACCGAGGCCACCAGCGTAATGAAGTTCTGGCTGCCGCCCAGTTCGAGCAGGCGCGTGCGGATTTCGCGAAACGCATCGGATTGCCGGCGTACCGAATCCTCGCGATGGATCAGCCGCCGCTGTTCCAGTTGCGCGGGCACCAGCGCGCGGCCGCCTTCGGTCATCAGCGCAATCGAATGGCCGGTCGAAGGCGTTTCTTCGATGTTGCGCACGCTGGCAGCGGGTTTGTGCTCGCGCCGTTCGGTAAAGAGGTTTTCGTCGTGAGTGCTCATGCTCAACCCTTGTGCCGGATCCAGAACAGAATCAGGTAAAACGCGGCGACGCCGACGGCGATCAGGACCAGCAGCGTGTTGTGCAACCGGTCGCGTCGGCGGTCACGCGGGGTTGGGTAGAACGGAATCGTGGCCAGCACGGTGGAACCGAGCGCGCGCTCCAATTGATCGGCCGAGCGCACGCGCGGGTCGAAACGCACCAGCGCGAACAGCAGGCCGAACGGAATGGCGAGCGACAACACCAGGCCGGCCGCGCCGAAATGCATGAAGCGCAGGCCTGAAGGCACCAGCGGCACTACCGCCGGATTCTGGATAAGGAACGTGAGACCGCGTTGCTCCGAATCGAGATTCATCGACACGCGCGCGTTCTCGCGGCGCTTCAACAGATCCTGGTACACGTCGCGGTTGACGTCGTAGTCGCGCGTCAGCTCGGCGGTGACGTTTTCCGAGCTGGAAATGCGCTTGCCGCGATCCAGTTCCGCCGCCAGCATCGCTTCGCTGGCATGGATGCGCGCCTCGGCCGCGGCGGCGTCGCCTTCCACGGCGGCCAGCTGGATCTTCAGTTGTTGGTACAGCGGGTTCATCTGCACCGCGTTGTCCAGCGGTATCGGCGTGCCGGCCGCCTGCGCCGCCTGCTTGCGCCGATCGGCCTGGGCCATCTGCTGACGCAGGTCCAGCATCTGGTGGCGGATGCGGATTACGTCCGGGTATTGGTCGGTATAGGTGAGCAGCAGCTTGTCGAGCTGGCCCTGCAAGTCGGCCAACTGGGTGTCGTAGATGCCTTGCGTGGTGTGCACCGCATTGACTTCCGATTCGCCCGACAGCTGCGCCTGCAATGCGGCCGCCTGCGAGCGTTTTTCGGTCAACTCCAGCTGCGTGTTCTCGATCTGCGTGCGCAGCTGGCTGATGCGCGAATTGGTGTCGGCATCGCTGCCGGGCCGCGCGTCCACGTTGGATTCGCGATAGGCCTTGAGCTTGTCTTCGGCGTCGGTGAGCTTGCGCCGATAGGTTTCCACCTGGCTGTTGATGAAGTCGTAGGCGTCGCGGCTTTCGCGCTGCTTGGAGGCCAGGCTTTCGCTGATGAAAAGACGCGCGAACTCCCGCGTCACCACGAATGCGCGGCGCGGTTCGGAATCGGCATAGCTGATGGTGATCAGGTTGCCGTGCGAGATCTGCACCTTGGTGCGCGCGCGGATGCCCTCGATGATGAGATCGCGCTGCACCGGCGTCGGATGCGTCGCCATCCAGCCGCCGGCTTCCAGGATCTGGTCGAGCACCTTGCGACTGAAAATCACGTTCTGCGCGATCCCGGCCCGGTTGGCATTGGCCGTGGCCGAAGCCGCGCCTTCCATCAGCGGCGTGATGATGTTGCTTTCCTGCGCCAGGATGGTGGTGGTGGCCTCGTATTTCTTCGGCCAGAACATGCCCACCACCACGGCCGCGATCGCGATCACGGCGAAGGCTATGCCCAACGCCATGCGCCGCCGCCGCGCTTCGGTCAACAGCGCCGGCAGCATGCCGCTTAAAGATGCTAGTTCTCCCCCCATGACATCCCCTTTCCCTTTGAGTCCCTAAAAAACCGCGTGCGCGATCAGAACGCGCGTTGTGGCACCGTAATCACGTCCCCCGGCTGTACCGGATAGTTGTTGGCCAGGTCGCCCTTCTGCAGGATCCGGTCCAGATGCACCGAGTAGGAATTGGCACTTTGCCCGTCGCCCTTGCGATAGAGCTCGGTGCGGTCGGGCGCGGCAAATTCGGTAATGCCGCCGGCGGCCAGCACCGCGTCCAGCACGGTCATGCCCTGGCGATAGGGAATGGAGATCGGGCTGCGTACCGCGCCGGTGACCCGCACCCGCGACAGGTACTCGTTGCTGCGCAGCGCGATAAGAATCACCGCCACCTGCGGGTCGCGAATATAGGACTGCAACTTGTCCTTGATTTCGGCGGATACTTGGTCAGGGGTTCGGCCGCCGGCGACCACGTCGCCGATCAGGGGGACAGTGATCCGGCCATCCGGGCGCACCGGGACGCTCACGCTGAGGTCCGGGTTGTGCCAGACGGTGATCTGTAACTGATCGTCCACACCGATGTGGTACGTGGTTACCGCCTGCACCTCGGCATTGGGTTTGGGCGGCTCGCTGGCACCGCCAGTCGTTGCACAGGCGGCGAGCAGCAATGGCAGGCACAGCGCAAAACAACGACAGAGGCTCTTCATGGGCTATCTCGGCCGGTAATGGTTTAAAAGTGTGACCCCGGTCTCATTATATGCTCTTGACAAACGGTCAAGGCAATAGGGCTGAGCGCTAAAAAAGCTGACTGGACCCGGTGGCTTGGCATGCTTCTTGAGCCGCGGAGCCGGCATTCGTCGTCATTTCCGCCGCTCCGGTGAAATCGGTAGCGTTGAATTTGCCGGCAAGATCGGCACGACGAATCAGCATCGAGGATGCAGCGAGGAACCCGATGGACCTGCTTGAGCACCTGCTTTATCCGATCTACCAGGCGGCCATCCTTGGCGCGATCGGCCTCTTTCTTCTGTTCCGCCGGCGCCGTCGCTTGGCGTTCTCACTGCTGGCATTGGGCGTGTGCTGGTTGTGGCTGTGCGCCGCCCCGGCGGTGGCCATGCGACTGCGCGACACACTGGAACGACACTATCCGCAGCGCGAAGCATCCAGTTATGCCAAGGCCGACGCGATTGTGATCCTGGGCGGCGGGGCGCTATCACCGTCGAGTTCGGATCAGGATGCCGACGATGCCTACAGCCTGGCCACGCGTATCGGCTTCGGTTTGCAGTTGTTCCGCGATGCACGCGCCGACATGGTGCTGGTGTCCGGCAGCGACCAGGCCCAACGCATGGCGCACGGCCTGCTATGGCAAGGTGTGCCGGCCGACGCGCTGCAGGCCGAGTGCGCCAGCACGAATACGCACGAAAATGCGATGTTTTCCGCCGCCATGCTCAAGCGCGCCAAGCGAACGCGCATCCTGCTGGTGACGTCCGGCTTTCATATGCCGCGCGCCGCGGCGGCCTTCGCCAGCCAGGGACTCCAGGTGATCCCTGCTCCGGCCTACGATCCGATATATCCCGGTTGGCAGGCGCATCCGTGGTGGCCACGGCGCTCCGCTTTACGCTTGAGCGGCCGCTGCCTGCGCGAATTGGCCGGCCTATGGTGGTATCGGTTGCGCGGCTGGGCCTGAGGTCAGCGCGAGGCATCCACCCGCATCACCACCACGCCGGATACAGAGGGGCTCAAGGCCAGCGCAATCGTCGCTTCCTCTTGCGGCATCGACAGCTGCATCAGGCGCAGCGATGCCGGCCGGTCGAACACGGGTTCGTCTTGTTCCAGGCATACGTCGATCGCTTGCAGATCATCGACAAGGCCCTTGCCGGTGGCTTTAAGGATCGCCTCCTTGCGCGTCCAGCAACGCTTGAACAACGCCAGGCGATGCTCCATCGGCGCCTGTTCGATCGAGCGGCGCTCGGCCGGATGCGCGATCACGCCAAGCAGTTCGCGATAATCGCTGAGGCGCGCAAAGGTCTCCACATCGATGCCGACCGGTTCAGTGCGGCTCACCACACAAGCGACCCAGCGGCCGGAATGGGAAAGGTTGTACGCGGGTGCGTCTAGCAAAAACGGCTTGCCGTGCGGTCCCAATGAGAACGTACATGGCGTCGTAATGCCGCGCGGACGAACCAGGTAATGCACCAGGTTGCGACCCAGCATGAAGTTGTGACGGTCGCTGTCCTGGCGGAAACGTGCCGCACGCTGGCGGTCTTCGTCCGTCAACCAGCGTGCGTCGGCCCATGCTTCGGCACCATGCAGGATCGCGACGAAGGCATGGCCTTGCGCCAATGCATCGTCGCAGGCGTTTCGGAGCTCCTGCCATAGCGCGGCGGAAGTTGCCTCGATGACGGTGCGGACGGGGCGTTGCTTACCGGCTGGATCGTTCGTGGACGTGTTCAAGTCATGCTCGTGGGTGTTGATGGGCTTTTTTGCATCATTGCTCAGTGGGGTGATTTGAAAAATGTTTTTTTGAGTGATCCCGATGCCGGTGGTATCGCACTGGCCTCGAACCTCAGCTTGCCGCAATGCGTCCCCACCCCTGGATGCAGGGGTGGGGTAAAGCAACCTCGCAAAACATTTCAACCATGCGGCAAGCGCAAACAACCCCATCCCAACCCTCCCCTACTCCGCAGGGGAGGGAGTCAACATTCGCGCTGCTGAGATTCAACGCTGCGGCCTGCATCATCTTTGCGTTGAAGCCTTCGGCGCAACGCCGCGGCCTTTCCTCGCATCGAACCGCCTGTATCGCAACTCAACACGACACCGGCCACTGCGGCGAAAAACCAGCCAAACACAACCATTCACAGTAACCGGCGCTTCACAGCCCACATGCGGTTGCGAGCCTAGATTGCCTCGTCCGACGCGGTTTGGGGTGTCGATCAGCACAGTGCGTCGGCAATCCGAGTCAATGCCATGGCCGCTGCCATGGCCAGGAGGGTGTTATGCAAATTATCTCGTGTCGCCGCGCCCTATTGGCGCTGGCTTGTTTATCCGCTGCCGCGTTCGCGGCGCAACCGTTGGTCGCTGCCGCGCAGACATCGCCCGGCACGGTGCTGTTCTCGCGCACCATCAGTGGCACCGTCGATGGAATCACCACGCCGATCGGCTCGGCGATCTTCAGCATCGCTGATGATGGCAGCCATGAGCGGCAGTTCACGCCGTATACCCAGGGCGTATTCAACATACCCGCGGTCGGAGGCTACGACGACCTCGGCGTAGGCAACGAGGGCCCGTGGCTGGAGAATGCCTTCAATCCGAAAGGAACCTACAGCATATACGTGGAGGCCCACTCCACGCTCCCGCATTACAACTTTACGGACTACCACGGCAAGTACTACATCGTGAATGCGTACGGCGTGCGCACGCCGCCGATGTTTTTCGGCAGCGATGATCTGGAGGATCCCAGAGCTGGCCCGAGCTACGGCTCCGTGGCCTGGGGTCCGGCCGCCAACGACCAGATTGCCTATGCCAACTCCGCCGACGTGCTGCCGCACAAACATCCTCCATGCATCCACCTGATGCAATCCAACGGCAGCAACAACCATGTGCTGTGGTGCGCCTCCAAATGGTATTACCGCGGCATCGAGGCGATCCGCTGGTCGGGCGATGGCCACAGCCTGCTGGCCTACGCCGTGCGCACCGACCCGACTCCCAATCCGGAAGCGGATATCTATGTGATCAATACCACCACCGGGGCGGCGACCAAGGTCGAAGTGAACAGCTATGCGCCTTATACCTTAGGGAGTGTTGGAGATATCTCGTACGACGGCCACGAGGTGGTCTATGGAGTGACCTATGATTCAAATGACCCAGGCCCCTGTCACGTTGCGAGCAACCAGACGTATATCCAGTGGTGCGCTAAAAACCTGCTCACCGGCCAGTCGGTTGCGCTTGTCGATCCCAGCCAGGCGGTCACGTTCGGGTTCCAGAAGCAAGTACTGATTTCGCCGGACGGCAGCCAGGCTTTCCTGTTCGCGCGCCCCTCCTCCACCGCTGGGGACGCGGAGATCTATGCCGTGAAAACCGACGGATCAGGCATACGCCAGATCACTTCACCGTGCGTCCCCATGCAATACGGAACGTCGTTGTGGTGGGTACCGGTGCGCCTGTCGCCGGATGGCACGCGGATGCTGGCCAACTGCAACGTCGAACAGTATCCGCCCGCGCCAGTCGTTTACACCAACAAGATCATGGTCGTGAACCTGGCCGATGGTAGCGCACGTTTCGTCACCAACGGCACGGCGTACGACTGGCATACGCAGTGAATCGTGCGATCGATTGGCAGGAGGTGGTTGGCACACCGCAAAGGTGTGCCGGCCATTTTTGCGAGCAACATCACGCACGGTCGGTTGCAAGGTCTCCATCGAATCTCGGCTTGCCGAAACGTCTTCCCTCCTTTGCGCGCAGAGCTTGCCCCGGACTTGAGCCGAGGGGAGGGTTAGGGTGGGGTTGCACGAGCTTGTCGCACAGCACGGACTCATCACGAGGTTGCTTGACCCCACCCCAGCCCTCCCCTACTTCGCAGGGGAGGAAGCGGTCAATCGCACAGCTGAGATTCGACGCCAACCAGCTCAATACGCCAAATGGATACGCATCCCGATCACCCGCACCGGCCCACGGTCACGGTTGTAGCCAGGGTTGCCAATCCATTGCATGTCCGCGGTGACGAATGCAAAGGAATGGATCGCGAACGCGTAGTACGCCTCGGCAATGCGTTCGCTGCGGTACCGCAAGGCACCATCGCCAAGGGTGAATCCCATACCTCCGGCAGCCAGATACGCGCGATGTTCCGGCGACAGACCATTGACCGCGAGCGCGAATCCGAACCGGTCATCGGAGCGGCTCCAATGCGCACCGGAAACCTGGATGCCGGCACTCGCGCTGCGATCCGCTTCGGTAAAGACGAACGATTCGGTTCTGCCGTCGTTCCACCCTGCCCGTGCGAACAAACCTGTGCCGCCGTGATCGGCCAACGGCCAATCCATGCCGACGGCTGCACCGTATTTGTGCCGCCCCTCGCGATCATCGGCCTGGATGTTCGGCGTGACGTGGCGTGTTTCGGCCGCGCGCAATGCATCGGCGTAGATGCCCATGCGCGCGCGATTGCGGTAGACCAGCAGCCACAGGTTCAAGGTATCTGGCGAGTGCTGCCAGCTGACCTGAAGGTATTGGCCGTTGGCTCGGTTGATGGGCCCTTCCAGGCGCGCGCCATTGGCCTCGGTGGGCATCTGGTAAACGCCGTAGCGCCAGGTCCATGCGCCCTTGGCCAAGGTCGTCATGCCGCCAACGGTGTAGCCACGCGTGTCGGCGGCGAAATCCCAGGCAGGGCTGTTGAGCAGACTCCAATTCATGAACTGCGTGCGCGCCGAATTGGCATAGCGGCTCTGGTCGAAATCGTCGTTCACCGCGAGCAGCCCGAACTTGAAACTCCACCGGTCGTTGGCCTGCGCACCGGGCAGCTGGTCCATCTTGCGCTCTTGCCAGGTCACCTCTTTGCCCAGCGGAATGTCATAGGTAAAGAATGCTCGAGCCACATACGCCGAACGTCCCAGGGTTCCGCCGCCGCCACGAATGACATCGCCGTTGGTGAGACCAGCCAGCCCGGTGCTGTGGCTTATGCCTTCGCCGCGAAAAAGTTCGGTATCGACATACAGCGCCAGGCGTTGCGTGATCGGTACGCCGACATAGATGCCGAAGGTGTGCGACCGCGCATGATCGCCCTGGGCCAGCAGGCTCAAGGGGCCTGCATAAGGTGAATGCACGCGTCCCTGCCATTGCTCGATAAAGGTGTACTGGGCTCCCAGCAACTGCGGAACGAAATAGGCGGGCGCATCGGCCGCATACAACGATGCCGCTGGAAGGCAGGCCAGTGCGCATGCAACCGCGATTGATTTCACCGCTTACTCCTCCCCGATGACGCGCGCCGAAGTATGCGCATAACGTCCGTGATTATCGCCCGGGGAGGCCTGTGAATGCGTCGCGTGGCCGATTCAATGCAGGGACCGATGGACACCGTAACGTCTCCACCAATGCTTCACGGTCCGTCCACGTTTCCCGTCACAACCATTGGTTTTTCAAATCTTAAGTTCGACTGAGGCGACTCATGTCTTCTTCCACGCGTTGCAGTACTGGCAATCCGGGCCTTGATATCGTCCTGCATGGCGGCCTCCCGCAGGGGCACCTGTATCTGCTGGAAGGACAACCGGGCTCCGGTAAAACGACGTTATCGCTGCAGTTTCTGTTGGATGGCGTGCGCAGGGGCGAGCGATGCCTCTACATCACTCTGTCGGAAACCGCCGATGAACTGATCGAAGTCGCGGCCTCGCACGGCTGGAGTCTCGACGGCATCGAGCTGTTCGATCTGTCTTCGGTGGAAGACGTATTGGGCAATGACCGCAACCAATCCGTGCTTCATTCATGGGAGGTTGAGCTTGGTGAAACCATCCGGCTGATCCAGCAGAAGATCGAGCAGATCTCGCCCAAGCGCGTCGTCTTCGACAGCCTGTCCGAGCTGCGGCTGCTGGCCCAGGATTCCTTGCGTTACCGCCGCCAGGTGCTGGCGCTGAAGCAGTTTTTCTCACCGCGCAGCATCACGGTGTTGCTGACGGATGATCTCACCGGCGGGCGCACGGCGCGCGACACCCAGCTGCACAGCCTCAGCCATGGCGTCATTTCGCTGGAACGCTTCACCTTGGAATTCGGCGCGGCGCGGCGGCGCCTGCAAGTGCAAAAGCTGCGCGGGGCCACCTTCATCGCCGGCTATCACGACCTCACCATTCAAACCGGCGGTGTCGAAGTCTATCCACGGCTCATCGCATCCGAACACCAGGCAGCTTTTTCCGGCGAAGCGATCACCAGCGGCATCGCGCAGCTCGATGCGCTGGTCGGCGGCGGCATACTGCGCGGCACCAGCACGCTGCTTACCGGCCCCGCGGGAACCGGCAAGACCACGCTGGCGCTTCAATATATTGCCGCCGCGTGTGCGCGCGGCGAGAACTGCCATCTGTATGAATTCGACGAACGGGTCGGCACCTTGTTCAATCGCGCTCGCAGCATGGGCATCGATCTTGAACCTTGTGTGCAGAAAGGTTTGCTCAACGTGGTGCAGATCGATCCGGCGGAAATGGCGCCGGGCGAGTTTGCCTGGCACGTGAGCCAGGCGGTGCAAAAACAGGCCTGCAAAATGGTGGTAATCGACAGCCTTAACGGTTACCTGGCCGCCATGCCGGAGGAAAAGCTGCTGATATTGCAGATGCATGAGCTTCTGGCGTTCCTGAGCCACTCGGGCGTGACCACCTTCCTGATCAATCCGCAGTTTGGGTTGGTCGGCTCCATGGATACCGGGCCGCTCAGCGTTTCCTATATTGCGGACGCGGTGGTGCTGTTCCGGTTTTTCGAGGCCGGTGGCCGCATTCGAAAGGCGATCTCGGTGATCAAGAACCGTAGCGGAAAACATGAGGAAACGATTCGCGAGCTGCGTATCGACAGCCGCGGATTGCAGGTGGGCGAGCCGTTGGTCGACTTCCAGGGCGTGCTGACGGGCACCCCGGAGTTCATCGGCAAGGCCAGCTCGCACTCCCTGCTGGAAAGCCGTAATGCATAGGGATGCGCCACATGGCAACCGCGTGCTGATCGTGGCGCCGTGGGGACACGACGCGCAAAGCCTGGCCAAGGCCTTGACCCAGGACGGTTATCACACCGACGTTTATCCCGACCTGACCACCCTGGCCGGATACATCGATGAAACGACCGGCGTGGTCATTCTCACGCAGGAGGCGCTCAAGCACGGAACCGAATCGCTGCAGGCATCCCTGCGACGCCAGCCGACCTGGTCGGATGTGCCGTTCGTGCTGCTTCGCTCGCCGCGAAACGGCAGCGGACCATTGGAGGTACCGCTGCCGCGCGAAGTCATCAATCGCATCGAACTGGAACGTCCGGTCGGTTCCTCCTCGCTGATCAGCGCCGTCGCCACCGCAATGCGCTCGCGGCAAAAGCAGTTCGAAATACGCGATCGCATCGGCGAACTGGCCGCCAGCCGCAAGGCGCTGGCCAACAGCGAGGCGGAGCTTCGCCTGATCGCCGATGCCTCACCCATGCTGATCGCGTTTGTCGATCCGGACCTGCGCTACCGCTTCGTCAACCAGGCCCACCAGACCTGGTTCGGCATCGCGCCCGCCAGCATGCTGGGAAGAACCATGCAAGACGTGTTCGGTGCGCAGCACTGGCAGATGTGCCGGGAAGCGGTGCATCGCGCCATGGCGGGCGATGAAACCCAGCTCGAGCTGAGCAGCCCGCGCCCCGATGGCGCACGCCGGGATGCCGAATTTCGCTACATCCCCCGCTTCCAGGACGGGCGCGTGGAAGGCATTCACGTGTTCGCCACCGACATCACCGAACGCAAGGAATCCTTGCAGGCCGCGCAACGCTTCGCCGCGACGCTGGAGCGCAAAGTCGCCGAACGAACCGCCGAGCTGCAAGCGGAAGTGCAAGCCCGATCGGAAAGCGAAACGGCGCTACGGCAGGCACAAAAAATGGAAGCAGTCGGCCAGCTTACCGGCGGCATCGCGCACGACTTCAACAACATGCTGACCAGTATCATCGGCGCGCTGGACATCATCAACGTGCGCCTTAAGGACGGGCGCATGGACAACCTCGACCGCATGATCCGTGCTGCGTCCGATGCGGCGAACCGCGCCGCGGCACTCACGCAACGCCTGCTTGCCTTCTCCCGGCGGCAGTCGCTCGATCCCAAGCCGGTGGATCTCAATGCGCTGGTGCAGTCGATGGAGCTGCTGCTGATCCAGACCCTGGGCGAACGCATCCAGGTGCGGCTGGACCTGGCGCCGATCCTGGGCAAGGCGATGGTCGATGCCAATCAACTGGAAAGCGCCCTGCTCAACCTGAGCATCAACGCCAGGGATGCCATGCCCGATGGCGGACTGCTCCGCATCGCCACGCGCTGCGCTTCGACCGTGCCCTATGTGCCCGAGGGTGTCGTCGCTCATGCCGCAGGCCATGTGGTGCTGGAAGTGACCGATACCGGCGTGGGCATGGAAGCGGACGTCAAGGAGCGCGTGTTCGAACCGTTCTTCACCACCAAGCCGCTCGGCCAGGGCACCGGCCTGGGACTGTCGATGATCTATGGCTTCGTGCAGCAATCCAACGGCCACATCGATCTTCAATCGGCGCCCGGCAAAGGGACAACGGTGGCGCTCTATCTTCCGGTCGCGCCTCCGCACGATGCCGCCACCGAGCCCCCCTCCACCGGCCGCACGCCCAAGGGCGAAGGCCAGCAGATCCTGGTGGTCGAAGACGATGACCAAGTGCGCTTCCTGGTCAGCTATCTGCTCGAAGAACTGGGCTATTCCGTCACCACCGCGCGGGATGCGACGGCTGCGATGCCGATCCTTTCTTCCTCCGGGCAGGTGGACCTGCTTATTTCCGATGTCGGCCTTCCCGGCATGAACGGCCGTCAGCTGGCGGAACTGATGCGCCAGGAACGCCCTGGCGTTCCGGTGCTCTTCATGACCGGATATGCCGAGTCCGCAGCGGTTCAATCGGAGTTTCTGGGCGAAAACATGGCCATCATCACCAAGCCGTTCGCGTTGGACGATTTCGGCCAGGCGGTGCGGCAGGCGCTGGCGCAATAGCATGCCAGCACATCTGCTTCGCTTATGCCATTGGGTGGTATCTATACATTCTCTACACATATCCGGGCCCATCGTTGAGAGGCGGCGTCTGCCCGGGGGAAACATTTGTGGGCGTCATAAATCCCAGCTCGGGATAGTGGCCGCGTGCATGTTGATGGCTCGCGTTCGGTAGCAGCTTTTTTCGGCAGCCTAAGGTGCCGGAAAAACGGCGACCGAATCCTTTCTTACGACCTTCGAAGGAGTTCGGCTATGCAGCAGAATGATGCAGTTGTCGCCCGTTGGCTCAGCGGCTTGGATAGTTCGGATAATCCGGCCGGCCCGCTCTACGTAGATGGCTCCGTCCAGAAAAAGATGACCACTCGGACGAGCATGGAGAGGATGGACACCATGCTCAAAACCACGCAGTCCTGTGCTTCCGGCTGCGCCTGTTGCTGATGTTCCCATTCCTTGACCTGCGAAGGAGTTCAGCTATGCAACGCAATGACGATGTTGTTTCCGGTTGGCTCACTGGCTCAGACAGCTTCGGCGGCCTGGATAATCCGGCAGGCCCGCTTTACCTCGACAGCGCTACCGAGAAAAAAATGACCAGCCAGACAACCGCGGCCATTTTCACCACGCAGAAGACCACCATGTCCTGCGCCAACGGCTGTATTTGTTGCTGATCTTCCAGGGCCAACGCAGATCCCGATCGTGGTGATGCGTTGGCCTTTTCATGTCCCGATTGCATCGTCGCTAGAGGGGATTGGAAACGATGCTGGCCGACACGCATACACCCGACGCATTCGCCCCCATCATCGAGCGTTTCACCGAACCGGCACGCGCAGCCTTGAAGGCACGTCTTGCCGCCATTTCCGGACTCGATGCAGGCGAAACCTCCCTGATCGGCAAGGTTGCCGAAGAAGCGCTGCGTTACAGCGCACGGCTCAAGCTAAACCGCGTTTTGCTGCTGGAATTGCACGCAGCCAATCGGTGCGGTCAGCTCACCGCGGAAAGCGATGCGGCTCGCCACGATCAATTTATCGACTATGCGCTGCAAGCCGAGTTCGCCGCTCACCTGGATCGGCGCTATCCGCCGTTGTGCCGCCGCCTGCAACGCTCGCTCGACCAGCAAGCCGGCGCGATCGAATCGCTCGCCGCACGTTTTGCCGCCGATCGCGCCAAGTTGGCGCGCTTCTTCGATCGCCCCGCCGGACGCCTCATCGCACTGAACATCGGCCAGGGCGATCTCCACGCCGGCGGCCAGGCCGTCGCACGGCTGTCGGTGGAAGCTGGCGAGGTGATGTACAAGCCACGCTCGCTGCGCATCGATCTGGCGCTCGACAAGTTTTTGCAGCGAGTGTTCGGCGATGCCGCCGATCGCATCCGCGTGCCCGAAGTGATCGACCGGGGCGATTACGGCTGGGCTTCTTTCGTCGTGCACCGCTATTGCGCTGGCGAAGAAGAACTGCGCGCGTTTTATCTGCGTCTGGGCCATTGGCTGGCGGCACTGCGCCTGCTCGGCGGCACCGACATCCATCATGAAAATCTCATCGCCGCCGGGCCGGTGCCAGTGGTGATTGACGCCGAAAGCCTGTTCGCCGTGATTCCCAAACCCGCGCATTCGGGCTGCGGACAGGCTCACGACGCGGCGCAGACGCTGATTGCCGGCTCCGTCTTGCGCACCGGCATCGTGCCGTTCCGTGCATCGGACGAAGGCTTCGACGGCGCCGATCTTTCGGCGGCCGGCGCGCTGCCCCAGCAGCAGCCGAAGATACAGATGCCGGTGATCGTCGATGCGGGCACTACCGCGGCCCGCTTGAAGCTGGTCGATACCGACATCGCGCATTCGCAGAATCATCCCAGTCCCTTTCCCCAGGTGTCCACGTACTGGAGCCAGATAAGCGAAGGGTTTCTCGCCGCATCGAACCGATTGCGCGAGGTCGACGCCAAAGGCGTGCTCGAAGCATGGCTGGCCGAATTTGAAGATTGCATGGTTCGCGATCTTCGCCATCCCACCCAGATCTATGCGGAGATCGGCCGCATGCTGTGGCATCCGGCGTCGCTGCACGATGAAGCCGCGGCGATCGAACGCGCTCGTGATCTGTTTTCCCGCAATGCTGAGATCACCTCCGTAACGGTATCCACGCCAGTGGAAATATCCGGCGCGATCGACGATCTGCTTTACGGAGACATTCCCGTTTTCGTCGCCCCGCTGACACCTGCACGGATCAATGCCGCGCTGGCGGACTGGCGTGCGATGCGCATCGACCTGGAAGAGTTGACCATTCGCAGTGCGCTGGTCACCACCGAACTCAATCGTCGCGGCAACCTGCCCGACCAAGACAGCGATGAGCGCCTTTGCCGCGCGCAAGCGCCTCATGCCGAAAATCTGGATGCGCGCCGACGCAAGCTGGCCGTGGATGTGGTGGAACGCCTGTTGAGGCTCGCCGTGTCCGGCGCCGACGGCTCGATGACATGGATCACGCCGGAGACCACCAGCGACGGCTGGTTTATTCAGCCGCTGCAGTTCGATCTCTACTTCGGGCTTGGCGGCGTCGCCGTTGCGCTCGCAGGTTACCTGCATGAAGTCGAAGATGGCCGCGCGAACCCGGTGGCAGGTACCCAGGAAGCGCTAAACGGATCGCTGCGCACCCTTATTGCACAGGAAGCCAATCAGGAATCCAGGAACCTCGGCGGTTTTGCGGGCTTCGGCGCGCAAATCTGGACGTGGCTGACCTTGGCCGACCTGATGCGACGCCCGGACTTGCTTGCGCGGGCGACCGCCCATGCCGAGGCGCTGGAAGCGAGAGGCATCCATGAGGAAGATGGCTTCGACATCATCGATGGTGCCGCCGGCGTCATCCTGCCGTTGCTGGGCCTGGCCGATGCCACCGGCGATGCGCGCTGGCTGGTGCAGGCTGCACGCGCAGCGCAACATCTGGAGAAAACCGCTGTCGTCGACGCGCTTGGCGCGCGCTGGATGACGCGCTTTGAGCAGCCGATCGGCGGGTTCTCGCATGGCGCCACCGGCATCGGCTGGGCACTCGCGCGGCTTGCTGCATCCAAAGCCGGCAGCGAAGTCGATCGCACCCGCTGGAGCGCACTGGCCAACGCAGCCTTTGCGTTCGAAGATTCGCTCTACGACGAAAACTGCGGTAACTGGATCGACAAACGTTACGCGGACGCCAACAAAAGCCATGACACCTGGTGCAACGGCAGCGTTGGCATCGGCCTCGCTGCAGCGGATCTGTACGCGCGTACGGGCCTGCCGCAGCACCTGAACAGGTTGCGACGCGCGATTGCGGCCGCACGCGGCAAGTGGGGGATCAGCCATACCTTGTGCCACGGGGATTTTTCGTTGTGGGAATTGCAATGGCGCGCGGCCGCACTCGATCCAGTGGCATGCGCCGAAGATCTGATCGGATCGGCGGCACAGGTGATTTCCTCGATCGAGGAGAACGGCGGCATCGTCACCGGCCGGGCACGCGCCGCTTTCACGCCGGGCATGATGAATGGACTTGCCGGCGCGATCTATGGCCTGAGCCGATTGCATCCGGACTGCGCACTGCCTTCGCCGCTGCTATTGGAACGCTCTTGCGATAACGCGCTGCAAGTGCGAGGAAGCAGCCACGTTTCGAAAACCGCCCGGCCGGTAACCCACGCTTGACTGAGTTGCGAGATGCAGCGCGGTGATTCGCCGTTGGGTGGAGGTGCAGCCGAAACCCGACGCCCTCCTGTGCCTCGCTACACCACGGGCCGCCCCGCCAGCCATAGCGCGAGGTTCGTTGCGTAGCGACGCACCGAACGTTGCGCCTCCGGCGAACGCGCGAGCGCATCGCCAGGCGGTTCGCTGACGAAGCTTGGCGATCCGCGTGACGGGTCCCAGTTGTAGTCGGCGAAATGATGGAAGGTCGATGCCGCGATCGCCGGCCCCTGCCCGTTCACAGGTTCGAACGCCACCGTCAGGTTGAACGTGCGCCCGCTCAGCTTGCTGCGGCCGGTGGCGATCACCCGCGCCGATGCATCGTGCTCCGGCTTGCCCACCGCGCCTTCGTGCGGATGCGCGGGGAAAAAGCGGATGGCGCCATCCGGCGAATCCGGATCGGCCAACACCGGGTGCAGCGGAAGGCAAGGTTCTATTTGCTGGAAGTCGCCATTGGCGCCGGAGTGATAGTTGGGCCACGAAATGTAGGTGGTGATGGTGTCGTCGGCCTGGCGCCGCGAGGGCTCGGGCTCCGGCTGCTTGCTATGGAAGAAATGCGCAGCCCCTACGCCGCCCAGCGTGCACACCGAGCTGCCCAGGTCCATATGATCCCGCGTCACCAGCAAGCCGCCGCCGCGTTGCCGGAACCGTCCGATGGCCTCGCAGTCCGCCGGCGTAAGTCCGTCACCGGTATCCACCGCAAACAACCACAGCTCATCGAATGCCGACGTATCCAGTTGCGACAGCACGCTGTCAGGCGCACTGATCGGATCGCGATCGCGCGCAGTCACCTCGAATAACGGCAAGCCGTCGTCGCCGCGCAGGCCGGCCAGGTGATCGCGCAGCAGCGTAAATCGGCCGATATGCCAGTCGTCCTCGATATGGGGGATGGTGGTCTGCAGCAGGATGCGATGGGGTTGTCGCATGTGGTTTCTCCGAGGCTATGGGACGCAGCGCTTGAGCATGTTTCCCGATAAGCATGGGCCGCGGCCCGGGTGGATCGGGAAATCAGCCGATTGTAGGCGCTGGCGAGCCATCTTGCTTATGCGGGCATGCGCGGAAACACACCTGTGCGCCGATCAGTAGAAAACCCGCATACTCCATTGCACCTGCGTGTCCATGACGCGCGCGGGCAAACCATATTCGGCACGCACCGTGGCCATGCTGTCGATGCGCAACACCTCCGCGGTAAGACGCAACCAGTCGCGCGGCCGCCAATTCAATGCCGCCGTGATGGCATTGCCGTGTTCGCTTTGCCTCCAGTCCGCGTTCGCCGATGGCGTGCGCGCGCTGAAATGCTCGATGCGCAACGCGGGTCGCCAAGCGCCCCGGTTCCATCCAAGCAGTACGAAGGCGGCACGAAAATGCGTACTCAATGGCTGGTCCGCAGACTGCTCGCTGCGAGTGTTGCCATCCATCCACTGTGCGATCCAGGTAAGGCTCCCGGTATCGGTGCGCCCGGCCACGCTCCACAAACGCGTGCGCCAGGCGAACTGCCGATCGCCGTCGGCATAGAACGCCGACGCCGCCGGATCGGCGCGATTGTCCAAATGCATCAGGCTTACGCGCGTTTCGCCCGGCGCATGCCAGGTGATGGCAGCGTAGTCGCCCCAGTGCGATCGGCCGATGTTGCGGAAGGGGTCGTAATAGCGCGGCAGCGTCCCACCTTCTTCACTCACTCCAGCATTCGCCTCGCGCAAACGGCTGCCGATGCCGGAAACCAGGTCGCCGATGGACCAGCCGCGCGAGGCCAACACACCACCGGCCGCATCGTCGCGGCGAAACAGCGATGCGCGCAACTCCCAGCTGTTGGCTTCGCTGCGACGTTCCAATTGGAATTCGCCGCCCATGGCGCGCAATTCCTCGCCCACCCAGGTATTGATGGCGGAGGAGCTGATCGTCCACGGACTGGTCCAGCCGACGCCTTCGTTCTCCAGCGACACCGGCGGAAAAAATACGCCTGCCCGCAACGACCAGCGCCACGGAGTGGTCGATACCGGGCGATAACGCAGCCAGGCTTCCAGCAGGCTGAAGCCGCTGTGTCCGCTGGTCTGATATTGCAGTTGACCTAGCGCGAGCAATTCAGGCGTGATCTGCACGGAGCCATAGATGGCCGCACCGCCGAAATGCAGCCTGGTTCGCCCGTCGCCATAGCGTGCCTTGCCGAAGCCGCCGCGTGTCCAGCTGGTATCGTCTGGCGCCGCCACCAGGCGCTCGTCGGCATAGGCATGCAGGTCGATATCCTGCGCATGCACCGCCATGGCGAGGCTCCATACCGCAATGATCGCGTGCAGGCGGTATTTCATGCGTGGCCACCGTCGAATGGATGGGCGATTTCATCGGCAAGCGAATCGGCGCTCACCGGCCGCGCAACGAAGTAACCCTGCGCATGATCGCAGCCGATCGAAGCCAGGTAGTCCAGCACTTGCGCGTTCTCCACACCTTCGGCGGTGACGCTATAGCCCAGGTTGTGGCTGAGCTCCACAATCGAGCGCACGATGATGCGGTCGTTGGCATCATCGATCAGGTGCCTGATGAAGCTCTGGTCGATCTTCAACTCGTGCACGGGCAGCTTGTGCAGGTATGACAATGACGACTGGCCGACGCCGAAATCGTCGATGGCGATATGAAAACCTTGCTCGTCCAGTTGCTGCAGCACGCGCGAGGCCGATTCGAATTCACCGATCACTGCGCGCTCGGTGATTTCCAAGGTCAGCTGGTCATGCGGAAGCCGGTGCAGATCCGCCAGTTCGACGATGTGTCCCGGCAGTTCGACATCACCCAGGTCGCGGGCGGAAAGGTTGACCGCCACGCGTAGCAGCAGGCCCTGCGCACGCCACTGGCTGGCTTGCACAATGGCCGTCTCCAAGGCCCATCGCGTCAGGCGATGGATGTTGCCGGTGTCTTCGGCCATGCCGATAAACACGTCCGGCGGTATGTTCCCGCGAATGGGATGCTGCCACCGTACCAACGATTCCACGCTATCCATGCGCCGTGTCGACAACGCCAGCTTGGGTTGGTAATGCAAGCTCAGTTGACGTTGCGCGAGCGCTTCACGCAGCTCGCCCATCAACGACAGCCGCTCGGGCCGGTGCGGATCGGTAGCCGTCCGGTAGAACGCCCAGGCGTGGGACGAGCCGATCGCCGCGAACTGCGCCGTCTCGGCATAACGCAGCAACGCAACGGCGTGGCCGGCATGCTCCGGATAAAGGGCGACGCCGATGGCAGGCACCATGTCGATGCTCAGATTGGGCTCCACGTAGGGCGCCGTCAGCACATCGAGCACATGCTTTGCGACGCGGACCGCATCGTCCACGCCGGCGCCGGCGAGCCAGATGACGAAGTTGCTGTCGGTGGCGCGCGCCACCTGCGCACCGTCCGCCAGGTGCTGGATACGCTCGCCCGCCTCGTGCATCAGGCGATCGCAAAGGCCGTGCCCCATGGTCTTGATGATGTCCGGCACGCGCGTAAGGCCGATCATCAGCAAGCTGCCGCGCGTCACGCCATCGGCAATGTCGTGCGTGATCTCGGCCTCGATCGCCAGACGATTGGGCAGCCCCGTCACGGCATCGTGCGTGGCCTGGTAGGAAATGCGTTCCTCGCGCTGCTGCACGGCTTCGGCCATGGCGCCGATCGCGCTGGCCAGCGCGCCAATCTCGTCGCGGCGTCGCAGCCGTGGCGGTGTGCGGTAGTCGCCCTGCTCGATGCGCCTGGCCACCGTCGCCAGCCATTCCACCGGACGCGATACGTTGCGCGCGATCAGCCACGCGCCCACCAAGCCGGTGACCAGGCCGAGCGCGAGCAAGGCCGACCAGGCCAACGCCAGGTTGCGATAAGGACGCAAGGCGTCATCCAGCGAATAGCCGAACAGGACCACGACTGGCGCGCTGTTGTACGGCCGCTGCAGCGGCTGGGCCAGCACGATGTAATCGCCCTGCCCCATGCGACGCAGCTTTGGCTGCTCCGGAAAGTCGCCCGTGGCCTGTTCCAAACCGCGCGCGAAAGGCGTGGCACGATCGCCCAGCGCCACCGCCTGCCAATGCGAGGGCGCCAGTTGCACCTCCAGCGCAACGTCACGCCGCAGCGTGCTCAGCTGTTGCATGTGCGCAAGCAGCTGATCGTCCACCTGCACGTAGACCACCACCAGGCCCACCGGTTGCGGCGCGTAGATCGGCACCACCACGATCCAGTCCACATGCCCCTGTACGGCGGCCATCACCGCGGTCTGCTGATTGAACGCCTGCTGGATCAGTTCGCCGAAGGGAAAGCTTTGCCCTGCCGCATGCTCGTCGGCGGTATCGGCGGCGATGCTGCCATCGAGATTGACCAGCTGCATGCGCGACGCGCCCACGCGCCGGCCATGGTTGTGCAGCACCGAAAGCACGGTGCCGCGGTCGCCTTCGGCAATCGCCTGGCGCAAGGCGAAATCCAGCGCCATCACACGCACATTGCCGGCGATGCGTGCGGAAACATCGTCCATCTGCGCCTGAAAGGCCTTGGCGCTGGCGGCGAGCTGGCGTTCGCCATCCAGCACCAGCGCGTGGCGCGTCACGCTGTAGACCAGGGCGCCGGTGATCAGCTGCACCGTCACCAGCATTCCGACGAAGAACAGCGCAAGGCGAAGCCGGAAGCCGATCACCATGCGCATGGCGCTAGTAGTCCAGGTGTTCGTGGTCGGCGACCTGGCGCGGGTCGGGCATCAGCCGCAACGTGAAAGGCAGGTCGGGCGCGGCACCCGTTGCAGGCACGTCGACATTCGCGCTTACCGGCGGATGCCCCGGCCACAGTTGCGGATGCCATACCGTCACCGTATAGCGGCCGGGCGGCAGGTCATCGAACTGCGCCAGGCCTTGCTCGTTCGTCACCCGCACCTGGTCGGCGGTCACCACGAGATACGCAATCATGTGATCGTGGATGTTGCAGCCGACGGCGACGGTACCGACTTGGCGCAGCACGACAGGCGCGGAATTTTCGCCGGGGCTGAGAATGAACTGGAACGCCCCGATCGGCGCGAACGAATAAACATGGTGCCGCGTGCTGTCGCTGTTGCGGAACACCACGCTGTCACCCGGATGCATCACTTCCACATAGGGAATGAACCGCTCGCCCTTCTGGTCGATGTAATGCGTAGCAGCCGCGGTACCAGCGTGGGCACCATCGATGGTCACGACCGCATCGCCGACGGGCTGCTGATGGTTGTCGGCCGTTCGTATCGTCAACGTTCCCGCATGCGCCGCCGCGGCCACGCCCCAGGCGAACAGGCACAGTAGTGGCGAACGGCAGCGCCTCATCGACAGCTCCCCTGTGTGCCGGATGGCGGACCTACGTCTGTCGTCGATGCAAATTTTCTGCCACCTGGCATTTACAGGTGGCATGGCCTCTCACTGCCCGGTCGGCGGCTGCCACAGCTCCAGCTTGTTGCCCTCCGGGTCGACGACCCAGCCGAACTTGCCGTACTCGGATTCCTCGACCTTCTCATCCACGTGCACGCCTTCGGCGCGCAGCGCAGCCAGCAAGGCGTGCAGGTCGTCGACACGGTAGTTGATCATGAAGGGCGCGGAGCTGGGGGCGAAATAGCTGGTGTCCGCGCCAAACGGGTTCCAGACGGTGGTGCCGACGCCTTCGGGGTTGTCCGGGCCGTTCCAGCGGAACGCGGCGCCGCCCCAGTCGGCGACGTCGACCCCGAGGTGCTTCTTGTACCAGGCGCCAAGGCCCTTCGGATCCTTGGCTTTGAAGAAAATCCCACCAATGCCAGTAACGCGTTTCATGGAAGCTCCCGTGCAGGCGGATCGAGTGGCCGATTATGCGCGAACCAGGCCAGAACGTGATGACCATTCCTTGCCAGAACGGACCTTTTTTCGCAGGTCAGCGGGGTCCTACGGGGGCGTCCTGACCGGCCGGGTCGCCTGGAACCCTTCAGCCGGCCCGATCGGCGGCCGATAACCCCTGAAGGCCAGCGAGCTGGCACGTCCGATGCATGGGCAAGGGCACTATGAAGACGACCACCAACTTCCTGATCGAATCGGAGCAAAGCGCTCCGAGCAACGTGATACCGCTCTGGCCTGCCGGCACCCGCCCTTCGGCGCCGAATGCCCGGCCAAGCCGATCGCGTGCTTCGCAAGCGCATGTTATCGAAGCAAACGCGGTGGAGCTGGAGCCGCTCGAGCAACGTCTGGCGCGCCGCATGGAACGAGTGCTTAGCGCCCTGCTATATCACGCCGTGCTTACCCCGGGCGATGCGCGTGCTGCGCAGTCGTTGTCGATCGAGAAACGCATAAGCCGGCTGGTGTCGCACGGCCGATTGCTGGCCATCGCCAACGCGGCGATCAGCCTCGATTGGACCGACGACCTTACCCGCCTTGCCGCGGCGGTCATCGCGTTCGAACTGCAGGTTCAATCCCGGTGGCGGAACAGGTTGCTGCGCGCGTTCTCCGAACGCCGCCGGCAGATCCATGCCGATACCTTGGCGATCGCGCAGTTGCTTGCGTGGGATCTGGATGCGTTGAAGGTTCGTCCGATCGACAAGTTTGCGAAGTTTCTCTAGACCACTTCACCGGAATGACGATTCGGCACCCCATCGAGTACACACCACCTGCTTCGCATGATGCGTGGCAATAGCGTCCAACCACGCCTGGTAAGAAACCGCCGGATCATACGTATGCCGCATGCCATGCACCGTTTTAAGCGTGGCATGCACGACCTGATCCACGGCTTCGAACGGTAAGTGATGCGCGAGCGCCGTCGCGCGGATCAACGCAACCGATTCCGCTAGCACGCTGCTATATGCAACGCGATTGCCAGCCTGCGCAGCGACCATGCGCGCAGCCAGACATGACGGACTGCGGCACGAAAAACGCCTGCGCAAGAAAGCGAACACGCGAAGAACATAAAAGCGCATTGTCTTCCCCGTTCCATCGATGCGGCGATTCGCTTCGCAGACATCTGCGAGCCGTTGCGAACCGGCTCGCAGCCATCGGCTTCAGCTCACTGCGCAGCAGCCGCTTCCTCGATCAACCGCGCCACGGCTTCGGGATGGGACACCATCACGACGTGCGAAGCGCCCTTGACCACTACCACGTCCCGCGCATGCGCACGCGCGGCCATGAATGCCATTGCCGCAGGCGGAATGTTCTTGTCCGCCGTGCCATAGATATGCCAGGACGGAATGCTCTTCCACGCCGCCTGGCCACTCTTCTCGTTGAGCGCCGCTTCCGTCACCGGGCGTTGCGTCGCCGCCATCAGCGCTGCCTGCGCCATCGGCACATCGGCGGCGAATTGCGCGGGGAATCTGTCCTGCAGGATGTAAAGATCCTTACCGCCGTCGGGAAGCACGGCCGGTGGCGCGAGCGCCTGACCAAGCGTGCTGCCGGGGAACTTGCCGGCCAGTTCGGAGGCGCTCTCACCCGTATCCGGCGAAAACGCGCTGACGTACACCAGCGCCTTGACGTTCGGATGGCCATTGGCCGCTTCGGTGATGACATTGCCGCCATAGGAGTGGCCGACCAGCACCACCGGCCTCGTCAATGCCGTGACGAGGCTGCCGATGTACTGTCCGTCGCTCTTCACGCCACGCAGCGGATTGGCGGCGGCGATAACGAAGTAGCCGTCCTTGCGCAGGATCTTGATCACGCCATTCCAGCTCGAGGCATCGGCGAACGCGCCATGGACCAGCACGATAAATGGCTTGTCGACATGCTTCGTTTGCGCGAACGCATTCGGTCCGGTGACCATGGCGAACGCCAGCGCAAGGCCCGCGAACAGCTTTTTCATGTGAATCTCCTGGTTAGTGGAAGGGATGGGGGTGATGAAAGGGACGATCAGGGGAAATCCGTGGACACGCTCAATTTTCGCCAGCGTTCCAGTTCGGCGAGCTTTGCGTAATCGGCTTTTGCGATGGCGACCACGGCATCACTGCCCAGTGGCAGTCGCAAAGGTGGCTGCTCCATGGATGCGATGTTGAGGATGGCTTGGGCCGCGCGCGCAGGATCACCCGGCTGGCGGCCGTGATAATCGCGTTGCATGCGCGCCGCGACGCCGACCACTTCGTCGTATTCCGGACGGCCTTCTTCCAGCACGGTCGAGGCACCGGCAAAGTCGGTGCGAAAACCGCCGGGTTCGATGATGCTGACTTTCACGCCGACCAGCGCCATTTCCCTGGCCAGCACTTCACTGAAGCCTTCCACGCCCCACTTGGCGGCGGAATAAGGCGCCCTGCCCGGCGCACCGATGCGCCCGCCCACAGACGAGAACTGGATGATGTGGCCGCTGCGTTGCTGGCGCATCAGTGGAATCACCGCCTTGGTCATGATGATCGTGCCGAACAGATTGGTTTCGATCTGCCGGCGAAAATCATCCAGCGACGTATCCTCGATGGCGTTGACGTTGCCGTAGCCGGCGTTGTTCACCAATACGTCGAGCCCGCCAAAGCTTGCCTCGGCCAGCTGCACCGCGCCTTGTGCAGCAGCCGGATCGGTAACATCCAGCGCGGCCACGCAAACTGCATCGCCATAACGACGCGCCAGATCCGCCACTTGCGCCGGATCGCGTGCGGTCGCCACCAACCGATGCCCTGCCTGCAGCACAGCTTCCGCCAGCGCATGGCCGATACCGCGCGAACAACCTGTAATCAACCATCTTTGCGACATGGTGTTTCCTCTTGTACGCGTGGCAACGAACAACTAATGCGCGTAGCGCGTGAATACGTAATCGTGCGCTTTGGCCCGCGCCTGATGGCAGGCGAAGCAGGTGCGGTGCTGCGCCTCGTCCGCCGCCTTGCCGTTGACGAAACGGCCGAAACCCCAGCCGCCAGTGGCGGCATATTTCTTCGAATCCTTGACCATGAACTGCACGGTGGTCGCTGCACCCGGAATGGAGGCCGAGGCGAAGTCCGGCGACGGCACGTGTTTCCACGCCAGCTTGGCTAACACTGTTCCATCGGGAAACGGCAGCGCGCCATCACGATACGCATTGACCGCGATCGTATTGCCCAGCACCGCGCGAATCTCGTTCAACGGCGCCGCTTCCTCGGCGGGAGCGATCAGTTGCCATTGCCGATAGCCTGCGGGAATCCTCACGCCGTAAATCGGTGACGCATCGCCATCGTCGGCTGCGGCCATCGTGTTGTCGGTGGACGCCAGCAGAACCATCGCGCAGATCATGGCCAAGACCGCCAGGTGAATCGGCTTCATCGGATCGCTCCCACACGATGGCGTCAAAGATGATCGGCGTCGATCACGGCCTGCGTGAATGCCTGCGGTGCTTCCTGCGGCAGGTTGTGGCCGATGCCGCCGGTGATCAGGCGATAGGCGTATTTGCCGGTGAAGTATTTGCGGTACGCCTCGGCGGCAGGATGCGGCGCACCGTTGGCGTCGCCTTCCATGGTGATGGTCGGCACACTGATGGTCGGGAACTTGGCCAGGCGCTGCTCCAGCGCGGCGTATTTGTCTTCGCCCTTGACCAAGTCCAGCCGCCACCGATAGTTCTGGATGGCGATGGCGACCTGATCGGGATTGTCCAGCGCCGCGGCGCTGCGATCGAAGGTGGCCTGGTCGAAATGCCATTGCGGCGAGGCGAGCTGCCAGGTCAGCTTGGCGAAGTCATGCGTGTACTTTGCATAGCCGAGCTGGCTGCGGTCGGTGGCGAAGTAAAACTGGTACCACCATAGGTATTCGGCCTTGGGTGGCAACGGCTGCTTGCCGGCTTCCTGGCTGCCGATCAGATAACCGCTTACCGACACCAGCGCCTTTACGCGCTGCGGCCACAATGCAGCGACGATATCGGCCGAGCGTGCACCCCAATCGAATCCGGCCAGCGTGGCCTGCTTGATCTTGAGCGCATCCATGAAATCGATGACGTCCTGCGCCAGCGCGGCAGGTTCGGCATTGCGTGGCGTAGTGGCTGAAAGAAAGCGGGTGTCACCGTAGCCTCGCGCATAAGGCACCAGCACGCGATAGCCTTTTGCCGCAAGCGCGGGGGCGACGCTTTCGTAGCTGTGGATGTCGTAGGGCCAACCGTGAAGGAGAATCACCACCGGGCCGTTGGCGGGACCGAGTTCGGCGTAGGCGACGTCCAATACGCCTGCGTGGATATGTTTGAGTGGAGCGAGCGAATCGCTGTCGCTGGCCGATGCTGCATTCATCGCGCCAAGTGGGGAGACCATGATGGCGATGAGGGCTGCGCCCATTACATTGCGGCGCTTGATGGGTGATTTTCGGAACATGGTTTTCTCCCGGTGAAAACGGATGTCGCTGCGGTGTGGCCTAGCGTGATTTGGGTGATCGACAATCGCCAGTTATCAGCTGTTAGCAGTTGTTAGGGATGGCGTCGGCTAATCGATGTCATCGATCAGTGGGTAAGCAGCTATTTGTCGCTTGCTCAGATCAGCTCCCTCCCCTGCTTGCAGAGCCTGCCCCGGACTTGATCCGGGGGGAGGGCCGGGGTGGGGTTGTTCGGGCTTGCCGCATCGTTGAAATACTTCGCGAGGTTGCTTCACCCCACCCTGACCCTCCCCTACTACACGTAGGGGAGGGAACGGTTCCTGCAAGCATCTATCTCAAACGAGGGTTGCAGATCGTGCTGGCGTATCGCGTGATTCGTCGTCCCGGCAAACGCCGGACGTAGCGGGATGCGCGAAGAATGTCCGAAGGACAGTCCCGAAGAGGTGCGCGAACGAATCACCCAATGCCTTTCTGCTTCAAAGCCGCTGGGTCTCGACCTTCGCGGGAGCGCCGGGCGCGACGCTAATCAAGCCGCGGTCACTCCGGCAGTTTCTGCCACAGCTCCCTAAGCTCACGACGATCCATCGTGTCGACATCACTCGACACATCATCACGCCACGAATCCAGCAACTGCTTGGCATCCAGCACACGCCCCTGCTCCAGCCACAATCGCGCAAGGTCCATCGCTGCACGCAGCTCCCACGCACGTGCACCCTGCTGCCGGCTCAACGCAAGCGATTCTTCGATCACCACTTGCGCCGGCATCGTATCGCCGCCGCCAAGCGCCTTGAGAATGCTCGCCTTGATGCGCAGCAGTTCGGGCATGGCGAATGCATCGCCGCTTTTGCGGCAATGCTCGATGGTGCCTTCCACCAGGCGGCCGGCTTCGGCGTGGCGGCGGTTGAGTATCAACCCCTCGGCCAGGGCGGTTTCGAACGTGGTGGTAAGCAGTTCGTAGCGCATGCCATGCAGGCGGTCCAGGCTTTCCTGCAGCCAGTCGATGGCGTCGTCCGGCTGCCGGGCGCGTATCGCGATGGCGCCGCGCATGCCCAGCGAGGCGGCCATGTACGGCGCGAGCATGTTCGCTTCGGCGATCTTCGAAAAGGTCGCCAGGCTGGCGTTCGCCTTATCCAGGTCGCCGGTCCAGATGTAGATGCCCAGCGTCCATACCAAGGCAATGCAATGCGTAACGGGATGATCCAGCGCGGCCGCTTCGCTTTCGACGCGCTGCGCCCATTGCCTGGCTTGGTCCGGAAAACCCTGCAGCCAAAGCGTGCGTGCCAGGGCCAGGCCGGTGCGATTGCGATGGTCGAAACCGTAATGCACGGAGTGGCTGCGTCGTGGCGGCTGGCTGTATTTGAGCGATTTTTCCAGCTCACGGCGGGCAAGCACCTGGTCGCCGAGCAGGTGATGCGAAACACCGGCGAGCGAAGCGGCCACGGCGATGGCTTCGGGTTCGCCGATGGCGTCGCCCACGCCGATGGCCTGCTCCGCCCACGCCAGCGATGACGCGAAATCGCCGATGCGCTCGTAGAAAATCTGCAGCCGCCCGAGCAGTCGAAGCTGGGAGCAGGCATCGTCCAACGCCGTCGCGATCTCCATCGCACGCAGCAGGGCGGTTTCGGCAGCGCCGCTGTTTCCGCGCGTGAACATCAATACCAGGCCGAGCGCGGCCTGCAGCTCCATTTCCACCGGCGTACCGAAATAGCCGAGTTCGAGCAGCTCCGTGGCTCGCGCGCACCAGGTGCGACACTCCACCATCAGCGAGAAATGCAAAAACAGCAAAGCACTCGCCGCGGCAAGCGGCAGCGCGAGGCCCGCGTCGCCTTGCGGACCGAAACTCCATTCAAGCGCGCTGCGGATGTTGCCCAACTGATTGGCCAGCCGCGCCGAACGATCGAAAACTTCATCGGGCGTGATGCCGAGCTGGCCGAGAAGTTCGGTGAAATAGGCCGTGTGCCGAAAGGCGACGGCGTGTACCTGGACCTGCCCATGCAAGGCCAGCCTTTCCCTGGCGTAGGCACGCGTCATTTCCAGCAAACGATATGCGTGGATCGCCTCGGAATGGTCGACCGCCACCAGACCCTTGGCCGCCAGTTCGTCCAATGCGGCGACCGCAGCGAGCTGATCGATCTGCGCATCAGCGACCACTTGCGAGGCCGCATCCACCGAAAACGGGCCCACGAAAATTGCCAGCCGATCGAATACCAGCCGTTCTTGCGGCGACAGCAGCTCGTAACTCCAGTCGAGCGTTGCGCGCAAGGTCTGTTGCCGCGGCAACGCTGTGCGTCGCCCTGCCCAGCCTAGCGAAAAGCGTTCGCCAAGCAGGGCATGCGTGGCCTGCACGCCATGTGTCGCCACGCGCATGGCCGCCAGCTCGATCGGCAACGCCATGCCGTTCAACCGCCGGCACATGTCGGCGATAAGACGGACGTTTTCCGCATCCAGCGATAGGGATGCGTTGCCGGCAGAGGCGCGTTCGACGAACAGCTTCATCGCCGGAAAGGCAAGCAACGTTTCCACCGTGAAATCGCCCGTTTCCGGCGGAAAATCCAGTGCGCCAAGCCAATGCAACTGTTCGTCGCGCGTGCGAAGCGGTTCGCGGCTGGTGGCCAGCACACCGGTGTCCGGCGCACCCTCCCTGATGCGCTCGATAACGCCTGAAACGGCATCGACGAGATGCTCGCAATTGTCGATCACCAGCAGCAGCCGGCGCGTGCGCAAATGCGCGAGCAACACGAACACCGGATCGTCCGCCTGCACCGGCAGCCCCACGGCGCCGGATAGTGCGGATGGCACGAGCAGCGGGTCCTCGACCTGCGCCAGGTCGACGAAATGCGCCCGTTCGTACGGTCCACCGTCAAACCGGTACCCCACCTCGACAGCGAGGCTGGTCTTGCCCACGCCACCGGCGCCGACGATCGTGAACAACTGCGGCCTGGCGAGGCGGTCGACGATCACGCGAACATCGGCTTCGCGCCCTATCAAACGCGGCCGCGGTGGCAGCGCACCCACATGGGTCGATGGCGGTTTCGCTTCCATCGTCGGCTCGGTTACCGAAGCTTCTCTAGACGCCTCGTTCCGTTCGGCGGTCATGTCCACGGTACCGACAAAGGCGTAGCCCACGCCCACCTGCGTGCTGATGTAGCGCGCGCCGTTTTCGCCATCGCCGAGGATGCGGCGCAAGCCGGTCATGTGGAAACGCAGGCTGCCTTCCTCGACGATGGCGTCGGCCCATACCCGCCGCAGCAGTTCCCGTTTGGAAAGCACCCTGCCCGGCTGCTCGAGCAAGGCGATCAACAGGTCCAGCGCCCGTCCGCCGATCTCCACCGGCATGCCGTCCCGGGTAAGCAGCCGCCTGGCTGGAACCACACGGAACGGGCCGAAGCCAACGCTTGCGGCAGACGATGGACGCAGGTCATCGGTAATGGCTTCCACCGGAATCGCTCTCTCGTATCGTGTGCCAGCAGATGGCAGCGGAACAGCCAGGCTCGCAACATCTTGCATCATAAAGGATTCACGGTACGGCTTATCGTCAGGCTCCCCAGGCCTTCGCGTTTCGCTTGCAACGCTGCGCAACGACCGCGACTCAGCCAAGCGCGAGGTTCACCTCGATATTGCCGCGCGTCGCCTTCGAATACGGGCAGGTCTGGTGGGCCGCATCGATCAACAATTGCGCAACCTCCGGTTCCAGCCCGGGCAACGACACCGTCAGCCGCGCCTGCAGGAAGAAACCTTGCTCGCCATGGCCAAGATCCACCTCGGCGGATACCGCCGCACCGGCGGGAAAATCGATCTTGCGCGCATGCGACGCATGCCGCAGCGCGCCGATAAAACACGCCGACCAGCCCGCCGCGAAAAGCTGTTCGGGGTTCGTGCCGGCACCGGGCGCACCCGGCGGGGAAAGCCGGATGTCGAGCCGGCCATCGTCGCTGCGGGCGGCGCCATCGCGGCCGCCCGTCGTGTGGACCCTGGCGGTGTAGAGAATTTTCTGGACTGTGATCATGCTGTTTCCTGGTCGTGCAAGCGCGTTTGCATCACGGCCATCCTGCAAGGATGCCGGTTTCGACCAGGGTGGCGAGAATGGAGCAAGACCACCAGTTAGAAGCTGTTAGCGCGCGTTATTTCGGCAAGCGGCGCGATATCAACACCGGTATCTGAACAGTCCAATTTCTCATTGGAAGGCGTTCGGCCTTGTTTCTAGACTGCCCGATTGCGTCTCAGAGGGAATACGTTCATGACACAAAACAATGCGTGCTACACCGTGGGCATCGTCGGCGTCGGCAAGATCGCGCGCGACCAGCACCTGCCCGCCATCGCGGCCAATCCCGGCTTCAAGCTGGTGGCAAGCGCGAGCCGTCACGCGCAAGTCGAGCACGCGCGCCATTACACCGATATCGAAACGCTGCTCGCCGCCGAGCCGGAACTCGATGCCGTTTCGCTGTGCGCGCCGCCACAGGTCCGTTATGCGCAGGCGCGCGCCGCATTGCTCGCGGGCAAGCACGTGATGCTGGAAAAGCCACCCGGCGCGAGCGTGAGCGAAGTGGAAGCCCTGCGCGACCTGGCGCGCCAGCAAGGCCGCACGCTGTTCGCCACCTGGCATTCGCGCTACGCCAGCGCGGTGGAGCCGGCGCGCGCATGGCTTGCCAACCGCCGCCTGCGCACCGTGCACGTGCGCTGGAAAGAGGACGTGCGCCGCTGGCATCCGGGTCAGGACTGGATCTGGGAACCGGGCGGCATGGGCGTGTTCGATCCGGGCATCAATGCACTGTCGATCGTGACGCGCATCCTGCCGAACGAGGTGCTGCTGCACAACGCCACCCTGCATGTCCCCGCCGATTGCGCCACGCCGATCGCCGCCGAACTCGATGGCATCGACGCCACCGGTGTACCCGTGCGTGCGGAATTCGACTGGCGCCATGGCCCGGTCGAACAATGGGAGATCGATGTCGACACCGATGACGGCCTGCTCTCGATCAGCGAAGGCGGCAAGCGCCTGGTGATCGCCGGCGAGCCAGTTGCGCTGGGCGCCGAACGCGAATACCCGGCGCTGTACGAACGCTTCCACGAGTTGATCAGCCACGGCAGCGACGATGTGGACGTGCGCCCGCTGCGGTTGGTCGCCGATGCGTTTTTGTTGGGGAAGCAGGTGCGGCTTGAGGCGTTTGGGCGCGGTTGAAAACTTTGGCGTCGCGGCTTACGCAAGCGCGGACTATGGCTCCCTCTCCTGCTTGCAGAACCTGCCCCGGACGTGATCCGGGGGAGGGCTGGGGGTTATTCGAGCTTGCGGCGCCGTTGCAATACACCGCGAGGTTGCTTTACCCCACCCTAACCCTCCCCTACTCCATGTAGGAGAGGGGACGCATTACGGCAAGCCGTGGCTTGACTCACTCAGGCCCTCTCTCGCGTGACGACCACGTCAACGCCTTCACTTCCTTCCCGCTCGCCTCTTCACCTTCCGATGCCCCGGCGACTCGGAGGATGGCCTTATGGCCAAACAAGAAACCGTAGTCGCATATGAGCGGAAGGCGGAACTGGAGCGGCTGCGGCGCCGCAAGATGGCGCAGTCGGCGCATGCGTTCGTGCGCGGCAGCATCGAGCAGTTCTACGCATGGATAGACTCCCCACACGCGCCGGCGCTGCCTGAAGGGCCCGCCATCTGGATCTGCGGCGATTGCCACGTGGGCAACCTGGGTCCGCTGGCGGACGAGGACAGCCACGTGCATATCCATCTGCGCGATTTCGATCAGTGCGCTATCGCCAACCCTGCGCTCGACCTGTGCCGGCTCGCGCTTTCGCTGGCCGTGCTGTCACGCAGTTCGGACCTGCCTGGCCTGAGCACCGTACACATTCTGGAAGGCTTGTTGGCCGGTTACGAATCGGCGTTTCCGAATGTCGATAATCTCCCGCCTTCCCTGCCGCCTTATCTGCGTATGCAGATCCAGCGCGCGCATGCACGCAGTTGGAAAGCGCTGGCGCGCGATCGCCTGGAAGGCAAGACGCTGCGCCTGCCTTTGGGCAAGGCGTTCTGGCCGATCACGACGCGTGAGCATCGCGCGTTGAACGCGTTGTTCCAGGAACAGGCCATGATGCGCCTGGCCACGCAGTTGCGCGGACGTCCCGACAGCGGCGCGGTGCGCGTGCTCGATGCGGCGTACTGGCGCAAGGGCTGCAGTTCGCTGGGAAGGTTGCGCTATGCGGTGCTGCTGGATATCGAAGGCGCCGCCGCGGACGGCCACGACCTGTGCCTGATGGATATCAAGGAAGGGGCATCGCTCATCGTGCCTGCGGCGCGTTCGATCGAGCTGCCGAAAGACGATGGCCAGCGCGTGCTGGAAGGCGCGCGCCAACTGTCGCCGGCACTGGGCGATCGCATGGGCGCATCGACGCTGCTGGGGCGCCCGGTGTTCGTGCGCGAGCTGCTGCCGCAGGATCTCAAGCTCGACATCGTCAGCCTGAAGCAAAAGAAGGTGCGCCGTCTTGCGGCCTATCTTGGCCATGTGGTGGGTCGCGCGCATGCGCGCCAGATGGATGATCATGCCCGCAAGGAATGGTGCCGGCAGCTGAAGAAAAACCACTCCCGCTCGCTGGAAGCGCCGTCATGGCTGTGGCGCACCACGCTGGGCTTGCTTGCGGAGCATGAGCACCTCTATCTCGAACACTGCCGTCGGTATGTCGGCAGGGAAGAATCGTTCGTGGCCGATCGCGAGCCAGCGGTGCATTGAAGCGGTGACCAATGCGGCGTTGACATTGGCTTCTCTCCTCTCCAGCGCCAGCATCACACAGGCGCCTGCATGATCAGGCACACGAAACGAGATGGGGTGCAATGGAGGCGATGATGTCTGGTTCGGTCCACAACGGGCATGCCTTGCTGTTGATCGACGTCTTCAGTCATTTCCATTTCGAGGATGGCGCAGCGCTTGCCAGCACCCAGGCCAGCGCGGCATCCGGTATGGCGGCGGCGGCCGCAGCGTGCCGTCACGAAGGCATCCGCGTGGTGTACTGCAATGACAACTTCGGGCAATGGCAGGACACCTGGCAGGACGTGCTGGCGTACACCGCCCGGCGCGGCCCGCCGGAATCGGCGGCGATGTTGAAGCAGCTTTATCCGGAATCCGGCGATATCGTGCTGCTCAAATCCCGCCATTCCGCCTTTTTCAACACCCAGCTCGCCTCCCTGCTCGAAGCGTTGTCGATTCGGCAGCTGGCGCTTGGCGGCGCGGCGACGGATGTGTGCGTGCTGAGCTCGGCCATGGATGCGCGCGTCAGGGGTTTGGAGGTTGCCGTATTGGAAGACGCGACCGCGGCGGCATCGCAGCAGCGCCATGCCCGCGCGCTGGCCTTGATGCAGGACAGCCTGGACATACGCGTTTGCACGCACGATGCATGGCTCTCACCTGCCTCATCGTCCGCATAACGCCATAAGGCCATCGCTACGGAGTTCACGCCATGCGCAGTCTACCTGAGGGTTCACGACAAGGACCGTGGTGGAAACGCCTGAGCGCAGGGTTTGTCACCGGCGCGGCGGACGACGATCCCAGCGGTGTGGCGACCTACTCGCAAGTGGGCGCGAAGTTCGGCTACGCGATGTTGTGGGTGGTGTTCCTGACGATCCCATTGATGATCGCGATCCAAATGGTGAGTGCGCGCATCGGCCGGGTGTGCGGTCGCGGTCTGGCCGATACGTTGATGCGCAACTTTCCAGCGCCGGCCGTCTGGTCGCTGCTGGCGTTGCTGGTAATCGCCAACATCATCAATATCGGTGCGGACCTGGCGGCGATGGGCGCCGCATTGCAGTTGCTGGTCGGCGGACCGCATCTGGTATACGCGCTCGGCTTTGCAGTAGTTTCCACGGTGCTGCAGGTTTATCTCTCCTTCGAGAAATATTCGCCGGTACTCAAGGCGCTCGCGCTCAGCCTGTTTACCTACGCGGGCACCGTATTCGCCGTGCACGTGCACTGGGGCGAAGCGCTGCACGCCACGGTGCTGCCCGCATTGCAATGGAATACGAGCTATCTCACCGGCATCGTCGCCGTGCTCGGCACCACCATCAGCCCCTACCTGTTCTGCTGGCAGGCCGCGCAGGAAGTGGAGGAATTGCGCGCGAGTGACGAGCGCGAGCCGCTGCGCCACGCGGACGAGCAGGCGCCCGGCGCACTGCGGCGCATCGCCTTCGACACGATCGTGGGCATGGTGTTTTCCAATGTCATCGCCTTCTTCATCATCCTGGCGGCGGCGGCGACCTTGCACATGCATGGCAAGACGGATGTCCAATCCGCCTCCGAAGCGGCCGAGGCGCTGAAGCCGATTGCCGGCCGCTTTGCGTTCGGGCTGTTCGCGACCGGCATCATCAGCACCGGCCTGCTCGCGGTACCGGTGGTCGCCGGTGCCACTGCGTTTGCGGTAGCCGGCGGCGCGCACAAGCCGTATGGGCTGGACCGCAAGCCGAAGCAGGCCAGGCTTTTCTACGGCGTGCTGGTGGGATCGATGGCGCTTGGCGCTGCGCTGACCTTCTCGCCGATCGACCCGATCAAGGCGCTGTACTGGAGCGCCGTCGTCAATGGCGTGTGCGCGGTGCCGCTGATGGCGGCCATCATGATCGTCGCACGCCGCGCGCATGCGATGGGCAACCATGTGGTGCGTGGCTGGCTATTCGCGCTTGGCTGGATCGCGACCGCCGTGATGGGCATCGCCGCCGTCGTCATGTTCGCCACGTTGGGTAAAGGTTGAATACGGCCCCACTGCTCGCAGATTCACTTTCGAAAATAGCCGCACCGGCCACCGCACGAGCGATGGCCGGCGCGCGGGCTTGCGGGTTATTTCATTGGCGAAACAATGTTGTTCGACTGCGTGACGTATCTCGACGAACTGGCGACATCGATGTCACGCGGCGCCGTGCCTGGCGTGAAGATCGACTTGCCATGCGCGTAATACCACGCATCGCCGTTGTAGTTGATGGTGTTGTCGGCGATGCTCACATAGCTGGAATCGGCCGAGATATCCACGCCGAACAGGTAGTTCTGGGTCAGCGTGCTGTTGGAGATGTTCACGTTCTTCGGGCCGCCGGTATAGACGCCGAAGCCCTTGTTGTTTTCCGCCTTGACCTTGTAGAGCGATAGCGCATCCACGTTGTGGTGCACTTCCAGGCCGTTGCCGTTGTTGTTCGACAGGTCGGTGTTTTCCAGGCGCACCTGCGAGGCCCAGCCCTGCGAGCGCGGCTCGATGTCGATGCCCGATTCCGGCGCCGTGCCGTGGGTGCCGGTGAAGCTGCTGTTGACCACGTACACGCGGTTTGCCGGCGTGATCGACATGCCTTGGCGGCGATTGTTCTTGGACTTGACGCGGTTCAGCGTGATGTTGGTCGCCTCCACCATGCCCTTGCCCGAGCCGAGTGCACCGATCAGCAGACCATCGCCCCAGCAGTCCTGGATCGTGATGTCGTGCACGTAGACCTTGTCCGATGAGGAAATGTTGATGCCGTAGCCCCATTCGCCGCCGGACGTGCCGCGATGGCTGTAACGCTCGCCGATCACGCCGCCACCGACGATCTCGACGTTGTTGACGTTCCACACTTTCACCACCCAGGAACGCCTTTCGCTGTTGCCAATGGCCTTCAGCGCCGCGCCGCTGGCCAGCGACAGGCGGTCATGCGAGCGCAGGCTGATGCCCTTGAGCGCGTCGATCATGTAGGTACCGTTTGGCACGATGATGGTGCCGCCACTCTCCGGCAATGCATCGATGGCGGCTTGAATGGCTTTGGTGTCGTCCATGGAGCCGTTGCCCATGGCGCCGAAATGACGAACATTGACGACGGCCGAGCCGATCGAAATATGCGGTGTTGCTGTCCACCAGTTGCTTGCGGAAGCCGGCAAGGTCACTACCGAGAGTGCAAGCGACGCGGCAGCAGCCAGAACTTTATGGTTGAGCTTGCGTCGAATGGATACGCCCGAGTACGGGAAGAAATGCCCCTGTGCGCATTTCTGCGCAGACCAATTTTTCACGTCTGAAATCGCCTCTTTGTTGTGAACGGCCCGGGTAAGGTCGGTCATTCACACGTGAAAATGCAAATGTGAAATTTCGGATGTATTCAATTTTGTCAAAATAACGAAATTCGCATGTTTCTTTTTATAGCCTGAGCCGCGGTAGCGGCGATCTTGACCGTTATCAACGCGTAAATGGCCGTCTATACGTCCATTTGACAATGCTTATTTACCCAACGCCAAGGGTCAGTCGAGTGTGCCTGCCGCGAAGCGCTCATCCATGCTTCTCGTCACGGCAACTTCCAATGCAATCGACAACCCCTTCACCACATCGTTCTTGCTCATGCTCGGCGCATTCGAAACATGCACTGCTTGCGCAGGAAGGTACGGGATATGGATAAACCCCGCGCGCATGCCGCGATGGCTCGCAGCGATATGCAGCATCAGATACGCCACGTGGTTGCAGACGAAGGTACCTGCCGTATTGGACACCTCCGCAGGCAGCCCCTCGTCGAGCAGCGCCTTGAGCATGGCCTTGATCGGCAGCGTGCTGAAGTAGGCCGCAGGGCCATCGGCTACGACGGCTTCATCGATCGGCTGCGCGCCGGCATTGTCGGCGATGCGCGCATCCTGCACGTTGATCGCCACGCGCTCGATGGAAAGACGGCTGCGTCCACCTGCCTGCCCTACGCCGAGCAGGATGCTCGGCTCGAACTCTCTCACCATCGACTCTAGTTCGTGCTGCGAATCGGCGAACGCGGTCGGCAGCAGGCGCGATACGACCAGGTGGTCGCCGACGTGTTTGCCGTCGAGCGCATGCACCGCCTCCCACGAAGGATTGATCTCCTGGTTGTCGAAGGGCGTAAAACCAGTCAGCAGGATGCGTGGAGGCTTGCTCATGAAGAATCTCGACAAAGCGGTCAATGGAAGGCCAGCAGCCACATGGCAATAAAGGTGATGATGAAAATAGCAGCCGCACTCCACGCCTGCGCGCGTATTACGCCATACGGACTGCGCAGTTCCAGCAAGGCGGCCGGCACCAGGTTGAAGTCGGCGGCCATCGGCGTAAGCAGCGTGCCGCAATAACCGCAGAGCATGCCCATGGAACCCAGGACGGCCGGATGCGCGCCATAGCGCTGCACCAGCAGCGGCAGCCCGATGCCTGCCATCATCACCGGAAATGCGGCAAACGCATTGCCCATGATCACGGTGAACATCACCATGCCGAGCGCAAACACCAGCAGGCACATGAAGGCATTGCCCTCGGGAAGCGCCGCACTCGCCAAGGCGGCGATGGCCGCGCCCACACCGCTCTGCGTGAACACTTCGCCAAGCGCCGCCAGCAGCAACGGCAACAATGCCGCCCATCCGATCGCATCGAGCAGGCGCCGGCCTTCGCCCAGCCCTCGATACAGCGGCGCCTGCGCCACACGGGCGGCGGCGAACAATGCCACCACGCAGGCCAGCGCGAGACCCGTCAGCGCCATCTGCGGCTTGGCGAACAGCGCCATACCGCCGATGGAGAGATGACTTCCGAACAACGCCACCAGCAACGTGACCAGCGGAATCAACAACGCCGGTATGAACAAGCGATGCCCCAGGCGTATCGCCGATGCGAGCCGCACCGCGCTTTGCGCGGTTTCCGCATGCGTGCGCCGACGCAGCCGCGGCGCCAGCAGTGCAAGCGCGATCACCATGCATCCGGCAACTTGCGCCGGCCACGCGCGACCGGCTTGCAGTTGCGCCAGTACCCCATCGCCGCCGGCAAACAGCAGGCCCAACAGCAACCAGAACGCCGCGCGCGAAAACTGTCGCTCAAGCAGATTGCGCCATGCCGTGTACAACAGGAAAGCCGCGATCAGCCAGTACACGTATTCGATGCTGAGCATGCTCAGGCCCCTGCTCCGTTCCGCGCGCGACGCGCCAGGCGTCGTTGGAACAGGTAGACGCGCAGCGACTGGATCGCGAAGGCGGCGATGGCGGTAGGCAAGGCCCACAGCGCAATCGAGAGCGGCGTGAGTTCGATGCCGCGTTGCGCGTAGAAGCCCTGGATAAGCAGCACGGCGCCCAGCGCGATGAATACATCCTCGCCGAAAAAGCGTCCGATATTGTCGGTGGCGGCGGCCACCGCACGTACTTCGTCACGATCGGCGTCGGAAAGGCCGGGATGGATCTTCTCGGCTGCCGCCTCGCCCATCGGCGCCAGCAGCGGACGCACCGTCTGCGCCGCGCCCGCCACGCCGGTAAGGCCCAGCATCGCCAGCAACTGCCGCAGCAGCAGATAGCCGATCAACAGGCGCGCAAAGGTAAGGCCACGCAATCGCCCCATCCATTGCTGCGCATGCTCGCGCAATCCGGCATGTTCGAGCAGCCCAATCGCCGGCAGCGTAAGCACGAACAACAGCAACATGCGCGAAGCGATAAAGCTCTTGCCGAGCAGTGCAAGCAGTTGCGGCCAGTGCATGCCGGCGAGCAGGCCGCTGGCGAGCGCCGCGCAGACGACGACGGGAACCGCGTTGAAGCGCAATGCGAAACCGATGACGATCACGGCAATGCCCAGCAGCGGCCAGTAGTTCATCGGTGTCTCCCGAGTGGGTGTTTACTCCCTCCCCTGCGTGCAGGGGAGGGCTGGGGTGGGGTTGCACGCGCTTGTCGCATGATTGAAATCCACCGCGAGGTTGATTGACCCCACCCTAGCCCTCCCCTACTACGCAGGGGACGGAACAGATGGCAGTGAACTGATACTCGGTTGGATGCTCAACGCGGCGCCGCAATACCAATATCCGCCGCTTCCAACGCCGCCCGCAACCGCCGCGCAAACTCCACCGCATGCGAGCCGTCGCCATGCACGCACAAGGTATCGGCCTGCAACGTAACGATGCTGCCGTCAATGGCGCGCACCTGCCCTTCACGCGCCATCGCCATGGCCTGCGCGATGGCCTCGTCGCTTTCCTGGATCACCGCATCGGCTTCGCGCCGCGGCTGCAGCGTGCCATCAGCGCGATAGCGGCGGTCGGCGAACGCTTCGGCAGCCACCGGAATGCCGGCCGCCCTGCCCGCATCGACCAGCGCGGAATTGGCCAGGCCGAACAGGCACAGCGTGGCGTCGAAATCATGCACGGCGCGCGCGATTGCTGCGGCCAGCTTCGTATCGCGCGCCGCCATGTTGTACAAGGCGCCGTGCGGTTTTACATGGCGCAATCGCGTACCGGCCGCCTGCACGAAGCCGTGCAGCGCGCCGATCTGGTACAGCGTAAGCGCGTACGCTTCGTTCGGCGTGATCGCCATTTCGCGGCGACCGAAACCCTGCAGGTCGGGCAACGACACGTGCGCGCCGATGGCCACTTCATGCTCAACCGCCAATGCCACCGTACCGCGCATGATGTCCGGGTCGCCGGCGTGGAAACCGCAGGCGATATTGGCCGAGCTGACGATGCTGAGCAGCGCGGCGTCGTCGCCCATGCGCCAGGCGCCGAACGATTCGCCCAGGTCGCTGTTGATGTCGATGGTTTTGGCGAAGGAATGTTTCATGCAGAATCCAGGCGTTGCTCGATCCGTTGAAGCAGGCGTTGCAGCGCTTCCTCGCGCTTGTGCAGACGTTCGAATGCCTCGTCCATGGAAGTCTCGCGAAAGTATATGGCATCGCCCGGCCGGCGCTGCGCAAGGCGCGCAAGATCCACCGCGGCAAGCTGGCCGATACGCGGATAGCCGCCGGTCACCGGCGCCTCGGCCAGCAGCAGGATCGGCTGGCCCGACGGCGGCAATTGCAGCGTGCCGGGCAATGTTGCTTCGGAGATCAGCTCCAGCGGCTGGCGCAGATGCAGCGGCGCGCCTTCCAGGCGGCTTCCGGTGCGGTTGCTGTCCTTGCTGACGGCGAAGCGTTGCGCGAACAGCGCGCGTTGCGATGCCTCGTCGAGCGAGGGGTAGTGATGGCCACGCATCAACGCCAATGGCGCCTGTTCGTAATCCAGCCATGGCTGCGGATCGAGTCCCCAGCGCAGCGCCTGCACCTGCTTGCCAGCGCGAAACCAGTGCCCCGCGGCGTGCTGGCCGAACGGAATGACATCCAGTGCCTGCAAAGCCCTGCCCTGCAGCGGACCGATGCATGCGTGCAGATCGGTGCTGCGGCTGCCGAGCACAGGCGCAACGTCAAAGCCGCCACGCACAGCGAGGTAGCTGCGGCAGCCATGACGCATCACGCCGAGGCGCAGCAGCGTATCGGCCGGCACAAAACAGCTCGTCCACGGCGGCAACGGTCGTCCATTGGCGCGCGCTTCGATGATGCCGCCGGTCAGCGCGATCACCGCATCACGCTGAAAACGCAGCGTAGGGCCGGCCAGCGTGATCTCCAACGCGGCCTCACCCGCATGATTACCCACCAGCGCATTGGCCAGCCGCCACGATGGCTCATCCATCGCACCGGCGCGCCCTACGCCGAGCGAGGCGTAGCCGCGCCGTCCCGCATCTTGCAGCGTGGTGAGCAAGCCAGGCTTGATGACTTCGATGCTCATGCCGTGGCGTTATCCAGCGCGCGATACTCACGCTCATCGATCGCCTCGAAGCGAACACGATCACCCGGTGACAACAGCGATGGCGCCGCAGCCGTCGGATCGAACATGCGCAACGGCGTACGGCCGATCAGTTGCCAACCGCCCGGCAGCGCCTGCGGATAGATCCCCGTTTGCAACCCGCCGATGGCCACACTCCCGGCCGGCACGCAGGTGCGCGGATTGTTCCGCCGCGGCATGGCCAGCGCAGGATCGAGTCCCAGCAGATAAGGAAAGCCCGGCGCGAACCCGAGCATGGCGACGCGATACGTTACGCGGGTATGGCGCGCGATCACCTCTTCCGGCGACAGATGCGCGTGGGCCGCGACCTCGTGCAGATCCTCGCCGCCGTACCAGACGGGAATGGTGATCTCGCGCAGCATCGTTTCCGATGAACTCGCATGCTGCAGGACAATGTCGATCGCGTTGCGCAGGCGCTGTCCGGAGAAACGGCCATCCTCCAGCCACTGCATCGGATCGAAACGCACCAGCACGCTGGCATAGGCGGGGACGCATTCCACACCGGCAAGCTGCGCTTGCAGCGCCGCGGCGGCGGACTGGACTCGCGCGTTCACGTCGACGTCGATGGCATTGCCGAAACGCAACAGCCACGCGTCTTCCGCAAGAGCTTCAAATTGCATATACGCACCCGTAGGTTGGGTTAGCGAAGCGTAACCCAACGTTGTGCGGCTGCGTATAGATATGTCGGGTTATGTTGCGCAGCCCAATCTACGGATCGCGTGCTTTCAAGGAATGCGGTTGGCCTGGGTAAAAATCACTTTCCACTGGCCATCGCGCTTGGCCCACACATCCACGAAGCGCGCGCGCATCGTATAGGCCTTGCCATGATTGATGCCCTTGGCGTCGACAATGCCGCCGAGCACGGCGCCGTTCGGCCAGACCTTGCGCACCTGCTGGCTGATGGCCACATAGCTGGTCTTGTTGGCCGGGTCCACCGTATCGGCAATGGATTGCGCCTTGTCCTGATTCCTGCCGTTCGAACCGGCCAGGATGTAATCGTCGGCCAGCAGCCGCTCGAGTTCGGGGCGGTCTGATTTGAATTGCGCAAGGTCGTAAGCCGTCGCCGCCGCGGCAAGGTCCTGCGGCAGGCCGCTGTAGTCGCCCACTTCCTGCCCTGCCTGCGCCGAAGCCGCGCTCAGCGCAGCGCAGATCGCCCACTGCCAGTGTCGCAGTCGCATATTCCCTCCCATGCCATGCGTGGTTGTTCGCGCATTAATCGCCTGGAAAACGAGACGGCGCAATAACCTGGCAGGTCATGGAAGGGCATGGATTTTCATTTACGTGCATGGACGTGCTGCAGCGCGCTTCCTTTGTGCGCGGCGACGTGGTCGGTCTTGTCGCTTTTGATTTCGTACTGCGGTTCGTCTTTCGAGGCGTGACGCGTATGGCCTTTGTAATCGAAGTCATGGGCATGCACGGCGATGATCTTGCCGGTGACCCAGCCGGCTTCGGAATTCCAGCGGACATGGTCGCCGACCTTGAATGTCTTGGTCATGGGTATGTCTCCGCGTTTTGACTTATTGAAGATGACGTTGTGAAGTTTTTCTGTGAATAACCCGTTTAAGGCAACACAGATCAAGTATCGGCGTCGTCATGATTTCTGGAAGGCTCGCAGGGGGTGTTGCGCGGCGCCGGCAAGAGTGGCCGTCTTGCTAAGCCGCGCGGCGCAGCCTGCGGGCCTTCCAGACATCACCCCATCACTTTGAATTCAACACGTTGGGGCCAGCCCTGTCTGTCCGCATGCCTTCGGTCCGTCGCCT
>NZ_JBQCHP010000012.1:0-18482 GCF_051954575.1 Dyella sp. | reverse complement strand
TACGAGTGGCGAAAGCGGAGCCGATCCAGAGGCAGTTAATTTGATGTGCGGCGGCATCGCCTAGCTGCCTCTGTTCGTACACCAGCTATCTTTTCTGCAGCCTGGCCTTTTCTTGCGCTGCGAATTCACGCGCCTTTACAGCTGCATCTTCGGGCGACGTTTCACCCGGCATAGGCTTCCTCTGCTTTTCTTCGTCCGTCAGGGTCGATTGGATTCAGTCACCGTCGTCTTCTCCGCGAGTTATTTTGCCCATGTCGCCAGACACGAGATGGTCGGGCTCATCCTTTGATACCTTCTTGAACTGCTCCAATTCTTTCCTGGCTTTTTCCTTGATCTCCTTTGCTGTCCATCCGGCTTTGTCGCGCTTTTTCTGACGGGCTTTGTTGATATCGGAAACATGCTTGGTCATCACGATATCTCCCTAAAAAGGTAGTCTCCCGCGGAGACATACTTATAATTATATTGTTCGTAATAGGATTTCACTTTATCGTTTACCGGGTGCATGATTCTTATCTGCTTGGCATTTATCAGTCTGGTATAAACGCCATATCCAAGCAGCACAGCCCCGAATATTGGCGGCCTGTCACCAAGATCAAGCGGCGAAGCTTCTACAACATCCAGGCGAAGCGCCGTGCCCTGGTAGGTAGGTCTCCCCATGGATAGTCCCGGAGAAAGGGGGCAGGTTCATTTATGGGGAGAGTCCCAGGCGGAAAGTGAGCCTGACGCCGTTTTTGATATTGCGATGCACATATTCAATGTGCGGCATTAACCCCTAAGAGGCGCAAGCAAGCCGCACTCGATGCCAGTTAACTTCGCCGAAGCAATCACCGGATCAACAATCATCTTCCCCGCATCGTTGATATAAATCCGTACCTTTAGCGTCGAAGGATCTTTGAAAATGGCCGCTTCCTTGGGCACGAGAGAGTCATCGAAGGATTCCATCTTGACATCGCCGAGTTGGGTTTTCTGAGAACGCTCGACGTCCACGCACGGCACGACATTCGTCACATTGTAGAAGTAGCGGATTTCGCCGGTTCCATCGCAATCGAGTTCCAGTAACTGCCCGAACCGGGCCAAGAATGGACCAATGGCATCTTTGGCGCGTTCGCTGAGAATCAGGGCCCCGGGGACCATCGCGCTGACATCAGCAGGCGGCCGCTTGTTTTTTCGACGTGTGCTGTCCGCAAATCCCACCAAGGGGCGGTCCATCCAATTCTTTGGCGTGCCATCAATGCGGAACCGACCCGCCAACGAGTCATGGTCATCCAAGGAGACGACCATGGCGTAGTCGTTGACCGAGGTGTATCGCAATTCCCAAACCGTCATTCATCTATCTCCGAATTAAAGCGGCAGTTCGCCAGAAAGCAGTTGCGACTTGAGGGAACGTAGTCCTCTGCGCCCATCTTCGGACCCATCTCTGCGGCTTAGTTGCGCATACACCTCCAGGTGATAGAGCTGCTTGTGATGAGGCGTGTGGTGAGTGGCGTTTGGATAGCCAGGTAACCCAGGACCCTTACTGGGCAGAAAAACGCCGTTGTCGGCATCGTTGATGCCAATGCCCCAGGTATAAAGCAGATTGCGCGATTCTCTTGCCTCGGGATCGCCCAGTGCCACGATGTGATGCGCGCAGGTGTTCGTCGGTCGAGATTGTGACGTTGCCGCAACAATATTTCTGGATAGCGTGCGGCGATGGTTGTAATCCTTGCGGTTGGCATTTGCCAGCAACACCTCTGCTGCGGTGGGCAGGGTCACGCCATTTTTGTATCGGACTCTCGCTTTCTCTTGCTTGAGAAGGAGTTCATTGCGAACGCCATAGGGATTAACGTCACTGGCATTGGCCGAGATGCGATTACCAGCAATAGTCAAATCCAGAATGGCAGTGGATGGGGAGGGGGCTGGTACGGATGCCGCTGTCGCGATCTTTGGCTGTGCTGACATGCTTCGTCCTTGTTGCCGGGGTGTCGTCCGGTCCAGTGTGCCATACGTCGTCAAGGTCTCCAGCGGCTTGGTTCGCGCTTCATTGCTGTGCGCCTAACCTTTCTTGTGCTGCTCCCTCGATTCGCCTACCTGCATGCGTTATCCCCAGCGACGTTCCCGTACCATTTTCCTGTTCACCCCGACAGCGCTGTCATATCCATCGAGCAAAGGCGCGATCTGCCGCGATAGACGATGTGAAGTCTCCCTTCACATCGAACCTCTCCGCATTTTCTTGTGCAGCGCAACTTGCCTTATTGTCCGACAAATGAAAATCATTGCGACGGTTACCTCGCCGTTTTCCTCGTGCTTTCAACGATGTGAAGCACATGTGACGAGTCGGAGCGATGATCGTTCTAGGTCTTGAGCTGGACCATCCTGGTCGGAAGGATTCGGGAGAATCGTTTGATGGCGGTTCGTTGCATTGATTGCTTGTCTGGAATTTTTTGGCCTGCTGTTGACAGCGCTGTCATAACAGGAACTTTTTGCCTGCACGTGCTGTGGTCTTGACCGCAGCGGCAGGTACGTGCGTCCTGCCCCGGACGTATTGCGCGCCATCCCCATCGAAGACGAAGACAACGCGCCGAATCACGCCACTGCCGCGCCAATGCGCATTCGAGACGAAACCGTTTCGTCATCCACGCCTGATCGCTAGTTGCTCCAACCGCTCCTGCAGAGGCGGGGCGGTATCCAGGGGGAATAGGCGGCGTCCGTGCATGGAAGCGCGGGTGGCTGTCATCTCGCTCGATATCGTTACCACACGCAAGCCGCAGCTATGACTGCGGCCAAGGAGGGATGTACATGTTGCGTTTGAAGAACATTTCTTTCCGTGCGAAGCCTTTGTTCGTCGCGGTGAGCGCCGCCTTGTCGCTGGGTTGTGCGGCCGTATGGGCGTCGCCTGCCGATGCATCGCAAAGCGTCACGGACAACAGTGCCCAGCAAACCGTACCGTCCAGGACATCCGACACGTCGAAGCCGGATGGCGCCACCAAGCCTGCCAACGCCAAACAGCTTGCCACGATCAACGTCAGCGGCATTCGCGCATCGGAAGAGCGCGCGGTGGAGCTCAAGCGCGAGGCGGCATCGATCCAGGACAGCATTTCGGCGGTGGATATCGGCAAGCTGCCGGATGTGACGATTGCCGATTCCCTGCAACGCATTACCGGCGTGCAGATCGACCGCTCCGGCGGCGAGGGCAGCACGGTCAATGTGCGCGGCTTACCGCAGGTCGGCACCACGTTGAACGGGGAAACGTTTCTGACCTCCGGGCAGATTGTTTCGGCGCAGCCCAACTTCACGGATATTCCCTCGCAGTTGTTCGCGGGCGCCGACGTGATCAAAACGCCCACGGCCAGCCTGTTGAACAACGGCATTACCGGTTCCATCAACCTTCGCACTCGCCGCCCCTGGGATTTGAAGAACGGCTGGACACTGGCCGGATCGGCCGACGGTGAATACGGCGGCACGTCAAAAAAGGCCGGCCCGGAAGTGAACGGACTGGCCAGCTTCAATGCGGGCGGCAAGTGGGGCGTGCTTGTTTCGGCGGCGTATTCCGACACCACGCTCAACGACTCCATCACCGGCATGGATTCGTACGGTGGCAAGTTCTTCGGCGAAAACGCCAAGAGCGCGACGGCCAACGATGGATTCCTGGGCGCCTTCGGTTCGGCGCCCATCCCGTCGCAAATCCGCCAGCTCGGCGGCGGCAACGTGGATGTGAACGGCAACGGCAACGCCAACGATGCGTTCTATGGCAGCGAGGATTTTGTCGTGTCCAAGCGCCAGATCGAACGCCAGCGCCTTGGCCTCAACGCATCGGCACAGGCAGATCTGGGCGCCGGCTTCACCCTGACCGGCGATGTGTTCTACACCCACCAGAATCAATACGTGCGCGCCAACGGTTATCAGCTCAACTCGGCCTCGTGGCTGGGCGCCACCTTCGTGCCGCTGGTCGCCACCGACACCGGCAAGCGCATCGGCGGCCCCTATAACGACAACCAGGGCTGGAACCAGGAGGTCTACACCACGCAGGTCTACCAGAAATGGCTGGGCGACCTGGAAACCTATGCGGAGGACGACGTCACCCGCACGGTGTCGCGCAATTTCAACTTGCAGCTGGATTACGACAACGGCGGCAACTTCACCGGCAGCGTGCGCGGCTTGTCGGCCCATGCGCACGAATTGCTGATGCAAAGCTATGTGCAGTTCGCCGACGCGGACGGCACGCAGTGGCCGAACGACCCGGTGACCGCCGCGCCGCCGGGTACGTACATTTATCCGGGTGGCAATCGAGTATTCAATCCGGCGGGCTTTGCGCCGAATACCGTGCCGGTGATCGTCGACATGCGCGGCGACAATATGGCCGTGTCGCTGCCGTCCCAACTGAGCAATTTCCTGTCCAATGCCAACAACTATGCCTTGAAGACCATCTCCAGCGAGGGCAATCACGAGCGCGCCAGCGGCATGACGATTTTTCGTGCCGACGGCCATTACAACTTCGACGATTCCGGTTTCAAGCTGGATTTTGGTGTACGCAACAGTATCCGCACCGCATCGAACGTCAACTTCAATATGGTCGCGCCCGTGTATGCGGGCAACGGCGCCAGCGACCCGTCGGGATGCCTGGTGCGCTGGAAGGCGGCGGACGTGGTGCTTAACGGCGGCGGCGTCGCGGGTGCCTGCACGGCCGGCAATGCGGACGGCTATTTCCGCGCCGGCGTGCTTTCCGCACAGAACCCGAGCCAGCTTCCATCGCTCATCAGCGGCAATATTCACCGGTACAGCAATCTGGCCGGTGTCAATGGCGTGTCGATCTACAACCTTGACCCCGCCACCATGGACAACGTGCTGGCATTCCAGAATGCGCTTTATCCGGGCGAAATGCGCAACGTCGATCCGGGTGGCACGTGGGATGTGATGCTGAAAGAGCGCACGGCCTACCTGCAGGGCGATTTCAATTTCGATGGCGCGGTGACGATCAGCGGCAACCTCGGTGTGCGCGTGGTGCATACCAATCTGGCCGTTACCCAGCACGTTGTCGGCAACAGCGAACCCTATGGCCTGCTGGCGCATGACAACGGCACCGTAAGCACCCATCGCGCGTATACCGATTACCTGCCGGCATTGAACGTCGCCTTCGATTTTACGCCTTCGCTGCGGTTGCGCTTTGCGTATTCGAAGAACATGATGCCGCTCAACCTCGATCAATGGGGCGGCGGGCTCACGCTCAACTATGCGATCGACACGTCCAAACCGGGGTCTACGCTGTTCCGCGTGCTCGGCGGCAACACCACCGGCAACCCCAACCTCGATCCGTGGCGCTCGTCCAACTACGATCTTTCCCTTGAGTACTACATGGGCCGATCCACGCTGCTGAGTGTGGCCGCCTTCTACATCAACGTGCAGAGCTTCATAAAGAACGGCAGCGTGCAGAACTGCGCCCTTCCGGATGAAGACGGCGTGGTACGTGGCCGCTGCGTGGCGATCACCGGACCGCTGCAAGGCAGCGGCAATTCGCTGCGCGGCCTGGAGCTTGCCGCCAAGCAGGATTTCCGCTTTCTGCCGGGTTTGTGGGGCAATTTTGGCGTGGACGCCAACTTTACGTTCTCGCCGAGCAATACCGGCAGGGATCTGGCCGGCAACGAAATCCCGTTCCAGGACAACTCCAAGGAGCAGGCCAACTTTGCCCTGTGGTACCAGGACAATCGCTTCGAAGCACGTGTGGCTGCCAATTACCGATCCAAGCGCGCCGTATCGGAGAACTTCGGCGGCATTGCCGGCATGGAGGTATACCAGGCCCCGACTACCTACGTTGATGCGTCGGTGAGCTACAAGCTGACGCCCCAGCTGCAGTTGTTCGTGCAGGCATCGAACCTCACCGACGAACATGAACGCTACTACCTGGTGTGGCCGGGCCAGGTGGCCGACACAACGATGTTCGACCGGCGTTATATGGTGGGAGTGCGGGCGAACTTCTGAGGGGATTTGGATAAACGGGCAGGGTGCTTTCTCTTAACGAGAAATGCATTCTGTCCGTTTTGCTTTTGAACACCGCTCACTGCGGTCATTGCGTATCCGGGAAAGCATAAATATTGGCGAACTCGGCATAAGGGCGCCTGGGTAACGAAAATTGGCTGCGCGAGCGAAATCGCTTACACCGAAATTCGACAGAAGTGTGATTAAGATCACATTACCGCCCCCGTACTACATATCAGGGGATATGCGCTAACTGTGATGCCTGCATCGCAGGGAGCGGTTTTATGGCTATGACGCACCTGCGAAACGAGCAGGCTGGGCTGTTTATGTCCTATCGAATGACAATGGGTGGTGCGGAGAACGTGGGTGGTTCCGTCCCGCCGATAATCACAACGAAAACCGTAATGCCCGTAACGGTGATGCAGCGTTTTCGATGGGCGCACACCATCGGGCAAGCCGTGCGCACAGTGGCTATCGAGCCATGAAAGATTTCCAGTTAGACGAGAGCTCCATTCAAGCAACGAGCTTCGCTTTACGCTCGGGAACTCCTGATCGACTGAATATCCAGATCGATACCTCGCCTTATATAAGCGAAATCGATTTTTCACCGCTAGACAGGCTGCAAGACCTTGATCTTCCGTTGGATCTGGTATCGCTGGCCGACCTGTTGCGAAATTCATTCGTTTATCCGCCACATTCCATTTATCAAAATGTGAAGCTTGCGAGCACCGGTTTCGACCCGGCGCAGAACATGCATGCCGCGCCGCAGTACCACTACCGGTTTCAGTCAGCTTTTGCACAATCGCGCCCGCCGTCCGGGATAGTTGACGAGAACACGCTGCTCAAGACCTATCATCGCCTGCTGTGCCATTCGATCGCACGCACCACCGCACACATGCACGCGCCATGGCTGTTTCAAAGCGGCGGCAAGGATTCCACCGTGCTTGCCATCGCACTGTCGGAGACGCGCCCCGACACGACCTGTTTCACGTATCTGGGCGGCAACGAGGAAAATGAAGTGGCGTCGGCGATACTCGTCACCAAAAAACTCGGCTTGCGCCACGAAACGCTGATATGCAATCCGGAGCGCGCCTACGATCGCTACCTTACCATGCTCCCGCGCATGCCTTTGCTCACCGCCGATTTTGCGGCGCTTTCCTACGCCGATCTGGTGACGGAAGTTCGCGCGCGGGGCGGTGACGGCATCATCGATGGCCTTGGCGCGGACCAGTATTTCGGCTGTCCTGTACATAATACGGATCGTTTACTTGCGCTGTTGGCGCGGGGCATCCGTTTGCCCCAGGCACTGTTCACATCGCGCCTGGTGAACCGCAGCTTCAAGCTTTGCTTTGTGCTGTCGACCCTGCAGATGCATGAGTTCGAGCGTTTCCTGCCCGGCTCGCGTTTCAGCGATGCGGAAGTGGATGCCTTGCTTGGCTGCAGTATTTCGGCCGGCTCACGGCAGCGTCTGGACACGTTCCGCTCTGACATCGATGCGGCGCAATCGAAGGAAGCGATGCGTCGCATTTCATGCACCATCCTGGAATCGGGCATGCTCGCCAAAGGCATGTATATGGCAAGGGCCGTGTCGCTTCGGCTCGCCTATCCCTATTGCGACGAACCGTTGCGCGACTGGGTATTCCATCAGGTTCCCGACGATTACCTGATTGGCCCCGGCGGCGTGAACAAGGTGCTGATGCGCAAATACATCGCAGGCCACTTCAGGGATCTTCCCTACGTGCATTCCAAGGGCAGTTTCCGTTTCGACCTGCGTGGGCTGGCTCGCCGGCGCTTCGAGCAGGTTCGCACTTTTGCCGAGCAGGCGCGCGAGGTGATGCCGGGTGCGCGGGCCTGGCTCGATGCAAACCGCAAATTTCTGGACAACAAGTACTTCGCTTCGAAGTTCTACTTGCTTGCCGTCACCCTTCCTTGGTTGCTCGACCGCATGCTCGGCGCCAAGGCCGCTGCCCACGCCAAAGCTGAGTCAAGCCCACACTGCCGGATTTCGTCCTGCATAGCCCTGCGGACGAAGGAGGAGACATGAAACATCAACGCGCTTCGTTGCTTGTAACGATGCTTTGCCTGATTGTCGCGAGCCTGAGTTTCCATACCGCTGTTGCGCAGACCACCACGCCGCATGTGCGCATGAGTTGGCAGGCTTTCGTCAGCGGGCCGGCTGGGGCATTGCGTTTGGCCAGCTTGAAGAAGGCGATAGCCAAGATGAGATCGCTCGACAACAGCCCGCCAGATACGGCCGACTTCCGCCGCAGTTGGAAATATTGGGGGAATATCCATGGCTATCTTGGATCGACCAGCCTGTTCGGGACCGTCGCCCAACGAAACCAGCAATTGATCAATGATGGCCTGTCGCAGTACCTCCCGTATCTGAATGGAACCTCGACCCAACCAGGCATCGTCGACCAGACTCCACCAGATGCCATCGGCAAGGCGCTGTGGGCAACATGCCAGCATTCGCCGACAACGACTGAACTGAATTTTTTCGCCTGGCACCGCATGTATCTTTACTTTTTCGAGCGCGTGCTGCGCTGGGCAGCGAATGACCCGACGCTGACGCTGCCGTACTGGGATTACACCAATCCTGCCCAAACCGCGCTTCCCGCGGAGTTCCGGGATACCACCTCCCCGCTCTACGATTGGCGCCGATATCCACCGGTGAATCAGGGCACGCTCGCATTGAATCCCAACATCACCAATATCGACGGCCCGCTGACCACGGACACTACCTTTCTCCAGTTCGAAAAAGACATTGAAAAGGGTGTGCATGGCAACGTGCACTGCGCCATGGTGCGTTACTGCCCAGTGCCGCTGATGGGATTGGTGGGCGTGGCAGCCAATGATCCGATCTTCTATTTCCACCACGCCAATATCGATCGCATGTGGTCCTGCTGGCAGCATGCGCACCCCAACGAGCTGCCCGGTACGTGGGAAAACCAAAGTTTCTCGTTCGTGGACGAAACCGGTACCGAGGTGACTCGCACCGTCAAGGATTTTCTTGACACAACCACGCTGGGCTATGTTTACGACAACAGCAGCGCGTGCACGCGCGCACCGGCAACCACCATGGTAGCCATGCAGATCCAGTCGCCATCCAGTACCGGACAAACGTTTCCGAATATTTTGTTTTCGCACATGCCGCTGCGGTTGGGCCCGGCCGTTACGTCCATGGATGCGACGATGCCCGCGGCGGCGCAGCTCCAGAATACGGAACTCGTGCTCCGCGATGTAAGCGCGCTGGTAACGCCAGGCGCGTTGATTGACGTATATATCGCAAAAAAGGACGACCCGTCGTCGCGCATTTTCGTTGCCACCATCAACTGGTTCGGCGTCTTCGACCATATGGACAAGATGGGTCACTTGGACCATGCCAAGCCGATGGCGCGCACCTTCGAATACAACGTAACCAGGCAACTGCAGCAGCTCGGGTTTCCAGGCACAAAAGCGCTGACGATCGTCTTCCAGGCGAGCTCGGGACTGGTGCCTGTAAGCAACAACCAGATTGCATCAAGCGAAGCGCTCACGGCGTCGCAGGCCACGCTGCGGCCCGATGCGCGCGTGACCATTGGTGCGATCGAACTTCGGCAATAGCTGGGTCTGGTGATAAGGGGCCGGACTGGGCCGGCCCTTATCCACGGACGGTTTAAATAATCACCTGAGCCATGCTTCAGCTTGGCAATTGCGCATCAAAGAAAGCATAGATATCGGCGAACTCTACGGCCTCGGCGCCTAACGATTGTTGCATGCCGTGCCCGTTGTCGGTTCGGATCCAGACGGGCGGCCCGCTCGCCATCGAGCTTGGCATCCCCACGCAGAGCAACGCCCAGCCGCGCAACACGTCGATATTGGGCGCTCGGCGGCCAGGATCTATAGGGCTGTCAGGAGTCATGTGGATCTCCCCTATGGTCTCTTTTAAACCTCAGGCGAGGTTTTCACGTTGGGGTTGAACCTTGTTCGATAGCCGAATCCGTTTCACAGAAAGAAGCAGGCTCATGCGTAGTGCGATATAGCTGACCAGCGCAATCCCGACCATACATGGATAGATCCACGCGCCGAGATATTCCGGAAATGATGGAGGCGGGTTTTGAAAACCGAACACGATGTGATCGTGTCCAAAGCTAAGCGGGATGAAGTCTCGCTGCGAATGTTCGTACCTGTGCTGCGCCGACAAGGGGAGATCCAGCCACAGCCCTACCAGATCGGGCCGGACGATTTTTACGGCGATACAGCCGACACTCCACAGTCCAAAAAATCCTGATATCACCGCGCAAACCAAACCAAGCCCCGCGACGACGCTGCGCCCCGCAAATCGGACAACCATGCGAAGCATCGGGAGTGTCCGTCTACTCGAGCGCGCTCGGTTAAGAAGGTACTCGTCGACAAAGCCTTGGGCATAGGTCTCGGCGTTTCCGAAGGCCGATAGAACTTTCAAGGGCGGAAGGCCCGAGGCCACGCGTTCGGCAATATGTTCCCTGGCCTCTGCCAGTATCTCCCGCGAGTCGTCGCCGGGTAACGGTGCAAGCGCCCGTTGCAGGTTCTTGAGCCATGTGGTGACCGGATCGTCTTTGCGATGAAGGCTCATTTCTTCCCCCTGTTGAGAAATCGATTGAAAGCAACCGTCATGGCCTGCCAATCGTCGAGGTGGGCTTTCAGCTCGGCTTTCCCCTGAGAGGTGATTGCGTAGTATTTGCGAGGATGCGACGCATCTTCGAGAACGTGCCATTCGCTTTGGATGGAGCCTCGCTTCTCCAGTCGATAAAGAAGCGGATAAAGGGTGCCTTCCGCGATCTCCAGTCCCGCCTCGTCCCTAAGCACCTCGAGAATTCTCAATCCGTATTCCGAGGTTTGCTGCACGACGCTCAGCAGTGCGAGCTCTGCAACGCCCTTGAACATCTGCGTGCGGAGTCTTTCGCGCGATCCTTGAAGTGCTTCCGAATCGGAGCGCTTTTTTGGTGGGCTAGCAGCTTTCTTGGATGCCATGCAATGCAAGATATTATAAAATATATGACATGCGCAAGAGGAAATTTTGCCCCTGGAAGCACAAGCCGAGCTGGTACGCGGTGGCCGATGCCGATCGCATCATCAACTCCGACCTGGAACGGATGTATGCGACCCGTGCGCATAGCACCACGATCGACATCAAGCATGGCAGCCACTCCATTTATGAGTCGCATCCGCAGGAAGTGGCCAAGCTGATTGAAGCGACTGCGCAGGGGGCGTTGGCTGGGAAATAGGCTTGAGTGATCGTCGAGTCTTAGCTGCGCGAAATAAGTTCCCTCCTCTGCTTGCAGGGGAGGGGTAGGGTGGGGTGATGCGAGCGGAGCTCGCTTCCTGTCCTGACAAAGGCTCGCCGCGAGGATGCTTCACCCCACCCCGACCCTCCCCTACTACACGTAGGGGAGGGGGCAGAATTCCCGCGATACGTGTGCGGTGAAGCGTCTGATAACGATCAGTAAAAGAGCGTCACCGTCGCCGGCGACAGCGTTGCGCCGTAACCGCATTGCGGCGTCAAGCCCGAGGACGCATTGGTAAAGCTCCAGCCCGGGTTGGAATACAGCGAGAAGTTGTCGTCGTAGAGTTCCAGGTCATAGAACGCCAGCGAACCGCCAGCTGGATAATCGCTGCACCGCGAAACGTTGTAGACCTCCAGCGCGCCGGCGAAGGCCCAGTTGAACGTCTGTCCCTGGCTCGACGTACCTACCAGCTCGGAATAGTTGCCGGTGGTCAGGTCTTCGGTGAGTACGTCCCACGACGAGCAGGAGAGGGCACCTGCCGCGCAGTTGTCCCACATATAGCCGGCGATCTTGTCGCCCACGTTCACGCGCGTCGGCGTGGCTTCGAACACTGTCCCGCTTACGCAGCAATTCCAGCTGGCGATGCCCCAGGCGTTGGCATAGTCGGAATTCCAGCCCAGCACCGGTTGAAGGATGGTCACGACATCGGCGTAGTCTTCCAGGCCGGGGAAGAGATAGTTCGTTTGGCCATCGCTTGCGCTTGGCGCCGAAGGCACGTTCCAATCCGCGCCCAGCTCACCGTAGGAAGAACTGGTGGTGGTGCTTAAGTATTCGATCCAGGCGTGACCGATCGTCGGTGGCCTGACGCCGCGAACACCCCGCTCATCGCCCACCACGCGTTCGCCGTTGCGCTTGAAATGCGCGTAGTGGCATACGGGAATGCTATCGACGCGTGCGTTCGCATGCTGGATGGTCTTTTCGTCCTTGTGCAGAACATCTCCCTTGGCCAGATGCACAACACAGCTTGGATGGAAGTAGCCGGCCGGCGTGATCACATAGTTGGCCGGCACGTTCGCAGGCCGGAAATGACCGGCGTTCGGTCAAGGGATAAAAACGGAATCGGGTTCACTTATCGAAACCGGCTCGGCAAAATGCCTGCCGATGGGTTGGTGATGTCCGCAGCCCAAGCTCATCCAGTAACCGGAAACGCCGCCCATGTCCCAGGGATCCCTGCCAGGCTTCGATCTCGCCATTCCCACCGATCGCCTGTACCTGGCCGTCTTCCCTGATGTTGCGTACGCCGCCCGTTTTGAAACCTTTGCCGCAAAGCACCTCGCCGCACGGCGTATGGAAGGGCAGCCGGTGGAAGCCAGCCGTCTGCATCTCACGCTTTTTCATCTGGGCGATTACACGGGGCTCCCTCCCGGCCTGGCCGCGCAAGCTGCCGAAGCGCTTTCCCGTCTCGAAGCGGAGCCTTTCACCATCCAGTTCGACCAGATCGGCAGCTTCAACAACCGCGGCGGCTACGGCGATTTTGTGCTTGCTGCCAACCACGGCAATGATGCTTTGCGTGCGCTTCACCGGCAACTTGCGCAGCACTTGAATGCAGCTGCCTTGAATCAGCACACCAAAGGCTCATTCACACCGCACATGACCTTGGCGTACAACAAACCGGCGGTGCCATTCCAGCCTATCGAGCCGGTGATATGGCCGGCGCATGAAGTGGTGTTGATCCATAGCCTGTTGGGCAAGACCAGGCATATACGGGTGGCTGATAAAAAAATGGAGTGAGGCCCCAACGACACTTACCTAAGTGCATGGGGTTGATGTCGGGAGTAGGTAGGGTGGGGTGAAGCAGCCTCGCGATACATTTCAGCGATGCCGCAAGCCCGGGCAACCCCACCCCAACCCTCCCCTGCCTGCAGGGGAGGGAGCAAATCGTGGCAAGGGGCCAAATATCCGCTTGATTTGATTGGCGCCATTCGGCAAGGCTTGCCTCCATTCTGCCCCGTGCGCGTCCTCGACTATTTTTGCAACAAGTCCACGCCGTAAGGCGCCAGGTGCAGCACGCCGGACCACTGCTTCCCCGACAACAGACCGGTCATCGGCCCGGCCAGCGTAACGTCCCTGGATTGCGTGGTCGTGTTGACGTACAGCGTGCGTCCATCGACGACCCTGGCATATACGCCGTCGGGTGTTGCCGGGCCGGGAGTGATGTCCACGCTGGCGTAAAGGCTGCGGTAAAGGGCGCGCATGATCGGTGCCTGCGCCGGCATGGCGACATAGATCGCCCGACCTTTGCCAAAGGTGTTGACCGTGATCGCCGGAGGTGTGTCGTCGACGTTTGCAATCCGCGCCAGGATTTTTGCGGTCGATGGTTCCAGCACCTCATAGAAAGGATTGGCGACTTTGACCTCTTCGCTGCCGAACTTGATCAGCAACGGTTGCGGAGCATTGTAAAAAGCGTTGGTCTTCAGCCCGAATACGTCGCTGAGCCGCCCTGGCAGCGGCGTATTGAAGAACTGGCTGTGCTCGTCCACCTTCGCGGAAAAGGCGCTCATGATGAAGACGCCGCCGTTGCCCACGTATTTGCGAATGGCATTGGCGCTGTCGGCGTCCATGACGTAATCGCCGGGCGCGATGACCATTTTGTATCGGCTCAGGTCCTCGTGACCGATATTGATGACGGCAACATCGAGGTTGTCATTGAACAGCGGCTCGAAAGCGCCATGCTCCTGATCCATGTATGGGGTTGTTATGTACTGGCGCACCGTATTGGAAGGGCCGTTTGGGCTCGACGCCACCCGGCTCTCGAATGAATAGGCAATGGCGATGGCCGGATGGGGCTGCCTTGGAAAACCCAGTTTTTGCAGTTTCTTGAATTCATCCGCGATGGTGGCGAACTCGGACAGCTTCCACGACGGCGTATCGTCATGGTCGATAAGGCCGAACAATGCCTGTTCCTCGCCGCCCAGGTGGGAATTGAAAGTCCAGGCCAGCAAAGCCTGTGCGCCATCGATCAGGCCCATATAGGCCCACATGCGCGAGCGCCCTTTCTTGCCGTAGTCGCCCCCGCCGCCCGCGGTGAATTCGTTGAACCAGATCGGTGTGGACAACGCGCCCTTCATCATCAGTGCCTCGAAGCTGCCGCTGATGGGGTCGGCGGGATAAAAGCCCATGGCGCCGTAGTTGACGTATTGACGATACGTGGACAGGTAATCGAAGCCTTTGCGCGGGCTGCTATCCCATAGATTGGAGATGGCGGGCTTGTCGGGCGTATTTTTTTCGCGAATCGCTTCAAGGTTCTTCAGCGCATCCACCGTGACATCCGACCAGTACCGATGCAGGTCCAGATAACGTTCCGCCGGGCCCGGGCCGTTCGCATAAGGCAATTGCACCTCGCCCCATGAATCGATACGGCGCGACCATCTTTGAGTGGCCCAGGCTTTGTTCAAGGCGTCCAGGCTTTTGTACTTGCGCTTGAGCCAGTCGATGAAACGAAGACGGTCGGCTTCGGAATACGACATGAAGCCGTTGCCGATTTCGTTGTCGTAACCGATCGCGAACAATGCCGGATGATGCGCATAGTGTTTGGTCAAGGCGTCGGCAAATTGGGTGACCAGGCGCTTGTAGTCCGGATCGCTGATGTCGTCCATGTAGCGTTCGGCAGCGTGGAGCCTCACGCCATCCTGCGTAACTATATCTACGCCCGGATATTTATGGTGCAACCACTGCGGTGCCGGCAATCCGCTGATGTCCAGGATGACCTTGATGCCGTTGGCGTGCATGTCATCCATGACGGCATCGAATGGCTTGAAATCGAACACACCTTCAGCCGGTTCAAAGTAATCCCAAGACAAATCACCCATGCGCACGACGGTAAAGCCGGCCTTTTTCATACGGGCAATGTCTTGATGGATCTGCTGTGGCGTGCGGTCAACCGGTTGATAGCATGTTCCTACGAACAGCTGGCCGGCGCCTGGCCAATCGTGTTGACCTGTCGCGGCCCCGGCGCTCGCCGTTGCGCCACACGCGAGGCAAAGGCTTGCCAACGCCGCCATGATGGTTGTGGATTTCATGAGCACTTGGGGTTCCGTGATGCCACAGAAGAACTCGATTTATTTTCTTGGCGAAAAAAAAAGAGCCAACACCGTCCTTCCGCTTTGCGGGCTGCTCGAGCTTCGCGTGACAGCAACGCGGGTTGGATGGGCCGGCTCCGTATTTTCTACGAAGGCTTACCCAAGAGCTCCGCGCTGGGCAAATACATGCTCGGTATTGGGAAAAATCGTAACGGTCGGCTGTAGTGTGTTCCGTTCAGTAGTAGAGCGACAGGGAGCTCATCCAGGTCAATGCCGCCGGCCGCCGCGGAGTGGGAATCGGGTTGGCGGTGTAGCTCAGCTGGTTGGTCATATAGAAGCCCCGTGTCCAGCGGTAGACATACGAGACTGCGTAGGTGGAGCTGTAGTCCACGGCCGAGATACCCAGCGCCTGCTGCGTGCGTTCAAAGGACTTGCTCAGGCGATTGAACGTATAGCTCAATGACAATACGTCGTACGGCCGTCCAAACGGGCCAAGCACATAAGGCGTAATGCCGATGTCGCCGGAGTAGACGTTGCGATCCGGTGGCGCGTAGTCGAGGTTGGCGTTGATGTAGATGCCGCGGGAAGGCTGCGTTGCATCGGTTTGCAACAATTGGTAATCACCGACCAGGTAATAGGCGTAATTGCTGCCTGCATAGCCGCCCCTGAATTTGGCATATCGGCTTGCGTTGTAGATGACGCCCTGGCGCAACCATGTCATCTGCTGTTTGGGCGCCGGATCGATCAGGTAACCCAGTTCGTTGACATACAGCGGCTTGGCGCCGGGAATATGCCATTTCAATCCAAGGAAGTTATTGCTCTTCCAATCGGCTTTTACGCCATCGGGGTCGATGCTACGAGTGACGCCGAAACGTTCGTAGACATGCGTGCTGGGAAAGACCACGCGCAGATTCGCTTCCGGCGCGGATTTGTTGTTGATCAAGCCGACTTCGAAGGGTATCGAGCTTGAGATACCAGCGGTGGATGCGGTAGCGCTGCTGCCCAGGGAAAAGCCGTAAAACTGGTTGGAGATTTCGTCGAAGCCGTATTGCAACTGCACTTTTCCATCATGGAAGCGTTGGTTGATGTAAAGGCTGTTGAGTGAAAGCCCGGTTGGATTTTCGTCCCTGTAAGAAAACGCCTGGAAGTCCGCGTTGAACACCAACTGCGACGCGCCCGCGAAACCGATGCGGCCGAGGTCGTAAGTGGCATAGACGAACGGATTGGTCCTGAAGCTTGGGTCCTGGCCAATATAAAGTTGCGTGTGTTCGTGATGGTTGAGCACATCATAGGAACCGCCCACCGACATGCCGCCGCCGATCATCCAGCCATGGTCCGCCAGCTCGCTGCGCCATCCGCCCCAATTGGGCGACAGCGTTTCGCAGGTGCTGATCGGCGGGCTGACGGTGCCTTGCGGTTGCAGGCTGTCATTACGCCGGCAGCGTGGAATATCGACGTGCCGGTTGGCGAGGTCGGATCGGGTGTCCGTATCGTTGGACACATCATTGGAACTGGGCAGCGGACCATAATCGGCGCGTGCGCTGCCGCACATCGCCGCTAGAACAAAAAACAGACTGCTGCTTAATAAATGCGCGGCATGACGGAAAGCATGTGGGGACATGGCAGGTCAGCTATGGAATGCCGGTGGGGAGGCCGGCGCTTCGTTCGATCGCGGTGCAAGCTATAAGGGATGAAGGAGGGCCGCAATTGTTCGAATGGGTCTGGCAGCCGCGATGAGCTTGGGCTACGGTAGCGAGTTCTTGTGCGGGTAAATGTTCAGGCCTTGCCGCGTTTGCGCAGCGGATCGAGCAGGGCGCGCAGTCCGTTGTGGTCGAGTTCAAGCATCAACGCCAGCAAGTGGCCGAGCTCACCCGGTGGAAAACCTTTGCGCGCGAACCAGGCGAGATACGCACCCGGCAGGTCGGCGATCAGTCGGCCCTGGTATTTGCCGAATGGCATGGTAAGGGTTACCAGGCGCTGCAGGTCTTCGGGTTTCATTTGTTTGAGCTGGTGGACAGTTTTCGTGAAGCATACCAAGCCGAGCCGTCATCCCAGCGAAAGCTGGCATCCAGCGACTTGTAGAGTGTGAAAGACACTGGATTCCAGCTTTCGCTGGAATGACGAATCGGTAGCGTGAATTTGCGGGCAAAAATCGCCCGTTCGAGTAACGTGCCGGGACTTCCTTTGGCGATTCACGTTTTCCCCGGGCAGTAATGGGCGAAGGTCGGAATCCATTTATATCCATGCGGGATACGTATCGATTCAATGAATGTCTACGCAGCGATCAGCATGGATTCCGGCCTTCGCCGGAATGACGATGGGGTGCCGTGCAGCTAGCCGAACAAGTGGCTATATGCATCAAGCCAAAGTGGCTATTTTTTCAAGCCACTCATAAGCCTAGTTTCTACGGCGGGCGTTTCCGCACGAAGCCGGGAGAAGCGTATGGCTCTGGTCAATAAATGTTGGACAGGTTGTGTGCTTGGTGTAGTGATGTTTGCAGGTTGGACTCAAGCGATATCGGCGGATGCAGTGCGTAACGATGGGCATGAGTTCGATTTCGAGTTCGGTACCTGGAAAACCCATGTGTCGATGCTCAAGCAGCCGTTGACGGGCTCGAAAACCTGGGCGGAATACGATGGCATCACCATCGTGCACAAGGTATGGAATGGCCAGGCGAATCTGGTGGATCTGGATATGAAGAATGCATCCAGCCACCTGAAGCTTGCTTCGTTCCGACTGTTCGATCCGGCGACACACCAGTGGAGCCTGTACGTGGCCAACAGCCACAGCGGCACCCTTGGCGTGCCGAGCGTCGGCGGATTCGCGGATGGGCGTGGTGTGTTCTATGACAAGGAAATGTTCGACGGCAAGCCCGTCACCGTGCGCTTCGTCATTACGCCGCGTAGCGCGGATGCCATCCACTTCGAGCAGGCGTTTTCTGCGGATGATGGAAAGACGTGGGAGACGAATTGGATTGCCGATGACACGCGGGTGAAAGATCGATAGCGAATCCTCTCGCGTCGAATCTCAGCTTGCCGGATGCGTCCCCTCCCCTACGTGTAGTTGTACTGGTCAAGTGTTTTCGGACACGTCGATAGGGGAATCTAGGTGTGGCAGCGCTCGAAGTCGTTGGGTGAGCGGTAGCCGAGGGTGGAGTGAAGGCGGTTGGCGTTGTAGAAGTTGACGATGTAGTCAGTAATGTCTT
>NZ_JBQCHP010000011.1:0-3494 GCF_051954575.1 Dyella sp. | reverse complement strand
CGGCAAGCCCACCGATCGCGCCGAATGGGGACTGACGCCGGAGACGGTCAACGCCTACTCCGACCCCAGCACCAACACCATCAATTTCCCGGCCGCGCTCCTGCAGCCGCCGTTCTGCTATGCAAACGGCGCCGACGCCATCAACTACGGCGGCATCGGCGCGGTGATCGGCCACGAAGCCAGCCACGGTTTCGACGACCAGGGCGCGCAGTTCGACGGTGACGGCAACAAGTCCGACTGGTGGACGGCGCAGGACAAGTCGCAGTTCAAGGCGCGCAGCGGCAAGCTGGTGGACCAGTTCAACGGCTATGCGCCGCTCAAGGACAAACCGGACCTGCACGTGAACGGCCAGCTGACCCTGGGCGAAAACATCGCCGACCTCGGCGGCCTCAACGTGGCTTACGACGCATTGCAGGATGCGCTGAAGAAGAACCCGGCCGAAGCGCAGCAAAAGATCGACGGCTACACCCAGGACCAGCGCTATTTCCTGAGCTGGGCGCGCGTGTGGCGCAACAACACGCGCGAAAAACAGGCCGAGCTGTACCTCAACATCGACCCGCATTCGCCCGCTTCGCTGCGTGCGATCGGCGCACCGTCGAACATGACGGCGTTCGCGCAGGCGTTCCAGTGCAAGACTGGCGATGCGATGGTTCGCGATGGCGAGAAGCAGGTAAAGATCTGGTAAGCCGCGCGATCGTTGGATAAAAAAACAAAAGCCCCGCACGCGAGTGCGGGGCTTTTTTGTAGGCTGGGATGCAATCCCAGCATCACCACTGCAGAGAAAGTTGAGGTTGCATCCCGGCTCCGCTTCACAACCGCCTACATCCATGCAAGAATAAGAACCGTTCTCATCTACAGAGAACCCATCACCGGGCAGCAAGCCAGCTCGAGGCGATCGCAATTCACCGCGCAGCGCACTCCAGCAGCCAGCCATCCATCGTTCTGGCCCCCACTTGCTCACGCCGCTGCCCATGCCCACACACTTCCGTACGTCGTCCCTGCAAACCGCCCTGCTGCTTGCCTTGGCCGTGCCCGCCGCTGCACAAGGCGTCGCGCCTTCCGGCGATGACACCGCGCCGCAAAGCAAACCAAAAACCCTCACCTCCGTGCACGTCACCGGCAGCGTGGTCGGCAACGACTACACCGCCGACAGTTCCACCGTAGGCGCCAAAGTACCCACCTCGCTGCGCGACATTCCGCAAACGGTGGTGGTGGTCAACCGCGACCTGCTCGATGCACAAGGCGCCACCTCGCTGCAGGATGCGCTGCGCAACGTGCCCGGCATCACGCTCGGTGCGGCGGAAGGCGGGCAGATCGGCAACAACATCAACCTGCGCGGGTTCACCGCGCGCACAGATATCTATCTGGACGGCTTTCGCGATCCCGGCCAGTACTACCGCGACGTATTCGACCTGGAAGCCGTCGAAGTGCTGAAGGGCCCTTCCTCCATGCTGTTCGGCCGCGGCTCCACCGGCGGCGTGATCAACCAGGTGACCAAGGAGCCGGAACTGAAACCGTTCGGCGCCATCAGCGCCACCGTGGGCACCAGCGATCGCTATCGCCTGACCGGCGACATCAACCAACCGCTGTCGGACACCTCGGCTGCGCGCTTGAATATCTACGGCCAGGACATGCACTCCACGCGCGACGTCTTGAACAACCGCGATGGCGGCCTCGCACCGTCGTTGCGCTTCGGCATCGGCACGTCTACGCAGATCACGCTGTCAGCCTTGCTTCAACGCAACCACGACATGCCCGACTACGGCCTGCCCCCAATCAACGGACGCCCAGCGCAGGTTAACCGGAAAAACTGGTACGGCCTTGCCGACGATCGCACCATCCAGAGCGTCAATGCGTTCAACGCGCGCCTGGAACACACTTTCTCCGACCACGTAAGCCTGCGCACGCAACTGCAATACAGCCAATACAAGACCGACGCGCGCGAAACCGCCGCCAACACCGTAGTTACCGCCGGCGGCGTAACGCTCAATCGAACGCTGGGCAATCCCACCAACCTTCCGCTGCAGAATCTTTACGTGCAGCTGGCCAGCCACGATCGCGTCATCCACGACAAACTGCTGGACAGCCAGACCGATCTCACCACCACCTTCAACACGGGAAGTTGGCAGCACACGCTGGTCACCGGCGTACAACTGGCGCGCGAAACCTACAACAATCAAACGTATACACGCAGCGGTCTTCCGCTGATTTCGCTGCTCGATCCGGTATATGAAGCGACACCCGCCAACGTTAAGACCACGACCGGCAATTACGCGCAGTCGGTAGGCAAGACGGCAGCGCTTTACGTCAACGACACTATCAGGTTCAACGATCAGTGGATGGTCGTCGCCGGCTTGCGTCGCGACCGTTTCGACGCGCATATCAGCAACACGATTTCCTCTCCCTCTTATGCACAGCAGACCGTATCGTTCACCAGCGTACGCGGCGGCGTGATCTACCAGCCCAGCGAAAAACAATCCTATTACGCTTCATACGGCACCTCGTTCAATCCGGTGCTTGAGCAACTCACGCTCACCAACGGCACGCAAAACCTCGCACCATCGAAAAACCGCTCCTACGAAATCGGCGGCAAATGGAACCTGCTCGATGACATGCTGGCCATCAACGCGGCGGTTTATCAGCTGGAGCAAACCAACGCGCGCACACAAACCTCAGCCGGCGAATATACCCTTGACGGCAACATCCGCGTGCGCGGCGCCGAACTTGGCGTAGTAGGACATCTCACCAAGCACTGGCAGATCTTCTCCGGCTACAGCTACATGGACGGCCTGATCGTGAAGGCGCGCGACGGCACGCAAGGCAACGCACCCGCCAATACCCCGCGCCACACCTTCACCACCTGGAGCACTTATACCTTCGCCGAACACTGGGAAGCCGGCGGCGGCCCCACCTACATGTCGCAACGCTACGCCGCCAACACCAACAGAACGAGCGTCGGCGGCTATACGCGCTGGGACGCCACCGTGGCCTATCACCAACCGAGCTACGACATCCGGCTGAACGTGCTCAATCTCACCAACACGCGCTATTTCGATGCGGTGGTTCCATCGGACGGTGGGCGCGCCGTACCCGGCATTGGGCGCACGGCGTTGGCGACGTTCACGTACAAATTCTGACCTCTGCCGTCTCACTCCCTCTCCCCTTCGGGGAGAGGGCCGGGGTGAGGGGCCACACCCGCCATACACCACCACCAAGCAAGCAAAAGCCACCGCCATGCTCGTCCACATCCCTACCCTGCTCAACGCCAACCAACTCGCCCACTTCCGCCAACAGCTCGATGCCGACACCGCTCCCTGGGTTGACGGCCGCGTCACCGCAGGCCATCAAGGCGTCCACGTCAAACACAACCAGCAACTCGCCGAGGGCTCGCCGCTTGCCATCGAGCTCGGCAACATCGTGCTCAGCGCGCTGGAACGCAACCCACTCTTCATCAGCGCTGCCTTACCCAACCGCATCTACCCGCCCATGTTCAA
>NZ_JBQCHP010000010.1:0-10042 GCF_051954575.1 Dyella sp. | reverse complement strand
CGCTGTTGTTGCAGGAGCGTGCAAGGCATCGATCGAAGCGCGAAGCGCGGCGAAAGGGGCAGGGATCAAGTAAGGCGTTTTAAGGCAACACTGAATAAGTATCGCCGTCGTCATGATGCCTGGAAGGCTCGCAGGGTGTGTAGCGCGGCGCCGGGAAGACTGGCCGTCTTGCCAAGCCGCGCGGCGCAGCCTGCGGGCCTTCCAGGCATCACCCATCTCTTTAAATTCACTAGTTGGGCCAGCCCTGTCTGTCCGCATGCCGCAGGTACCCGTCTCGACGATGCGCCAGTCTGCCTTCGCCGACGGCCCTATGGCCTGCGAACAGACAGGGCTGGTGACGACGGCGATACTTATTCAGTGTTGCCTTAATCTAATCATGCGAACGATGGCTCCCTCCCCTGCGCGCAGAGCCTGCCCCGGACTTGATCCGGGGGGAGGGTTGGGGTTGCACGAGCTTGCCGCGTCGTTGGAATCCATCGCGAGATTGCGTAACCCCACCCTAGCCCTCCCCTACTACGCAGGGGAGGGAACAGATGGCAGTACGCTGGATTCTCACGTCATCAACGGCTCCGCCACCACCTGCCGCGCACTCAACACCGTACCTGCGGATGCAACGATGATCGCCACAATCGCCGACCATTGCAGCGTGCTCAGGTGCTCGTTGAGAAAGATCATGCCGGCCATCGCGGCGAACGCAGGCTCCAGGCTCAGCAAGGTGCCGAACGTGCGTGCAGGCAGACGCGTCATCGCAATCATTTCCAAGGTGAAGGGCAGGGCGGAGCTCAAGATCGCCAGGCCCAGAGCAAGCGGCAGCAGGGGCAGGGAAAACAGCGCCTGCCCGGCATGCGCAATGCCGATCGGCATCGCAAACAATGCGGCGATCGACGTGCCCCACGCCACCGCGTCGGTGCCGTACTTCGCGCCGGCCTTCTTCCCGAGCACGATATACAGCGCCCAACACACGCCAGCGGAAAGCGCGTACACAACGCCGATCGGATCCAGGTGCGTAGTTGTGCTTCCCGGCGGCATCAGCAACACCAATCCGATCGCCACCAAGGCCACCCACACCACATCCACCCAGCGGCGCGAATGGAACAAGGCAAGCGCCAGCGGCCCGGTAAATTCCAGCGCCACCGCAATGCCCAGCGGAATACGATTCAACGCCAGGTAGAACACCAGGTTCATCACCCCGATCGACAGCCCATAACCCCACAGCGCACGCCAATCGCCACTCTCCCGCCGCATTCGCCACGGCCGCCGCAACACCAGCAGCACCAGCGCACCAAGGCCTAACCGATAAGCCGTCGCCCCTTGCGCGCCTACGGCCGGGAAAAGATGCTTGGCGATCGCCGCGCCGCATTGATACGAAGCCATGGCTATCAGCAGGACGCCAACGGCCAGCAGCAAGGGAGCGAGCGAGGTGGCGCGAGAGGAGGGCATGGCGAAGTCTGTGGGGGAGGCGGGATGTGAGTAGGCCGTTATAGAGCTAATCGTTTTGGCTTGTCACTACGGCTGCGGTGATCTATGCCATGGAACATGGAATGCTGCTCTGGCTTTGCCATCGACAGCCCATACTCGCACATGGGATTTTGCAGACCTTCAAATGCAAAACGGCGCACTACCCAGAGGTACGCCGTTTTGCCTGGAATAATTGGTGGAGCGGAGGAGGATCTGGCACCTGGACGCTGGCACCAGGACACTTGCTTTTCAATTGCCTCCGAATGAGGCGTAGTTTGCCGTTGCCGCCCGGCGACCCCTAGCAGTAACATTCTATCCTTGGACAGGGAGACAGCGGATGCGTCACTGGTGCATCATCGGGCTTGTCATATTGCTCGCGGGACGGTCGCTCGCGGGTCACGCCGCCGCGTCACCAATTCCGCTCTCGAAAGACCCCAATCTCGCCGCACTCAAAGCCCTGCTGGCCGAACCCGAGAACCGGGTGGACCTGGCACAGGCCGAGGTCACGATCGAGCGCATGATCGATCCGACAGTGAAACCTGCGGCCACCCTCCACGAACTGGATGCCTGGGCCGATCGCGTGAGCGCCCGCATCCCACCGGGTGCCTCGAACATGCAGAAGCTGGTGGCGTTGAACACTACGCTCTATCAGCCAGGGCCTTGGAACGACAACCGCCCCTTTGCCTACGATTTCGATGATCCACTGGGCAAGGACATCCAGAACAAACTGCTCACGACGTACTTGAAGACCCGCAAGGGCAACTGTGTGTCCATGCCTATGCTCTACGTCATCCTGGGTCAGAAGATCGGCCTGGACATGACACTGGCGACCGCGCCGCTTCATGTTTTCGTGAAGTTCCACCAGGACGACGGCACCTGGCTCAACGTCGAGGCCACCAGCGGTGGCACGCTCCGCGATCAAGGCTACGTGGATCAGTTCCACATCCAGCCGCGCGCGTTGCTCACCGGAATCTATCTGCGCCCGTTGAGCAAAAAGGAAAGCGTGGGCGTATTGATCGACACTTTGGAAGAGTTCTACGCGCACCACCGCGCGCCGGAGTTCCAGCTCGACTTGACGGAGCTGGCTCTGGGGAACAACCCCAAGGACGTGCTCTCCCTCTTGATGCGGGGCAGCGCTTACTACCACTTGCTGCAAACGCGCTACCTGAGCCGGTATGCACGCCCAGAAGACATTCCGGCGAGCCAGCAGGCCGACTATCAAATGCTGAGCAACAACAATCTGATGCTGTTTGCAAAGGCCGAGCGCCTGGGGTGGCGTGAACCCACCGTCCAGGAAGACGTCCATTACCTTCAACAGATTCAGCACGACAAGGCGAAATAGAGGGGTAATGATGAAAGTTTTGCTTTCAGGCTTGGCCATGCTGGGCCTTCTCGCGATCAGTCACCAGGCACAGGCGCGCTACATCCAATCCGATCCCATCGGATTGGCCGGCGGCGTGAACACCTACGCCTACGTCCAAAACAATCCACTCACCGCGATCGACCCCTTGGGCCTCGATGCGCTGGTGATCGCAGGTGGCCATATCGGCGGGAGCCTCAATATCTTCGGCCACGTCGCCAACGCGGTGACAGGCGGGGGCGTCTTTTCCTACGGCAACGACACGAATTTAGGCAGCAACGTCCAGGCTTATTTGACGAACCAGATGGCCCTGCGCAACCAGATGGTGACCTACATTCCCACCTCTCCTGAGCAGGACGCCCAGATGCTTGCCTATTACGCGCTGCATCCGGGTCGGAACAGCGTAGGCATCTTCGACAACTGCGCCGCGCGCACGAACCAGGCACTCAACGCCGGCGGGGTGCCCACCCAGGACATTCCCTTCCCAGGTGGCCTGTCTCGCGATGTGGGCAGCATCCCCGGAGCACAGACATTCTTCATCCCTCAGGGTGGCCCGATTCCCCAAGGGCTCATGAACCTCCTTCCCGGTTTTGAGCGGCACTGATGAGCGTCTCCGTCAAGATCGTGGTGGGGCTCATCGTGGTGATCCCCTTGCTCTACATCGGCTCGTGCAGCGCGGTGTCGCATCAGCGCGAGCGGGGCTTCGACCAGGTGAAAGAGGGCGACACCGAGCAGCACGTGATTCAAGTGATGGGGCAGCCGACCGATCGGGAGACACCGAGCTACCGCCTGGCGAAATACGGAGCGCCTGAATGCGCCGCACCATGCGTCCAGAGGCTTTGGTATTCGAACAAGATGAGCCTGATAGGAGAGGCCTGGTCCGTTGAGTTGGATGGGGCAGGAAAGGTGGTGCATACCGCCCATCTCACCTCGCCTTAGGCGTTTCACATCCAACCGGTGTGATCAACGCTTTGGGTCGAGAGCCGGGTTCTTTTAGCTGGGGGACGTCGCTTGGACAAGAGCATTTCCGGATTCCAGGCGCTGGACTTCTGTCGGTGAGGGCAAGGGAGATAGTGATCCTAAGCCAGCAGCTTTAAGCGATGGTGAAAAGTGACGAGGTTGCCCACCCGGAGCGACTGATCGCACGTGCAATCCATGCGCTGCAGACAACGGTGGCAAAGATGGGTATGTGTGCGCTGTCCGCCAATCCTTCTAGTCCACTGCTCTGGGCGCATTACGCACAAAGCCACACGGGATTGTGTGTTCAGCTTCAACCGCATCAGGATATGAATACAGCGCCACCTATCCTGTGCTCACGGACATCCTCGAACCAGCCAGCAACGCGATGTATTGCCGATGCTTCGCAAATCGCCTGATTGGGCTTATGAGGAAGAGTGGCGCCTGGTCTCTCAAGGGCGCGCCAGTTTCTACCAGTCCTTTTCACCGGTGGCGATGGGCGCGGTGATCCTGGGAATGTGCATCAGTGATGCGGATCGCGCATATGTTCCGGACCTGATGGATCAACGGGAGCGGCGCTACGATGTGCGCCCTGTGATCTATCAAGCCGAGCGCCACCCGCGGCGCTACCGCATCAGGTTCAAGCGCCTTCCATAACGATAAGATCGAGCGAGGAGTAGGCATGAGCTGGTACGGGCCTGATTCTTTGTATCTTTATAGGCCGGTGACCAAGATAGTTACTTCCATGTCGGCAAATTGTGGCTGATGTCTAATTGAAACTTTCGAAGATGACAGCTCGACAACTTTTACGGCTAGATCACCTAAAACCTCGATGCTTGTAGCCTCGTTAGGGAATGCGATCGGTAAGACAAAATCTGATTGATTACTGCCCGCCTTGATCGTTAATTTGAAGCGCTGAGTAAAGGTACCGTTTGAATAGAGCTTGTAGTAACCACGATCCCAGGTCTGAGACGATACAACTTGATGTCTAGTTAACTTTTCTCTTTTAGACGAAGGTACGTTCTCTTCGATAATATGTTTGCTTATCTCTGCGAATTCCAACTTCCAGCCGCCTGGTAACTCAAGGGATTTCACTAGTGGTGAGATCCACGGAAGAATTGCGATGACGATGAGGCAGACCGTGATGGAGTCAATTTTCAAAACGGGCCAAAAGAGGTGAGCGAGTACAAACAACAACGCTCCAAGCGAAATAATTTGTCGAAGCCTTTTCATGGGAAGGGTTTGCTCAACTGCTTCGGAGGATATGGGGGACATTTTCTTCGCCTCGTTACCTGGCATGCGTGCAAGACGTGAATCTATGCCATGACTACGAAGAATAGAAACACCACGCTCTCGGCTAAGATTGCGTCCGGAGAATACGGCTAGGGGAGTTGGGTGGTATTTGACGAATTGCGCGCCTTGCATGCACGCGACCGAGCGGTAGATGCCAGGTTCCGTGCAGGGGCTGTGGTCTGCCGCACAATCAAAGCCGACCCTTCGCGACTATTGAGTCTAAGGACCTCCGGGTACGCATATATGACGCATGCCTGCCGAAGGGGGCCTTTTGAAATCATGTACGTGCAGAAGATGGCGGTAGCGTGCGTTGAATCACTTGGAAGCTGGCGCTAGGGATTGCGCGGAGAACTGCTCGGTACAAATTTGGCACACCCTGACTGCCGAACTGTGCCAAATAAAGCAAAACAGCGACAACCGATGCAATCGAATGTCGCTGTTTTCATGGGATAAATTGGTGGAGCGGAGGAGGATCGAACTCCCGACCTTCGCATTGCGAACGCGACGCTCTCCCAGCTGAGCTACCGCCCCACGCGAGCTGCATATGGTAGCAGCGCAGCCGGGAGGCGCCAAGCCTCAGCGTTACCCCGGCAGCAGCGCGGTAAGGCGGTCGAACAGCACCTCGCGGCGCCAGCCTTCCAGAGCGTCCGGCCATTGGGCGGTCACCACGAATTCCTCCATCACGCGGCGCGAGCAGAGCAGGCCGGGAGGCAGGTCGAGCTGGGCGGCGCAGCTGTCCACGTATTGCTTCATCTCGGACAGGGCTTGCTTGGCCTTGCCTTGGGGCACCGGCGGGATGGGGTTGGTATGGGCGATTTCTTCGGCCGAAACGGCGGGCTGCAGCAGTTCGAACAGCTCGACGCGTTGCGCCGAACGCAGTGCTCGCTGGCCGGCGCTGCGCTGTTCCAGGTCACCGAGGCGCTTCGGGGGATGCTGGGCGATGCTCAGGGCCAGGGCATCTTCCAGCAACCATGGTCGCGGCTTGTCCAGTTGCCGTGCAGTGGCGTCGCGCCATAGCAGGATGCGCCGCAGCAGTGCCTGTTGTTCGCGCGGCCATTCGGCGGCGGCGCGATAGGCCAGTTGCGGTTGCGGGTCGCCTTCGCGCGGGCAGCTCTTGCGCTTGAGGCGCTCGCAATCTTCCGCGTGCCATGTGCTGCGATCGCGTTGCGCCAGGCGCGCGGCGAGTTGCTGGTGGATGCTTTCCAGATACACCACATCCAGCGTGGCATAGTCGCGTTGTGAAGCAGTAAGCGGACGCTGCAGCCAGTCCGAGCGTGTCTCGCCTTTGTCGAGCTCGGCGCCGACGAGTTCCGCCACCAGGGCGCGATAACTGATGCCCAGCCCCATGCCGACGAAGGCCGCGGCGATCTGCGTATCGAACAACACGCGCGGGCCTTCCGGCAGCCATGGCGAGAGCGTTTCCAGATCTTCGCTGGCGCTATGCATCAAGGTGATCACGCTGGTGCTTTCCAGCGGCTGCAAGGCAGTGCCGATGTCGAACGCAAGCGGATCGACCAAGGCGTAGCGACCGTTCACGCCCAATTGCAGCAGCGCCAACTGCGGATAGAAGGTGTTGCGGCGCATGAACTCGGTATCCAGGCCGAGCACGGCACCGGACGACAGCGCGGCCAGCCATTGTTCAAGCGCGCTGTGTTGTGCGATCCAGTCGGCCTGGGGCGGCGGTGAGAGCAGGGGCATGTTCGTTCCTTGAGATCACGGAACACGCAATTCGCGATTGCCCCGTCATCGGTGGTGCCATATGGTAAGCAGCGAACCATAGCAGGCCAGCCACGGAACGCCCACCATGCCGAGCAAGGAAACCGTACAACGCCAACGCGCATTCGGCGGGGCGCTGGGTGTGCTCGTGCTGGCGTTCGGCCTCACGTATCACTTTTTTCCCGAGATTTTTCATGTCAGTCCGGAAGAAGTGGCCAACCCCAGCGCGCCCGGCGTGGGCCGTGCGGCGCCCTCGACACCGGTTCGTGCCAATCCGGCGATCCCTTCGGCGCAGGATGAAATCAACGCCGGTCCACCGTTGACGCTGGCGCCCACCGCGGTGATCGCCGCGCGCCTGTCGCGCAAGCCGGCGCCGTTGCCGGAGCAGCTGAGTGCCGATCCGCCCGAGGTGAAGGCGCTGTTGGAACGCGCCATCAAGGCCTATCAGGCCGGCCACATGGTGGGCGACAAGAACAGCGCCGCCGTGCTCTACCAGCAGGCGCTGAAGCTCAAGCCCGATAGCCGCGCCGCCGTGCAGGGCCTGGACGAGGTGCGTACGCACCTGATTGCGCAGATCACGCAGGACATCGCGGTGGGCGATTCCGAATCGGCAGGCACGCTGCTGGATAATCTCAAGGCGCTGCCCAATACCGCCAACGACGTGGCGCCCCTGGAAGCCAGCATGAAGACGCTGCTGCAGGTGCGGCCGATGCTGGCGCAGGCGGCGGCCTTGCTGCAGCAGGGCAAGGTGGACAAGCCGGCCGGCAACAACGCGCTGGAGCTGTATCGCCAGGTGCAGAAGCTCGATCCGCAGAACGCGGTAGCGGCGCAAGGTGTGCTGCAGGTGCAGCGCGTGGTGCTGGATCGGGCGCTGGCCGCGGTAGCGCAAAACGATTTTGCCGGCGCCGAACAATCCATGGCCGAAGCCACGCCGATCCAGCCCGATGCACCGCAGCTGCGCGAGGTGCGCAACCAGATCGACAACATCCGCCAGCAACGCGCCGCCAACGTGCTGGCACAGGCACGTTCGGCGCTAGACGCCGGCAATATCGATCTGGCCAAGCAACTGGCCGGGCAAGCGCAATCGATCAGTCCGCAACTGGCCGGCCTCGACGAATTCGAAGTGCGGCTTACCAACGCGCGCCTGTACGCCAGCTTCAAGCCGGGGCAGGTCTTTACCGACCGCTACGTCGACATGAACGGGCAATCGCCCACCATGGTCGTCGTGCCCACCGGCAAATTCATGATGGGTGCGCCGGATGACGAACCGGGCCGTGCCGATTCGCAGACGCCGCAGCATGAAGTTGCCATCAGCAAGGGCTATGCGCTGTCGCAGACGGACATCACCGTGGGGCAGTTTCGCGAATTCGTGCGTGCGAGCGGCTACAAGCCCGAATCGGTCACGCAAGGCGGCGCCAGCGTCTACGACGAACGCACCGGCGTGATGCGCGACGTATCCAACGCCACCTGGCAAGACGACTACGCCGGTCACCCCGCTACCGACAACCTGCCGGTGGTGAACATTTCCTGGAGCGACGCGCACGCCTACGTGCAATGGCTGAGCCAACGTACCGGCAAAAAATTCCGCCTGCCCAGCGAAGCGGAATTCGAATACGCGCTGCGCGCCGGCAGCACCACGCGCTACTGGTGGGGCAGCGGCACGCCGAAAACCAAGGTGGAAAACCTCACCGGCTCCGCCGACCGCTCACCCAGTGGGCGCCGCTGGAGCCACGCCTTCCAGAGCTATGGCGATGGCTACTGGGGCCCCGCGCCGGTGATGAGCTTCGCGCCGAACGCCTTCGGCCTGTACGACATGGACGGCAACGTATCGGAGTGGATGGAAGATTGCTGGCACGACAACTACGTGCGCGCACCGGTGGACGGTAGCGCCTGGGTCAATCCCGGTTGCGGCACCCGCGTGATCCGCGGCGGTTCGTGGGGCAGTTCGCCGGAACAGGCCAATTCGGCGTACCGGCAGGGTGCGGATGCGAGCATACGCAGCGGGCGCGTGGGGTTTCGCATCGTGCGGGAGTTGTAGCCTGCTCGCTTTTTTAGCGACGGCATCGCCACCATGTAGGCTGGGATGTAATCCCAGCACTGTCATGCACGTATAGATGGTGATGCTGGGATTTGCATCCCAGCCTACCTGCTATCGACGTAACGCCACACCCCAAACCGCCGTTACGTCGCCACCGAGCCGCCACTCTTTGAAAGGCCGGCGCGGCGCGATCAACGCAGGCAGTCTCGCGTCATGGGTGTAGGCGTAGTAGGTTTCCATCCATGCAAGTTCGTCCTGGAACGTCCACGGGAAAAGATCTTGCTTGATCGGCGTGATCTTGGCGAAGCTGCTCGGGTCGCGAACCGCATCGATCACCAGGTTCGCCAGGCGCGCAATGGCGTGATCGTTTTCCCGGTATAGATCGATGCCGCGCCGTTGCACCAGCTCGGCCGTGAACACCAGCGGCAGCAGGGCGAAAGTGTGGTAATGCAGGGCACGGTTGCCGCGCTTCACTTCCCGCTCCAATGCGCCGTTGGGACCGATGTCGCGAATGCCTTCGCGTGCACGGATCAGGCCGGAGTCGATCAGGTTCGGCTGGTTGGTCACGGTGCCGATGGCGACCAGGTTCAGGCCGGCCCAGTAGACGAGGTTGTTGTGCAGATGGTTGATCGCATTCGCATCGCGTGTGGCGATGGCGATGCGCTGCAGCCATGGATCGATCACCGCCAGCTTGTTCGCGTTGGCAGCCTTCACCGCATCCGGCGTGCGCAGCAGCACCATGGCGAAATCCGTGCCCGCCCACGAGCGTTCGTAATAGCCCTGGTAACCGGAGATCGGCCCCATCAGCGCATCCGCACGCGCCCAGCCATGCAGAAGGTCGAGCGCGCAAGACCAATCGCCCGCTTCGGCCGCCTTGTTGAGCTTGGCGATAAAGCCGCGCATCGGCTGCACCGCCTGCGCGTAACCCGCCGCATCGTCATAGAAGCCAGGTGGATCGATGCTCTTCAATGGCGCCGGCACTTCGCAGGCGTTGGCAACCGGGGTGGCTACGAGCAACAGCGCGAGAAGGATTCGAAGCGATCGATGCATGCTCACTCCTTTGACTGCGGCGGGTAGGGTGTACTGGTCAAGTGTTTTCGGACACGTCGATAGGGGAATCTAGGTGTGGCAGCGCTCGAAGTCGTTGGGTGAGCGGTAGCCGAGGGTGGAGTGAAGGCGGTTGGCGTTGTAGAAGTTGACGATGTAGTCAGTAATGTCTT
>NZ_JBQCHP010000009.1:0-17077 GCF_051954575.1 Dyella sp. | reverse complement strand
GAGAGCTTGGATGGCGCCTACAGCACCATCGCCATTCCACCGACCCATACGTTGCGCACCAAGCCGCCCCCAATCCAATAACAAAGCTCGGCAGGCTGCTTCACATTCCACACCACCAGATCCGCACGCTTGCCGACGGCCAGTGTGCCGCGATCATGCAATCCCAGCGCACGCGCGGCGTTCACCGTAATCCCGCGCAGCGCTTCTTCAGGCGTCATGCGAAACAGCGTACAGGCCATGTTGGCGGCCAGGCGCAGCGAGAGCAGGGGTGAGGTGCCGGGATTGCAATCGGTGGCGATGGCGATCGGCACGCCGTGCGAACGCAGGGCGGACACCGGCGGCAGCTGGGTTTCGCGCAGCGCGTAAAAGGCACCCGGCAGCAATACCGCCACCGTGCCGGCGCGTGCCATAGCCTGGATGCCGGAATCGCTGAGGTATTCGAGGTGATCGGCGGACAGGCCACCGAATTCGGCGACCAGCGCGGCGCCGTCCAGATCGGAGAGTTGCTCCGCATGCAGCTTGACGCGCAAGCCGAGTTGACTTGCGTGCTCGAACACCCGCTGTGTTTCGGCGCGGGTGAAGCCGATGCCTTCGCAGAACGCATCCACCGCATCGACCAGGCCTTCGTCGGCAAGGGCTGGCAGGATGGTGTTACAGACCAGATCGACGTAGTCGTCGCGGCGGTCGCGGTATTCCGGCGGCAAGGCATGCAGGCCGAGAAAACTGGTTTGCACGCGCACGCCCAGGGTTTCGCCGATGCGGCGCGCCACGCGCAGCATGCGCCGTTCGGTATCCCGTTCCAGGCCGTAGCCGGATTTGATTTCCAGCGTGGTCACGCCGTCGGCCAGCAAGGCGCGAGCACGCGGCAGCGATTGCGCGAGCAGTTCGTTTTCGCTCGCATGGCGCGTGGCCCGCACGGTGGAGACAATGCCGCCGCCAGCGCGCGCAATCTCTTCGTAGCTGGCGCCGTTGAGCCGCAGATCGAATTCCTGCGCGCGATCGCCGCCGAACACCAGGTGCGTGTGGCAATCGATCAGCCCCGGCGTGACCAGCGCTCCATCCAGGTCGAACACTTCCCGCGCCGTGGCGGCCGATGCGGCAGGCAGGTCGCGCATCGCGCCGATCCATGCGATCTGCCCATCCTGGCAGGCCACCGCCGCGTCGCTCAGCAAGCCGTAGCTTGCTTCACCTACGAAGGTGGCCAGCGATGCGTGCGTCAACAGCAGGTCCCAATTCATCGTTCGGTTTCTTCAGGCTTCGGCGGCGCCGGCGCAACCGGTTCGCCGTAGGTGCTGGTGGGACCGACATCTTCGGCTGAAGAGGGGGCCTGCGCGTCCGCTTCGGCGCGCTGGCGTTCGTAGTCCAGGATCAGGCGCTCGGCGAAGTCCTTGTACACCGGCGTAGGTGAAAAAAGGGACGCCGCTGCGCGGGCCAGCAAGCAGGCGGCCATGATCGGGATGACCATGTCCTGGTTGTTGGTGAGCTCCATCGCGATCACCGCCGAGGTGAGCGGCGCGCCCGTCACGCCTGAGAGATACGCACTCATGCCCAGCAGTACCACCGCGGTTTCTGGCGCGTTCGGCAGGAAGTAGGCGATGTTGTGGCCCAGTCCCGCACCAACCGCCAGCGCCGGCGAAAAGATGCCCCCGGGAATGCCGGCCCAGTACGACACCACGTTGGCCAGCAGCTTGAGAATGCCAAAGCCATGCCCGGGCGTGCTGGGCTCGTCCTGCACGAATTCGCGCGCCTGCGCATAACCGGTGCCATATACCGTGTTGTGCGACAGCACGCCGATCAGCGCCAGCGCCAAGCCGCAGCCGATCGCGAAGAGCACAGGGCTGCGCTCGCGCAGCCGGCCGATCGCCGCGAGCGGCCCGCGCCGGCTCAACAGGATCAACCGCGCGAACAGGCCACCGGCCAGGCCGCAGACGATGCCGCATTGCAGGACTGCCAGCCACGCATGCCCCAGCGGCAGGCTGGTCGGCACCGTGCCGAAATACGCGTAGTTGCCGAGTATGCCCATCGACACCACGCCGCCCACGAACACTGCGGTGAGCAGCAGGCCGCTAAAGCGATGTTCGAACGTGCCGGCCAATTCCTCGATCGCGAACACCACGCCGGCCAGCGGCGTATTGAAGGCCGCCGCGATGCCGGCCGCGCCGCCGGCCAGAATGAAGCGCGACAGCGCCTTCGGATCGTCGAAGCCGAAACGCCTGCCCAGCCAGTACATCAGCCCCGCGCCGACGTGCACGGTCGGCCCTTCGCGGCCGATGGATGCACCCACCGCCAGCCCCAGCAGGGTCAGCACCATCTTGCTGGCTGCAACCGGCAAGGCCAGCATGCGCGAACGAAAGCCGACATCGTCGACATGGATGGTCGCAATCACTTGCGGAATACCGCTGCCGCGCGCCGCGCGCAGGCGACCGGCCGTGACCCAGCTCAGCAGGCCGAACATCACCGGCGTGAGGATCAGCGGAATCCAACTGCCGAACGTCAGCATTTTTTCGAACAGGCGGTACGCCCAATCACTGGCCTTGGCGAACAGGATAGCCGCCAGCGCCACCAGCACCGCGCCGCTCCAAAGCGCGATGCGGCGCTTCCATTGATACGGCGCGAAGAATTCGTGGCCCAGCACAGCGCGCAGGCGGGGGTTGGGCTCGTTACGGGATGGCTGAGGAGATTGGTGCATCGCGGGATTATGGCAGATGCGTCCGTCTTCTCAGGCCTATCGTCGTTTTCAGCATAAGCCGGCATCCAGGACGCGTGGCCAAAAACGTCACTGGATCCCAATTTGACCAGCCATTGGGCTGTTGAAAAGCGCCTCGCTGGGATGACGAGCGCTAACGCGACTGCCTCAACCACCGTGTCTCATACAGGTCGTACCGCCGATCCTTCAAGTTCTGCACCGATCCCGCATTGCGTGCCCGCGCCAGGCTATCCAACCGCAAATCGGCGAACAGCACCGTTTCGATATTCGGCGTGGAATCCGCGGCGACGCCATCGCGCGCGAACAGAAAATCGCTGGGTGTCAGGATGCAGCTCTGCCCATACTGGATGTCGAAATTGTTCACGCCGGGCAGGTTGCCCACGTTGCCGGACAGAACCACGTAGCACTGGTTCTCGATCGCCCGCGCCTGCGAGCAGTAGCGCACGCGCAAATAGCCTTCGCGCACATCGGTGCAGAACGGCACGAACAGTATCAGCGCACCTTGGTCGACCAGGTGCCGTGCGACTTCCGGGAACTCCGAGTCGTAGCAGATCATCACGCCGATCGGGCCGCAATCGGTGGGGATGGTGGCGGCGCTGTCGCCGCCGCTGATGTTCCACACGTTGCGTTCGCTGGGCGTGGGATGCAGCTTTTCGCGCTCATGGATGGAACCGTCGCGCAGGCACACGTAGCACACGTTGTGGATGTCGCCGTTCGGTTGCTCGGTGGGATGCGAGCCGGCCACGATGTTGATGTTGTAATGCATCGCCAGGCGGCTGAAGAGCTCCTTCACCTGCGGCGTGTAGTGGCTGAGTTTGCGGATGGTTTCCACCGGCGACAGTTCTTCGTTCTCGATGGAGAGCAACTGCAGCGTGATCAATTCCGGAAAGGTCACGAAATCGGCGCTGTAGTCGGCCGCGATGTCGGTGAAGTATTCCACCTGGGTGGCGAATTCCTCGAACGAACGGATGCGCCGCTGCTGGTATTGCACGGTGGCCACGCGCACCGAATCGGGCAGATGCCGCGTCGAGGCTACCGCCGGAATATCCGGCTGATCGAGCAGGGCGGGGTTGCGCCATACCAGGTGTGCCGCATAGCCGAGCGATTCGTGATCGGAAGGCACGTAGCCGCGCAGCAGCCCGATGATCTCGAACTCGTTGGCCAACTGGAAACTCAAGGTAGGATCGCGCCGCCGTCCTTCCACCACCGCCTGCACGTAGGCCTCCGGCGTGCCATAGCGCTGGATGTTGCGCGCCAGGCCGGGAATGCGCCCGCCGAAGGTGATGCCGCGCAGTTTCAGATCCATGCATAGCCGTTTACGCGCCTGATACAGGCGCTGGCCGATGCGCATGCCGCGATAGTCCGGATGCACCACCACTTCCATGCCGTACAGCCAGGAGCCGTCCGGATTGTGGCGCGAGGCCATGCCGCCACCGGTGATCTGCATCCAGGTATGCGGCGCCAGCGCCAGCGGCTCGTCGATGCGGAAGGTGGCGCAGTAGCCCACGATGTTGCTTTCGTACTCCACCACGAACTGCCCTTCGGGAAAGTGCGTTTGCTGGGAACGCAGCATTTCCGCCGAGTGGCCCCATTCGGATGTATAGATGCGGGCGGTCAGGTCGACCAGCGCCGGTACATCGGCCGGTAGCGCCTGGCGCAAGGTCAGCAATGGCGCGTTTTCATTTTTCTTAGCCATGGTCTTCATCCTTTCTTAGAGAAGGTGAAGCAGATGCGTATGGCCAAGGCGGTTACACTTGCCCGGGCTAAGGGGACACTTGATCAGTGTTGCCTTGAGGAGATTGTTCATGAGCGATACCGCCGCGGTCTACCAGTTCAGCGCCAAGTACCTCTGGCAGGACGCGCAATGGCGCCGCGACGCCACCTTCGGCGTGGACAGCGACGGCCGCGTGGCGGCCGCTGCCGGCGAGCTGCCGGACTACCTCGACGGCTGGGTGCTGCCCGGCATGCCGAACCTGCATTCGCATGCGTTCCAGCGCGCCATGGCTGGTTTGGCCGAACGCCGCGGCCCCGGCGACGACTCCTTCTGGACCTGGCGCGAAACCATGTACGGTTTCGCCGAGCGGATCGATCCGGGCAGCCTGCAGGCGATCGCCGCGCAGCTCTATGTGGAGATGCTCAAGGCCGGCTACACCCAGGTGTGCGAATTCCATTATCTGCACCATCAGCCGGACGGCACGCCGTATGCGCAGCCCGAAGCCATGTCGCTGGCGCTGATCGAAGCGGCGCGCGAAGCCGGCATCGCGCTCACCCTGCTGCCCGTGCTTTACATGAGCGGTGGTTTCGATGGCCGGGCGCTTTCCCCACGCCAGCGCCGCTTCGGCCATGATGTGGACGGCTATATGCGCCTGCTCACCAACCTGCGCAAACATGAAAGCCATCACGTGCGCGTCGGTGTGGCCTTGCATTCGCTGCGTGCGATTCCGGAAAGCGCATGGCGCGGCATCGTCGAACATGAAGCACTGCAGACCGGCCCCATCCACATCCATATCGCCGAACAGATCGGTGAAGTGCAGGATTGCCTCGCCAAGCGCGGCGCGCGTCCGGTGGAATGGCTGTTCGATCACGCAGCGGTCGATGCGCGCTGGTGCCTGGTGCATGCCACGCATCTGACCGACGGGGAAACCACACAGCTTGCGCGCAGTGGTGCCGTGGCCGGGCTATGCCCCACCACGGAGGCCAATCTCGGCGATGGCCTGTTTCCGCTGGCGCGTTATCTCGAAGCCGGCGGGCGGCTCGGTATCGGTTCGGATTCGCATATCTCGATCTCGCCGATCGAAGAACTACGCTGGCTCGAATACGGCCAGCGCCTCAGCACGCGCCATCGCAACGTCGCCGCGCGCGCTGCCGGCGACAGCGTGGGCGAAACCTTGTGGCGCGAGGTGCAGAAGGGTGGCGCGCAAGCGGCGGACTTGCCCATCGGTGCGCTCGATGTGGGCAAGCGCGCGGATTTCTTCGTGCTGGACAGCGAATCGCCACTGCTGGCCGCGCGCGATCAGCGCTCGGTGATGGACAGTTTCCTGTTCGCCGGCAACGTCTCGCCGGTGCGGCACGTGATGGCCGGCGGCAAATGGGTGGTGCGCGATTTCCAGCATCGCGACGAAGCGCGCATCGCCGCGCGCTACCGCATGGCTGTGACGCGTCTGGCCAGCTCCTGAAAACCTCGCCGATGCTCCGCAGGTTTGCAGCCGGAGCCGAATCACCGGAAGGCTGCTGCCCGCGACCTCGCGTGGGTGGCTTCCGGCTGCAAGCCTGCGGGGCATCGGCGTTCGCGGATCATGCCGCAGGCAACATGCAAGGCGAGTAAAAGACGCGTGTGCCTGTGCGAAAAACATGCATCCTTCCGACACCCTCCCGTAGGTTGGGTAGAGGCGCCAGCCGAAACCCAACATTGCCATCCATATCTCGACGTTGGGTTTCGGCTTCGCCTCTGCCCAACCTACGGGTAGCCTCTCGCAAGAACATACTGCTGAACCATCGCCATCAGTTCAGCTTCGCTCCGTCATCGCCGCGATTTCACGCAGCGTTTCCCGGCACGAGCCATCACTCACTGGGAGCACACCATGCGTCGTCACCTTGCCAGAATCCTGATCGCACTTGCCTTGCTCGGCGGCGTACTCGCGCAAGCGGGTTGCGTGGTAGTCGCGCCGCGCCCGGCGCGGGTATGGGTGCCCGGGTATTGGGCGCCGAGCCATGTATGGGTCGGCGGCTATTGGCGCTATCGCTAAACGCTTGAGGGCGCGCTGCGGCTGGCAAGGTCGCGCGCGCCCCATTCGCGAATGAAGTCGATGAACACGCGCAGCTTGGGCGGCACCTGGAAGCGGCTGGGATAGTAAAGATAGAAGCCATCGAACGGCGGCAGCCACGGCTCCAGCACGTTCTCCAGGCGTCCGTCATCGAGCGATGCACGCGCAGAGGTTTCCAATACGCAGGTAAGGCCAATGCCATCTTCGGCCGCGCGCACGGCCAGCGGCACGTCGTTGACGGTGAGACTTCCATCCACCGCGATTTCAAACCAGCGGCCTTTCTGCGCGCCGCTGCGATGCGCGAATTCCCAGCGATAGATTGCGCCGCTGCTGGCCAGGCGATGCTTGATGCAGTTGTGCTGCTGCAAGTCCTTCGGCGTCTTGGGGCGGCCGTATTTCTTGAAGTAAGCCGGCGATCCCGCCACCACCGCGCGCAGCGGGCCGCCGATGGGAATGGCCACCATATCGCGCTGCAGCCGTTCGCCCAATCGAATACCTGCATCCAGGCCTTCGGCGACCAGGTCGGTGAGGCCGTCTTCCACGCGTATATCCAGTTGTACGTCAGGCCAGCGCGCCATGAATTCGCCGAGCATGGGTTCCACGATCGAACGCGCGCCGACGGAAGGCACGGTGATGCGTACCGTGCCGCGCGGCCGGTCGCCGTGCTGGCGGATCGCGTCCAGCGCCAGGTCCAGCTCGTTCAGCGCCGGGGCGATGCGGTGAAGCATTTCCTGGCCCGCCTCGGTCAGCCCCACGCGGCGCGTGGTGCGCTGGAGCAGGCGGGTACCCAGTTCGCTTTCCAGTTGCTGCAGGGTCTGGCTCAGCGCCGAAGGGGTTACGTCCAGCGCCGCCGCGGCGCGGGTGAAGCTGCCGTACTCGGCGATGGCGCGGAAGGCGCGCAGGGCGTAGTGGTCGCGCATGGCGGGCTCCATTTATTAGCGTTGCTAAATAATGCATCAAGCCGGCGGTGGTTTTTCAACAAGATCGAGCGGCGCAGACTGCGCTCCGTCAAGGCAGTCATCGCTGCCTATGTTCTTCACTCGACCCTCAAGGAGTTCCGCCATGTCGCTCGATCAATACTTCACGCTCGGACGTTCCGGCCTGCGCGTCAGCCGCCTTGCCCTGGGCGCCATGACCTTCGGTGAAAACTGGGGCTGGGGCACCGCGGAGGAAACCGCGCGGGCGATGTTCGATCGCTACCTGGAAGCAGGCGGCAATTTCATCGACACCGCCGACATGTATACCGAAGGCAGCAGCGAAAGCATGCTGGGCAAGTTCATCGAAGAAAGCGGCACGCGCGATCGCGTAGTGCTCACCACCAAGTTCACCTACAACGCGCAACCCGGCAATCCCAATGCCGGCGGCAACGGCCGCAAGAACATCATGCGCGCGGTGGAAGGCTCGCTGCGCCGCCTGCGCACCGACTACATCGACCTCTACCTGCTGCACACCTGGGACCGCCTGACCCCGGCCGAAGAAGTGGTGCGCACGCTCGATGACCTGGTGCGTGCGGGCAAGATCCGTTACGCGGGACTGTCGGACATTCCCGCCTGGTATGCGGCGCGCGCGCAGACTTACGCTGAAGCACACGCGCTGACGCCGCTGGTGAACATGCAGCTCGAGTACTCGCTGGCCGAGCGCCATATCGAACACGAATACGTACCGCTGGCGCAGAACCTGGGCCTTGGCATCACCGCCTGGAGCCCGTTGGCGATGGGTATGCTGTCGGGCAAGTACAAGCCCAGCCAGCAGGGTGGGCAAGGCGATGGTCGCCTCGCCAAAGTCACCGGCGCCCCCGGCTTCGAGCGTTTCACCGAGCGCAACTGGAAGATCGTTGCGGAGCTGGAGCAGGTCGCGAAGGAAGCCGGCCAGAGCATGGCGGCGGTCGCCTTGAACTGGGTGGCGACGCAGCCGGGCATCGCATCCGTGATCATTGGTGCGACCAAGCTGGAACAGCTCGACGCCAATCTTGCCGCGCTTGCGTTCGAACTGCCGGTGGAGCTGCGCGCACGGCTGGATGCGGTCAGCGCACCGGAAAGGCCGTTCCCGTACTACATGTTTGCCGATATCCAGCAGACGCGGATTCACGGCGGCGTGGCAGTGGGGGATAAGCCCAAGGGTTATGCGGCGCCGGTGTTCGTGCCGCAGGTGGAGGCGCGGGAGATTCGCGCGCGTTGATCTTTCCTCGAACCTCAGTTGATTCCTCCCCTACGTGTAGTAGGGGAAGGTTGGTGAAGCAACCTCGCGGCGAGTTCAAGCGAAGCCGCAAGCTCGAACAACCCCACCCCAGCCCTCCCCTGCAAGCAGGGGAGGGCGCCAACCACGCTCGCCCAGACATGGCATTCGTTTTGCGACTGCTCAGCAGGATGGCCCTTATGAACAAACCCACTGCGCATTGGATCGACGTCCCGCACGCGTGCCTTTACGTTGAACAAGCCGGCACCGGCGACACCATCACCCTGCTGCATGGCTTTCTGGTCGACAGCGGCCAATGGGATTACGAATTTACCGCGCTCGCCCACACACATCATGTCATCCGCTACGACGCGCGCGGTTTTGGCCGCTCCACTATCGAGCCCGGCCGTTACGCGCACCATGACGACCTGGCCGCCGTGCTGGACGCCTGCGGCGTGCAGCGCACCGCCTTGCTCGCCTGTTCCGGCGGTGCGGCGACGTCGCTGGATTTTGCATGCGCGTATCCGGAACGCGTCAGCGCGCTGATCTTCGTCGGCACGGGCTATTGGGGCCGCTTCGCCGACAGCACGCCTGCTGCGCGCGCATTTCTGCAGGCGCTCAGCACGTTCGATGCGAATGGCCTGATCGATAGTTCCCTGCGCGCTTTCACGGATGGCCCGCGCCGTGCACGAAACGAAGTGGATCCCACCGCGCGCAAGCATACGGAAACGATGACCACGCAGCTGTTCAAGCGCGCCGTCAGCTACTGGACCTATGCCGCGCAGGATCAGCAAGCGCCAACGCCCAGCACGCTTGAACGTCTGCACGAGATCGACCTGCCGACCGTGCTGATCGTCGGCAGCGAAGACGTGCCGGAAGTGCATGCGCTGTCGAAGGAGCTGCTGGAAGGCATGCCGCATGCGCGCATGTTCGTGGTGCACGGCGCTGGACATCATGCCAACCTGGAGGCGCCGGTCCAGGTGCTTGGGATCGTGCAAGAGGCCCTGGCCGCAGCGTTGGTGGATTGATACGCGGCGGGTATCAAGCCGGACCTGCAGCATTATCGACCGGTTGCATGGCGACGCTTATGCTTGCAGCGTCCGAAATGCCTCAACAGCGCCTCAACGTCATTCCGGCGCACGCCGGAATCCAGTGCTAATACGTCGTGCGCAGCACTCAAACCAAATAATTTTGCGTGCTTCGCACAGCATGTCCAAACTGGATTCCGGCGTGCGCCGGAATGACGGCGGGGGAATCCAGTGGCATCGTCCACATCGTCCCTATGCCCGCATGACACCCAACCTTTCCAGCGACACTCTCATCCGCCACGGCACCCCCGCCTTCAAGCGCACCAACCTCGCGCTGTTCGCCGCGGGTCTGGCGACGTTCGGCCTGCTGTATTGCGTGCAACCGCTGATGCCGCAATTCAGCCAGCACTACGGTATCAGTGCCGCCACCAGCGCCTTGTCGCTGTCGCTGACCACCGGCGTGCTGGCGTTCGCCATGCTGTTCGCCGGAGGCGTATCCGACGCGTTCGGGCGCAAGACGGTGATGGTCGCTTCGCTGCTTTCTTCCGCGGTGCTGGTGTTGCTGACGGCGCTGATGCCGAACTGGCATGCATTGCTTACGCTGCGCACCTTGCTTGGTATCACGCTCAGCGGTTTGCCGGCGGTCGCCATGACCTACCTGACGGAAGAAATGCACGCCGAATCGATCGGCCTCGGCATGGGGCTGTATATCAGCGGCAGCGCGGTGGGCGGCATGAGCGGGCGGCTGATTGCCGGCGTGGTGGCCGATTTCGCCGGTTGGCGCATGGGCATCGGGGTGGTCGGCGCCATCGGCTTGATCTCCGGCCTGGTGTTCTGGAAGGCGTTGCCGCCATCGCGGCACTTTCATCGGCAGGCGCTGAATTGGCGCGCGCTGTTTTCGCGCTTCGCCGGCATGTTTCGCGATCCCGGACTGCCATGGCTGTTCCTCGAAGGCTTTCTGCTGCTCGGCGCCTTCGTCACCGTCTACAACTATCTCGGCTACCGCCTGCTGGCGCCGCCGTATTCGTTGAGCCAGACCGTGGTGGGGCTGATCTTTGCGATCTACCTGGTCGGCACCTTCAGCTCGGCATGGATGGGCCATCTGGCGGGCAAGCTGGGGCGGCGCAAAGTGTTGTGGACGGCGTTCGCGCTGATGCTCTTCGGTGTGCTGTGCACGATGCTGACGCCGCTGTGGCTGATCATCTTCGGCATCACCGCCATCACATTCGGCTTTTTCGGCGGCCATTCCATCGTCAGCAGTTGGGTAGGGCGGCGCGGTGGTACGGCCAAGGCGCAGGCGTCGTCGATGTATCTTTTCAGCTATTACATGGGTTCGAGCGTGGCAGGATGGAGCGGCGGGCTCTTCTATGCAAAAGATAGCTGGCAGGGTGTAGCACTGTTCGTAGGCGCGCTGGTGCTGGCAGGTTTGCTGGTCGCATTGAAACTGTATCGCCTGCCTCCATTGCCACAGCTTGTCACATCGCCGACGCCGATGAGCAAAGGCGCGATGCCGTAGGTTGGGTTAGCGCAGCGTAACCAAACAAGGCTTCCCGACACGGTGGGGTTACGCTGCGCTAACCCAACCTACGCTAGCTCTTCGCTACCGTGAGCAACTGCACGAAGCGTGGCACCAGTGGCGAGCGCTCGTCGTCGCGATACACCACATGGATTTCCGACATGGCGTTTGCTTCCGCCAGCGGCACGTAGGTGACGCCCTCGACGTGAATGTGGTCGCAAGATTGCGGCAGGATCGCCACGCCGAAACCAGCCGCCACCAGACCGATGATGGTGGATGCCTCGCGCGCTTCCTGCGAGATGCGTGGCGCAAAGCCCGCCTCGCGGCACAGGTTCATCACCTGCTCCCGCACGCCGGCGCCCGCGCTGCGCGAGAACACCACGAACGGTTCCTGCGCCAGCATTTTCATCGACAGCTTGCCGCGCGTATTCACGCGTTGCAGGACGGGGTGGTCCGAGCGCACCACCGCCACCAGCGGATCGCGGAACAGGCGTTTGGAAAGCAGCGTCTTGGGCAGCGTGCCGGGCCGCAGAATACCGACCTGCAGCCGGCGTTCGAGCAGCGCATCGATCTGCTGCAGCGAATTCATTTCCTCCAATTGCAGATGCACGGCGGGAAAGCGCTGGCGGAACGCGAAGATCGCACCGGGAATATCTTGCGAAAGCGGCGTGCTGCGGGTGAAACCGATGCGCAGTTCGCCCAGCTCGCCGCGTTGCGCGCGCCGCACCAGATCCACAGCGTGATCGGTTCGCGCCAGAATCTCGCGCGCCTCCGCCAGGAAGACGCGTCCCGGCTCGGTCAAGGCCACGCGGCGATTGGTGCGCGTCAGCAACCGCGCACCCACAGCGTCTTCCAACTGCCGGATCTGCTGGCTGAGCGGTGGCTGCGACATGCCCAAGCGTTCGGCGGCCTTGCCGAAATGCAGCGTATCGGCGACGGCGACGAAGTAACGCAGATGGCGCAGTTCGATGTTCATGGCCAGTGCCTATTGCTTCAGCATGCCCTGCACGTCTTCGAACCTGCCATCGCTCAACTTCGGCCTGATGCCCAGCAGATGTGCCATCAAAGGATAGACGTCCACGTTCGGAAAATTGTGGAACCGGATGCCACGCTGGAACGCCGGTCCATGCGCCACGAACAATGCCCGCATCTTTGGGTCGGCATTGTCGTAGCCATGTTCGCCGAGGCTGACATGCCCTTTTTTCTTGGCCAGGGATTCGGTGGTAGCGATGCTCCAACCGACATCGGCCAGGCATACCAGCCTCGGCACGCGCGCATTCGAACCGTACTGGAAGCGCGCGGGAATGCGGGTTTTGTCCCAGCAATGCATATGCTGATGCGGTTGCTCCATCTGTTGTTCGACCGCGTTGAAATCATGGCCGAGCTTGGGATTGAAGCCGACCAGCACGCCCGCAGTGGTTACCGGTTCCACGTCATCCATCGACATCAGTGTGTCGATCAAAATGTGATTTTCCTTCGGCACGCTGGCCATCCCGTGATCGGCCACCACGATGATGTTCATCTTGTCGAACAAGCCGCGCTTGCGCAGGCCATCGACCAGATGCGCTATCGCCGCGTCGGTGTCGCGCAAGGCCTGGTCGACCTCCGGCGAATCAGGACCGTGCTCGTGGCCGGCGTGGTCGACTGCATCGAAATACAGAGTGAGGAACGTCGGGCGCTTGCCGGCCGGCAGATCCAGCCACTTGAGGATCTGGTCGACGCGCCGGTTGGGCTTCATCTTGGCCTTGAACTTCTTCCAGTAATCCGGGTGCTCGCCCTGGATATCCGCTTCGGAGCCCGGCCAGAACATGGTGGCCGTGCGCAGGCCATTCGCATCGGCGGTCTCCCACAGCGGTGTGGCCTGGTCCCACCACAGTCCGTTGCGCACTGCCGATCGGTCCTTCAGCGAAAACTTGCCCAGCTGCGTATCCACCATGTTGTTGTTCACGATGCCGTTGTGGTCCGGCACCATGCCGGTGACGATCGCGTAGTGGTTGGGAAACGTGAGCGAAGGAAACGACGGCTGCATCGAATCGGCGTGCACGCCGGTCGCGGCAAGCTGCTCGAGGGTAGGGCTGAGATGGCGGTCGAAGTAGTCGGCGCGGTAGCCATCGATCGAAATCAGCAGCAACGGCGCGGTGGCTGCCACCTTGGCCTGCTGCGCCTTGGCCTCAGGCGTCAGGACGGACGGGTGCGTGGCGCAGCCGGCCAGGGCGAGAAGGGAGCAAAGTAGCAGGCGGGGCAGGCGGTTCATGCGGGAAAGCGTTTCCGTAAGTCGAAAGGCGGCGGCCAATGATGGCGCAGTCGTGTGACCAATTCAGCATGCGGGGCGTGCGGCAATGTACCTTGCCAGGCGCCTGATCGCTGCCGCCATCTACAATGCCCGGTATCTCCCCTCCGTTCGGAGCCGCCATGTCCGCGATCGAGCAACGCCCGCCTCTGCCGCCGTTCACCCGCGAAACCGCGATCCAGAAAGTCCGCCTTGCCGAAGACGCATGGAACTCTCGCGATCCGAACCGCGTCGCCCTGGCATATACCTCCGGCAGCCGCTGGCGCAACCGGGCCGAGTTCATCAATGGTCGCGAGGCGATCGTTGCGTTTCTCACGCGCAAGTGGTCGCGCGAACTGGAGTACCGGCTGATCAAGGAGCTATGGGCGTTCGAAGGCAACCGCATCGCCGTGCGCTTCGCTTACGAATGGCACGACGATGCCGGCAACTGGTTTCGCTCCTATGGCAACGAAAACTGGCTGTTCGATGAAAACGGACTGATGGCGGAACGGTACGCGAGCATCAACGATGTGCCGATAACCGAGGCGCAGCGCAAATACCATTGGCCGCAGGGGCGCCGGCCCGATGATCATCCTGGCTTGAGCGATCTGGGTTTGTGACGAACACGCGCCGTTTCGCGCTGAAACAACGCGTGTGCCTTCATGCAGCTTTTCGAACCAGCACTCTTCCGGTTGCCAACTCGTACACCGCGCCAACTACCTTGGCGCTGCCATGTCGCACTGCTTCGGATACCACCGGTTGCGCCGATGCCACCCGCAGGACGTTGTAGTCCACGTTCGCGTCGATGGCGTTGTTCAACACATCGTTGCCACCGGCTTCGGCCGCCTTGATGACGCCGGGCCGCACGGCGTCGACGATGTTCCAGATGCGCCCCGGCAATGGCTCGGCTTGCTTGAGTTCGCTGAGAGTCGCCTTGATGGCGCCGCATTCGGTGTGGCCAAGCACCATGATCAGAGGTACTTTCAACACGCCCACTGCATATTCAAGGCTGGCCAGACTGTCGTTGCTCAGATAATTACCTGCCACGCGTACCACGAACAGGTCGCCCGGCCCCTGGTCGAACACCAGTTCTGGAGCCACACGTGAATCGGCGCAACTCAAGATGGCGGCAATCGGGTATTGCGCCTTGGCGCGCGCTGCACGGCCGGAAGAAAAGTCTTTCGCATCGATGCGGTTGGCCGTATACCGCGCATTGCCCTCCATCAGGCGTTTTAGCGCATCGTCCGGCGAAATGGTGTTTTGCTTCGGTGGCATTTCCGCCAGCGCGCGCGGCGCGACGGCACTCAATGCAAGCAACCCCAAACCCGCTTCCAAAAACTGGCGACGCGACTGCAACGAATGCGAAGGATGATCGCACATGGCCTGCCTCCACTTGGGTTGTGAGAACGAACGGAACCGATCTTCTACAACGAGCGGTGAAGCTCCCCGATGGGCGGATGCCGATCGCGGAAGAACAACATGGTGGCGCACATGTCGATATAAAAGGTTGAGTCGGCGTTGGCAAGCATTTTTTTTGAGCGGCGTCGAAAAAAAACCTCATTCCGGCGGAGACCGCGGCGCTTTACAGCAGCGAAGCTGGTCAATCCATTTATATCCACGCGGGATACATACATGTCGATTCAATGAAAGCTCTATGCAACGATCGACATGGATTCCGGCTTTCGCCGGAATGACGCTGGGGTGAGATCCAGCATTTCATATACACGTGCTGGGAGTTTTCACCCCAGCTTCTCCAACCACGCCGCCGCACCCAGCCCCGCGCGATATCCGCTGGCAAAACACGCCGTCAACAGATAACCACCCGTGGGCGCTTCCCAATCCAGCATTTCGCCCGCGCAAAACACGCCGGGCAGGGATGTCAGCATCAGCGAATCGTCCATCGCTTCCAGCCGCACGCCGCCGGCGCTGCTGATGGCCTCGACGAGCGGACGTGCCTGTTTCAAGATCAGCGGCAAGTGCTTGATGGTGCCGGCCAGCGTATCGGCATCGCCTCGTCGCGACGAATCCAGCACTTCATGCAGCAGCGCAGCTTTCACGCCGCTTATGCCGGCTTGTCGACGCAAATGTTCGCTGAAACTGCGGCTGCCGCGTGGTTTGGCCAGATCGTTGCGCAAGCGCTCCAGTGTGCGGTCCGGCGCCAGGTCCAAATGCAACAAGGCACTGCCACACGCGGCAATGGTCTGGCGTAAATGTGCCGACAAGGCGTAGATCAAGCTGCCTTCGATACCCGTCTCGGTGATCACGCACTCGCCCTGGCGTGTATGCATGCCGCCCTCAGCGTCATGCCAGCTTGCCGCCACCGGCTTCAAAGGCGCGCCGGCATAACGGGATGACAGGTGTGCGCTCCAACCGATATCGAAGCCGCAATTGGATGGCTTGAGCGGAGCGACCTGCACGCCGCGCTCGATCAGTCGCGCCTGCCACGTGCCATCCGAACCAAGCTGCGGCCAACTGCCACCACCAAGGGCCAACACCACGGCGCTCGCATGTACGAAGCGTTCCCCCTCAGGCGTGGCGAAACGCAGCGCGCCATCTTCGCGCCATCCCAGCCAACGATGATGCACGTGAAAGCGCACGCCGTTTTCGCGCAAGCGATGCACCCATCCACGCAACAGCGGCGCCGCTTTCAAGTCGCTCGGGAACACGCGGCCCGAGCTGCCAACGAAGGTTTCCACGCCCAGTCCGCGCGCCCAGGCGCGCAATGCATCGGCATCGAAACCATCCAGCCACGCGCCCACTTCGGCGGCGCGCTCGGCGTAGCGCTGGTCGAACGCCGGGCGCGGTTCGCTGTGCGTCAAGTTCATGCCGCCTTTGCCGGCGATAAGAAACTTGCGTCCAACCGAGCCCTTCGCCTCGTAAAGATCGACGTCGACACCCTGCGCACGGGCGGTTTCAGCCGCCATCAATCCCGCGGGGCCGCCGCCGATGATGACCAGGCTGGAAGTAGAGGAGGCAGGCATGCTTGGGCAGGATGGCAAAGAACGCGCATTGTAAGTGTTACGCGCGGTTTTCGTGCGGCGCCAATCGGCGGATCAGCGCGGCGTGCTCGGGGTAACGGCGCAACAATGCCGGCGTATCGGCCAGCTCGAACGCGTCGAATTCAAACCCGGGCGCAACCGTGCATCCCACCAGCGAATAACCTTGCGCGCCTTCGCGCTCCGCCGCGAACCAGCATCCTGCAGGTACCACGCATTGGAATGCCGAGAGCGGGTCTTGCAGCAGGTTGCCCAATCGCAGCGTCGTACACGCGCCATGCTCGTCCAGCATATGGATGAGCAGCGGATCGCCGGCGTAGAAATGCCACATCTCGTCCGCATCGATGCGGTGCCAGGCGGAGTAGGCGGGGCCGTGCAGCAGGTAATAAATGCCGGTGGATGCATGGCGTTGTGCACCTGAAGCGGGCCGGGTGACGCGTTCACCGCTGCAGTAGGTTCTGCGATAGAAACCGCCTTCCGGGTGAGGCTGCAGATCAAGCTGTTGGATGATGTTGGAGACGGTACTCATAGGCAGCCAGTAGGTTGGGTTAGGGGCGCGGTAACCCACCGCGGAGAAACGCAAACATTTTGGTGAGGGGGGGGAAAACACACAAAAAAAAAA
>NZ_JBQCHP010000008.1:0-37397 GCF_051954575.1 Dyella sp. | reverse complement strand
GCTTGCCACACCTGCCCCAGCGCCTGCTGCAGCACCTGGGCGTCACCGCTTGCATCCTGCCCATGCCGCAGCGCCGCTACGATCACGTGCTCGCGCGCACGTGCATGGTGTCGCGCCAGGCCGCTCAGCACCCGCCCCGGCCCCAGCTCCAGCAGCACCCGCCGCCCGCCTTCGCCCAGCACCGTCTCCAGCCCGTCCGCAAAACGCACGCCCTGGCGCAGGTGCGAAACCCAATACTCCACGTCCGTCGCGTCCTCCGCACGAACGTAGCCGCCCGTGACATTGGACACGTACGCCAGCTGCGGCGCACCCAGGCGCACCGTCTTCACCACCGCACGCCACTCCTCCAGCATCGGGTCCATCAACACCGAGTGGAAGGCATGCGAGGTGTGCAACACACGGCACGCCACCCCTTGTTGCGCCAGCCGTCCCTGCAAGGCGTCAATCGCCTCGGGCGTCCCCGCCGCCACGCAATGGCGCGCACTGTTCACCGCCGCCAGACTGCAGCCGCTGCCTTCCAGCACGTCGTGCGCCTGCGCCTCGCCCAGCTCCATCGCCAGCATCCGCCCTGGCGCCATCCCCTGCATCAGCCGCCCGCGCGCCACCACCAGCTTCAGCGCATCCTCCAGGCTCAACACTCCCGCCAGGCACGCCGCCACGAATTCGCCCAGGCTGTGACCGATCATCACCGCCGGCTGCAGCCCCCAATCCTGCAGCATCCGCGCCAGGCTGTATTCCAGCGCGAACAATGCCGGTTGCGCGTACGCCGTCTGCCCTAACCGCTCCTCGTCCTGGGCCAGCTCGCACAGCGCCGCGCAGGCATCCCAGTGCTGCCGGAAGGACGGCTCGCTTTCGTACAGGCCCCGACCCATCTGCGCATGCTGCGAACCCTGGCCGGTGAACATCCACACCATCGAGGCGGCATCTCCCTTGGCCGCCGTGTACGGCTGCTTCAACTGCCGCACCGCTTCCTCGACCGATCCGCTGACCAGCACCCGCCGGTAGCCATGCCGCGCGCGTCCCACCTGCAACGTGTACGCCACGTCGCTCAGGCAGGCTTCCCCATGCTGCAACCGCTGCGCCAGCCGATCGCTCACCGCCTGCAACGCCCGTTCGCTCCGCGCCGACAACACCAGCAACTGCTGCGGCCGATGGCTCTCCCCGGCAACCACCGTTGGCGCCTCTTCCACCACCACGTGCGCGTTGGTCCCGCCTATGCCGAACGAACTCACTCCCGCACGCCGCGGGCCCGTGCTCTCCCACGCCCGCAACTGCGTGTTCACATAAAACGGGCTGTTCGCAAAATCAATCTGCGGATTGGGGCTTGCGTAGTTGATGCTCGGCGGCAGCTGCCGGTGCTTCAGCGCCTGCACCGTCTTGATCAGTCCCGCTACTCCCGCCGCTACATCCAGATGACCAATGTTTGGCTTTACCGATGTGATGGCGCAGAACTGCCTGCGCGGCGTATCGAACGCCCGGGCCAATGCTTTCACTTCGATCGGATCGCCCAGCTCGGTACCCGTGCCATGCGCCTCGACATATTGAATGCTGTCGGAAACAACACCGGCTGCCCGCTGCGCCGCGCGTATCACCTTTGCCTGACCCAGCACACTGGGTGCGGTGTAACCGACCTTGTCCGCGCCATCGTTGTTGACTGCGGACCCTTTGATGACCGCGTGAATGGTGTCGCCATCGGCCAAGGCCTGTTGCAATCGCTTAAGCACTACGACGCCAGCGCCGCCACCTCCGCGCGTCCCCTTGGCGTCTCGGTCAAACGCGCGGCAATGGCCATCCGGTGACGATATGCTGCCTTCCTGATAGAGATATCCCTGAGGTGATATTTGCAGCAGGGAGGATCCCCCGGCCAAGGCAAGATCGCACTCTCCGTTGAACAGGCTGAGGCAAGCGTTATGCACGGCAACCAGCGACGTGGAACAAGCCGTGCCGACGGTAAGGCTGGGACCGCAAAGGTTAAGACGATAGGACAGGCGTGTGGCGACGAAATCAGGACGATTGCCGTACATGCCCGCCACAAGCGCCGCTTCCAGTTGCGCCGCTTGAGGCAGCAAGTGATCGAACAGATAACGGCTCTCGCCGATGCCTACGTGCACAGCCACTGCACGTGGCTGACTGTCATCGCCATAGCCTGCGTGCTCCAATGCTTCCACGGCACATTCAAGCAGCAATCGCTGCTGAGGATCGGTGACGTCTGCATCGCGCGGGGTGAAACCGAAAAACCCTGCATCGAAGTCCTCAATTCCATCAATCAGAACGCCGCACTTCACATAAGACGAATGACTCAGCAGCACCTCGCTGACCCCAGACTGGCGCAACTGTTCATCGCTGAAATGGCGAAGGGATTCCACACCGTGCTTGATGTTTTCCCAGAACGCATCCACGTCGGCGGCATCCGGGAAACGGCCGGCCATGCCGATGATGGCGATATCGTCACGTCCTGCAGCACGCTCAACACCTTCGCGAAGATCCGGCAGCGACTCATCGCCACGCAAAAAACCTGCAAGTGCGGCGATGGTGGGATAAGTGAACAGGTCGGTGACAGACACCTCACGGCCTAGACGCGCCTGAATCTCCTGCTGCAGCAGGATGCTTTGCATCGAGCTTCCGCCGGCATCGAAAAAATTGTCGTGGATACCGAGCTGCTGATCGCCCAGCACCAGGCACCAGATTTCATGCAGTTGTCGCTCCAGCGCGTCCGCCGGCGCGACCGGCTTGGATGTCGCGATCGATGCCGAAGCCCGCTCGATCGGTTGCTGGCGCACCACCGGCTCGATATGTCCATCGGAAGTCAGGCGCACCAACTCTGGGCGCACGTCCTCCGCAAGCGCAGCCGTTGGCATATTCCGCGAGCATGCTTCTTTTTCCGGTTCGTGCAATTGCCCCAGCGCTCCCACCGGCTGCAATTGTCCTTGCCCATCCAACACCATCCGGTGTTCGCCACTGTTGCGGTACAGCGCAAGAGTCGCTTCCCGTTCCTGCTCGCCAAGCAACGGCAGATCGAATATTCCGCCCTGCGGCGCCACTGCGATAGCTTTCAGCAAGGCGACATAGCTGGAAACCATGCTCTGGATGGTCTCGTTCTCGAACAGGCTTTCGGCGTAGACCCACGTCATGGCTAGCCCGTCCTGGCGTTCTACTGCCATGACTGCGAGGTCAAACTTGGCCAGGGCGTACTCTGTAGGCAGCACTTCCACGGCCAGGCCAGGGAGCGCCAAGCGGCCAAGCTCGTAGTTCTGCAAAGCAAACATCACTTGAAACAGCGGCGTGTGGCTAAGGCTGCGCTGCGGGTTCAACGCCTCCACCAGCGTCTCGAAGGGCGTGTCCTGATGTTCGTAAGCGCGCAACGTTTCAACGCGCGACTGCTGCAATAGCTCTTCAAAGCTCGCCGATTCGGGCAATCGGGTGCGCAGGGCCAGCGTATTGACGAAACAACCGATCAGCGGTTCAGTCATCGGCAGCAGGCGCCCGGCCACAGGGGTTCCCACGACCACGTCACGCTCGCAGCTCCAACGCCCGAGCAACAGCGCGAATGCCGCGTGCAGCACCATGAAAAACGTTGCCTTGTGCTGCTGGGCGAGACGCTGCAATGCTGCCAAGGTACCGGCATCCAGCTCCCTATGCAGCGCCCCACCCGCGGCACATTGCTGCACTGGCCTTGGCTTGTCTGTCGGCAAGTTGTGCAACGGCGGTATACCAGCAAGCGCGTTGCGCCAAAAATCCAATTCGCGCTCTGCCTTCTCGCCTTTGCAATGCTTGCGCTGCCAACGTGCGTAATCCACGTACTGATAGCTCAGCGCGGGCAACGGACTGGGCTGACCGCGGATGAATGCGTCATACAGAGCCACCAATTCCTTTACCAGCAACCCCAGCGACCAACCATCGGCCGCAATATGGTGCAAGGTGGCGTAAAGCACGTGCTCCTGCGCCGACAATCGCACCAGCAACAGACGCAGCATCGAATCGCGCGCAAGATCGAAGGGACGCTCCATTTCCGCACGCGCCAGGCGGGATATCTCGGCAATCTGGTCCGCTGATGGAAGCTCAGTCAAATCGATTACGGGCATCTGGATCGTCGCGGCAGCCTGGATCACTTGCACAGGCCGGCCGCGCGACTTGCGGTAAACACTGCGCAACACCGCATGTCGCTGCACTATCTCGACCAGACTATGCTGCAGCGCCAAGCAATCCAGCTTGCCTTTCAGGCGCAATGCCACCGGCATGTTGTAGCTGCTGGCACTTTCGAAATGGTCTAGAAACCACAGCCGCTGCTGTGCAAAGGACAGCTCGTGCTCGCTACCGGGCACGGTCGCCGCCGCCGGTTCGGGTGTGGCATGGGTTTGCGTGGCGGCGAGATGATCGACCAACGCCTGTTTGTGATGGCGTATCTGTGTCGCCATCGCATCGGTGATCGCGCCTGGCTTGCTGCGGGTTTTGAGCTTTCCATCTTCCAGATAGAGCTGCACGCCCGCGTCACCGAGCGCAGATAGCAGCATCTGAACCTCATCACGCGTCAGTCGTGCATTTTGTTCAGGTAATACCGGCGAGTCCGCGGCTGTTTGTGCGCCGGACGGAAGGCGGCGCAAGTACTCGATGATACCGGCCTTGTTGGCAGTGATCTTCTCACGCAGCTGCGCGGGAAATTCTTTACCCGATGCTGCAAAGGCAAGCTGGTCGTCCTTCAGATAGAGCACGATGTCGTGCGCAAGGGCTTCGCTGAGGATATGCGCAACCGAACTCATCAGAGCACCCCGTCCATGGTGGCATTGCCGCCGGCCAGCACCGCCTGCTGGCGCTCAACCATCGCCGCGGCAAGCACGGCATTGATCTTCTCCGCTGTTCCGGCGATGGTCGGCGACTCGAAGAACGTACTGATCGAGTATCGGGTACCCAGGAAGGGAAAGCGCTCGCGAAGGCGGCTCAATATGCGAGTAGCGAGCAGTGAGTTCCCTCCCATCTCGAAGAAGTCGCCATGCACGTCGATGCTGTCGTTGCCCATAAGCTCCCGCCATATTTCAAGCAGCCATTGTTCGACGCCATCGCTGCTTGTTGCGTGTTCGACCTGCACAGGCGCAGGCACGATGGCGGAGGACGTCGACTTCGCACGGCGCATCGGTGGATCGACCCAATAGCGCCGACGTTCAAACGGATAGGTAGGCAGGGGCACGCGTCGGCAGCGCTGCTCCGACTGATAGCGGTTCCAGTCGATGGACACGCCTGCCAACCAGAGTTGGCCAAGCGCCTGCTGCAACTGCAATGGTTCGTTTTCGGCCGGTTCGTTTACTGCGGGCAGCGCGTGGATCGACTCGCGCACAGGCGAGACTCCCTCCCACGCACCAACTTCCAGCCAGATCTGCGCATCGGCTTGTGGCAAGTGCGCAGCCAGATCCTCCGCTCCTGAATCCGTGCCCGCCAAATGGCGCATCCAGTAATGGACGCTCGTGACATCGTGTTCATCGACTTGACCACCCGCACGGCTCAGGATGCAAGGAAGGCTAGGAGCTTGTCGCGGCACTGCTTCCAAGGCCCTGCGCCATTTATCGATAACGTCGCCGGAACAGGAACGGCCAACGAGCAATGCCCGCATATCGACCAGCGTCAGCGCATGCTCCAGGCTGAAGACACCCGCCAGACACGCCGCCACCCATTCACCCCTTCCACGGCCGACCAGGGCCGCGGGCTGCACACCCCAGCTCATCAAGAGTTTGGCCAGGCTGTATTGCACAATGAACCATCTGGTTTCCTGCTGCAGAATCTCTCCGCCCGCTGCAGCCACAGCGGCATCGAAATACCGGCAAAATTCCGGCTCGCTTGCATACAAGGCCTGGCCCGCCTTGTTTGCGTGCATGCTCTGATCGCCCAATACCAGCATCACGGGCGCAGCACTCCTGTTAACCACGCTATAGGGCTGTTTCAATTGGGCTACGGCATCATCCGCATCGCGGCACACCAGCATGCGTCGGCAAGCATGCCGGGCGCGGCCAAGCTGAAGCGTATAGGCGACATCAGCCAAGGTATCGTCGCTTTGCTCCAAATGCACGGCCAGCCGCTCGCTCATGGCTTGCAAGGCCGTCTCGGTTCTCGCCGATAGCAACAAGAGCTGCAACGGGCGATGCGTTTGGCTAGGTGACGGTGGCGGCGCCTCTTCAAGCACTGCATGGGCGTTGGTGCCACCCAGGCCGAACGAACTTACCCCGGCCCGGCGAGGCCCACTGCTCTCCCAAGTCTTCAATTGGGTGTTGACATAGAACGGACTGTTATCGAAATCAATCTTCGGATTAGGTACGTCGTAATGAATATGGGGCGGCAATAACCGGTGTTTCAGTGCCTGTACCGTCTTGATGAGCGACGCGATGCCTGCTGCCACTTCCAGATGGCCGATGTTCGGCTTGAGTGAGCCGATGGCACAGGTACCTGACGGAACGTCGCCGAAGGCCAAGGTCAACGCGCGCAGCTCGATCGGGTCGCCAAGCGGCGTACCAGTGCCATGCGTCTCAACGTATTGGATGGAAGACGGGTTCACGCCAGCCTTGCGTTGAGCATGGCGAATGGCGGCGACCTGGCCCAACACGCTCGGTGCGGTGTAGCCGACCTTGTCCGCGCCATCGTTGCTGGTCGACGATCCTTTCACCACTGCATGGATGGTGTCTCCATCGGCCAACGCCGCATCCAGTCGCTTGAGCAAGACTACCGCCGCGCCATTGCCGCGCCGAGTTCCGCCGGCCTTTTGATCGAAAGTACGACACTGGCCGTCCGGCGAACGGATATCACCTTCGTGATACAGGTATCCGCCCGGCTCGAACTCGACGATGTTGGCCCCTCCGGCGATAGCCATCCGGCATTCACCGTGCAATAGGCTTTTGCAGGCTTCATGCACGGCGACCAGGGAGGTAGAGCAAGCGGTATTGAGACTAAGGCTCGGGCCGCAAAGATTCAGCTTATAGGAGATACGCGTTGCCGCGTGATGCTCTTTGTTATTGGCGTGAACAAGATCTTCGCCCAATGCGGAAAATTCCTCCATTTGCGGCAAGAGATGCTTGAGAAAATATTGATTCATGCCTACACCGACGAAAACGCCGACATTTCGCGGCACTTCGCCGTCTCCATGGCCGGCGCTTTCCAGCACTTCGTGAGCGCATTCCAGCAGTATTCTCTGCTGGGGATCGGTGACCTCCGCTTCGCGGCCGGTAAGCGCGAAATAACTGGCATCGAAGTCCTCGCATCCTGGAAGCAAGGTGCGGGATGGCACAAAATTGGGTTTGCGCACTACCGCCGGGTCCATGCCTGCATGCAGCAGCTGCTCTTCCGAATAGAAGCAGATGGATTCATGCCCGGCGGCGATCTGGCGCCAGAACGTCTCCGCGTCTTGCGCATCCGGAAAGCGGCAGGCAATGCCGATGATGGCGATGTCTTCGGCTGCCGCCATCACTCGCTCAGCCTCGGCCTGGGGCGGCTTCACCTTATCTTCGGCGTCGATAAACCGCGCCAGCGTGCGTATCGTCGGATATGTGAACAGATCGATTACCGAAACGTTGCGCGATAAACGCTCACCGACCCGTTTGCAAAGCTGCATCGCCAACAAGGAGCTTCCGCCTACATCGAAGAAATTGTCGTTGACACCGACATCGGCGATCTCAAGCACTTCCTTCCACAGTTCGCACAACTGCAGTTCGGTCCGGTTTTGCGGTGCGATCTGGACACTGCGCCTGGGCGCCTTTGTCACAGCCTTCGGTAATGCCAGGCGATCGACCTTTCCGGAAGGCGTCAGGGGTAACGTGTCCATGAAAACGTAGTGGGACGGCAGCATGTAGTCGGGCAACCAGCGAACAAGCTGCGCGCGGTACGCATCGATGACTTTCTGCTCCTGGACCGTGCGCGCCACTGCGGCGACCTCGCCCACCAGGCGCGATTGGACGTAGGCCACCAGTCGCGGTCCCACATGATCTTCACCAGCAGGCTGGACCACGACCGCGGCACGCGCCACATCCTCCATTTCGCACAAAGCACACTCGATCTCGCCCAATTCGATGCGTATGCCATGCAACTTGCATTGAAAATCGCCCCGTCCAAGAAAGCGGATATGGCCACTCGGCAAGCGATAGCCATAATCACCGCTGAAATATTCCACCGTGCCGTCGTCCATGCGCACGAAGCGCTGCGCGCTGAGCAGCGGCTCACGCCAATAGCCACGGGCGACATGACGGCTGCGAATGACGACTTGGGCAGGTTCAAACACCCGTGCTTCGCTGCCGTCCGCGCGCCGCAGGATCAGTGCAGTGCCGGCGATCGGCGAGCCCAACACGGGACGCAGTCCAGCATCTATGTCGGCAAGGCTGATATCGCCAAGCGTGGTCAATGAGGACTCCGTCGCTCCGTAAAGACCAACCAGCCGGCAGCCCTCGCCGAACGCCGCGCGAAAAATCTCCAGGCTCTGCTGGTCCACGGCTTCGCCACCTAGCACGATGGCGCGAACGCTGGAAAGCGAGCCCGGGACGACACCGGCGAACAGGTATTTGAATACCGTCGGCGTGGAGTGATAGACGGAAATTTTTTCTTGGATGATCAGCTGCAACAGACTTGCCGGTGCCAACGCGCGCGGGTCGGCAAGGTACAGCGTGCCGCCGGTGAGCAAGGTCCCGTACGTATCCAACACGGAGGCATCAAAACTGTACGATGCCAATTGCAAAACGCGATCGTCCTCGCATAACCCCAATCCCTGCGCGTAGCCAGCCGCGTGATAGGCGAGGCCCGCGAGGTCTTGCGTCACCCCTTTGGGGTGTCCCGTCGAGCCGGACGTATAAAGAATGTAGGCGGGTGACGTGCCGTCGGCCAACACATCATCGGCAGGGACAGCGCCAGGCTGATCGATGATTGCAAAACTACCGGTAAAGGAATCGACAAGCGCGAAATGCTCGCGGCTGGTGATAATGAGGTCGCAATCGGCGTGTGTCAGCATGTAGCTCAATCGCGCCGAGGGATAGGCAGGATCAAGCGGGACATAGGTGCGGCCCAGTTGCAAGGCCGCCAACATCGCAGCCACCATCTCGATTCCTCGCTCGAGGAGCAGACCGATGCGTGCCTGGCTGCCGCTACGTAGAATGGCCCCCGCGTAGCCGCGGGCAAGATCGGCCAACCGCGCGTAGCTGTGCGCATGACCGTTGCAAACCAGCGCTGCGGCCGTCGTGCGCCGCTGCATCTGCTTCCGCAGGCGGTCGACCAGCCCGCTGCCATCGCTACAAAGATCGGCAATGCAGGAAGCTGGAGGGACCAGGGCCGGTACCTGTGGGGCAAAGATGCCGTAGTCAAAACAATTTTTTCTCGGCGATTCGATGATGCGCTCTAAAAGGGTGGTGAACTGCTGCGCAACGCAAGCAATGGAGTGGCGGTCGAACAGCTCGATGTTGAAGACCCAATCCAGCCTTATGCCATCGCATCCTTCTTGCGCATAGATGTTGAGGTCATATTTGGCAGCCGGTGTCGGCAGATCCGGATAGCTGTCGACTTGGCAGCCAGGCAAAGCGAACTGGACGACGCGATTGTTCTGGAGCACGAACCAGATTTGAAATAGCGGGTGAAAGCTCCGGCTTCGCTGCTGTGCATGACGCTCCACCAGCAATTCAAACGGAACATGCTGATGATCGAACACAGCCAGGATGTTGTCCCGGTTGATGCCAAGCAGGGTTTCGAAGTCGATGTCTCGCGCCACCTTCGTGCGTATGAGCACGGTATTGATAAACAGGCCGACCAGCGATTCGCTCTCCGGATGCACGCGACCCGCCACGGGCGTACCTATTGCGATGTCGGCCTGATCGCCGTAGTGCGCAAGAAGTAACACCAAGGCGGTTTCCAGGAACATGAACAGCGAAACCCTGCGGCCCTGGCAATAGGCGCGAATACGCCTTTCAAGCGACGGACTAATGGTCGATTGCAGCAAATCACCGTCGAAGCGCTGATGGGGCGGCCTCGCTTTGTCCAGCGGCAAGCCGTGCACTTGCGGAAGATTCTCCAGATAGGAATTCCAGAAATGCAGCCCATGTTCCAACCCGGCACCTTGCAAGCGTGATTCCTGCCAGGCGGCATAATCAGCATATTGGAACGGCAACGGTGCCTCTTCTATTGGCTGGGTGCGAAGATAGGCGGTATAGGCGCGACAAAACTCTTCGATGAGCAATCCCGCAGACCAGCCGTCCGCGACGATGTGATGAAGATTGAAAATCGCCACGTGCCGATCTGGACCGAGCCGTATCAAGTTCACGCGAAATAACGTGTCTCGCGACAAATCAAAGCGCTGATGAAGGTCATCATCGATGATCTTTTTTACCGCGGACGGCCTTGCCGGAGCCGGCAAAACATCCAGATCGATCATGACGAAGCCTGCCTGGCAATCTTCCCGCAAAACCTGCCTTAGATCGCCATTGCGTTCTTCAAAATTCGCTCGCAATGCCTCGTGCCTTTGCATGAGATGGCGCAGCGCCAACTTGAAGCAGCCGATATCCAGTTCGCCCGTAAATCGGTAGCAGCCCTGGATATTGAAGTGGGCGCCATCCTGGGAAGAAAGCTCCGCCAGCCATACCCTGCGCTGCGCACGTGACACCGGCAGGTTGTTTCTGTCGGCCAGTGGCTCGGGGCGCGATCCACTTTCCGCGCTTCGCAACCGTCGTAGATAATCGATCAGCTGCCCTTTGTGCGCAGCCACCAACCGGCGCAGCTCTTCGGGCAAACGCCCTTTGGCTACCTTATACGCAAGCTCACCTTGCTTGAGATACAGCAGCACATCCGCCTTCAGGGCTGCGGCATAGATGTCTTCAGCACGCATCAGAAAGTGCCCTCATCGGTGGCGTCCTGCATGGCCAGCAACTGTTCTTTTTGCCGCGCCTGCTCCTCATTGATGGCCGCGAGCACTACCTCGGCAAAGGTGGCGATGTCAGTTTTTTCGAATAGGTCGCCCAATGACAAAGCCTCATCCGGAAGGTCGAATTCGCTGCGTACACTTCCCAACAAGCGAGTTGCCAGCAGCGACTGGCCGCCAAGCGCAAAAAAATCATCGGTGACTCCTACCGTCTCGAGCTCCAGGATGTCCTGCCAGATTTTCACGAGCCGGCGTTCAATATCATTCCGGGGCACCACTCGTTCGCCCCCGCTCGCCACGGACGATGCCGGCAACGCCGCGCGATTGACCTTGCCGTTTGTGGTCAATGGGATGCTGTCAAGCACCAAAATTTCGCTGGGAATCATGTAGTCGGGCAGAAATTCGCGTAGCGCGCGCTTGATGCGCGCGGAAAACGAATGGGCTTCCTCCACCACATGCCCGGCTTTCAGCACGACATATGCAACCAGGTGCTTATCCGCGCCCTGCTCTTGAAGCAGCACCACGGCATCGCTTATCTCCGGTTGTTGGCAGAGCCGCACTTCGATTTCTCCGGGCTCGATCCGGAAGCCGCGAAGCTTGATCTGCTCATCGGCGCGTCCAATGAATTCCAGCTCGCCGTCGGGCCGGTACCGCACCAGGTCACCGGTTCGGTATAGCCGGCGAGCCAGGCCATCAATGGTTCGGATGACAAAACGTGCAGCCGTGAGCTCCGGATTTCCCAGGTAGTCCCTCGCCAAACCGATACCGCCCACGCACAGCTCGCCGATCGCGCCTTCGGGAGCCGGCTCGCCTTCGGCGTTCATGACGAAAAGCTGCATGCCGGGCACCGCGCGTCCGATCGGCGCACGACCGTTGCCGGCGTAGCACGCATCGATATATGCGTGGATGGTGCAGCACACGGAGGTCTCGGTGGGTCCGTAGGCGTTGAGTATCTGCAAGTCGGGCAGCCGCTGCGCGATCGCATGCAGATGGTCGATGGCGATGGGTTCCACGCCTACCATGAGGCGCTTGAATTCCGGGCAGCCGTGCTCACGGTGCAGATACCGGCCGAAAGGCTCAAGATAGCCGGCGTACATGTACGCGCTATGGATCGCATGCCTATCCATCCAGTGAAACAATGCATCCGCATCCAGTCGCAATGCATCCGGCACGATATGCAGGCTTCCGCCGAAACATAGTGCGGAAAAAATCTCATACACCGATGCATCAAAGCTGATACTGCTCCACTGCGAACCGTTCCATGGCGGACTCAATGGCGCGAGCGCCTGGAAGTAGCGCAGCATGTTGATCACGCCTGCATGCGCCACAGTCACGCCTTTGGGGGTGCCTGTCGTGCCGGAGGTGTAGATGACATAGGCCAGTTCGTCGGCGCCTTCCGTTACCTTGCGCGTGGCGGGCCTGCCCAAACGAGGCAAGGCGTCGAGCTGCAAAACCGGTCTTTGGCTATACGCGAAGTTCTGCGCCAATTTGCATTGCGTAAGCAAGAGCGGTGCGGCGCAATCTTCGAGAATCGTCTCCAGCCGCTGCTGCGGCAATGAGGGATCGAGCGGCACATACGCAGCTCCCGCCTTGAGTATTCCGAGCATGCCGACGATCAAATGTTCCGAACGTTCGACGCACAATCCCACCACCGCGCCGCATGCCACCCCTGCATCCTGCAATATCGCGGCTAGCGCATTGGCCTGACGGTCCAGTTCGCCGTAACTGAGCTCGATCTCCCCGCAAGCCACGGCCAGGCGGTCTGGCTGCGTTTGAGCGAAGGCCTCGAAGCACTGCTCCAGACGCGGATAGATTGTCTCGGTCACCGACACCTCCGGCGCTATCTTGCTCGCCAGGGGAATTGCGTACAGGCGCCGGTTCGGATCCTTGAGCACCGCGTCGAGAAAGCGCATGAAGCTATCGGCCATGCGTGCGATTGAGTCGGCGAAGAACAGGTCTGCGTTGTAGTGCCAATCCAGCTCGAGTTCGCCGCTTCTTTCTTCGGCAACCAGCTGCAGATCGAATTTCACCGGTTCATGGGCGTTGTAAATGGCCTCGGTCACCAATCCAGGCAACACAAAGTCAGTTTCGACCTGGCTCTGCAGAACGAAGAGAATCTGCATCAAGGGGTTGTAAGCACGACTGCGTTCGACTCGCAATGTCTCAACCAGCCGCTCATAAGGGATATCCTGGTCGCGCAGTGCCTCAAGCACGTTCCGCGCGACTTTTTCGAGCCATTCAACAAAGCATGGATTACTCTCCATGCGGTTGCGCAGAACCAGGGTATTCACGAACAAGCCTACTGTGTCGTCCAGCTCGCGATGTTGTCGCCCGGCCACGGGAAAACCCGTCACAACATCGCGCTCGTAGCCGTAGATGCAGAGAATGGCCGCAAAGATCGCCTGCAAATAAACAAACAACGTGACGCCATGCTCCGCACACTGCGCCTTGACTGCTGACAACTGCTCTGCACCGATGGCTCGTCGAACCTTCTCGCCCTTGTAGCCCTGCAAGGGTGGTCTGGGCTTGTCCAGCGGCAAGCCATGAAGCCTGGGCGCATCCTTCAGGCGCGAGGCCGATATTTCTAAACGTTCATTTTGTGCCTCATCTTGGTTCCGGCGTTGCAGCCAGGCCGCATAATCGGCGTACTGAATCCGTGGCGGCGCGTGTCGCGATTCAACTCCTTCCCTTGCCGCGGCATACCCTCGCGCTATGTCCCGCTTGAGCACCTCCAGCGAGTGGCCGTCGCACGCAATATGATGCAAGGTGATGGCTATGACCCATTGCCGTGGTGACAGCTTGAGCCGAGTGGCCCGGACAAGGGGGCTGGCCTGAAGATCGAAGCGCCAGGTATTCTCCCGATGCAGCAGGTCCCGTACCGACTGCTCTTGCTCGGCCTTGCTCATGGAAGAGAGGTCTTGCGCACCCCAAGTCACATGAAACGGCGCTTCGACGAGCTGACATAGCTCCCCGTCGAGGTCGATGTAACGACTGCGCAAGGCTTCATGACGCGCAATCGCACCGTCAAGCGCAAGCTCCATGGCAGCGCAATCGAGCACGCCAGTAATCGTATATGCGCCCACCATGTTGTAGGGCGAGACGGATTGCTCCAGGCGATCCATCAGCCACATGCGACGTTGCGCCGCCGTAACCGCCACCCGTTGACGTTCCACGGCGGAAAGTACGGAAATCGTCCCATTGTGTTGATGCGAAAGCAGGACTTGCAAAAGATCGTGCTTGTGCCTCCTCAGCAAGAACAGCAACTCATTGTCGGGTTCCGCTGCATCAAAGTGAACGTGGAGCTCACCTTGGCTTTCAGCCAGGCGAACACCTTCGTCTGCACATCTGGCCAACAGATCACGGATTTCCTTGATCGATGTCGTCATGCGCTTGCCGTCTCGGGCTCGATCAAGGCCATCGTCTGCGCTTCATGGCCGGGCAGTATGGATACGATTTTGCCCGCCTCGAACTTCACCAGGCGATCGGCGAGATGAAAGTAGCGGTCGTCATGGCTGACCACGATCATCGTCTTGCCCATGTGTTTGAGTTCGAGCAGAAAATCGCGATAAAAGAATTCGCGGAACTCCGGATCTTGATCGGCGGCCCATTCGTCAAACACGTAGATTTCAGAGTCATCACAGCAGGCCACGAGCAATGCCAGGCGCTTGCGCTGCCCATGCGAGAGTCGCGTCGTGGACAGCCTGCCATGCTCGATGGTTACCTTGTCCGTCAGCTTCAGTTTCTGCAGCCAAGCGTCCAGCTTGCTGGCATCAAGCTTGCCGTCTTTTTTGGGAATCAACGTGTCAAAAAGGTAATAGTCCTGAAATACCGCTGAGAACATCTGCAAATAGGCAGGATGATCCATGACAACCTGTTCATTCAGCAGCACGTTTCCACCCTGCCGTCCATAAAGGCCGGTCAGCAACTTGGCGGCGGTCGTCTTGCCGCTGCCGTTGCCTCCGATGAAAAAGACGAGCTCTCCGCGCTGAAGATCCAAATTCAACGGCCCCACGGTAAAGCCGTCCGTACCGGAATCTGGACTGGTATAGGTGAATACGACATCACGTAACGACAATGACTGGAACGGGTCTTGCCCGGATGCCACCGTGGTGGTCACTTCGTCCACGGCTGAATCCAAATCCAGCTCCTCAAGGCGCCGCAAGCCAACCTTGGCCGCATGAATGACCCGAAACGAATTCATCAGAATGGTGAGCGGACCGATCATGTAAAAGATCACCATCACGAAGGTGATCACTGCATTTCGATCCGCGATGCGAAGATACGGGGCGGAGAACAACAACGCGCCAACGCCTATGAAGATGAGCGCCGCGCTCCAGTTATTGGACAGGTTCCAGAAAAATTCCGCTGCCAGGGTCGCCTTGCGGTAACGCTGAGCACTGCTCCTTAGCTCGGTATTCAGAAAATAATCTTCACGCCAACGATTGAGCTTCAGTTCCTTATTGCCGTCAATCGCCGCCTCATAGCATTTGAAGAGCTCGTCCTCTATGCCTCGACGCTGCTGAAACCGTCTTTCGGCGCGATCCGCAATGGCGAACTTGGCGACGCCTAGCCCAAGAATCAGGAAAAAGGCAAACACCGCAAACAACTTTGCGGACACCAAAGCGAGGTAGACCAGGCTAGCCGCCGACACGGTGAAATTGAACACATAGTTGGGCATAACCGTCACCAACTCGTGGATCGCGGGCACATCCCTGCTGAGCGCGGTATAAAGCCGATGGCGCCCCATCGCATCCACCTGCATGACGTTGAGCTTGCTGATGCCCTCCACAAGCTGCTGCCGCAGATCAAAGAATGCTCTTGCACTGAGCCTGGAAAGCAAGGTCTGCGAAAGAAAGCTGATCGATATCATCGCCACTAGCGCTAAAACGAACTGTCCCACCGCAGCCGTGTTGATGTGATCCAGGCGCGCATTGCGGCTGACCAGCGAAAGCAGCCAGATGTTGAATGCACCGGCCATGGCGCTGATCGCGCTGACCAAGCCTATACGTATCCTGTTTTGCTTGATGACCGTAAGAACCATAGCCCGGATGATCCATGTACAGATGATTGTCAAAGAGCGATATAGCTGCTCTGCTGCACTTCGCCACTCATGCTCACTCGCCCAAGCAGGCCGGCTAGCTCAATATGTGTTTCCATCAGCCTGGCCTGAGCCTGCACGGTCGGGCTTGCAAACAGGGAAGCCGCGTCAATATGCGTGCAGAACTCGGCGTCAATGCCTGCGGCAAGCGTCAGCAGGGATAATGAATCCCCACCCAAAGCAAAGAAATTGTCGGTGACGCCGATGCGATCGATTCCAAGCACGGCCGTCCATTGCGCGCATAGACGCCGCTCAATGGCGGTAGCAGGAGAAACGTGCTCGTTTTGCAGGCGCACCTGTGCGCTGGGTGCAGGCAACGCTTTACGGTCCACCTTACCGTTAGGAGTTAATGGCAAGGCCGCCAAAACCACGTACACCGCGGGAACCATGTATGCAGGCAGACGCTCGGCAACGAACCCGGCTAATGCGCCCCGATCGAGGTTTCGCGCATCCGAGGCCGCAACCACATAGGCAACCAGTGATTTTCCGCCTGTCGCGCCTGCATCGTCGCGAACCATGACCGCGCACCGGCCGACGTCTGGATGCAATAGGAGGCAGGCCTCGATTTCGCCAAGCTCAATGCGATAACCGCGCAACTTGATCTGATTGTCTTTGCGGCCTATGTATTGCAGCGAACCATCTTCGAGGAAACGAACCAGATCGCCGGTCCGATACAACCTTGCATTGGCGTGCCGGCTGAAGACGAATCTTTCTTCGGTCAGTTCAGGGCGATTGAGATAGCCGCGTGCCACCCCCGCCCCACCGATGTGCAACTCGCCTATCGCACCCTGTGGCAACAGATTGCCGGCGGGATCCAAAACATAGACGCGCGTGTTCGCAATAGGCCGCCCGATCGTCTCACGCCCCCCAGCGTGCCGCGTGGCAAACGTCGAGTAGGTGGTGGTTTCGGACGGGCCGTACAGATCGTATAGCTTAATGTCGCAACTGGCATGCAACGCTTCGACCAACTCTTGCCTGAGCGGCTCGCCAGCGAGATTGATACAACGCACACCTTTTGGCACCGCGCGCGCTTCAAGCAGCGCTTGGATGGCCGAGGGAACGGTATTGATGAGGGACACCTGGCCCATCGTCCCGGCTTGTAGTGCAAGGACATTATCGGCGAGAGCAATCTGGCCGCCGCATGCCAGCGGCACAAACAGTTCAAAAATGGACAAATCGAAGCAGATGGACGTACCAGCCAGGACAACGCGCAAATCTTCTTCGTCGTATGTTGCTAGCGCCCATTGAACGAACATCGATGCATTGGAGTGCTCGATCAGCACGCCCTTAGGCTGGCCGGTAGAACCTGAGGTGTAAATGACATAAGCAAGATTTCCAGGTCCTACGCCAGTAGCCGCCCTGCCAGGACGGGTAGCGGGAAGCCCCTTGCTCTGCGATGAAGAAAAAAATCCCTCCACGTCGATCGCCGTAGCCGGCTGATCCCGTAAGTTGACCAAGCCGACCTCATCGACCAGCAGCAAATCGAGACCTGCATCTTTAAAGATATGCAGCGCGCGCTCCTTGGGGTAGGCAGGATCGATGGGAACATATGCACTGCCTGCCTTGAGCACCGCCAGAATGGCTACCAGCAGATGGATGGAGCGTCCATGACAAACTCCGACGAAACCATCGACCTGAGCCCCGTGCGCTATCAAATAATGAGCCAGGATATTGGCGCGCTCGTCCAGATCGCGGTAACTCAATTCCTGCTGTCCATGGCGTATCGCAATACGTTCCGGAAATCGTTCAGCCTGCTCCTCAAAGAACTCATGTAGACATATGTCCAGACGCATGGGAGCGTCGACACCGGACCATGAAGCGATTTGCTGGTGGCGTTCCTGCGGCGTGAGCAAGTCGTAGTCGTTCAAGTCCGCGGACGGCTTTGCCACGACTTGCTCCAGCAGGCCAAGAATACGAAGCAGCGTCGCTTGTGCATCGACATCACTGAAGCAGCTGGTATTGTAGTCCAGATGCAGAAGCATCTCTTGGCCTGTTCCGTAATCACACAGCACAAAAGTAAGTGCGCCACGCTCGTGGTTGTGGGACAGGTAGTGCGTAAGGACCGGGTGGCCATCGATGCTCAGATCGAAATCGAGCTTCTGGTAATTGAATGACAACTCGTGCAGCGGCAGCTCCAGCCCCGATGTATGGCGCAATTCCCGCACAATTTCACCGAGCGGCAGGCGGCTGTGCCGATAGTCCTTGCTCTGAAGTTGAGCGATATGCCTGGCGAGCGCGGTGAACCCGGGCTCCGAAGGGCGCGCCAGGCAGTGAGCGTTGACATTGACCAGAGAACCGATAACTTCCTTGTCGAAAGCGTTGCGCCGATTGTGAACCGGCGAACAAATCGTCACCTGGTCGGATTGGAAGACACGCGAAAAATATACATAGAGTGCGGCATAAAATATCGTAGTCACTGGGACGTCGATATGCGCAGCGAGCGACTTCAGCGATGTGAACAGATCCGGCCGAACCACCACGCTGACGCGCTGGCTTGACGAAGCCAACGATGGCGCAAACAGAGCATGACTCTGCGCGCAAAATCGATCCATCCAGTATGCGCGATCTTCATCATGGCGGGCGTAGGCATGGCTATCATGCTGACGCATGTACTGTACGAATGAAGGAAAGCCGCCCGACCCTTCATCCGCGACATCTGCCTCACCCCCAAGCTTGGCATATTCATGCAATATGCGTCTCATCTGCAGAGCGAATCCCCATCCATCCATGATGAGGTGGTGGGCTTTGGCGTAATACCAATATTCGCCTGCCGATACCCGGATAAGGGCATCCTCAAACACCTGCGCACCAAGATCGGCGAAGGGAGTCTCGAAATGCCGCTGGATCCAGGTCAACGCCGCTTCGCGTGCTGCCTCAACGCTCGACAGATCGATGAGGGGCATCCCCTGCGCAGGATCATCGACCACGAATGGTTCGCAGCGCCCCGATGACAGCCTGAAACGCAGTTGATAGGCGTCATTACCGCCAAGCACTCGTTCGCGAGCTCGTCTAAAACGGACCACATCGATATCGCAAGGATATTTCTGATAGCCGCCTATGTTATTGACAACCTCTCCGAACAGACGCCCTTCAAGATAAATTTCCTGCTGTGCGGCGGTAAGTTCCAGCATAGCCTTCTCGCATCGCCTCAGACGATTTTCTTGAGCAGCAGCGACGAAATCGTATCGTCACAGCTTCCAGAAACAATGCGAGCATCTTCGATGCTGAAACGCTCGAGTATTTCAGGCGATATCAACGTCGGCTCATAGATCACGCTGCGCAAGCCAAATGAAGTGCGGCAAACGATATAGCAATCCCTCTTGGCCGATTTATAGATATTCTCAAGTATCGCGGACTTCGGCTTGGCCAGTAGCGCGATAATGATTACGTCATATTCGGACACATCATATTCTGGTGAAGTTTCGTGAATGATCCGGATTGAATTGCCCATGCCAAGCGTCTTGATCAATCCGCGCGACCGCTCCACCGCATCCCCAGACACATCCAAACCGTCAACAGGAATATCCAGGTAACGATGCAACCAGATCGCGCTTATGGGAAACGGTCCTGAGCCGATGAATAGCGCACGTTTTGGAGAGCAGCCATTCAGCATTGACGATTCGCGCTTCAATAGGCGCTGAAATCGGCTATTGAGCCGATAGTCGTTCAATGAAACGACATCTCCACCGCATAGGCGCCTGACAAAAATCTGCTCGAGCGCCGTTTCCCATGAGCAATAAGCGTCATTCAGAAGCTTCACACTCTCGCGCTTGTGTCGAAGGCTGAAAACCAGCTCATCGGTGTCATTTGCGAAGAATATGCGCGATTCAATGTGAACGATCAGCGGATCGAGCAGATCGAACCTTTCCCTCGGGTGATCGATCAAGCTCTTGTCCTCGCGCAGGAGCTCCGCCGCCTTATCGATGGCAACGTGGAACGAAGATGTGCATCGCAAGACCGATTCCAACGTCTCGCAGCTTGCATTCTCACCGCGGCCCAGCTCTTCCAAGCTTTCAACTTCGCAAAAATCCGACTGCATATTCCCTCCAGTTTCTGACTTCGCCGGAATTCCAGCAGCACCCAGGAAAGCAAAATATCCATCAAGCTGCTCACCAGGCGCGCATTGGTTGTACCCCTCAACACCAAACTGCAGACCTGCCCAAAGCAGGTCAGATCAGCCCTAGAGCTTGACCTCACTGACGATCAAGCTCTGGTCGCCCTCGTTCACGGGAAGCGCATAACCGTTTCTGGCTCGGGTAATATCAGCGAAAGCGCCGGGAAGTGCGGCCGCCTTGACGACAAGAATGGAAGCCGCCGTCTTCGACCCTAGAACCATCGCAAGTTGCTTTCCATCGCAAGACTGGCCATAGCAGATGAAGGCACGATAGCTACCCATCTTTGAGTCATCCTTCATGTAGCTCAATGTGTGGCCGTCCATCGAGATGGATTGCAGGTTCGCCTGCGGCGGCGCAAGAACCCAAACCGCGCGCAACGGTCCGCCGGCATCGATCCTCACGCCGACCTGCCTGCCCTTTTCATTGTCGATTTCCCCGAGGGGAGTCAGCCTTGCAGGCGTGAGAGCAAGCGTTTCGGTCGGCGCCACATAGATGGCGCTGGAAGTCCACGGAAGTACGCTTTTCAGGGTTACGCGCTTCCCCACCGCCTGTAAAACCGCCGCGGGTGGCGGATTGGTCGCGTTACCGACCAGCAACATGGCGTTCCCGGCGCTTTGAAAATAGGCGATGTTGAGATCCTTTGGCACTGCTTCACTGTGCGCAGGCGCTTTCAACGAAAGCACAATGCAAGCGAACGCCGCCAGTGCGACCGCGTAGCCCGTACAACGGTGGACGGGGCTCTTCATTTCTTGAACGGCCAGCGGCATCACGTAACTGAAAGCCAGGCCAAGCAACATGCCCATGCCGGCAGAGCCGATCATCACGTTGAAGCCAAGCATGATCTCAATCAGGTAGACCACTGGAAAAATCATCGCGAACACCGCGATCGCAGACAGCAGGAACAACACAGCGGATCGCATCGCAATTTTTTTCGCTGGCAGAAGTGCCGCCATGACGACGATCGATACAGCGCCAGGAAGAACGAAGAGGTAGCAGATTGCCGGTGCAAAGATTGCGCAGAGCAAGCCGAGCATCAGCCACGCCCCCGTCAGGCCTATCCATACACCAACGGGGTTCACCCCCCTCCCCAGCCAGCGTTGAACCAGCAGCACTACGAGCAAAACCATGCTCCATAGCAACCAGCGATTGAACAAAACATCCGAGTGCCAGGAAACACCGTGATCGCCAGTCATGCCGAGTGTGAGCAACAGCACATAGCCCACGCTCGCGCCCATCGCCATGGACAACACCAGACCCGCAGCACCGCGCCTCACGCTGACGAAATCATAGTGGTTATGGCGCCGCCACGCCCAGGAGGTCGCCACAAACACCAGCAAGAGCAGTAGTGCCAGCCACAGGCTCCATGATTGCGGCCAACTGATGACACCAGCCCCGAGCACATCCGTATAGACCCTGGCTCCCTTTGCCAGGGGTGCGGGCAGAGGAGCATCGAGGAGAGACTGCACTAACGCATAAACATTGTTCCCTTGATGCTGGAGAGTTGCATCATTTAACGAATTCAGATTGTCATCGGAAGTGTGGTAGTAGCCATAGTTTTCGCCGAAGGCGAAATTGAGTCCCTGCACTCCACGGGCCTTGAACACACTGAAATCGGTGTCGTTAGGCATCAGTTTGTACACAGCGTCCAGAAGCGAGCTGGTCAGTGGCGATCGGGCGGTTGACGCATAGCGATCGACAAGCCAACCGCTATCATCGCCAGTCTCGAACATGGCACTTTTGCCTGAGGTACCGCGCGCCTCAAGGTTTATCACCAACGCGAGGTCTTTTGCTCTTGGGTCGTTTTCCGCAAAGGCCTCCGCACCCAGTAGCCCTTCTTCTTCACCCTCGGTGAAGAGAAAGATGACCGAGTGAGCGCCGGATGATCGCCTCTGGAGCAAACGAGCCACTTCAAGCGAAACAGCCACGCCCGCACCATCGTCGCTAGCCCCTGGGCCTGCAGCGACCGAGTCATAGTGCGAGGCCAAAAGTATTGGCTTTCCGCCGGGCAAACCGTCACGTACGGCAATGATATTTCTGACTCTGGCGCAAACTTGCAGCCAGGCCTTGCGACAGGATGTAACATCCTGGATTTCGGGACGGTACCCCATTCCTCGAAGCGCCTCGATGATGCGGTTACGGACCGCATCGTCAGCTGGGCTGTCCACCGGATGCGGCGATTCTCCGCCGCCAAGCACGGTCGATAAGGCCTGCTTCGCCCTAACCGCTGAAAAACCTGCAAGCTTGGTGGTTGCTGTCAATGGCAACGGCTCCAGCTCTCTGCGCGCCACCGTCGCAATCACAACCAGGACAGCAAGCACCGCAACCAAAGTCCACGCACCAGCACCCGCCACCTTTCCCCGCGACAACAACATAAATAGGAGCTCCAGTCACCAAATCCGTAGCAAAATCTGGGCGCGAAAGCCTTAAAATGCGTTCGCGCGAGCAACCACTTGTTATTTATGTTGAAGCTCGAATGGCGCGCCCCTCGATGACGCTTTCCATTCGCAGCTTTTTTTGCAAAGCGACCCCACCCACCTATTTAACAGTGGCTAAAAAACTTCCAAGACAATCAAATCCCCACTTCCGGACGAAACTCAAGACGATTTCGCCCTATATACTTCCATTACTCAGAACACCCAGGCGCCGCTTCTTGCAATCAGACCAGATGATGATGTCCGAAACGCTACAAATTCACGTTGGACGCATTAAATTCAATGGCTATCCGCATACATGATCACAGAAAATCCTTTTTTATTCCGACTCAAGCCACATTTTAACTGTCATCGCGCATCCATCACGCTCTTTGGTCGCATATCCGTCCAATGCATCTCCACAAAATCTACACATTCCTTTCGAGTTCCCTCGTCCCGTACAAGCCTCCACCCAGCGGGAACGTCAGACGACGCCGGCCACAACGAATACTGTAATTCGTCGTTGATCAAAACGACGAACGTCTCTTCACCATCATCGGAAAAAGTCATCGCCCACCCCGAGAAAACATGGGCAGGTACTCAATGACAGCCTGGCTAGGCTGAAAAAATCGGCATCCGTACATTGCCGCCCCTCACTGAAATCAGTTGTTGTCCTAAGCTAAAACTTGTTCGCGACTGCGAAGAAGCCGATCAGCTTTTCCAAAACTCAACAAGAATCACAACAACTTATGAGCAGCAAGACGATACCAAAACCGCGAACAGGACTAGCGCCTGGACGGCAGATGTCAGGGCGCACCAATGCTTAAACATTCCCCAGGACCTGACACTGTCGAATCAATCTATACGCTAACCAAGACGAGATCAAGTGTTACTGCAAGATGAGTAATTCACGCTGACATTCAAACGATTTCTCATTTTCTTCACTATTGTGAAGGAATTGTCTTTTTTTGATTGCAGGCGCGCCTCCTTAAAATGCCGGCCGCTCGAAGTGAGGCAGCACGGTCCAAACAAAGCGTTGCCGCTGATCCGAAAGTTTTCCAAGCAAGCCAAAGATCGCCGGCAACCATTTGTCCAAGGCAAGCAGTTGATTATTTGCGGAAGAGAATGCTCCCTCCAATTAACGCTTGATCGCCAAAACCTGTAGCCGATATTTAAGGATGCTCTGATCTATTCCACGCACCCGTCACCGCACTGTATGCGCGCAGTGGTTTGTCGCAGCGGCGAAGGCAGACTGGCGCATCGTCGAGACGCTGGAGCGAAGCGCTGCGCGCATACAGTGCGGCCCCAACGTATTGAATTTATATGAGCGATGACCTGCAGAAGGCCCGTAGGCCGTGCCGCGCGACTTGAACGACGGCCAGTCTGCCCTGCGTCGCGCAACACACCCTGCGAGGCTTTCTCGAGGTCATGCCGGATACGTGGAATAGATCAGAGCATCCTTAAGTGACAAGTGACGTTTTGTTATTAATGTGCGCGTGATCACAGATGGCTTATGGCGTACGCCTGACTGACGACATCCATAAACAATGATCCGGCGAGTTCCACGAAGGAACCCGCCGGACATTGCCCCTCCCCTTTCCCCCATCAGCAGGCTTCCGCGCCCACCGCGTTGAGCAAGGCGATGCCGGCCGCCTTGCGCAATTCCATCGCTTGCCGATGAAGTTCCACGCCATCAGCACGACGTCCGGAGCAAATCCTTTTTCTTCCTGCGTGGATTCGCGGCCATGGCGACAGGCATATTACGGATGGCCGTGAAGGATTCGCTGATCTGGATCAAGCAGACCTGACAGCGCAACGCCAGGTGCAAACCAGTTGATCTGGATCAGGGTCCTTAAGGCTTTGGCTCCGCACACTCGCCGCATGAGACGAACCCCACCTGCGCCCGAATTCGATCCGGTACTGATCGCCCGCTACGACGGCCATGGGCCGCGTTACACCAGCTACCCGACCGCGCCCCAGTTCCAAGCCAATTTCGACGAGGAAACATTGCGGTCGGTGATTCGTGATTCGAACCAAGAACCGTTTCCGCGGCCGCTTTCGCTCTACGTGCATGTTCCGTTCTGTACCAGCCCCTGTTTGTATTGCGGATGCAATCGCGTCATCACCCGCGACATCGGCAAGGCCGATCGATATCTGGAACGGCTGTATCGCGAAATCGGATTGATTGCTCCTTTGTTCGATCGCGACCGTCTTGTGCGGCAATTGCATTTTGGCGGCGGCACACCCAATTTTTTGGACCTGCCGCGCATGCGCGAATTGATGGAGTCATTGGCGCGGCACTTCAGTTTCAGCCAGGCGCAGGGGCGAGAGTTCGGCATCGAGCTCGATCCGCGCTTTGCCGATGGCGATTATGTGCGCGGACTGGCGGATTTTGGCTTCAATCGCCTCTCCGTCGGCGTGCAGGATTTCCATCCGGACGTGCAACGCGCCGTCAATCGCATCCAGAGCGTGGCGCAAACGCGCGAGTTGCTCGAGGCCGGCCGCGAAGCGGGTTTTACCTCCATCAGTATCGACCTTATCTACGGCCTGCCGCGGCAAACCGTGGCCGGGTTCGAGCAGACGCTGGCGGAGGTCATTGCCTTGTCGCCCGACCGTGTTGCCGTGTATGGCTACGCGCATTTGCCGGAACAGTTCAAAGGACAGCGGAGGATCGATGCTGCGGAGCTACCCGATCCGGGCACGCGGCTGGCCTTGTTCGGCCGTGCGTTGGCCTTGCTTGGCGACGCCGGTTACGTGTACATCGGCATGGACCATTTCGCGCGCGAAGGCGACGAACTGGTGCGCGCGCAACAGACTGGCAAGCTGCAGCGAAATTTCCAGGGATATTCGACGCATGGCGATTGCGACATCGTCGGTCTCGGCGTCAGCGCGATCGGCCGCATCGGCGAAAGCTACAGCCAGAACGCCAAGGATCTGGTCGGCTACTACTCCGCTCTGGACGCCGGACGGTTACCGATCGCGCGCGGCTTGCACCTGGATGAAGATGATCTCATCCGCCGCGATCTCATCGGCCAGTTGATGTGCTACGGCGAACTGGATACGCACGAATTCGGCGAACACCACCGTTTGATCTTCGATGAATACTTCGAACCGGAATTGGCGAAGTTGGCGCAGCTCGCGCGTGACGGACTGGTAACGCTGGATATGCCGATGATCCACGTTACGGCACGAGGCCGGTTGCTGTTACGCAATATCGCCATGTGCTTCGACGCCTATCTGCGTGGTGGGCGGCATGCCACCGGCTATTCCCGCACGATATGAGCGACGGCGATACCGAACGGTTTGCCGCACATGCGCTTTCAACGGTGCGTGCATTGCCGTTGCTTGCGAAAACGTGCACTGACGCGCTTGCCTGACGCAGCCAAGACCCCGCGAGGGCGCGACCTTTTAAGCTCACGCCTTCTTCGGCGTATACGACGTGCACCACCCTTTCGCATTCACCGCTTTGCCTGGGAACAGCTGGCAGGTGCCGTAGCCCACGTCCGGGCCGTGATAGAACTGGCAGTTGGCGCAGGTGCTGCCGGCCTTGTACAGCGCATTCTTCGAGTCGTTTGCGTCTTCGATGTAATTCATCGCCTTGGCGGTTGGGTCGGCATCGGTGAGATGCGGCAATTCATCGGCATGCGCGCGCATCGACAGGCCGCCCATGCAGGCGCCGCCCATGGTGACCACCACAAGCTGCAGGAATCGCCGGCGCGATTGGATGGATTCATTGGGACGTGACACGGGCGTTCTCCTGCTGAGGACCTGGTAGCCAATCTACCCGCCGAACCGGCTATTGGTTTGATCCAGATCAAACGAAACATTTTCAAGGTGCGCAAGCTTTTCCCAGCTTCTTTCGAAGCGTGTTCGCGGTTCATTGCGGCAATGGCAAATGACATAAGGGGAAAGAACATGGCCTGCGAAAACACTTGCATGTGGATAAGAACGAAGCCGCTTTCCTATTGCGGCCTGGCATTCCTCATAACCGCGTTGGTGTTGCTGCTGCCTGCCACTAGCCATGCCGTGCCGGCGTTCGCCAGGCAGACCCATCAGCCATGCACGGCCTGCCACATAGGTGGCTTCGGGCCGCAGCTCACACCCTTCGGGCGCCAGTTCAAATTGATGGGCTACACGCTCTCGGTAGGCAACGACACCAAGGTGCCGCTGTCGCTGATGGTGGTTGAAACCTATACGCATACCACCAAGGCGCAAACTTCGCCGCCGGCCGATCAATTCGGCACCAACAACAATACGGAACTGCAACAGGCCTCGGTCTTCGTTGCCGGCCGCCTTGCCCCCAATCTGGGCATTCTCGCGCAGGGTACCTATTCGCAAAACGGCGGCCTGCTGGGGTGGGACAACAGCGACCTGCGTTACGCGAGATCCGCAACCTGGGCGGGACATCCGGTGATCTGGGGACTTTCGCTCAACAACAATCCCAGCCTCACCGACGTCTTCAACACCGCACCAGCCTGGCAGTTCCCGTACATGTCACCGGATCTCGCACCCGGCGCGCCGGCCACGCCCATCCTGATGGGCGGCCTCGCGCAGCAGGTGCTGGGGTTGAATGCATACACGCAGATCAACAATGCGCTGTACCTGGAAACTGGAGTTTACCGCTCGCTGTCACCGGCCTTCCTGCGTGACGTCAATGCCGATTTCACTGGGCGGCTCGCCGGTGTTTCGCCTTATGCGCGTGTGGCTTATACATGGAATCTTGCCCATGGCAATCTTGAAGTGGGCGGCTTTCTGTTCAATACCGCGCGCGGCCAGGTGGGAACCAGCGCGCAGGGCAAAGCGGTGGCGATGGCCGGGCCGACCGACAAGTTCCGTGACCTCGGCGTAGATGCCAGCTATCAACTGTTGAATGGCAGCCATCACATCGTCACCGTCAACGCCCTGTACCTGACCGAGCAGCAGCAACTGGACGCCACCTATGCATCGGGCGGCTCATCCAATTTGCACAACAACCTGCACGCGCTCAATGCCAACGCCAGCTATTGGTACAAGAACACCTGGGGCGTCACGCTGGGTGCGTTCGCCGACGATGGCAGCAAGGATCTTACGCTGTACGGCAACAATGGCAGCCCCAATACCCGTGGCGGAATCGCGGAGCTGAACTGGAATCCCTTCGGGCAATCCGACTCCTGGGCGCAGCCGTATGCGAACGTGCGCCTTGGGCTGCAATACGTGTGGTACACGCGCTTCAGCGGGCTGGTCTACAACGTGGATGGCGCCGGAAGGCGTGCGTCGGACAACAACACGCTTTATTTCTACGTATGGCTGGCATTTTGATGCTCAGGTTGCGGCGCTCGCCGCCCTCACGTCGAACACGCAACTCCCTCCCCTGCATGCAGGGGAGGGTCGGGGTGGGGTTGTACGAGCTTGCCGCAAAGACCGAATTCACGGCGAGGTTGCTTCACCCCACCCCAGCCCTCCCCTGCTACACGCAGGGGAGGGAGCAAATGCCCGCCAGCTGAGATATTGCGTGCACGGGAGCGGAGCCGCTCACGGCTTCAGCAAGCTTGTCGGCCTGAGTTACCGCCCTAAGGATATTTCGCCTCACTACCCGCCGAACACCACACCGTTTTCCACACGGCGCCGCCTCGCTCTTTCACGTGAATCTGCGCATCGCTACCGGCAATGACCCGGTACTGCGCCATCTCGCGCGCGTGCACGATCGCGGAAGCAAGGTCCTCGTGCACCGCCAGGCAGTGTGATGCCGGCTTTGCACAGATCATCCATTGCTCCCGTTCGATCGAAGCGAATTGGAAAACGAAAATATAGAAATCAATGACATCGGCCGATGCCATCGGCGTAACCCTTCGTGTTTGCAACGCCGCAGTGTTGCGTGTCGCCAGCGGACCGACTTGATCTGGATCAATTGGCCTGAAGAACGTCCTGCCGGGACAAGGAAATGGCCTCCCCCTGCTCCGGCACCTGGCATGCCACGCCCGCCTTGTCCAGGCACTGCTCCATCGCATGCATGCCGCGCTCGTATTCGCCGTGCACCAGCAGCACGCGCGTGCGTCGCGCCGTTCCAAGCCAGGCCAGCAAAGCGCCCTGATCGGCGTGCGCGGAGAAACCGTTGATCGTCCACAACTGCGCTTTCACCTGCACGTCCTCGCCGTAGATGCGCACATTGCGTGCGCCATCGATGATGCTGCGCGCCAGGCTGCCATGGGCTGCATAGCCGACGAACACCACGCTGCAGCGCTCGCGCCACAAATTGTGCCGGAGGTGGTGCAGCACCCGGCCGCCTGTGCACATGCCCGAGCCGGCCAGGATGATGGCGCCGCTTTCGATGTGGTTGATGGCCATGGATTGGGCCGTATCCCGGCTGAAATGCAGGTTGGGCATGGCAAAGGGATCGTCTTTGCGCAGCACTTGAAGAAACGCATCGCCGAAGCACTCAGGGTGGCGGCGAAAAATCTCGGTGGCGGAAATCGCCATTGGCGAATCCAGGAAAATGGGGACATGCGAGGGGATCGCACCTTGCTGCATGCCCTGGCGCAGGTAATAGAGGATCTCCTGCGCACGCTCCAGGGCGAAACTGGGGATGATCACGTTACCGCCACGCGCCAACGTCACGCGCACGGCACGGTACAGTTCGTCCACCGAATCGGGCAGCGCGCGATGCGGGCGATCGCCATAGGTGGTTTCCATGACCACATAGTCGGCTTCGGGCGCCGGCACCGGATCGCGCAGTATGGGCCGGCCCGATTGGCCGATGTCGCCGGAAAAAAGCACACTGCAAGCGCGATCGCCCGTTTTCAGCTTCAACAGCACCGATGCCGAACCGAGGATGTGCCCGGCATCGAGAAAACGCGCATGGATGCCATCGAAAAGCGCCATGTCGCTGCCGTAGGCGACCGGCTCGGCAAAGTAATCCATGGCATGCAGCGCATCGTCCAGGGTGAACAACGGCTGCGCCGCCGATTCGCCACGCCGGCGTCCGCCGCGTTGGGCGCGGCGCGCATCTTCTTCCTGCAGGCTCGCCGCGTCCAGCATCACGATGCGCGCCAGATCGCGCGTCGCGCCGGTGGCGAGGATACGGCCACGAAAACCTTCCCGCACCAGTTTCGGTATGCGCCCGCAATGATCAAGGTGAGCGTGCGTGAGCAACAGCACGTCGATGCTGGCGGGATCGAAGCCGAACGGCGCCGCATTGGCGGCTTCCTGTTGATGGCCGCCCTGGAACATGCCGCAGTCGATCAACAGCCGCTTGCCGCTGCATTCGAGCAGATGGCAGGAGCCGGTCACTTCCTTGGCCGCGCCGTGGCAGGTATAGACGATGTCCATGTGATTCACGCAGATGCCCTCCCTGCGACCGCGTCCTTCCAGCTGCCGCATAGTTCGACCAAGGCGTCGGCCACCGGCTTGCTGATATCGATCTGCGTGGTGTCCCTGACGATGCTGTTGCTGGTGATGAGCTGAACGTCCTGCTCGCCACGGAAACCTTCCAGCGCGCCATCTGCGAAAACGCCATGAATCGCAACGCAGACCGGCTTGCTCGCACGGTGGCGAAGATGACGCACAGTCTGCAGCATGGTCTGGCCGCTGGCGATGATGTCGTCGAGCAGCACGGGTGTGTGTGCCGGCCATCGGTCCAGTTCCGGAAAGTGGATCTCCACCTCGCGATCGCCACGGCGTTCCTTGCGCGCAACGATGCTGGGCGCGCACAGCAGATTGGCGACGACATTCACCCACTGGCCGCTTTCTTCATCCGGCCCCACGATCAACGGCCGGTCCACATGGGTGGCGATCCACGCCGCCAGTTCCGCAGCCACGTGCACCACCTGCACCGGGCGCGGGTAAATGTCCGCGATACGGTGGTAGCGATGCAAATGGGGGTCGACGGTGACCAGTCCGTCGAACGTGTCGTAAAGCCAGTGGCCGAAGATCCGTGCGGAGACCGCCTCGCCGGGATGAAAGCGAGCGTCCTGCCGCATATAGGCCAAATAAGGTGCAACCAGGCATACGCGCGAGGCACCCAATTCGCGTGCGGTGGAGGCGGCCATCATCAACGGCCACAGCTTGGCATCCGGCCGATCCAACGTGCACACCAGGATGGCGACGTCGCCGGGTGAGGGTGCTTCCACCTGCAACAGCGTTTCGCCATCGGGAAAGCCGTGCACCGACAGTGCGCGCCGGGGATAACCGCAATGGCGTGCCAACGCCTCGGTAAATTCGTCGTTGCCGGGCATGGCGTAGAGCGTGTTCATGCAGTGACCTCCACCTCGATGATGTGCGCGTGTCGCGATACGTATTCCATCGCATAGGCGAGCTCGCCCGGGGTCTGCGCATGCAAGGTAAACAGCGGCTGCCCGGTGGCGACGGTCTCGTCCAGATGTACGTCAAGCGTGAGGCCCGCCAGCGGTGAGGCCGGCGCACCCGCAAGTTTTGCCGCGCGCGACAGGCGCCGGTTGTCGATGGCGGTAACGCGGCCATCGCAAGGCGCCGGCACGGACTGTCGGAAGGCCGCCCTGCCCGGCACGCGCAAACCGCCCTGCGCCTTGCAAATGGCCTGGAAACGGCACCATGCACGGCCGGACGCCAGGCAGTCGCTTGCCACGACATGCGACGTTTCCGCGGATGCGGCGCCGCCCAGTTCCAACACGGCCGCTGCAACATGCAATGCATGGGCGCGCAGATCCTGTGGCGCATGCGTCTCGTTACGCAATACGGCCAATACGTCGTGCGCCTCCAGCGCCGGGCCGATGCCGCGGCCGACCGGCTGTGTGCCGTCGCTGATCAATACGCGCACGCGCAGGCCAAAGACGGCGGCGACGCGCTTGATCAAATCCGCCAGCGCTTGCGCCTCCAGCAGGTCGCGCACTTTTGCCGTGGGGCCGACCGGTATGTCGATCACCACGTGTGTGGCGCCGGCGGCGATTTTCTTCGACAGCACCGAAGCCACCATCTGCCCGACGCTGTCGATATCCAGGGCGCGCTCGATGCGAATCAGCAGGTCATCGGCCGGCGCCAGATTCATCGCGCCGCCCCAGGCGATGCAGCCGCCGCAGGTTTCCACCACGTGGCGCAGTTGCATTTCGTCCAGCTCGACGGGCGCGAGCATCGCCATCGTATCGGCCGTGCCAGCCGGCGAGGTGATCGCGCGCGAGGATGTCTTGGGCATCGTCAATCCCATTTCGGCCGCGATCGCCACCACGATCGGCGTAGTGCGATTGCCGGCCAAACCGCCGATGCAATGCTTATCCATCACGCACGGGCGCTGCCAGTTCAACTGCGCGCCGGTCTGCACCATCGCGTGAGTCAGGGCAACGACTTCATCCAGCACCAGCCGATTGCCGCTGGCGGCCGTAATGAAGGCCGCCATCTCGATGCTCGAATAGCGATGCGCGACGATGTCGCCGACGATGGCACGCAATGCGCCGGCATCCAGTTGCTTGCCGAAGATCTTCGCACGCACGTGGGCCAGCGAATCCACACTGGGCGGATGCGCCAGGATGACGCGCTCGCCCGCCTGCGGATGCAGCGACAGCCAAGCGGATTCGGAAAGGCCCACTTCGTCCTCGGCCAGCCAGCCGGGCTGCACCAGGTTGAGCGCCGCCAGGATTTCCCGCTCGCCCACGCGCACCGAGAGGCGCGAATGCGGGCCGAAACCCTCGCTGCGGCAGATCGGTGAATTCCGGTCGAGATAGACAACGTGCTCATGCCCGGTATCGATACCGAGCCTGCGTACATGGCTTGCTTCCAGCCGAGGCCTTGCAAAACCGGCTGCGGTATCGATCCGCTCTGTTGGCGAGGGCACGTGGGCTTTTTCCAGGGAAGACGGCTGCAGTGTGCCGGCAGGTCAAAGGCGCGGGCTTGATGTTGGTCAAGAGGGATCGTGCTCACCTTACCAACGGCACCATTGATCCAGATCAATGAGCGTCACCCGCTTTTTCGGCATGCTTCTTCTGCGGTCAGGGAAACGGACCGGGCGCTCCAAGGTTCTTACGTTCCATGGGCACGCGCTGATCCGATGCGATCGCACCTTCCGTCGCCGGCGTGCCCCCAGCACGCAGCGGCGGAAGGTTTTTTTGTGCGGGATGCGTTGATTCAATCGCACACGTGCCCCCTTTGGGACTTGAATGACGCCGAATCTCCGCCTGCTGGAAAGCGTCCCCTCCCCTGCGAAGTAGGGGAGGGTCAGGGTGGGGTTGCACGAGCTTGCCGCGCAAGCCGAATTCATCGCGAGATTGCTTGTCCCCACCCCAGCCCTCCCCAACATCGCAGGGGAGGGAGTCATCATTGGCGCAGTTGGGATTCGACGCCAATGAGGCCTTCGAGAACGAGGTTCACCGCGGCATTGATGCACATCAAGCCGCACCGCTGCGTAGCGGCGTAGACATAGCGGAACGCCAACGCTACGGACGCCGTACTCATGTCAAACACACTCTCGCCTCAGCAATTGCAGCTATTGGACGCATACTGGCGCGCATCCAATTATCTTTCGGTTGGCCAGATCTACCTGCGCGACAATCCCCTACTGGATGAACCGCTGCAACGCGAGCACATCAAGCCGCGCCTGCTCGGCCATTGGGGCACGACGCCGGGGCTGAACCTGCTTTACGTGCATCTCAATCGGCTGATCCGGCAGCATGACCTGAACATGTTGTTCGTCACCGGCCCCGGCCATGGCGGCCCGGCATTGATCGCGCAGACCTATCTGGAAGGTTCCTACACCGAGCGCTATCCGGCCGTCGAACGCAACCGGCAGGGCATGGCGCGCCTGTTCCGGCAGTTCTCCTGGCCCTATGGCGTACCGAGCCATGTGGCGCCGGAAACACCCGGCTCCATCCACGAAGGCGGCGAACTCGGCTATTCGCTTGCCCACGCCTTTGGCGTGGCGTTCGACAACCCCGACCTGATCGTGGCCTGCGTGGTGGGCGATGGCGAAGCGGAAACCGGCGCGCTGGCCACCAGCTGGCATTCGAACAAGTTTCTCAATCCGGCCCGCGATGGCGCGGTGTTGCCGATCCTGCATTTGAACGGCTTCAAAATCGCCAACCCTACCCTGCTTTCGCGCATCAGCCGCGACGAGCTGGTCGACCTGTTCCATGGCTACGGCTACGAACCATGGTTCGTCGAAGGCAGCGATCCGCGCCTGGTGCATCAACACCTGGCCAATGCGCTGGAAGGCATACTTGCCAGCATCCGCGCCATCCAGCAGATGGCCCACGCCGGCAACGGCAGCACGCGCCCACGCTGGCCGATGCTGATCTTGCGCACACCCAAAGGTTGGACCGGGCCCAAGACCGTCGACGGCGTAACGGTGGAAGGCACGTGGCGCGCGCACCAGGTGCCGCTGGCGCAGTTCGACCAGCCCGAGCACGTTGCACAGCTCGAAGCCTGGATGAAGAGCTACAAGCCCGAAGAATTGTTCGACGAACACGGTCAGCTGCGCGAAGAACTCGCCGCGCTGGCGCCGACCGGCCATCGGCGCATGGGCTGCAACCCGCACGCGAACGGCGGCGAATTGCTCAAGCCGCTGACCATTCCGCACTTTCGCGAGCATGCCGTCGCCGTGCCGCAGCCGGGAGTGGTGGAAGCGGAAGCCACGCGTGTATTGGGCACGTTCCTGCGCGAGGTGATGCGCCTCAATATGGTCGAGCGTAACTTCCGCCTGTTCGGTCCGGACGAAACGGCATCCAACCGGCTAGACGCGGTCTACGATGTATCCGGCAAGACGTGGATGGCCGGCATCGAGCCCAACGACAACCATTTGAGCGTCGATGGCCGCGTGATGGAAGTGCTCAGCGAACACCTGTGCGAAGGATGGCTGGAAGGCTATCTGCTCAGCGGACGGCACGGCTTATTTTCGTGCTACGAGGCGTTCATTCACATCGTCGATTCGATGTTCAACCAGCATGCGAAGTGGCTGAAGGTAAGCCGCCACATTCCGTGGCGTGCGCCGGTGGCATCGCTCAACTACCTGCTTACCTCGCACGTGTGGCGCCAGGACCACAACGGCTTCTCGCACCAGGATCCGGGCTTCATCGATATCGTTGCGAACAAGAAAGCGGAGGTGATACGCATCTATCTGCCGCCGGATGCCAATTGCCTGCTGTCGGTGGCCGATCACTGCCTGCGTAGCCGCGACTATGTCAATTTGATCGTGGCGGGAAAGCAGCCGTCATGGCAGTGGCTGGATATCGATGCCGCGGTCAAGCATTGCGCCGCCGGCGCTGGCGTGTGGGAATGGGCCAGCAACGACGACGGCGATCCGGACGTGGTCATGGCCTGCGCCGGTGACGTGCCCACCGTTGAATGCCTGGCCGCCGTCACCTTGTTGCGCGGCTATCTGCCCGATATCCGCATCCGCGTGGTGAACGTGGTGGACCTGATGGTGTTGCAGCCGCAATCCGAACATCCACATGGTTTGTCCGACCGCGACTTCAATGCCATCTTCACCTCTGGCAAGCCGGTGATCTTCGCTTTCCACGGCTATCCGTCGTTGATTCACAAGCTGACCTACCGCCGCAGTTGCTCGGACCGCATCCACGTGCGCGGCTACAAAGATGAAGGCACCACTACCACGCCGTTCGACATGGTGGTGCTCAACAACCTGGACCGCTATCAACTCGCGCTGGACGCGATCATGCACATCCCCCGCTTCGGCAAGCATATTGGCCATGCGATCGAACGCTACTGGTCGATCATGGAACGGCACAAGCTGTACATCAGTGAGCACGGCGAAGACCTGCCGGAGGTGCAAAACTGGCGCTGGCCCACGCATGGCCTGGTCGGCACACAAGCCATAAAAGCCTGAACGGACAGCAACTTAATTGATCTAGCTCAAGGCAATCGGGCCGGAACTGCCTCAGATTCGGCCTCAGCCTGGACCAGGGGGCCACCATGATCAGTGCAACGCATGCACCCGCAAAAGCGCACCTTATCGGCGGCGGCATCGCCTCCCTGGCGGCCGCCGCCATCCTCATCCGCGATGGCGACATGCTGGGCTCGCACATCATCATCTACGAGGAAAAGCCCAACCTTGGCGGCAGCCTGGATGGCTGTGGCTCGGCCGAGCGCGGCTATGTGATCCGAGGCGGGCGCATGCTCGAAAGCAAGTACCTGTGCACCTACGATCTGTTCGATTCCATTCCCACGCTGGATAAGAAGCGTTCGGTAACGGAAGAAATCTTCGAATGGAACCATGTGATCCGCACGGCTTCGCATGCGCGAATGGTAGCGGCGGAACAGCGCATCAACGCACCGGAATTCGAACTGTCCGAACGCCATATTGTGGCGCTGGAAAAGCTCGCCATCGAACCGGAATGCATGCTGGGCGCAAGCAGCATTGCCGAGCACTTCGACGGCGCTTTCTTCCGCACGCCCTTCTGGCTGATGTGGTGCACGACCTTCGCCTTCCAGCCCTGGCACAGTGCCATCGAATTCAAGCGCTATCTGTTGCGCTTCGTCCATATGGTGAAAGGCTTCAACCGGCTGCATGGCATCATGCGCACGGTCTACAACCAATACGATTCGCTGGTGCTGCCGCTGCACACCTGGCTGCAGGAACACGGCGTGGTGTTCGAAGTCGGTACCGAAGTGGTCGATCTGCAATTCCGCGATGCGGAGGGCCGGCATTCGGTCAGCGCGATCCACTGCCAGAAGGACGGACGCCCAAACACGATCACGCTAGGCCCGGATGAAATCGTGATCGCCACGCTTGGCTCGATGACGGAAAGCTCCGACTTCGGCAGCATGGATACTGCGCCCGTATTGCGCCAGCAGGATCATGGCGCCTGGGCATTGTGGAAACGCATCGCCGCCGGCAGGCCGGAATTGGGCCGGCCTGGCGCATTTGCCGACCATGTCGACGAATCCAAGTGGATCTCGTTCACCGTGACGCTGAGGGATCCGATGCTGTTCCAGTTCATCCGCAATCTCACCGGCAACACGCCCGGCGAAGGCGGCTTGATGACATTTCCCGAATCGTCCTGGCTGCTTTCCATCGTGCTGCCGCACCAGCCGCACTTCATCGGCCAGCCACAAGACGTGCAAGTACTTTGGGGCTACGGCCTGAACATGTCCGCGCCGGGCAACTTCGTCGGCAAGCCCATGCCCGAGTGCAACGGCAGCGAAATATTGATCGAGCTACTGGGGCACCTGGGCGCGCGCAAGCATCAGCGGCGCGTACTGGACAGCAGCATCTGCCTGCCCTGCATGATGCCCTACATCACCAGCCAGTTCCTGCGCCGCTGCAAGGGCGATCGCCCGGCGATCCACCCTGAGGGTTACGACAATTTCGCCATCGTCGGGCAATTCTGCGAACAACCGGACGACGTGGTGTTTACGGTCGAATACTCCGTGCGCTCAGCCATGAGCGCGGTATACGCGCTGCTTGCGCTGAACATGGCGCCGCCGGCGGTGTACAAGGGGCAGTACAACGTGCGGCATCTGTATCAGGCGCATCAGGCGTTGCATGATCGGATTGCTTAGAATTCCTCACCGCCATTCGACGCGGATCCGCTGCCTTCACTCCCGGTGAGCCCGATTAGCATCCAATCCCACATAACGCGAACGACTGCTCCCTCCCCTGCAAGCAGGGGAGGGAGCAGTCGTTCGCGTTAGGGGGATTCGATGCTAATCGGGATCCCCGGGAGTGAAGGCAGCGGATCCGCGCCGAATGGCAGCGAGGAATTCTAGGGCCTGTTTACACTATTTGCGTGGCCCGCGCTGGGAGCTGTTTGCGCGCCAGACAAGGAAGAGCGAAGGAGTGTACGTCGCTACACGACTTAAGTGCTGACGCAGGATGGCGGGCAAACAGACCCTAAGCAATCCGATCATGCAACGCCTGATGCGCCTGATACAGATGCCGCACGTTGTACTGCCCCTTGTACACCGCCAGCGGCGCCATGTTCAGCGCAAGCAGCGCGTATACCGCGCTCATG
>NZ_JBQCHP010000007.1:0-68996 GCF_051954575.1 Dyella sp. | reverse complement strand
CCCGATCCCATCCCGAACTCGGAAGTGAAACGCAGCTGCGCCGATGGTAGTGTGGCATTGCCCATGCAAGAGTAGGTCACCGCCAGGGGCTTTTTTCCTTAAAACGCCTTCCCATCCGGGAAGGCGTTTTGCTTTGCGGCGATGCTGAGTTTTGCCTGTTATGCCCGCGAACGCGAAAGCGGCTTTTGCATCGAGGAAGCCGGTCAATACATTGACCAGTCGTACACCATACGTCTGTGCTCAGTCGGCAAATTCGACCTGATAACCGCGGCGCCTGAACATTTCGGCCAGATCCAGTTCGCCATACAACTCGCCCGCCTCGGCATGCGAAATCGTGTACCGGATGGTAGGCGGCTGGATGCTTGCCAGCTTTCGCAGCTTGGAGTGATGACCGAAGATGCTCAACGCATCCATGCCGTGATGGACCGCTCCGGCGTGCTCGATGGCAAACCGCGCGGCAATATCCAGCGGCGCAAAGCGCAAGCCCTTGGCTTCCAGTGCACTACGAAGCACGCCGGACAGCTGCACATCCTCCAGCAACACGTCGTTGTGCCAATACATCCGCAATGGATCGTCCGAGATCAGGTCTGGCGGGGGAATCGACACGCGTATGTCCGGATGTTCAACCAGGGCGCGCATCAGGCGTTGGCTGCGCAGGCTGAAACCGCCGTTGAGCACCGGAGTGACGGTGTAGCCCGGTCGGCCCATGTCCTCGCACCAGGCGAATTGCCGGACCCAGCGTGCGCCGTCAGGCGCGTCGACGTGCGCCAGGTGGATGGGCGCGCCGACATAGTCGTATTGCAAATAATCGTCGTGCCAGTTGTCGGTACTGAGCACCCAGCCATCGTCCTGCACGATCAGCGCGAATTCCGTTTCCACCACGCGCCACAGTGCGAACAGCATGAACCAGCTGTATTCGTGGTAGTTCATCGCCTGGATCGCGCGCCATTCGATCGATGCAGGAAGATCCGCCGGTGCCAATGGGCTGCATAGCAATGCGCGCGCGCCCGGCATCTGCTGCTGGCACCAGGCAAGGGAACGTACCGCGCCGGTGGCGTCCGGAAGGCCGCTAACGGAAACGATGGTGATCCTTTCGAACGCGGCCGAACTCATCGTATAGCGGCTTTCCCATGGCTGCTCTGCATTCCGGCCGCCATGTTAGTACATACCGATGACCTGCAATGCCTGCTGCATCATCCCCCGAACGACTGCTGCAGCCACTCCGGTACCGGGATGCCTTTCTCGCGCAGGAACGGCGGATTGAACAGCTTGGCCTGGTAACGCGTACCCGCATCGGCCAATACCGTGACGATGGTATGCCCCGGCCCGAGCGCTTTCGCCAGGCGAATCGCGCCGGCCAGGTTGACGCCGCTGGAACCCCCGACGCACCAACCTTCCTCATGCAGCAATTGATGCAACAGCGGTACGGATTCCTGATCCGGAATCGACCAGGCCATGTCGATGGGCGCATCCTGGAAATTCGCCGTGATGCGGCTGGAACCGATCCCCTCGCTGATCGAACCGCCTTCGGCGATCAGCTCGCCATGATTGATGTAGTTGGCCAGCGCCGAGCCGCCAGGATCGGACAGTGCGATCGTCACCCCTGGCTTGCGCGCCTTCAGTGCCCGACCCACGCCGGCAAGCGTGCCGCCGGTGCCCGCCGAGCAGACGAAACCATCGATCCGTCCTGCCGTCTGCTCCCAGATCTCCACGGCAGTGGTCGATTCGTGCCAGTCGCGATTGGCGGTGTTGTCGAATTGGTTGCCGAACCACGCGCGGCCGGGCGCCTGCTCGTTCAAGCTTTCGCAATAGGCGCGGGCGATATGGACGTAATGTTTGGGATCCTTGAAGGGCGCCGCTGGAACCAGCCGGATTTCCGCGCCGGCCACCCGCAAGGCATCGATTTTTTCGCGGCTTTGCGTATCGGGCATGAAGATCACCGTCCGGTAGCCGCGGCTCGTGCCAATCAGGGCCATGCCGATGCCGGTATTCCCGGCGGTGCCTTCCACGATCGTGCCGCCCGGCCTTAGCAGGCCCTTCCACTCGGCGTCCAGGATCAGCCCCAGGGCCGTCCGGTCCTTGATCGAGCCGCCCGGGTTAAGGAATTCGGCCTTGCCCAGCACTTGGCAGCCGGTCAGCTCCGAAATATGGCGAAGGTGCAGCAAAGGCGTATGGCCGACGGCTGAGGACAAATCGGGTCTGATGGTCATGGTTTTCGCTGACGCCCCGCGGTGGAAGGCCTGAGGATACCTCGACCTCACCGGCCTGCCACCCGCTCGCCCCGGGCCATATTGCCGACATATGGTCATTTCCCATATGGCTCAAATACGCGGTTCTTTAGAGCTGTTTTTACGTTTAGACGTCTATACGTCCATTGACGCTCAAAAATGCCGTCTGTATAGTCGATTCCACTCATCGAGACCGGCTGAGGGACAGGCCCTTTGAAGCCGGGGCAACCTGCAGGAGCAATCCTGTAACGGTGCTAACTCCTGCGGGGCGCTTCGGCGCCGACCGAGAGATGGGGTGTCGTCAAACCATGCGATGCATGGTGTATCCGGCGACAACTCTTCAAAAGGTTCTCCGCAGGGCGATGTAAACGGAGAACCCAAGATGCCCCAGCTCGCCAATTCCTCCCTTGAAGATCGCCCCACTGCCGTGGTCGTGTCCTTGCATTCGCGTAGCACGCTGACCGGGCAGCGCAGCTCCCGCCGCCTCGCCTTGCAGCCGAAATACGGCCATGGCATCAGCCATGTGGACGTGCGTTATCAGTGGACGGGTGCGGCGGATGCGCCGACGGTCATCGTGCAAGGTGGCATCTCTGCGGATCGCCATGTGGCCGGCATCGACCAGGACCAGCCGGGCTGGTGGTCGGAGCTGGTGGGACACGGCCAGGCGATCGACCTGGCGCATTGCCGCGTGCTCAGCATCGACTGGCTGACGCCGGCCGATTTCGAGCACAGCCCGCGCGCGATCTCCAGCGAAGACCAGGCCGATGCCTTGGCCGCCCTGGTCGATGCGCTCGGCATTGGCCGCGTCGCTGCTTTCATTGGTTCTTCCTATGGCGCAATGACCGCGCTTGCCTTTGCCGCCCGCCACCCGGACAAACTGGAGAAGCTGGTTTTGCTGGCCGGCGCGCATCGCGCCCATCCGATGGCTACCGCGCAGCGCGCGATCCAGCGGCAGATCCTGCGTCTTGGCCAGGCCTCCGGCCAGATCGACGAAGCGCTTTCGCTCGCTCGCCAACTGGCCATGACGACTTATCGCGGCAGCGAGGAGTTCGCGCGCCGCTTCGATGGAACGCCGGACTATCGCGACGGCCGTTTCCATTTCCCGGTCGAGGATTACCTGGAACACGCGGGCCGCCGTTTCGTCGAGCGTTTCGATCTGAACCGGTTTCTTGCGCTGTCCGAGTCGATCGATTTGCACGACATTTCGCCCGAAGCCGTGACCACGCCCGCCACCCTGATCGGCTTTCCTTCTGACCGCCTGGTGCCACTGGCCGACCTGTGCGAACTGCAGCGCCGCCTGCGTGGATCGGCTACGCTGGAAGTCGTCGATTCGCCATACGGTCATGACGCCTTCCTGAAAGAAACCAACAAACTGGCGCCGCTGCTGCGCCAGGCCGTCCCCAGCCGTTGTGGAGCTTGACTATGTGCGCCGATATCACCAAGGAAGCCACTGCCAGCACGCGCGCCGTACGTGCCGGAATCGAATCGGACACGCAGCACGGCGCGGTGGTGCCGGCGTTGCATCTCTCTACCAACTACAGCTTCACCGGCCTAGGCGGCAAGCGCGCCTATGACTATTCGCGCAGCGGCAACCCTACGCGTGATCTGCTCGGCAATGCGTTAGCCGAGCTGGAGCAGGGCGCCAGTGCCGTCGTAACGGCCAGCGGCATGGCCGCGGTGGCTCTCGCACTGGAACTGGTTCCTGCGGGAGCCACCGTACTCGCCGCGCACGATTGCTACGGCGGCACTTGGCGTTTGCTCGATGCCTGGGCGAAGAAAGGTCGCTTCAGCGTGCGCTTCGTCGATCTCACCGACAACCACGCGCTTGCCGAAGGCCTGGCGCTGAAGCCTGCGCTGGTGTGGGTGGAAACCCCATCGAACCCGCTGTTGCGCATTACCGACATCCGCCATGTCGCGCACGCCGCGCATGCTGTCGGCGCGCTGGTGGTGGTGGACAACACCTTCCTGTCGCCCGCGCTGCAACAGCCGCTTGCGCTGGGTGCGGACATCGTGGTGCATTCGACCACCAAGTACATCAACGGGCATAGCGATGTGGTTGGCGGCGCCGTCGTTGCGCGCGATGCGGCCGTTGCCGAACAGCTGAGGTGGTGGGGCAATTGCAACGGCCTTACCGGCGCGCCGTTCGATAGTTTTCTCACCTTGCGCGGCCTGCGCACACTCGGCGTGCGTCTGCGCCAGCACCAGGAAAACGCGGAACGTATCGCCACCTATCTGGACCAGCACGATGCTGTGCGCCATGTGTATTACCCGGGTCTGGAACACCATGCCGGCCACGCGCTGGCTGCGCGGCAGCAACAAGGCTTCGGCGGCATGCTGAGTTTCGAATTGCATGGCGATGTTCCGCAGATCGAAGCCTTCGTGGATGGCCTGCATTTCTTCTCACTGGCCGAATCGCTCGGCGGCGTGGAAAGCCTGGTTGCGCATCCTGCCTCGATGACGCATGCCGCGATGGCGCCCGAAGCGCGTCGCTCTGCCGGCATTGCAGATACGCTGCTGCGGCTGTCGATCGGCATCGAAGATGGCGATGACTTGCTGCGCGATCTGGATGCGGGGCTGCAGCGTGCACTAGCGGTGACTGAAAACGCTTCGAAACGCCGGGTGATTGCATGAGTGCGGTGCTGGCCGAGGCGTCTGTTCCCAAAAACATGCCGGTCGTGCCACAGGAAGCCGCGCTGGTACTGCTCGGCACCGGCGTGGTGGGCGGCGCGTTTCTGAAGCTGCTATGCACGCCGGTCGCAAAACGCCTGCATCTGGTTGGCGCAGCTAATTCGCGCAAGCAGCAGACGGAGGCGGCCCAATTGGCAGCACGCGATCTGCGCGAGCGCCTGAAACGCGAAGGTTCGGCACGCGACGATGCAGCGCTACTGTCTGCACTCGATGCGCATCCCGCACCGTTGAAAGTCATCGTCGATGCGACCGCATCCGGCGAACTGGCTTCGCGTCATGCCGATTGGTTGGCGCGTGGCTATCACGTGGTCACGGCGAACAAATCGCTGGCCGGCGGGCATCTTTCCGGGTGGCGCGCCTTGCAGGCCGCGCGTGCGGCAGGTGGTCGCTACGGCGATTCGGCCACTGTCGGCGCGGGCTTGCCGGTGCTTTCCACGCTGCGTCGCCTGTGCGATTGCGGCGATGCGCTGTTGACACTGGAAGGCGTGTTCTCCGGTTCGCTGTCTTATCTGTTCAACACGTACGATGGCAGCCGTCCGTTCTCCGAGTTGCTGCGCGAAGCGCGCAAGCTCGGTTACACGGAGCCGGACCCGCGCGCCGATCTTTCCGGTGAAGATGTAGCGCGCAAGCTGCTGATCCTCGCCCGCAACGCGGGCTTCGCCCTGGGCCATGACGAGGTCGTGGTGGAAAGCCTGGTACCCGAAAGCTTGCGCGATCTTTCCACCGAAGCCTTCCTGGAACGCCTGGAAGAATTGGACGGGCCGCTGGCAGCGCTACATGAAGCGGCGCATTCGCGCGGCCAGGCGCTGCGTTTCCTGGCGCGCTTGAATCAACGTGGACGCGCACGCGTGGGTATCACTGAAGTGCCAGTTACTCATCCCGCCGCGCGCCTGTATGGCACGGACAATCAGTTCGCCTTGACCACCACGCGTTATCACACGCAACCGCTGGTGATCCAAGGGCCGGGTGCAGGCCCGGAGGTCACCGCCCAAGCGTTGTTGGGCGATATTCTGGCGTTGTAGGCTGGGGTGCAACCCCAGCATTGCCATCTACATGCATCGCGACGTTGGTTGGGGTTTGCACCCCAACCTATATTCTTTCGCGCATCAACCTCGCACGATGCGTTCGGCGGTGTCTTCATCCGGCGGCACCAGTGGCAGGTCCGGATGCACATGCGCTTCGCCGCGCGCAGCTTCCACTGCAGGCGTGCGCCAACCGGACTTCACGCCCCACAGGTAGAACACCAAGCCGATGACCGCAACGACGATCAGATCGGTGCCGTAAGAAAGATAACCGTGCCCACCGAACGTGGTGCTGCCAGCCCACGACACGAACGCTACTACCGGCAGATAGACGATCAGCCACCAAGCGCCCTTCAAGTGCCGGCCGAAATCGTGCCAGCCGGATTTCGCCTGGTAATACAGGTACACCGGCAACGCCACCACCATCAGCAGAATGATCTCGCCGGTCAGCGGCCACTTCGCCCAGTACAGCAGCTCCGTCGCCATGACGAAGGCGACGCCAGCCAGCACCGGCAAGCCTGCCACGCGCAGGGGGCGGTGCAATTCCGTGGCGGTGCGGCGCAACGTCATCACGCTCACCGGCCCAGTGAGATAGGAAATGATCGTCGCCACCGAAATCACCGCCGCCAGCGTGCCCCAGCCGCGGAAGAAGAACAGGAACAGGAACGACACCACCAGGTTGAACCACATCGCCGGACGCGGGATGCCCCATTTCGGATGCACGTGGCCGAAGATCTTCGGCAGCGTGCCATTGCGCTCCATGCCGTAGATCATGCGCGCGGTGGTGGCGGTATAGGTCATGCCGGTGCCGCTCGGGCTGATGAAGGCGTCCACATACAGCAGCATCGCCAGCCAATGCAGATTGACGATGATCGCCAGCTCCGCGAACGGCGAGCGGAAATTGATGCCGTGCCAGCCCGCCTTGGCGAGCAGATCCTGCGGCACCGCGCCGAGATAGGCCACTTGCAGGATCACGTAGATCACGGTCGCCAGCAGGATCGAGCCGACCACCGCAAACGGAATGCTGCGCCCCGGATTGCGCGCCTCGCCGGCCAGGTTCACCGGACTCTGGAAACCATTGAAGCTGAAGACGATGCCCGCGGTGGCGACTGCGGTGAGCACTGCGGCGAAATCGATCGCATGACCGCCGCCATGGATGCCGACCGAGAAATTTTCAGGATGAAAACCGCTGGCGATCAGCGCCAGGCCGGTCGCCGCCGGCACCACCAGCTTGAACACGGTGATCGCCGTGTTGGAGTGCGCGAACAGCTTCACGCTCCAGAAGTTGAGCAGGAAGTAGATGATCACCAGCACCGCCGCGATGTACAGGCCGGTGTGGCTCAATTCACCCACGCCATCGGTCACGTGATACAGATCCTGCGCCCAAGCCCACGGCCAAGACGCCATGTACTGCACCGAAGCTTCTGCTTCCACCGGAATCACCGACACGATCGCGATCCAGTTCGCCCATGCGGCGATAAAGCCGACCAGCGAGCCGTGCGAATAATGGCCGTAGCGCACCATGCCGCCGGATTCGGGAAACATCGCACCCAGTTCCGCATAGGTCAGCGCAATGGTCATGATGATCGCCGCGCCCAGCACCCATGCCCAGATGGCGCCGGGGCCGGCCAGGCCGGCCGCCTTCCACGCACCGAACAGCCAGCCCGAGCCGATGATCGAACCCAGGCCGGTAAGCATCAGGGCGAACGGCCCTACGTCGCGGCGGATCGCGTTGGAAGAAGACATCGAGTACTCCCTTGAAGCCATACGAGCACCCGCCGTGCGGGCGACACAATCCGGCGATGATGACAGACCGGCATATGCAGTGTCAGCCCGTGCCGAGGCCGGTCGCTGGTATCGGAAGGCACTGGCCGGCCAGTCGGCGAAAGGGATGGCGTGTTATATCTTTTCATCTCGAATAAGAGATATATACTTGCCCGAGTAACGCAAGGACCCAAGCCATGCCGGCCATCAGCTTTGAATTCTTCCCGCCCAAAACCGACGAACAGCGCGCCCAGCTCGACAAGGCGGCGAAAGAGCTGAAGGCGCTCAAGCCCGAGTACGTCTCGGTGACGTTCGGCGCCGGCGGCTCCACCCTGAGCTATACCAGCGAAACAGTAGCGCGCTTGCATCAGCAGCACGGCCTGGACGTGGCGCCGCATCTTTCATGCATGGGCGGCACGCGCAAGGAAATCGCCGAACTGCTCGATGCGTATCGCGCCGCCGGCTACCGGCGCATCGTGGCGCTGCGCGGCGACCTGCCTTCGGGCATGGCCACGCCGGGCGATTTCCGTTACGCCGCCGAGCTGGTGCGGTTCATCCGCGAATACAGCGGCGATCACTTTCATATCGAAGTGGCGGCATATCCGGAAATGCACCCGCAATCGGAAGACGTGCAGGCCGACTTGCGGCATTTCAAAAGCAAGGTCGATGCGGGCGCCAATGGCGCGATCACGCAGTACTTCTTCAATGCCGATGCCTATTTCCGTTTCGTCGATGACGTGCGCCGCATGGGCGTCAGCGTACCGATCGTGCCGGGCATCATGCCGATCTCCAATTACGCCCAGCTCAAGCGTTTTTCCGATGCGTGCGGTGCGGAGATTCCGCGCTGGATCGCCAAGCGCATGCAGGCCTATTACGACGACGTGGACTCGATCCGCGCGATGGGTGCGGAAGTGGTGGCGCAGCTGTGCCGTCGACTGCTGGAAGGCGGCGCGCCGGCCTTGCATTTCTACACGCTGAACCGTGCGAAAGCGACGCGCGCGGTGCTTGATCAACTGCACTGATGCATCGCGCGCACCGGGCTATGCTTGGCCGATGCGTGTCCTCTGCCTGCTGCTGTTACTGTTGTTGTTGCCGGTCTGCGCCAGCGCGCAGGGCATCCATCGTTGCATGGGTACGAACGGCATTCCGGTCTTCACCGATCGCAATTGTTCCGATGTGAATGCCACGCCTGTTCTGCCGGCGCCGGCGCCCGCAATGAGTACACCTGCGCCAGCGGAAACCTCAAAGCCGCCTGCGGTGACATGCGCGGCGGATCTGAAGCAGCTCAAACAAGCGGTGATCGATGCGTTCGCCGAGCGCAATCCCAATCGCCTTGCCGGTGTGACGCTGTGGAACGGCGATGGAAAGGACGAAGTGGTGGCCGGCATTCGTTACTTCACCCGGCTGATGTCGCGCCCGCTGATCGACGTCAAAAGTGCATCAGCCGCCGGCGATGGCGAGGACGCATCCTCGCTTTCGCTATCGACGTCGCCGAGTCCGGCGCCTGCACATGGCGAAACACTGCTGGTACGGACCGAATCGGACGATGGCAGCGGCGCCAGCACGCAAACGCGTTTCGACGTAGTGCATCGTTCCGGATGCGTGTGGCTGCAGCCGCGAAGCTAAGGATGCCCTGATCTATTCCACGCACCCGTCACCGCATACAGTGCGGCCCCAACGTATTGAATTTATATGCGGGGGGGGTGACCTCCAGAAGGCCCGCAGGCTGTGCGGCTTTGAGGAGCGAGGAACAGACGGCCAGTCTGCCCTGCGTCGCGCAACACATCCTGCGAGCTTTCTGAAGGTCATGCTGGGTGCGTGGAATAGATCAGAGCATCCCTAACGCCATTCCCGACGAAAGGTGTCGAAAGCTTCGGCCCGTTATCATGGGCGGTCCCCAACGGAGATTGCCCCATGGCCCAGCAGTACCCCGAATGGATCTGGCAGAACGGCGACATCAAGCCGTGGAAAGACGCCACCGCGCACGTGATGTCGCACGCCCTGCATTACGGCTCGTCCGTGTTCGAGGGCATCCGCAGCTATGTCACGCCGGAAGGCGCGGCGATCTTCCGTCTCACCGATCATTTGAAGCGCCTGTACCTCTCGGCCAAGATCTATGACATGGTGCTGCCGTATTCGCAGGACGAACTGGCGGCGGCGTGCCGCGAAGTGATCCGCAAGAACGGCTTTTCCGCCGCCTACCTGCGCCCGGTGGCGTATCGCGGCCTGGGTGGCTTCGGGCTTTCTGCCGAAACGCCGATCGACGTCGCCGTGGCGAGCTGGCCGATGGGTCCGTACCTGGGGCCGGAAGCGCTGGAAGTAGGCATCACCGCCTGCGTGTCGAGCTGGCAGCGTTTCGCGCCGAACACCATTCCCGCTGGCGCCAAGGCCGGCGGCAATTATCTTTCCGGCCAGTTGGTTGCACGCGAGGCGCGCCGTCTGGGCTTTGGCGAAGGCATCGCGCTGGCCGCCAGCGGCTTGCTCAGCGAGGGCGCGGGCGAAAACCTGTTCCTGGTGTTCGATGGCGTGCTGCATACCACGCCGGCCAGTTCCTCCATCCTCGCCGGCATCACCCGCGACACCATCAAGGTGCTGGCGCGCGAGGACGGCATCGAGGTGGTGGAGCGCGACATCCCGCGCGAATACCTGTACCTGGCCGACGAAGTGCTGATGTGCGGCACCGCCGCCGAAATCACCCCGATCCGCGAGATCGACGGCAAGCAGGTCGGCAGCGGCAAGGCCGGGCGCGTCACCCGCCGGCTGCAGGAGCTTTATTTCGGGCTGTTCAACGGCAAGACCCAGGACAAGTGGGGCTGGCTGGAGCCGGTCTGAGGCCTGTAGGTTGGGGTGCAAACCCCAACATCGTCCATCTGCACATGTATTACGACGTTGGGGTTTGTACCCCAACCTACGAGCTGAGCAGGAGCGGGGCTAGGCCACTTCATTTTCACCCAAAAAGGTGAAAAGATGTAGCCCATGACCCTCCAGCTCACCAGCCGCCAGCTCAACATCCTCGCCTTCATCCGCGAGCGGCTGGAGCAGGGCGGGGAGGCGCCCACGCTGGAGGAAATCGGCCAGGCCATGGGCATCGCCAGTGTCAGCGCGGTGCTCAAGCATGTGCGCTCGCTGGAGGCGAAAGGCCGACTGGTGATTGAACCCAACCGTTCGCGCGGCATCCGGCTGGTGCGGGAGGAAGACCCCCTCGCCGCCGATACGCTGGACCTGCCCCTGATCGGGCGTATCGCCGCGGGTGAGCCGATCTTTTCCGAATCCCGCGTGGAACGCAGCCTGCGCGTGTCGCGCTGGCTGTTCCGCCTGCAGCCGGATTACCTGGTGCGGGTGATCGGCGACTCCATGCGCGACGAAGGCATCTTGGATGGCGACTTGGTCGCCGTGCATGCCACGCCCGTTGCGCGCCATGGCCAAGTGGTGGCGGCGCGCGTGGCGGGCGATCGCTTCACCATCAAGCGGCTGTACTGGAAAGGCGAGGTGATCCGCCTGTTGCCGAACAGCCCCGGCTACCAGCCGATCGATCCGGATCCCACCGAAGACTTTGCCATCGAAGGATTGTTCGCAGGTCTGGTGAGGGGTGTCTGATGGGCACGGTGGTCGCCTTGTCCAACCTGCTGGATGCCCGGCAGGTCTGGCGCGGTCGGGCGCAGCCGCCGACCGAAGGCGGGCACTCCACCGGCTGGCCGCTGCTGGATGCCGCCTTGCCGGCGCGCGGTTGGCCGGAAGCCTCGCTGACCGAAATCCTGCTGCCTGCCGATGGCATCGGTGAACTGCGCCTGCTGTTGCCGACGCTTGCACGGCTCACGCAAGGGCAGCGTCCCATCATGCTGATCGCGCCGCCGTATGCGCCATGCGCGATGGGCTGGCGGCAGCAGGGCGTGGATCTGCAGCGCGTGGACATCGTCGAGGCGGACGAAAAACACGTGCTGTGGGCGGCCGAACAATGCCTGCGATCCGGCAGTTGCGCCGCCGTACTGGCATGGCCGCAACAGGCGGACGATCGCAGCCTGCGACGCTTGCAAGTCGCTGCAGATACCGGGCGTGCCTTGGCATTCGTGTTTCGCGACAGTCGCTATCTGGCGAATGCTTCGCCGGCGGCGTTGCGTTTGGAATTCACCGCCAAACCGCAGCCATCACTATGGATACGCAAATGTCGCGGCGGTAACGCACCCGCGCAGCCCATTGACTTGCTGCGCATGTACGACTCGCCGCAGACAACTCCCTCCCCTGCGTGCAGCAGGGGAGGGCTGGGGTGGGGTGAAGCCTCCCAAGTCCACGACGAACTCCATCCTGGTCCTCTCCTGCAAGCAGGCGAGGGCATAGTGAAATTCCCCACTCTCGGCACGAGCGGGGAGTGATGGTGACGGCGCATGTTGTGGACCTGCATAAGCTTGCCGTACCTGGCACTGGATGGTGTCCTCCGCCGTCGCGACGATGACCGTCCGCTGGTGCTGGTGGATGGCCCGGCGAACGCACGCTGCGTGGTGGCGGCGAATGCATCGGCACAACGCGCAGGTTTGCATGTCGGTCAGCGCTTGAATGCCGCGCAAGCCTTGCTGGCGCAGTTCGAAGCGATTCCCTACGACCCCGCTGATGCGGATCGCTGGCAACGCTTCCTGGCGGGTGTCGCTTATCGCTACAGCTCGCAAGTGGCGCTGCTGCCGCATGCCATCGTGCTGGAAATCAGTCGCAGCCGCCGCCTTTTGGGTGACTGGCCGGCTATCGAACGCAGCCTGCGCCGCGATCTTACCGAGCTTGGTTTCCGTCATCGCATCGCCGCGGCACCTACGCCGCATGCCGCGCATGTGCTTGCCGGCGTGAGCGATGGCATGGCGGTTCTTACACAAGAAACCATGCAGCGCGCACTCGATGCCGTGCCCTTGCAGAAAAGCCATTTGCCCGAGCAGGCGGTGGATGCGCTGCCGCGCATGGGCATCCGCCAGGTGGGGCCATTGCTGCGCATGCCGCGCGATGGTTTGCAGCGGCGTTTCGGTGCGGAACTGCTGCAAGCCATCGATCGCCTGCTGGGCCGTATACCTGCGGGGCTGGATCTGTATATGCCGCCCGATACGGTGGATTGGCGCATCGAACTGTCGCACGAAGTGGAAAACATCGCCGCCCTGGTGTTTCCGTTGAAGCGCATGACCGGCGACCTCGCGGCGTATCTCTCCGGCCGCGATGGTGGCGTGCAGCGTTTTGCCTTGCGGTTGGAGCATCGCGACAACGCGGCCACCGAGGTGCCGGTCGGCATGCTTTCGCCCGAGCGCGATGCCAACGTGCTGTTCGAAGCGGCGCGCGGTCGCCTCGAGCAAATACAACTTTCCGCGCCGGTATTGTCGCTGCGCCTGATCGCCCATGACTTGCCCGGCTTCGTACCGGCCGGCCGCGACCTGTTCGACGAACGCCCCGCCAACGCGCTGCCTTTGGAGCAGTTGCGCGAACGCCTGCGCGCGCGGCTCGGTGATCGCGCCGTCTATCGCCTGGGCATCACCATCGACCCACGCCCTGAGCATTCGCAACGCATCGCCGAGCAGGATGAAGGCTTTATCGAGCCACGCGCTCGCCCCACGTGGCTGCTGGATCAGCCCATCCCTTTACGCGGTGCGCTGCGCATCCTCGCCGGTCCCGAGCGCATGGAAACCGGTTGGTGGGACGACGATACGGTGCGCCGCGACTACTACATCGTCGAAACGGAACAAGGCCAGCGCGCGTGGGTCTATTGCGCACCGGGCGAGCAGAGCGGCTGGATGCTGCACGGGTGGTTTGCATGAGCGACTACGCCGAACTGCACTGCCTGTCGGATTTCTCGTTCCAGCGCGGGGCCTCCAGCGCGCGCGAACTGTTCGAACGCGCCAACGATTGCGGCTACACCGCACTGGCGATCACCGACGAGTGCTCGCTCGCCGGCATCGTGCGCGCCTGGGAGGCATCGCGCGATAGCAAAGTGCCATTGATCGTCGGCACGGAAATCCAGCTTGAAGATGGCCCCAAGCTGGTGTTGCTGGCGGAAAACAAGCAAGGCTATGTTTCGCTGTGCCGCCTGATCACCAAGGGACGACGCGCATCCGAGAAAGGCGAATATCGCCTGCTCAGAACAGACCTCGCCGATGGGGCACCTGGCACGCTGGCGCTATGGATTCCCGTGCGCAAACCGGATCGCGAACAGGGCGCATGGGTGAAGCACATATTCGGCGATCGCGCCTGGCTGGCGGTGGAGCTGCATCGCGATGGCGATGACGATGCGCGCCTGGCCGAGCTCGAAATCCTGGGCGAATCCTTGCATCTGCCTCGCGTGGCAAGCGGCGACGTGCATATGCATATCCGCCGCTGCCTGCCGCTGCAGCACACGATGACGGCAATCCGTTATCGCAAGACCATCGCCGAGGCAGGCGATCTATTGTTCCGCAATGGCGAACGTCACTTGCGACGGCGCGCCACGCTGGAAACGATCTATCCGAAAGCGTTGCTGGACGAAAGCGTGCGTATCGCCAAGCGGTGCACGTTCGATCTGAAAAGGGATCTGCATTACCGCTATCCCGCCGAGCTGGTGCCGGAAGGCTGCACGGCCATGCAATGGCTGCGTCAGCTGGTGGCTGAAGGTTCCAGATGGCGCTGGCCGCAAGGCGTGCCGGCGGAGATCCAAACCACCATCGAGCACGAGCTGAGACTGATCGAGAAAAAGGAATACGAAGCGTTTTTCCTTACCGTGCACGACATCGTGCGTTACGCACGAAGCCAACGCATTCTCTGCCAGGGTCGCGGCTCCGCGGCCAATTCCATCGTATGTTTCGCGTTGGGCGTGACGGATGCTGACCCCGCGAAGGTGAAATTGCTGGTGGAACGTTTCATTTCGGTGGAACGCGACGAGCCGCCCGATATCGATGTCGATTTCGAACACGAACGGCGCGAAGAGGTCATCCAGTACGTCTACAACAAATACGGCCGCGAGCGTGCCGCAATTGCCGCCACGGTGATCAGCTATCGCAGCAAGAGCGCCGTGCGCGACGTGGCCAAGGCGTTGGGATTGCCCGAAGACCAGATCGAAAAACTCGGCCGCTGCTACTTCCGCCTCGGCGATGCTTCCCTGCATGACCGCCTGCGTGAGCAAGGTTTCGATCCGGATGCGCCCGTGATGCGCAAGCTTCTGTCGCTGACCGTGCAGCTGCTCGGCAAGCCACGCCATCTGAGCCAGCACGTGGGCGGCTTCGTGATCCACGACGCGCCGCTGCACGAACTGGTGCCGGTGGAAAACGCCGCCATGCCCGATCGCACCATTATCCAGTGGGACAAGGATGACCTGGACACCCTGGGTCTGCTCAAGGTCGATTGCCTGGCGCTCGGTATGCTGACCTGCCTGCGCAAATGTTTCGATCTTATGGCGAAGCATCGTCACAGAACGGTGGATATCGCGACGATCGATCCGGATGATGATGCAACGTACAAGATGATCCAGCGCGCGGACACCATCGGCGTCTTCCAAATCGAAAGCCGCGCGCAGATGGCGATGCTTCCGCGGCTCAAGCCGGCCAGTTACTACGACTTGGTGATCCAGATTGCGATCGTGCGTCCAGGACCGATCCAGGGCGACATGGTGCATCCCTACTTGCAGCGTCGGCATGGAAAAGAGGACATCACCTACCCATCCGAAGCCTTGCGCCCGGTGCTTGAGCGCACCATGGGCGTGCCGCTGTTCCAGGAGCAGGTGATGAAACTGGCCATGGTGGCCGCGGGCTATACGGGAGGCGAAGCCGATCAGTTACGCCGCGCGATGGCGGCATGGAAGCGCCACGGTGGCATGGAAAAACATCGCGACAAGCTCATCAGTGGCATGCTGAAAAACGGCTACACGGAAGCATTCGCCGAACAGATCTTCAAGCAGATACAAGGCTTCGGCAGTTATGGCTTCCCCGAAAGCCACGCCGCCAGCTTCGCCAATCTCGCCTATGCCAGCAGTTGGCTGAAATGCCACGAGCCGGGCATCTTTGCGTGCGCCTTGCTCAATGCCCAGCCAATGGGTTTTTACGGTCCCAGTCAGATCGTGCAGGATGCGCAACGCCACAAGGTTCGCGTACGTCCGGTGGATGTGCGCTACAGCGAATGGGATTGCACGCTGGAGGCCGACGAGCACAGCAAGGAAGGATTGGCCTTGCGTTTGGGCCTGCGCCTATTGCGGGGTTGCAGCGAGAAGGTCGCGCTGCGTATTTCCGATGCACGCAAGCTCGCGCCTTTCCACGACGTAGTCGATCTTTGCACACGCGCCGAACTGGACCGGCGTCATCAGGATCTGCTGGCCGATGCAGGCGCCTTGCGTGGCCTGGCCGGTCATCGCCATCGCGCGCTATGGCTCACCTCGGGCGTGGAAGCGCAACTGCCGTTGTTCGGTCGCGCCAGTCCGCGCGAGCAGGATGTCGCACTGCCGCTACCGACGACGGTCGAAAACATGACGGCCGATTACGCGCATAGTGGACTGAGTCTCGGGCCGCATCCATTGAAGCTGCTGCGCAGTCGCCTGCGCGCGGAAAAATATCTCGATTCGCGCAGCCTGCAAAAGCGGCCGCATGCATCGCAGGTGCGTACCGTCGGTCTGGTGACGCAACGCCAGCAGCCGCAGACGGCGAGCGGCGTCACCTTCATTACCCTCGAGGATGAATTCGGCAACGTAAACGTCGTGGTGTGGAGTCACATCGCGCAAACCCAGCGCCGCCCCTATCTGGAGGCGCGCCTGCTGGCGATCGAGGGGCGCTGGGAGGCTGTCGACGGCGTAAGCCACCTGATTGCGCGACGGCTGCGCGATCTCAGCCACCTGCTGGCGGATCTGGATGCGCGTTCGCGCGACTTTCATTGAGGCACTATGCAAACGCTACTTTTCGAACAAGGCGTGCAAAGGATTGCCGATGACGTTACCGGACCGATCACCTATTTTCCGGAAGTCATAACGCCCGCATTGGCGGCATCCTGGTTCAACAGCTTGCGGGAGGAGGGCGATTGGCACGAAAGCACGCGCATGATGTACGAGCGCCTGGTGGGCGTGCCACGCCTGCATTGCCACTACGCCATCGCCAAACCAGGTTTGCCGAACGTGCTGCGCGATGCGCTGGCGGTGGTGAAGCAGCACGTCGATGCGCCGTTCAACAGCATTGGCCTCAACTGCTATCGCGATGAGCACGACAGTGTGGCGCCGCATAACGACAAGCTGCATGAGCTGATCCCGCACCAGCCGATCGTGCTGCTGTCATTGGGCGCGACGCGCACCATGGTGATCCAGCGCAAGAAACCACCGCGGCTGAAGACGGAGCTGGAACTGGAAGCCGGCAGCCTGCTGTTGATGGGCTGGAACGCGCAGCTGCATTACGACCACAGCATTCCGAAATTGCATCATCCGGTGGGAATGCGGATCAGCGTGGCGTTTCGGGTGCGGCCGGAGCGCGAGAATAAAAAATGGTAGGTTGGGGTGCGAACCCCAACACCGAAACATGCGTGCATGACGACGTTGGGGTTTGCACCCCAACCTATATCGTCATCATCGCCGCTTCGCGAAATTACTTCGCCGCCCGCGCCTTCAACGCCGCCACCGCCGGCAGCTCCTTGCCTTCCAGGAATTCCAGGAACGCGCCGCCGCCGGTGGAGATGTAGGACACCTTGTCCTCGATCCCGTATTTGTCCACCGCGGCCAGGGTGTCGCCGCCGCCGGCGATGGAGAACGCCTTGGAGTCGGCCACCGCATGCGCGAGCACTTCCGTGCCTTTGCCGAATGCATCGAATTCGAATACGCCGACCGGGCCGTTCCACACCACCGTGCCGGCCTTGGCGATCAGTTCGGCGTACAACCTGGCGGTTTCAGGACCGATATCCAGGATCATCTCGTCGTCCTTCACCTGATCCACCGCCTTGACCGTCGCCGGTGCGTGCGCGGAAAATTCCGGCGCCACCACCACGTCCACCGGCATCGGCACTTCGGCGCCGCGACGCTTGGCGTCGGCCAGCACTTTCTTGGCAGCGGGCAGCAGGTCGGGCTCGTACAGCGAGTTGCCGACCGAATGGCCCATCGCCGCAATGAACGTATTGGCGATGCCGCCGCCGACGATAAGCTGGTCGACCTTGCCGATCAGGTTTTCCAGCAACGTCAGCTTGGTCGACACCTTGGAGCCAGCGACGATCGCCAGCAGCGGATGCGCGGGATGTTCCAGCGCTTTGCCGAGTGCATCCAGTTCCGCGCAGAGCAAGGGGCCTGCCGCGGCGGCCGGCGCGAACTTGATCACGCCATGCGTGGACGCCTGCGCGCGATGGGCGGTGCCGAAGGCATCCATGACGAAGACGTCGCACAGCGCGGCGTACTGCTTGGCCAGCGCTTCGTCATCCTTGCCTTCGCCGACATTCATGCGGCAATTTTCCAGCACCACCACTTCGCCTTCGGCCACCTCCACGCCACCGAGATAATCGGCAACCAGGCGCACCGGCTTGCCGAGGTGTTCGCCCAGCCACTTGGCCACCGGTTCGAGCGAGGATTCGGCATCGAACTGGCCTTCCTTCGGACGACCCAGGTGCGACATCACCATCACCTTGGCGCCGGCGGCGAGTGCGGCCTTGATGGTGGGCAGCGAGGCGTCCAGGCGCTGCGTGGAGGTGATGCGACCGTTTTCGATCGGCACGTTCAAGTCTTCGCGGATCAGCACGCGCTTGCCGCGCAGGTCGAGGTCGCTCATGCGGGTGATGGTCACGGGAAAACTCCTGGCAGCTTGGACAAGGTGGGCACAAAGGCCGGAACTGCGTATTTTCCCGCCCGCCCTGCGGCGATGCAAACAGTGAAGGGAATAAACTTAGGCTTCCTTTCCACGGATCGGCTCATGTCCTCCAGCCTCGTTCTCTATAGTTACTGGCGATCCAGTGCCGCCTTCCGCGTACGCATTGCGCTGAATCTAAAGGGTTTGCGTTACGAAACGCGGGCAGTGCATTTGCTGCACAACGGCGGCGAGCAACATTCGCCCGGCTACGTGGCGATCAATCCACAGGAACTGGTGCCGGCCCTGGTCGATGGAGATCGCGTGATCACGCAATCCATGGCCATCGTCGAATACCTCGATGAAACCCATCCGCAGCCGGCGCTGCTGCCGGCCGACGCGGCGGGGCGCGCTCGCGTGCGTGGACTGGCGCAGATGGTCGCCTGCGACATCCATCCGCTCGGCAATCTGCGCGTACTGCAACACATCGGCGCGCAATTCGATGCCGATGACGAACGCAAAGGCAGCTGGATGCGGCATTGGATCAGCGTCGGCTTCCAGGCACTGGAAACGATGCTGGCGAGCAGCAAGCACACCGGCCGCTATTGCCACGGCGATACGCCGGGCCTGGCCGATCTGTGCCTGGTGCCGCAGGTGTACAACGCGCGGCGCTGGAATATGTCGCCGGACGACTATCCGACGATCCGGCGCATCGATGCCGCCTGTGCGGAGCTGGAAGCATTCCAGCAGGCGATGCCGGAGCAGCAGCCCGACGCGCCGAGATAAGTCGCATACGGCGCTCCACCCACTCGTTATCATGCATAGATGGCTACCGAACAGCATGCTGTCCCGATGAGCGACGAAGAGCGGATCAGGCTCGAGCCTTCCTGGAAAAACCGTATCGGCGATTACCTGCAACGCCCCGAGATGCGGGCGTTGTCCGAATTCCTGCGTGCGGAGAAACGCACGGGCAAGGTGATCTATCCGCCGGGGCCGGAAATCTTCAATGCGTTCCAGCACACGCCGTTCGATGCGGTGCGGGTGGTGATCCTGGGACAGGATCCGTACCACGGCCCGGGGCAAGCGCATGGCTTGTGCTTCTCGGTACGCCCGGGTGTACCTGCGCCGCCGTCGCTGGTGAACATCTTCAAGGAAATCGCGCGTGACCTGGGCATTGCGCCGCCCGACCACGGCTGCCTGACGCCGTGGGCCGACCGCGGCGTGCTGCTGCTCAACGCGGTGCTCACCGTGGAGCGCGGGCTGGCCGCCTCGCACCAGGGCAAAGGTTGGGAGGGTTTTACCGATGCGGCCATCGATGCGCTCAACCGCGAGCGTGAGGGCATCGTTTTCATGTTGTGGGGTTCCTATGCGCAGCGCAAAGGTCAGCTCATCGATACTCGCCGGCATGCCGTATTGAAAGCGGTGCATCCCTCGCCGCTGTCGGCGCATCGGGGGTTTCTCGGCTGCGGGCATTTTTCGGCCGCCAACCGGTACCTGCAGGCGCACGGGCAGGCGCCTGTCGACTGGTCCCTGCCGCCCCGAGCGCAACTGGAGGCGGCTGGCTAGCCGCGGGCCGCCCACGGGATGCTGGCAATTTCGAGACCGCGTATTCACTCCCCGGAAGTCATGCTTGAAACCCCTTCGCCGGGCATCCACCCCACATGGACAAGCGCCCGGGATTCGTGTACTATTCGGTACATAAAAGGCGCCGGAACTCGCCGGTGCCTTTAGCACTCCAAGTGCCAGAGTGCTAAGCTCCACCCCATCTTTAGGAGGTTCCAACATGTCCCAAGCCTTGGTGACGGCCAATTTGCCGGTTCCTAGCGTCGTTGGCAGCCTGGATGCCTACATCTCGGCGGTGCACCGCATCCCGGTGCTCAGCCAGGAAGAAGAACAGGACCTGTCACGCCGATACCTTGAGGGGAGCGATCTGGCTTCCGCCCGCAAACTGGTGATGTCGCACCTGCGTTTCGTGGTCCACGTGGCGCGTGGCTATAACGGCTACGGTTTGCAGCTCTCCGACCTCATCCAGGAGGGCAACATCGGCCTGATGAAGGCGGTCAAGCGTTTTGACCCGGACCAGGGCGTGCGCCTGGTCAGCTTTGCCGTACATTGGATTCGCGCGGAGATGCACGAATTCATCTTGCGCAACTGGCGCATTGTGAAGGTGGCCACCACCAAAGCGCAGCGCAAGTTGTTCTTCAACCTGCGCAAGAGCAAGAAGCGCCTGGGCTGGATGAACGCCGAGGAAGTACGCATGGTCGCGAAGGATCTCGGTGTGCCGGAAGCTACCGTGCGCGAGATGGAATCGCGCCTGTCCGGCCGCGACATCGGCTTCGAGGCGCCGGCGGATGCCGAAGAAGACGCCAAGCCGGCACCGGAAGCGTTCCTGATCGACGATGGCGCCGATCCCTACCAGAACGTCGCCGACGCCGACCAGACCGACAACCAGCTGGAAACCCTTTCCAGCGCGTTGGAAAAACTGGACGAACGCTCGCGCGACATCATCCAGCGCCGCTGGCTCAATGAAGAAAAGGCCACGCTGCAGGATCTTGCCGATGAGTACGGTGTTTCCGCCGAACGCATCCGCCAGGTCGAAGCCAACGCGATGAAGAAGATGCGCGCGTTGTTTGCGGCCTGAGCCGGCATTCACACGCTCGTGCAAACGGCCTCCCTCGCGGAGGCCGTTTTCGTTTATGCGTTGCGCGCGCGATCAATACAGATCGATCGGATCCACATCCAAGGACCAGCGCACCTTGCGCGCACTCGGCAACTGCGCAAGCTGCATCGACCACGGCCGCACTGCGGCATGCAGATCGCGCCGGTTGGTCGCTTCGATCAGCAATTGCCCGCGCTGGCGTCCGGCGCGCAGCGGCATCGGTGCAGGCATGGGACCGGCGATCTGTAACTTGCTCGTATCGGGCAAGGCCGCGCACGCTTCGGCAAGAAACGCATCGACTGCCGCACGCTGATGCGCTTCACAACGCAGAAGCACCTGGTGTCCATAAGGCGGCAATCCGGTCTGCTTGCGTTCGGCAAGCAGTTCTTTCACCGCGGAGGCATAACCTTGCGAGAGCAAGGTGCGCAGCAGCGGATGATCGGGATGATGCGTCTGCAACAGCACGCGCCCGGGCTTACGCGCGCGTCCTGCGCGTCCGGCCACTTGCACCACCAGCTGGGCGAGACGTTCGCTTGAACGAAAATCCACGCTGAGCAGGCCTTCGTCCACGCCGACGATGGCTACGAGAGTGAGATTAGGCAGATCGTGACCCTTCGCCAGCATCTGCGTGCCGACCAGGATGGCCGGAGCATCCTGCGCCAGGTTGTCCAGCAATTGCTCGAACGCATCGCGGCGGCGCGTGGTTTCGCGATCGATGCGCAGCACTGGCGTCTGCGGAAAATGTGCGGTGAGCGTCTCTTCCAGGCGCTCGGTACCTTGGCCTTGTGGTTTCAGCTCCTGGCTGCCGCAAGCGGGGCAAGCGGATGGCACCGGCGCCTGCAGATCACAGTGGTGACACGCTAGCTTGCGCCATGCGGCATGCAAGGTAAGCGGGTGTTCGCAGCGCGGGCATTCAGCATGCCAGCCGCAGTTATGGCAGAGCAGCACCGGCGCATAGCCGCGACGATTGCGGAACACCAGTACCTGCTCGCCGCGCGCTACGGTTTCGCCGACCACATGCAGCAACGCGGGCGAAAGGCCGTGCTCCAGGCGCTGAGCGCGCATGTCGACGATCTGCACCTGCGGCGACTGCGTGGCGGCAGGACGCGAACGCAGATGCAGCGCGCGATAACGGCCGGCTTCGACGTTCGCCAGGCTTTCCAGGGACGGCGTGGCCGAACCGAGCAGCACCGGCACTTGCAAGGCGCGTCCGCGCACCAGCGCCAGATCACGCGCGTGATAGCGAAAGCCTTCCTGCTGCTTGTACGCGCTGTCGTGTTCTTCGTCGACGATGATCAAACCCGCATGCGGCAGCGGCGTGAACACCGCCGAGCGTGTGCCCAGTACGACGCGCGCTTCGCCCGAACGCATGCGTAGCCACGCGCGCGCGCGTTCGCCTTCGGCAAGGTTGGAGTGCAACACTTCCACCGGCACGCCCAGCCGGTCGCGCAGCCGGCGCACGGTCTGAGGCGCCAAGCCGATCTCCGGCACCAGCAGCAGCGCCTGTCTGCCTTGCGCAAGCGTGCGTTCGATCAGCGACAGATACACCTCGGTCTTGCCGCTGCCGGTGATGCCATCGAGCAGAAACGGCTGGAAGCAGCCGAAGGCTTCGGTGACCGCGGCCACCGCGGCATCCTGCTCCGCATGCAATGCATGCGCAGGCGCGGCGGGAAAGAATGTTGCCGAAGGCGCGGGTTCGGCGCGTTCGATCAGGCCCGCTTCGGCGAGCCGACGTGCGGCAGCGCGCCAGTCGGGCAGGGTTGCATCCAGCTCCGTCGCGGACAACGGGCCGGCAAGCAGGGTCTGCAACAAAGCACGACTGCCGCCGCGCCGGCTACCGGCATCCAGTGCGCTGCGTCCGGCTATCGTCAACTGCCAACTCGGTTCCCGGGTTTCCGGCAGCGCCTTGTCTTCGCGCAGCAGCAAGGGAAGCGCGTTGGCGTAGGCTTCGCCGGGTGCGCCGAGCCAGTAGTCGGCGGCCCACGCCAGCGTCTGCATCAGTTCGGCATCGAGCAACGGCTCGTCATCCAGCATGCGCAGCACGCGTTTCAGCCGGGTGTTGCCTACCTGCGCGGGCACGTCGGTTTCCACCACGACACCCACGACCTTGCTGCGGCCAAAGGGTACGAGCACCCGGCTGCCCGCCACCGCCGTTCCCGACGCGGGCGGCAGGTAGTCGAACAGGGTAGCTAGCGGAACCGGCAGGGCGATGCGAAGAACGAGAGACATGACGTCCGAGGGAGTCCGGCGTGGGCGGGAGTGTATCGCGCTCGGCGGGTACGCACTCACGAAAATCCGACAGGGAAGCCACGCTGGATGCTTGCCGGCGATTGCTGCCCTGTCATCTAGGAAAAACCGCTAAGTGGCTCACAAAGCCTGGGTTTTCCCCTTATCCACAAGAGTTGTGGATAAGTCTGTGGATGTGCCGTTGAGAGGAGCCCGTTTCGCGCATCAGAGCGGGTCTTGTGACAGGCTGTTCAACTTTTGACCAGCTAAAAATCCCTAAGGGTTTCAATGTGTTGAAAGAGCGCTTCGAGGTCGTCCTAGGGGCCTTCACGGGCTTGACAGGTTTGTATGTCAATACCTTGACGCTGTGCAAAACCAGGCTTTTGGCCTTCCGGAAGTAACAATCAGTGGGCTAGGCCAAGGATCAAGTCGACCGCCAGGAACAGCAGCAGCAGCCAGAAGTAGCACCAGCCCACGAAGGCGTATTTCACCACCGTCATCACCCAGCCTTGACGGTAGATCCGCTTCTGCATGATCAGCAGGTAGGCCGGTATCCACAGGATGAGCGGGGCCTGCAGCCAGCCCACGATGGAACCGGCCCAGACCGCGTACGACTTGAGCCAGGTGGAAAGCAGGCCGGTGATGACGATCAGCAACAGGCTCAGGAACAGGAACGCATGGCTGTGCAGCGAGACGATCAAGTGCTCCATGTAGAGCCTGCGCTTGAACAGGTAGAACAGTTTCAGCAGCAGGGCGAACACCGGCACCAGCACTAGCATGGTGCCGGGCAGTGCGCCGTAGATACCGGCGGCCAGGTGATCCCAGGCTTCCTGGCGCTGTGCGGGCGTGCCGTGATGGGCAAGCGCCTTGCCGTTCTTCTTCATATGGTCCAGCGCATCGGTCAGGCGCTGATTGGCGAAATCCGGTAGCCAGCGGATGTGGACCGGCTTGATGGGCGTATCCAACTGTTCGGTGGCGTCGTCATCGGGCTTGCTCGCGGTCGACGTGCTGGGTGGCGCGCCGAGCTCGATCAGGCGCGCGTTCGCCTGTTCGCGCAGCTTCTGTTCGGCCTGGTCCACCTGGCTGGCGATGGCGGTATTGCCGATGGTGCGAGTGGCTTCGAGCGCCGCCAGCTTGCGATCGAGCTGATGCTGAACTTGCTTCGCGGTCTGCGCTTGCGAGAAATCCTCGCCCTGATCGACCAGCACGGCATGCTGGTGACGCTGCTGCACACGATGCGCAATCACGTCCGTGGCCAGGTGCAATGCGAAAAACGACAGTAGGCACAGCACGAACATCAAGCGGAACGGGGCGATATACCGCACCCGCCGGCCGCTGAAATATTCCAGCGTAAGAAAGCCGGGCTTGAGGAACAGCGCCGGCAGCGTATGCAGGATACGTCCGTCCACGTGCAGGAAGGTTTCGAAGAATTCTTCGAACAGGCCGTGCACCGGGCGCAGCACGCTGTGCACCGACTGGCCGCAGTGATGGCAATACTCGCCTTCCAGCGGCGTCTGGCAATTGGCGCAGAGCGCGCCTTTGTGGATGGTCAGTTCCTTCATGCGCGTATCCCCTGGTGTAGCGTTAAGGCAACACTGATCAAGTATCGCCGTCGTCACCAGCCCTGTCTGTTCGCAGGCCATAGGGCCGTCGGCGAAGGCAGACTGGTGGTCTGTCGAGACGGCGGACCGAAGGCATGCGGACAGACAGGGCTGGCCCCACGTATTGCATGTAAATGATGGGGTGATGCCTGGAAGGCCCGCAGGCTGCGCCGCGCGGCTTGGCAAGACGGCCAGTCTTCCCGGCGCCACGCAACACACCCTGCGAGCCTTCCAGGCATCATGACGACGGCGATACTTGGTCAGTGTTGCCTTAAATCTTGGCAGGAGAGCGGGAAACAAGGAACGGGGTAGAATGATCGGCCCTGGAGTACCCATCCATGAAACCCATCCATATCGACCGAGCCCGGGTCGCGCGGGAGATCGTCGCCACTGTGCGGCTGGCCCTGCCGTTGATCCTCACCCAGCTCGCCGCGATCGGCAGCAATGTGATCGATGCGGTGCTATCCGGTCACGTCGGCGCGCATGTACTGGGGGCGGTGGCAATAGGTACCAACATCTGGTCGCTGGCGATCGTCAGTGGCATCGGCATGATGATGTCGGTGCCGCCGTCGGTCTCGCAGCTGGACGGTGCCGGTCGCCGGCACGAAGCGGGGCAGGTGTTCCACCAGGCGATCTGGCTGGCGCTGGCCATGGGCGTGCTGCTGTGGCTGTTCATAAGGCACGCCGAACCGCTGATCAGGCTGATCGGCGTCTCGCCCAGCCTGTACAGCGACGTAGGCGAATTCCTGCGTGCGATCAGCTGGGGTACGCCGGCGTTGACCTGTTATTTCGCGTTGCGTGGCTTGTCCGAAGGCTTGTCGCTGACGCGTCCGTCGATGTACTTCAGTTTCGGCGGCCTGGCGCTGTTGCTGCCGCTTGGCTACGTCTTCATGTTCGGCAAGCTGGGGTTGCCGCCGATGGGCGCGCGCGGTTGCGGTATCGCCACCGCCACCGTGTTGTGGATCGAGATGTTGTCGTTCGGCACCTACGTGTATTTCCATCGCAACTATAAGGGGCTGGGCGTCTTCACCCATTTCGAATGGCCGAACCTCAAACGCATCGGCGCGCTGGTGCACATCGGCTTGCCGATGGCGATCACGCTGCTGGCCGAAGGCGGCCTGTTCGTGGCGGCGGCGCTGTTGATCGGCACCATGGGCGAGCACATGGTGGCCAGCCACCAGGTTGCATTGAATGTGGCGGCGCTGTTCTTCATGGTGCCGCTGGGGTTGGCGATGGCGATCACCGTGCGCGTGGGCAATGCGGTCGGGCGCGGCGATGCCTCCGGCATCCGCTATGCCGGATTCTGCGGCATCGGGCTGACGCTGGTGACGCAGGCGACGTCGGCCTGCCTGATGCTGGGCTTTCCACACCTGATCGCGTCGCTCTATACGCATGACCAGACAGTGATTGCGCTGGCGGCGCAGCTGCTGGCGCTGGCGGGCTTGTTCCAGTTTTCCGACGGCATCCAGGTGGCGTCCAACGGCGCGCTGCGCGGCCTCAAGGACACGCGCGTGCCGATGGCGATCACCCTGTTCGCCTATTGGATGATCGGCATGCCGGTAGGCTGGTGGCTGGCGTTCCATGCCGGCCTGGGTGCGCGCGGCATCTGGATGGGCCTGATCGCCGGCCTCAGCATGGCGGCCGTGCTGCTGTTCGTGCGCTTCTGGCGCAGCGCTCGCCGGCATCGAGTCGGGACGTTTGGCCCTGTTGCGCCAAGCGTCGCGGATGCGACCATCTCTTCGTAAGCTGCATGGCATGCGGCCAAGGATTTCGAAGCATTTATGAGCACACCTCCGCCCATCGGCCGCCCGCGGCAACCGAACGGATTCTGGGCCTTCCTGCGTGTCTTCGGGCGCGGCCTCAACATCGTGCGGCTGATCATCCTCAACGTGCTGTTCTTCACGTTCCTCGGACTGTTCGTGCTGATGCTGCTGGCGGTGGGCGCGGCCAAGCACGTCAACGACATCCAGGACAGCAGCGTGCTGGTGCTGCGGCCGGAAGGGCGGCTGGTGGAGCAATACAGCGTCAGCCCGCTGCAGCGTCTGATGTCCAAGCTCTCGGGCGACGAAGCCAAGGAAGTGCAGGTACGCGACCTGGTCGATGCGATCGACGCGGCGGCGACCGATTCGCGCATCACGCGCATCGTGCTCGATCCGGGGCATATGCACGCCGGCGGTTTTGCGGCGCTGACCGAAGTGGGCGCGGCGCTGGATCGCTTCCGCGCCGCCGGCAAGCCGGTGATCGCGTGGGGCTCGGACCTGGATCAATACCAGTACTACCTGGCTGCGCACGCCGACCGTGTGCTGCTCGATCCGCAAGGCAGCCTGTTCATCACGGGGCTGGCGAACTATCGCCTGTTCTACAAGGACCTGCTCGACAAGCTGGGCGTGAACGTCTACCTGTTCCGCGTGGGCCAGTTCAAGAGCGCGGCCGAACCGTTCGTGCTCGACCATGCCTCGCCGGAATCCAAGGAGGCCGACAGTTATTGGATGGGCGGGCTCTGGGACGGCTATATCGCCGACGTCGCCAAGCTGCGCAAGCTCGATCCCGCTACCGTGCGCGCAGGCATCGATGGCTTGCCCGATCGCCTGCAGGCAATGCAGGGTGATCTGGCCAAGCTGGCGCTCGACGAACATTTGATCGATGGCCTTGCCACGCGTGAGGAACTGATCGACACGTTGCGTTCGCAAGGCGTGCCGGCGGGCAAGGATGGCCACGGTATTCGAGGCGTGAGCCTGGACCGCTATTCGGCCGTGGTGCCCGATCGCGACAAGCCCGGCGCTTCCGCCGTCACAGTGGTGGTGGCGGAGGGCGAGATTTCCGGCGGGCAGCAGTCGGCCGGCTCGATCGGCGGCGAATCGACCGCCGCGCTGGTGCGCAGCGCGCGCGAAAACAAGCGCACCAAGGCGCTGGTGTTGCGCGTGAATTCACCTGGCGGCGAAGTATATGCCGCGGAGCAAATTCGCCGCGAAGTGGCGCTGACGCGCAAAGCCGGCATTCCGGTGGTGGTATCGATGGGCGACGTAGCGGCCAGCGGCGGCTACTGGATCTCGATGAATGCGGACCAGATCTACGCCGAACCTAACACCATCACCGGCTCGATCGGTATCTTCGGCATGTTCTTCACCGTGCCGGGCACGCTGGGCAAACTCGGCATCACCAGCGACGGCGTGAGCACCGCGCCGCTGGCCGGTGCGTTCAACATCACCCGGCCGCTCGATCCGAAGGTCGGCACGGTGATCCAGTCGATCATCGACAAGGGGTATCGCGATTTCGTCGGCGGCGTAGCGAAGGCGCGCGGCAAGGACTACTCCGCGATCGACGCCATCGCGCAGGGCCGTGTGTGGACCGGTAGCCAGGCGCAGCAACGCGGACTGGTCGACCAGCTTGGCGGGCTCGATGCCGCCATCCAGAAAGCGGCGGATCTGGCGAAGCTCGGCAAGCATTACGCGGTGCGCTACCAGGAACAGCCGAAGGGTGCGTTCGAGCGCTTTGTGGTCAGTCTCAATCAATCGGCCATGGCGTCGTCGCTGCAGAGTTATGGTCTGAAATTGCCCAGCTGGTTTGCGCAATTGCAGACGATGGCGCCAGAACTGGAAATGCTGCGCACGGCGCAGGCGGGGCATCCCAACGTTTACGCATATTGCTTCTGCTCGCCGCAGTAGATGTAGGCTGGGATGGCATCCCAGCCTGCCTGCAGCTACGGATCAACCCACGCTGGCGTGGAAATAATCGCCACGCCGCTCCACGCTTACGGGCATGTCGAATGCGGCGCTCAACACCTCGTCGGTCAGGGTGTTCGCCTTGCTGCCTTGCCGCAGCAATTGCCCATTGCGCAGCACGACCACGTGATCGATTTCCGGCAGGATTTCCTCGACGTGATGCGTCACCAGCAGCAAGGTCATGCCGCTTTGCGCAAGCTGGCGCAGATTCTCCAGAAAGCGGCGACGGCTGGCCGGGTCCAGGCCGGTGCACGGTTCGTCCAGCAACAATGCTCGCGGACGATGCACCAGCGCACGTGCAATCAACACGCGTCGCGCCTCGCCCGTGGACAGGCTGGCCATCTCGCGGCCAATCAACGGTAACGCTTGCACTTGATCCAGTGCTTTCAGCGCGCGCTCGCGCATGGACTCGGTCACCTGATGGTTGACCCACAAGCCGCGCGCCGCAAAGAAACTGGACACCACCGCATCGAATACTTCCAGCGGCGATTCCTCGCTGGTGTAGTCGCCTTGCAAGGCGGGCGAGACGATGCCGATCAAGCTGCGCAACTCGCTCACGTTCCAGCGATCACGCCCGAAAATGCGGATCGCCGGCTGACCGTCTTCACGTGCAAGCGGATAGATCTGCCGTGCAATCAGACGGATCAGCGTGGATTTGCCCGAGCCGTTGGCGCCGAGAATGGCCGTATGCTGGCCGCTGGCAAGGCGCAGGCTGAGTCGGTCAAGGATCAGGCGCTCGCCACGCTGCACGCTGGCTTCGTGGATGTCGAGCAGGGGGATGGATTGGGGATGTGTGGCGTCGGGACTCATGCCCGAACCTTGCCTGCAACGCGGAACGATGGCAAGCGTTGAACGTGTACGGACGCCTAAACGTCCGTACGAGGACGCGCATTATTGCGTCTGCTGATCGACCTGTTTGTCCTGCTCGGAAGCCTGCTTGTCGACCACTTTCTGCACGTCCTTCGCCCGTTGTTCGTCGTGTTTCATGGCGTCCCATGGCGCACTGGGCTGCGCGGCGGCCTTGGGATCGGATTGCGGTTGCGGCGGTTTGTTGTGGCAGGCACTGAGTGCCAGCAGGCAGAGCAACACGGTTGCGGTTTTCATGGCGCCACCTCGATCAGCAAGTGGCAAGTGTCTCGCCACACGGCAGCGAGAACAAGCCGCCCCCGGCCGGGCAACCTATGCAGAAACCGAACAGAGGTTCTAAGCTCCGCCCATGAACAGCCGCATCGATGCTTGGCAACTGCAGGAACACACCGCGCTGATCACCGGCGCCAGCAAAGGCATTGGTTATGCCACCGCGCGCGAGCTCGCCGGGCTGGGCGCGGACCTGCTGCTGGTCGCGCGCGATGACGACTATCTGGAGCAGGTCCGCGTGGAATTGACGGACGATTACCCTGGCGTGGAAGTGCTGGCGTTCGCCGCCGATGTCAGCGAGCCCGAGGATCGGCTGGCCGTGTTCGATTGGATCGCCGACCTCGGCACGCCGCTTTCCATCCTTGTCAACAACGCAGGCGGCAACGCGCCGAAGGCCACGCTGGACTACGAGGACGCCGAATATCGCGCGATTTTCGAGCAAAACCTGTTTTCCGCCTACGAAATGTGCCGGCTGGCGCATCCGCATCTGGCGCAGCACGCCAACGGGGCGATCGTGAACGTGGGCTCAGTATCCGGAGTGACTCACGTGCGTACGGGTTCGCCGTATGGCATGAGCAAGGCGGCGCTGCATCAGCTTACGCGCAACCTTGCGGCCGAATGGGCCATCGACGGCATTCGCGTCAACGCGGTGGCTCCATGGTATATCCGCACCCAGCGTTCCGAACCGGCGCTGGCCGATGCCGATTATCTTGACGAAGTGCTGGACCGCACACCGCTGCGCCGCATCGGCGAACCGGAAGAGGTAGCCGCCGCCATCGCGTTTCTGTGCCTGCCGGCCGCAAGCTACATCACCGGACAGGTGCTGGCGGTGGATGGTGGGTTTTTGAACTACGGCTTCTGAGCGTCTGCACTTTTCCACAACACTTGGGGAAAGGCTGGTGGCAACCCTGTGGATAAGCGCTCGCGATGCTTATGCGGCAATCACTTGCATGACATTGCGCAGCTTTTGCTCAGCAATGGCTCAATTCGGCGGACAGCTCTTTCTCGCGTTGAAGCAGGGCCGGCTGATCGGCCTTGAATGCGCGCGACAGTTTGCGTTCGTTCTCATCATATTGATCGCGTAAGGTGGCGCAGGTGTCTTGCGGCGTAAGCGGTTCGCACTGGTCCTGCACCAGCACGTAGTTGCTGGCGACCATCGCCGCGTTCGGCGACGCACGCGGCGCGACGTGCCCGAGCGGGGTAGGGAGCATGCCGGTCATCGCGATCGGTGCGTAATAGGGCTGAGGATTCCCGTTGCTGCTCAGATAGGTGCTGCGATCCGTGGCGCGCGCGCATCGGTACATGGTGGAGGGCGGTGTACGTGGCGCGGCGGGAGGTGGTGCCGGCGTAGCAGCTACATGCGCGGGCGGCGAGCTCGGCGGTGTTGGCAGCGGCGAAGCAGCCGGTCCGCGATCGTCCAGCTCCATGGTTTGCTGCTGCTGGTCGCGTGCGCAAGGCGTGCCCTGGTAAATCAGTTGCCCGTTCGCTGCACGACACTTATATACGGTAAGCGTTTCCGCCCGTATCGGCGCAGGTGACGGCATTCCCAGCGCAATAACGAGGAAAGCCATCGACATGACGATTGCGCATGAGCGGGTCATGCCGCGATTCTACGCTTGACCGAGGAATCAGAATTCGACGTGGTGCTCTTCGGCAGCGAAACCGACCGTCACCGCGCCTTCGCCCACATTGACCATGCCGGTGATGCTCATCGGCGCCTGCATCAGCATCACGTTGCATTCCCGGCACGCATCGGCCAGTTGCTGATAACCGGGCAGCTTGGGCAGCTCGTTCAGATCGCCGCCGTAGGCCGTGCACATCACCGGCACCAGCAGTCCGGCGCGGACGCGGTCGGCCGCATAGCTGAACAGCGTCTCGCAACCATGCTCCCACCCGCGCACCTTGCCGACAGGCGTGGTCTCGCCGCGGTAGCCACGCAGCAGTGGCTTGATGTCCAGCGTGGAACCCAGCACCGCACTGAGCAGCCCCACGCTGCGGTCACCCTTCTTCTTGGCGCGCGCGCGCAGGTAATACAGGTCGCGTGGCAGCATGTAGCCGTAGGAGTTCTCGGCGACGTACGCCAGCCGTTCGCGTATCGCGGCCGGCGTCTCGTTGGCCTGGATCAGTCGCACCGCTTCGACCACGCATGGCGCGGAACCCACGAACAGGCTACGCGTATCCAGTACGCGCATCAGGAACGGCCCGGTGATGCCCGCCGGCTCGCGCACCTTGCGATAGTTCTTCAACACCGCAAAGCTGGCCTTGACCACGTTGTCGTAAATCGCGCTGCGCCCGGCGGTGATGGTGAGGCAGAACACGCAATCCTTCTCCAGCACCAGCTTGTCCAGAAACAGCTTCTGCACATCGTCCACCGAACAGGGCTCGGTTTCCGCCGAGTGACTGCGGCTACCCAGGTCGAGCTTCAAAAAACGCTCGATTTCAGCCGGATCGCGATCGTCCTTGAAGGTGGACTTGTCGACCTTTACCGCGATGGGCATGACCGCGATGTCGTGTTGCTGCAGAAAGTCCTGTGGCAGATCGCAGGATGCATCGATAGCCAGGCCCATTCGCATGTCGCCAACCCCCTTCAGTGCATGGCGTGCTCAACATAGCACGCACCTATCTGACGACCTTGCCGCGATGCGGGAAGGCTGCGAGGGACGGTCATATGGGGAGTTTTTCGATGCCAGGTGTGCGCCAGGCGGGCTCCAGCGCGCTGTCAAGATGATTCCCTGGCGATTCCCGGTGTCCCGAGAAACGCTGCGAGCAAAAAACGAGCCATGTTGGCCTATCCCAGCATGCAAGATAATGCGCGCTTGGGCTCGTCCGGAAAACCAAGGCGCAGTCTAACCTGGCCGACCGACCGGAATCGTGGGGAAATCTTGTCCTTTGTGTTAGAAGACTGTTATCCTCAGGCCTGTGAGGATCGTAATTTTTTTGTAAGAGAGCAATTGTGGCGTAAGGGTGTACGGATCGCAGCATCCGTCAAGTGGGGAGCCAATCCGAACACGAGCATAGGCGCACCAGCCTCTACGTGACCGCCTGCTTGTCATCCAAGGGCAAAGAAGTTCGATTTTCTGCGTTTGTGTAGGAGGGGAAGTTCACCTCCTTTGTTCAAAGTTCTTATTCGGGGAGAGGGGTTACAAAAATGAAGTATGGAACCAGCAAACTTTCTTCTGCGGTTCGCCTCGCGCTTTCTCTGGGCGCCGTCATCGCGGTAGGTTCGACGGCCACCGTCGCATTTGCCCAGGACACCAGCGCACAGAGCCAGCAGGCGGACCAGAGCAAGGCCAAGCAACTGGAAACCATCACGGTGACCGGTTCGCACATCCGCCGCGTGGACGTGGAAACGTCCAACCCGGTGGTCACCATCGATTCGACCGCCATCCGGGCCAGCGGCAAGCTGACCTTGGGTGACCTGGTGCAGTCGCTTCCTGCGGTGACCGGCGGCAACGTCAACCCGCAGGTGAACAACGGCGGCGGTACCGGCGGTACCACGGTCGGCCTGCGCGGCCTCGGCGCGCAGCGCACCCTGGTGCTGATCGACGGTCGTCGTATCGTCAACAACGCCAGCAACAACCTGGTCGACATCAACTCGATCCCGACCGACATGGTCGACCGCATCGAAGTGCTGACCGACGGCGCTTCGGCCATCTACGGTTCGGATGCGATCGGCGGCGTCATCAACGTCATTCTGAAGAAGAACTACAACGGCGCCATGCTCTCGGCGCAATATGGCCAGTCCGGCCATGGCGATGGTGCTTCGAAGTCCTATAGCGCAGCCTTCGGCCATACTTCGGACAGCTGGGACATCATGGGCGGCGTCGCCTACAACCAGACGGACGGCATCCTGGCCAGCCGACGCAAGTTCTCCAAGAATTCGGTGTCGATCAGCGGCGGTCCGACGTCCAGTGGCAGCTACACGCCGGTGCATTCGTTTGTCGGCGGTTCAAGCTTTGGCCAGTACGGCCACATCCAGGTACCAAAATCACTGCAGGGAACGAATGGCTTCCCAAGCTGCGGCAACGTTGCATTGAACGCCGGGGCCTCTGGTGCGAGCGGCAGCGACTACCACTGCTTCGGCAACAGCGACAAATACAACTACGCCTCGGTCAACCTGATCGATACCCCGCAGAAGCGCACCAGCGTCTGGTTGAAGGGCGATTACAAGTTCAACGATCATTTGACCGCCTATGTCGAGGGTTACCACAACAAGACCACCGCCAGCTTCCAGTTGGCGCCGGCCTTGCTGGGTGTCGCTTACGGCCTGGTGATCCCGCAGAACAACCCGTACAACATTTTCGGCGTCGCATTCGATCCCACGCACAACGATTTCCGCCTGCGTGCCGTGTCGATTGGCAATCGCCAGGCCGATTCCAAGAACACTACTGATCAGTGGGACGGCGGCTTGAAGGGCGATTTTGGCCTTTTCAACCAGAACTGGACCTGGGACCTGAACATCGACTACGGTCGTTCGGCGCAGGATCTCACCACGTTGAACTTGCCGAACATGAACGTGATCAATGCGGACCTGGCCTGTACCTCGGCCAGCAATGGCTGTACTCCGCTGAACATCTTCAACCAGTTCGACCCTGCCTCGTCCAAGACGCTGAGGGAAGCTGCACGGCCGGCGTACAGCCGTACGCTCAACACCCAGCAGGTTTACACGCTTGAGGCCAACGGCGGTCTGTTCGACCTGCCAGCCGGTACGGTGCAGCTTGCTGCAGGCATGGACTACCGCAGGGAAACAGTCAGCAGCCATATCGACCCGCTGCTTACCATCGATCCGAGCACCGGCAACTGTATCCTCGGCAGTCAGTGTAGTTCGCCGCTGTCCGGCAGCTACAACGTGAAGGAAGGTTACTTCGAGCTGTTCGTACCGGTGTTGGCCAATCTGCCTGGTGTGCAGTCGCTGAACGTCACTGTCGGCGACCGTTACTCCTCGTACAGCAGCCTTGGCAGCAGCCGCATCGGCAACACCAACAACACCAAGTTTGCGATCGAATACCATCCGATCTCCGACCTGCTGTTGCGCGGCACGGTGGCCACGGTATTCCGTGCGCCGAACGTCGCCGACGTATTCGGTTCGCCGATCAGCGACGCACCCTTGCTCAAGAATGACCCCTGCAACGGCGCCACCGCCGCCAATCCGGCCTGCGTAGGCGTGCCTCTGAACGGCAGCTTCGTGAACACCGACGTGGCGCTGGGTCAGCAGATCAAAGCCTTGGCCACTGGTGCGCAGTATGCGGGCCTCGCACTCAAGCCGGAGAAAGGCAAGTCGTTCGATTTCGGCCTCGTGTACTCGCCCAGCTACGTGGATGGCCTGTCGCTCAGTGCCGACTTCTGGCACATCTACATCAACGATACGATTTCGGCAGTGGGCGCGCAGACCGTGCTCAACAGCTGCTATGACGGCCTCACGCAGTTCTGTCCGCTGATCTCGCGTTTCACCAGTGGCGTCAACGCCGGCCAGATCAATCAGATCATCGAGCCGACCGCCAACCTGGGCACCACCACCACCGGCGGCATCGACTTCTCGACCCGCTACAAAGTGCCGCATTTCAGCTTCGGTGATTTCGTCGTCGGTATCGATGCCACCTACCTGAAGTACTACAACCAGCAGACCGCACCGGGTACGGCCGCCAACGTCACCTTCTACGACGCTGGGCATCTTGCGCCGTATGGTTCTCCGCAGGCGGCTACTTGCCCAAGCGGTGGCGGCATCTGCCTGTTCCCGCGCTGGCGCGGTCAGACCTTTGTCAACTGGACGATGGGCAACTGGTCGGCATCGTGGCGTACGCGCTACATCGGGCGCTTCCAGAACGGTTCGCTGAGCCCGAGCCAGGATACCCACCCGGTCGCCAACAACGGCGGCGGTTCGCCGATTCCGGGCCAGGTGTTCAAGTACGGCGCCACGGTGTACCACGATATCTCGTTCGGCTATAACTTCGAGCCGTACCACACTCGTGTGGACGTCGGCGTCAACAACCTGAGCGACAAGCAGCCGCCGTTCCTGTATGCGAACAACACGCTCAACGCCAACACCGACCCGACAGACTTCGACTTGATCGGCCGTTATTACTACGCCCGCGTCACGCTGACCTTCTGATCGACGTCAAGCATGTAGGTGTGTTCAACTCAAGGGCCGCGCGGGATTTTTCCGCGCGGCCCTTTTCTTTACTGGTGTTGCATGACTCGTTCGATCCAAGACATCCTGATGGCGTTGCAGGCAGGACAGTTGACCGAGGCGGAGCAATGGAGCCGAGCGGCCTGGCAGGGCACGCCTGCGAACGATGACTTTGCGCTGCTGCTCGCTATGAGCCTGCATCGGCAGGGACGGTTGGACGAGGCGCTTTCCGTTTATGCAGAGCTTGCGCAGAGGCACTCCGACAGCAGCCTGCACTGGGGTAATTACGCCACGATTCTGCGCGACCTCGGTCGCCTGGACGAATCGGCGCAGGCCTACGCCAGGGCGTTGGAGCTACAACCGGACAATGTGGATCAATTGATCAACTTCGGCCAGCTTCAATTGCAATTGAAGCGGTACCACGAAGCGCGGGAAACCCTGCTGTACGCCTGCCATCTGGAACCCTCATCGATGATGGCCCGGATGTTGGCTGCGCGCGCGTGCGCGACCTGTCGCGATCACCGTGTCGGACAACTGCTGCGTCCGTGGCGCGAGTGGCTGCCCCTGGATGACGCGCAGCAAATGGAGTTGGCCGACCTGTTTCAGCTGGACGGCGAAGCAGCCATTGCATGCGAACTATTGCAGGATATCGTTGCTCGCTCGCCGACGTGGATGCCGGCCAAGCTGGCGCTGGCCGCCGCGCTCGAGCGGATGAATCGCCTGGATGCGGCCAGGGCGTTGCTAAACGATATCGACGCAGCCTGTGACCCTTCGGATGAAAGCGCGCGCCTGGAAATTACGCGTCAACGCGCATTGTTGTATATGCGTGCCGGCAATGTCGCCGAAGCCCGCGTCCTGTTGGAGGAGGCAGGGCCGCGTTGGAATGACGGTTTCGCGCACTATTTCGTGCTGGCGGAGATGTATGACAAGCTGGGCGATACCAAGCGCGCTCTCGATGCGCTCAGGCACGGCCATGCGTTGAAATTGGATGAATTGAAGACGACGGTGGCAGAGCGTTTCCAGCCCGATGCCCCCGTGCTGCCTTTGACGGCATCGCGCGTCAGCCTTGAGGAATATCAGCGTTGGCCCGTGCTGGACGCGCCCGCTGCCGCCGATTCGCCTATTTTTATCGTGGGCTTTCCTCGCTCGGGGACCACACTATTGGAACAGATGCTGGATGCACATCCGGCGTTGCAATCCATGGACGAGCGGCCGTTTTTCAATATCCTCGATGATCAGCTCGAGGATCATGGTTTCGAATTGCCGGGCGATTTGCACAAGCTCGACCAGTACATTTGCGATGAGCTCCGCAAAGGCTATTTGAGCCTGGTGCGCTCGAAGATCACCCGTCGCTGGGATGCTCGCCTGGTAGACAAGAATCCCTTGAACATGTCTTGGCTGCCGTTGATCTATCGTTTGTTCCCGAACGCAAAGTTCATCCTGGCGCTCCGCCATCCATGTGATGTGATGATCAGCAACTACATGCAAAATTTCCGCGCAGCCGTATTGGCATCAGCATGTACGTCACTGGATCGCCTGGCAACAGCTTACGTTTCTGCCATGGAGCACTGGCTTCATCACGTGGAAGTGTTCAAGCCGAACGTGTTCGTTTCGTGTTACGAGGACCTGGTGGCCGATCCGGAAGGGCAGACACGCAAGATTGCTGCGTTCCTCGGCCTGGACGATGCGGCCCCGCTCATGCAGTTCGACCAGCATGCGCGCAACAAGGGTTTCATCGCAACGCCAAGCTATTCGCAGGTGATCCAGCCGGTAAACAAAAAAGGTTTGAATCGCTGGCTACGTTACCGCGATGCATTGGAGCCTGTTTTTCCAATACTGAAACCGATGCTGGACCATTGGGGGTATTCGGTTGACGTCTAGAAAGGCGCTGGCTTTGATGCTGGGCGACCAAATATGCGCACGCCAAGTCCATGAGCAGCAATCGGTGGACTGGCACTAATAGGGATGTCTGAAACGCATGGACTTGCCTCGCTCTGCCCCATACCATCGACATATCCCCAGCCATAGGGAATCGCCAGTGAAACGACTTGTTATTTCTGCGCTTGCTCTCGCCGTCACCATGGCCGTTGCGGCCGCTGACACATCAACATTCAATCCCGCGCATCTGTCCGCCGATGTGAAAACCCTGTCCTCGGATGCCTTTGAAGGCCGTGGCCCCGCTACGGCCGGGGAAACGAAGACGCTGGATTTTCTCATTGCGCAATATAAGGCGGCCGGCCTGCAGCCCGGTGGTGATCTCAAGGACGGCAAGCGCGGTTGGACCCAAGCGGTGCCGTTGTTGCGTTCGGAGATCGAAGGCACGCCGACGTTCAAGGTTACGATCAACGGCAAGGCGGAGAGCTGGAAGCAGGGCGAGCAGATCGCTGCGCGCGCCGCGCTCAATGGCGCTCAATCGGTGAACATCGCAAATGCACCGCTGGTTTTCGTCGGTTATGGCGTCAAGGCGCCGGAGCGGAACTGGGACGATTTCAAGGGCGTGGATCTGCACGGCAAGATCGCGGTGGTGCTGATCAACGATCCCGATTACGAAACCGGCGTCGGTGATTTTGGCGGCAAGGCGATGACCTATTACGGTCGCTGGACCTACAAATACGAAGAGGCGGCGCGCCAGGGTGCCGCCGGCATATTGATCGTGCATGAATCCGGTCCTGCGTCCTACGGCTGGGATACGGTGAAGAATTCCAACACGAATGCGATGTTCGACGTCGTGCGTGCAAAGCCCGGCGATGTGCACCCGGCACTGGAAGCTTGGATCCAGCGTGACGTGGCCGTCGACTTGTTCAAACGTGCAGGGTTGGATTTCGAAGCGCAAAAGAAGCTGGCGCAGACGCGCGAGTTCAAGCCGGTCGTGTTGAACGGCGAATCTTTTTCCGCGCACTTCAACGTCAATCGCAAGACCATTACCAGCTACAACGTCGTCGCGCGTGTGCCCGGCAGCAAACGTCCGGACGAAACCGTGATCTACAGCGCGCACTGGGATCATCTTGGCGTGGGTCAGCCCGATGCCAGCGGTGACCGCATCTATCACGGCGCCGTCGACAATGGCACCGGCACCGCTGCGGTGCTGGAATTGGCGCGCGTCTTTGCGAAGGGGCCGAAGCCGGAACGTTCGGTGGTGTTCCTCAATTTCACCGCGGAAGAGAAGGGGCTGCTCGGTTCCGAATACTACGCGGCCAATCCACTGTATCCGCTGAGCAAAACCGTAGGCGTCATCAATATGGATGCGCTTGATCCCTATGGTCCCACACGCAACTTCACCATTTCCGGCAGCGCGAAGCTGGATTTGCTCGATGACCTGATCGCTACCGCCAAACGCTGGAACGTTACGTACTCGGCCGACCCGAAACCGGAGGCTGGGCACTTTTTCCGTTCCGATCATTTTTCCTTCGCCAAACGTGGCGTGCCCGCCATCTCGTTTCAGTCTGGCGACGATTGGATAAACGGTGGCCTGGCCGCTGGCAAAGCCTACGAGGATCTCTACGTCGCCAAGCATTACCACCAGCCTTCCGACAAGTGGGAGTCAAATTGGCCGTTTACCGGCATGGCGCACGACCTGCAGATTCTCTACGCGCTCGGTAACGAGCTGGCCAACAGCGAGCAGTGGCCGAATTGGGCCAAGGATTCCGAATTCCGCGCTGCCCGCGATGCGACGGCGACGGATCGGAAGTAATTCCGTTGCCGAATCGGCATCGGGAATGTTGAAACCGCAATCCCCTTTCCTTCAGGGGAGAGGGGACGAAAAGGGAGCGAGATCCCGTATTCGTCCAAGCTCCGGCAGGAACGGTGCGTAATGTTTCCATCGGCCTACCGAGCGATTGTGAACGGGTTGGCGCGCCTGCCACAGGCTGGCAGTGCGCAGGGTGCTTGTGCTGGCCGATGTGGCCAGCAAATCGTGCGGCGGAAGATTCAGCCATGCGGAAATGCTGGCAAGGCATGCACCCGCGTCGGCAACCATATCCTCGTAACGGAGTACATGGATGGATGCTGCATACCGTTGCATCCAATGCACACACAAGCGTTGTGCATCATGAATGACCGCTGCAATGTCGTTGAGATCGTAGGCGAAGTCCTGAACGCCTGCGGGGAACGATTGCATCCATAAGGACAGCGCGTTGTCGCGCGCGTGCCGCACGCAGTAGATGATGCGGGCGTTAGGAAAGAGCGCGAGTATGCGATCGACATGCATGAAATTGAAGGGCTGCTTGTCGATGAACCATTGCGCATCCGAGTCATCCTGATGCAATTGCCTGGCGTAAATGTTCGCTGCCTGATCGATCAAGGCACGACTGGGGCGGGCCTCGTCGTCCAACGCGCTCGCCAGCTGGGGAAACCAGTTCTGTTCTCCGCGCAGGCAGACTAGTGGATGGCGCGCCAGTCGCTCCGCGATCAGCGTGGTGCCCGAGCGCGGTGCACCAACGATGAAGATGGGTGTCCACGCGGTGGAGGCTGCATGTTGGTAAGCGGGCGGAGCGCGCTGCAAGCGCGCCTCGACGCTCCGGCGCCATAGTTTGCGCGACCAGCGCACGCTGGCATGGCGAATCGCGTTTGCATCCCGCAGGTAGCCGGCGGCTTCCGCGTAATCGCCAGTGTCGTCGTATGCCTTGGCCAGCGCAAACAGCACGCCGGCACGCTCCGGCGTATTGGCATCCGTACGCTGCAGCAATGCAGAAAAGCGCGCAAAATCCGGATGCGTGCGGTCGGCGTAGCGCTGCAGCTCGGCCAGCGCCAGCGGAACATGCCAGGCTAGTGCTTGCTCGCTATGCTCCAGTACGAACGAATGTCGGCGCCGGGCCAGTTCGAATTGACCGAGCTGGGATGCAAGCCTGCCGGCATGTACATGCAGGCGTGAATCGTTGCAGCCGGCCGCGATGCTTTCTTCGCATAGCGCGAGTGCCTCCTGCGGCCGTCCGCAGTCGTCCAGCAGCTCGATCGCCTGGATGCGATGTTCTATGTCCTGTCCGGGCTGCGCGAAAAGAGCGCGCAAGGTCTCCGCCACCGCACGCATGCGGCCCTCGCCATGCAGCAGCCGCGCCAGCAGAAACGCGGCTGCAGCGTGTCCGGGATGCTCGGCCAGCAAGGCGTGCAAGATGCTTTCGGCTTCGCGCGGCAGGTCTTGCTCCAGCAGCGAGCCGGCCAGGGCAAGCCGCAATTCCGCGGACGAAGGATATGCCTGGATGCCTGCCCGCAACACCGCCAACGCATCAGCCATCTTCTTCTGCGAGACCAGCATGCGCGCGCAGGCCAGCCATTCCGATTCCACGGCGCCTGTGAGGTTTGCGATGTACGGATGCACGGCCGGATCGGTCATGCCTGCCACGGCGACAATCCCAGGGCGCGCCGCAGCGGATCGAGCAGTGCGCCGTATTGCGGCGCTCGCGCGGTGTCGGCGCGCAGCGGCTGTCGTACCTGGTTGGCGCTGGGTGAGCGTACTTCACGTTGGGTTTCGTGAAAGCGCAGGCATTGCGGCTCAAACGGAAGATCGCAGAATGCCAGTAGGTCGCGGATCTGCGTTTCCGGCTGGGAAAGCAACGCTTCGTAATCGTGCTTGAGCACGCGTTCGGGAGCGCGCGCATGCCAGAAGGAAAGGCTGCGGTCGTAGTCCCGCCAGAAACCTGCCAAGTCGTCGAAGTCGCGGGTGTACTCGTTGTTGTTCAGGCGCTGGCGATAGCAGGCGAAGCAGTTTTCCAACGGATCCCGTCGGCAGCCTATGATCCTCGCTGCGGGCAGCATGGCGCGGATGGCGCCGATATACATCCAGTTGCCGGGCATCTTGTCGATGCAAATCGGGCGTGCCTTTCGCCAATGTGCAGTGCGCTGCAGGTAGCGCTCCCCAAGACGCGTCCAATCGGCCGATGTCATGGATGCCGCCCATCTGGGAAACGGCAGCCCGCTTTGCCTGGATTGCTCGGCCAGCACGGTGGGCAAATCCGCCAGCTCGCCGGCGCCCTCGACCATCGAATGGGACGCCAGGATCTGTTCGACCAGCGTCGTGCCGGAGCGCGGCATGCCTACGACGAAGACGGCTTCACGCCCAAGCGATTCGGGCGCGCTGGCCATCGGCGTTTCGAAGGCTTGCAGCACCATGGAGATGCCAGTGGAAAATGCTTCGCGCGGCCATCTGTAGCGCCGGCGCGCAATGGCGTTGGCGCCGGCCAGTGCATCAAGCGCTTGTGCGTAGCGGCCCTGGTCATCGAACGCCTTGGCGAGCGCGAAGCCGATGGCCATTTTGTCGTCGTCGGTGGCCTGCGGGGCGCTGAGCGCGCCTTGCATTTGCCGGATGTCGTCCTCCGTCATGCGCAGGGTTTTCATATCCGCCAGACCCCACCACGCCATGCCCGCCCAGGGCGCTTCGGCAAGGATGCAGCGATAGTGTTCGACGGCCTGCGCACTATGGCCTTGCATGCGCAGCAGATCGGCGAGCTGCGCGCGCGCTGTCATGTATTGCGGCGCGAGTGTCACGGCGCGTTGCAGCGCTTCGGCGGCTTCCTCGTTGCGTACACTTCGCGTCAGCATGATGCCAAGGTTGTACCAGGCGTCGGCCAAGTCCGGCTGCATGGTGCAGGCCTGGCGCAGGGCTTGAACGGCGCCGTCGTAATCCCCGGCCTGGCCCAGCAGTGTGCCGAGGGTATTGTGATAGAGCGCGTCGTCAGGCCGCTGTTCAAGCGCCTGGCGCATGCACTGCAGCGCTTGCGGGTGCTCGCCGCGCATGCTGAGCAGGCCGGCGCGCATGCGCAGCACTTCCGGATGCAGCGGGTGGCGGATTGCCGCATCGGCCAGATGACGGGCCGCTTCATCCGCTTTGCCCACGTCCAGCGCCGCGCCAGCGGCCCGTACGGACTGGGCGGTGCGTGCATCCAAGGCTTTCAACCGTTCCACCAACCATTCCCCCGGATTTGTGCGGAAAAATTTTACAGTTAGTATGCACCAAGGGCGCCTGGATTCATTCGCGTTGCGAAGCGGGCGCCCCGACCCTGGGGAGGGTAGAAAAGATGAACGTACCGTGGGGGGCGGATCTCGCGCGCTGGCGCGAGGCTGCGCACGCGCATTTGCATCGGCAAGAGTTGCCGCAAGCGGAGCGCGCATTCAACGAAATATTGCAACGCGCACCGGATGACCTGGAAGCGCTGAAGTTTCTGGCTGGCTGCCACCTTTCTCGCGGTGAGTTGGTGCAGGCGCTTGCTCATCTGCAGGCCACGGCAAAGCTTGAGGTTTCCAATGCGACCACGATTCAGTTGCTTGGTACAGTGCAACTGGACTTGGCGGATTTCGCAGCTGCCGCCGACAACCTGCATCGTGCGCTGCAGATTGAACCGTCCATGTTCCAGGCGCGCTTGCGCCTGGGCTTGGCGCTGGAGCAACTGGGCCGCTCGCGCGAAGCGACCATGGCCTACTTCACCGCGGTTCGCACGGCGCAGGCACACGGGCGCTGGCTCAACGACGAAAGCACGGCGCCCGGCCTGCGCGATGCGGTGAAGCACGCCATGCGCTATGCCATTGCCGGCCGCAAAGAATTGTTCCAGCAGACGCTGGAGCCGTTGCGGCAACGCTATGGTGCAGCCGAGCTGCGCCGCGTGGATCGCTGCCTGGATATCTATCTGGGACTACAGCCTGCAGGTATTTCCGATCCGCGCCAAAAGCCGAAATTTCTCTACTTTCCAGACATCCCGAGCCAGCCCTACTACCCGCGGGAACGTTTTCCCTGGTACGAGGCGCTGGAATCGGCTACTGAAGATGTGTGCGAGGAACTGCGTGCCGTATTGGCAACCGAGCCGAGCCTCGAAGCTTTTTTGGGCAAAACCTCCGAGGACAATACTCAGGAGATACTGCGCGCATCGGGCACTCAGCCGGCCGCGTGGGAGGCTTATTTCTTTTATCGGCATGGCGAACGCTACGACGAGCATTGCCTGAGATGCCCGCGTACGTCGTCGCTGCTGGATAAGCTGCCCTTGTCCCGCATTCGGGAGCACGCTCCCGAGGCGCTGTTTTCGGTGTTGCAGCCGGGCACGCACATCCTTACGCATACCGGGGTCACCAATACACGCCTGGTCACGCATCTTCCCTTGATCGTGCCTTCCGATTGCGCGCTGCGCGTGGGTGGCGAGGTGCATTCGTGGCAGAAGGGCCGATGCGTCACCTTTGACGATACGTTCGAGCATGAAGCGTGGAACCGCAGCGAGCATACGCGAGTGGTGTTGATTCTCGACTGCTGGAACCCTGACCTGACCGAGGCTGAGCGCGCAGCGGTAACCGATCTTGTAGTTGCCATCGGCGACTTCAACCGGGAATGTGAACCCGCTTCCACGTAGATGTCCTTGTGGTCACAGGAGCTGCCCGGCGGAAAACCATCAGCCGGGCATGCTCGTCGTTTCAATTCGTGCGCACGAGCTCGGGCGGCGCTGCATCGGCTGCCTTTTGCGCCAGCGGCAACGCATCCGTTACCAGATGCATCAGGAAGCGGCCGGGTTGCTCCTGCATCATCATGTGTGCGGAGTCGGCGAATACCACCAATTTTTTCGACGGTGCCTGGATGTGCGTGAACCACGCCTCGGCCAGTTCATGTGAGGTGGTGTAGTCGTGTGCGCCGACATAGACGATCACGGGGCAACCGAAGTGCGTGACGTTGTCGAAATTCGTATCGAGCAACGCCGGCAGTAGATGATTGAGCGAGAACAGGCTGCCCTTGCCGATGGCATCGAGGTCTTCGCGACTGTAGTCGGGTGACAGTGATTCGGCATCGTCTTCGAACTGATAATCCTTGCGGCCCCATGCGAGCCCGCCGTAATACATCTCCCATTTGCTGCGGATTCCGACGCGTTCGATCGTCATTTTGCCGGGGCCCGGGTAAGGCGCCAGGGCTTCCAGTTCACGGATGGCCGCCTGGTTGTTTTCCTCCTTGGCGCGACGCAGAGCGAAGCCGTAGCCCAGCTCTTCATTGTGGCGGCCGTTCACCACCTGGCCGGTGGAGATGTACGCGTAGAACCACTCCGGATGCCGCTGCGCAAGGGTGACGCCCAGGATCGAACCCCAGGAATGGCCGAGCAGGAAGATCTTTTGCTTGCCATAGCGCTGGCGCAGGTACTGCACCAGTTCAGCCGCGTCGTTGGTCATGCCATCAACGCTCATGCCCGGTTCCATGGCAGCTTCCGGATTGGCGCGATATGTCTTGCCCGCGCCGCGCTGATCCCACTGCACCACGGTGAAGTAATCTTCCCAGGGCGTCTGGAACGTATAGGCCTCTGGCATGGCGGGTGATGCCGGGCCACCATGCAGGAACAACAGGATGGGATTGCGGCGATCCTTGCCGCGGACGGATATCCATTGATCGATGCCTCCGATATGCACTTTGATCTGTTCGTCCACGCCTTGCGGTGTGTTGATCATGCGGTTGCTGTCGAGGATGTGAGTGACTTGTTCGCGCGAGAGTGATGATGACTTGCCTTGCGCTTCCTCCGCCGCATATGCATGGGGAATGGCGATGTATCCCATCATCGCGAGCATGAAAACTAGCGTCGTGCGAAACGTACTCAAAAGGGTTCTCCCTGGTTGGTGATGTCACGGCGAATTGGTCAGCAAATCGCGTGCCAGCGTGATGGCGCTGCAAATCAAAGGCTTGGACAAGCGTATGACGGCACACCATAGTCCGCGGACAGGGGCGCGGACGTCCGGGCGTGCATTTCAATCATGCATTTCAATCAGGCCGAGTCGTCAAAGCAAGTACCGATGCCGGTTTGCGAGCGTTCCTATGAGTGCCATGCATATTTCGTTGTCGTGCATCGCCAAAAGCCCGATAAGATAGACGCGCTTGAGATTTGGCATTCTGCCGGCGTGGCGTCGCCGGTCACGCGCAGCAAAGATAAGCTGTGCCGAAACCAAGAGCATCCATGAAGACCAAACACGACATCGTCACCAACTGGCTGCCGCGCTACACCGGTGTGCCGCTGGAGCAATTCGGCTCCCATATTCTGTTGACCAACTTCGGCCATTACGTAGACCTGTTTGCGCAATGGCACGGGGTGGAGGTACAGGGACGCGACCGGCCCATGCCCAGCGCCACGGCTGACGGCATCACTCTCATCAATTTCGGCATGGGCAGTCCCAATGCCGCCACCGTAATGGATCTGCTTGGCGCGATACAGCCAAGCGCAGTGCTGTTCCTGGGCAAGTGCGGGGGCGTGAAGAAGAAAAACCAGCTTGGGGATCTGGTCTTGCCGATTGCCGCCATCCGTGGCGAAGGCACCAGCAATGATTACCTGCCTGTCGAAGTGCCGGCACTGCCGGCGTTCCAGTTGCAACGCGGCGTCTCGACCATGATTCGCGATCTTGGCCATGACTACTGGACCGGTACCGTCTACACCACCAATAGGCGTGTGTGGGAACACGACGAAACCTTCAAGGAATATTTGCGGCGCACGCGTTGCATGGCAGTGGATATGGAAACCGCCACCATCTTTGCCGCCGGTTTCGCCAACCACATCCCTTGCGGTGCGCTATTGCTGGTTTCCGATCAGCCCATGATTCCGGAAGGCGTCAAGACTGAATTGAGCGATCGCAAGATCACTGCGGACTATGTCCAAGCGCATATCCGGATAGGCATCGAGGCACTGAAGTTGGTGCGCAGGAACGGACGGAGCGTGAAGCATCTTCGGTTCGAGGATGAGTTGGGAGAGTGAGTGCAGGCTTTCTGGCCGCGCAAAAATACTGTTTGGACTCCCAGCTTCGCAATAACTTGCGAAGCGCAAGTTATTTGATTTCATCCGTAATTATTTGTCGTTGACTTTCAGTCGTTCGAGCCCTTAATTTCGGGATAACAAATGCTAAAGAGCCGTTAAGTGTTGCTTCTGGCTTGGGTATTTGTCGGGGATGGGGAGGAAAAAACCGTCCGTTCGTGATCTGGCCAGGGTGGGACCTCGCCGGGACAGGACGTTTGTTGGCGGTTTTTGCTTTTTTTTTGACTCTAGCTGCTGGGGAGCATTCAATGAGTATGAGCAATAAGTTCACGCGTGCGTCGAACAGAGCACCCGTGCGCCACACTGCGTTGGCTGTTGCAGTGGCGATGGGGTTCGGCTTTTCTGGGCAATTGCTTGCGCAGGCCACTACCGGTTCGGTGTTTGGTACCGCACCTGTGGCGGCGGGCGAGACGGTTCGTATCGTCAACAACCAGACTGGCTTGACTCGCGTAGTAGCGGTCGGCAGCGATGGTCGCTTCGGTGCCAATCAATTGCCGACGGGCGACTACACGGTGTCGCTGATGCAGGGCGGCAACGTGGTGTCCAAGCAGGACCATGTGCAAGTTACGGTGTCTGGTGGTACGGCAGTGCCATTTACGGCGGCTTCTGCCGAGAACACGAAGAACCTCGCGACCGTCACGGTGACAGCCAACTCGGTGCCGGCGATCGACGTGTCCTCCACCCGCCAGACGCAGGTGCTCACCGCGTCGCAGCTGAAGAACTTGCCGATCGCTCACAGTGCTGAAGCCATTGCGCTGCTGGCCCCCGGAGTGGCCACGGGCGGCTCCAGCCTCGGTACCGGTCCGACCGGTTCGCCGCTGGTTTCGATGGGCGGCAACAGCGTTGTGGAAAACGCCTATTACCTCAATGGTTTCAACACCACCGATCCGATCGGTGGCGCAGGTGGCATTGGGCTGCCGTACTTCGCCATTGCCGAGCAACAGACCATCACCAGCGGTTACGGCCCGGAATACGGGCGTTCGACCGGCGGCGTGATCAGCCAGGTCGGCCAGCGCGGTGGTAACCAGTGGCACGCTGGTGTGTACGTATCCTGGGCTCCGTCCTTTGCTGAAAGCCGATACGACAACATTTATTACAGCAATCCGCTGACGCCGGTAGGCGCGCTTGGTTATACCGTCGACCCGCGCACCGGCGTTGTCAGTCCCGGCGCGCCTTACATGGCGCCGCAAGGCACCACGAACTATCAGCCCGGCTACGGCCAGATCCAAAGGGGCCGCAAGCAGGATAGCGACTGGGAAAACGTGTATGACGCCTACATCAGCGGTCCGCTGATCAAGGACAAGCTGTTCTTCTTCCTGACGGCCGAGTGGCAGCACGACAGCAACAATCATGCTGGGGTGACTGGTGCGGCGGGGAACTTCGGTATGGTGTCGCCTTCTGGCTACTATGAAACGAGTGCCACGAACAGTCCCAAGCTGTACGGCAAGTTGGACTGGAACATCAACGACAGCAACGTGCTGGAATTGACGGGCGTCAGAAGCCAGCAAAATGAAACCAGCAGCAATTTCTACCAGTACAACTACTCGAACCAGTCGGTTGGCAATTACTACTCCCCGAATGTGCTGTTCAAGAATACCTACAACATCGGAATCCTGAAGTACACCTCCTACATCACCGACAGCCTCACGCTCGAAGTGATGTACGGCCTGATGGGTGCGGATTACTACAGCAGCTTCGCGGGTGGCAATGTTTCTCCCGTCACGTTCGGCACCGGGTTTGTCGTGCCGCCGGGTGTTGCCGCTCCCCAACTGGTTACTCAGACCCTTCCCAATCCACAACACACCACCAAGACCGAGAACCTGCGCATCGACCTGGATTGGAAGGTCACCGACAGTCACGATCTGAAGTTCGGTATCGACAACGTCCAATACCGCGACGACAACGACGGCGCCACGACCATTGGTGGCGGCACCTGGAACTACTTCACCGGTACGCCATCGAGCATCTCTGCTGCGCCATTCCTCAATGGAGCGGGCAACATTACGGGCAACTACGTTCAGCAAGCCCTCGTGCAGACGGACGTCTCGATTGGTTTGCGCGAAAAAGCGCAGTACATCGAAGACCGCTGGCAGGTCATGCCCAACCTGTTGCTCGATCTTGGTTTGCGCAACGACCAGTTCAAAAACACCGGCTTCGGTGGCGAAGCCTACGTGAAGGAAACTAGCCCGCAATGGGCGCCGCGCATCGGTGCAAGCTGGGACGTGTTCGGCGACAACACCTTCAAGATCTTCGGTAACGCAGGGCGTTACTATCTCGCGTTGCCGGCGGGTCTGGCCGGACGTAACCCGCAATTCGGTTCCATCAACGGCTCCGTTATCTATACCTACACGGGCATCACGTCGAATGGCCAGCCGACCGGGTTGAGTGTGGTTCCTGTTGCGGACACCGGTGGTCCAGTACCCGGTTTCTTCTCGTCCGATGGCGAGAATGGCGGTGCCCACGGCAACATCAAGAACTACGCCTCGACCAACCTCAAGCCGCAGTATCAGGACGAATACGTGCTGGGCATGCAGAAGCAGCTCGGCGATACCGGCTTGGTGTGGGGTGAGCAGGCGACCTGGGAGAAGGCGGGCAATCTTGTCGACGATACCGACATTCTCTATGAAGGTGGCATCATTCCGGGGCTGGTCAATCCAGGCAAGACCAACTACATCCCGCAACCAGACGGTTACGCCATCTGGAATCCGAACACGGGTGCAGGTCTTGTCTGCGGCGGTATTGCCGGTACGTCATCGAACTGCTCGATGCCGAAACCGTCGCGTGACTACTACGCGCTGGAGAGCTATCTGGAACACAGCTGGGACGGCAAGTGGTACGCCAAGGTGGACTACGTGTTCTCCAAGTCGTACGGCAGCACCGAAGGTCCCACCGATACGCCGATCGGACAGATCACGAACCAACGCATTAACGCTGCCTCCGGTTCGACCACGGCGCAGTGGGACTTCCCTGACCTGATGCAATACGCCAACGGTGAGCAGGCCAATAGCCATCGCCACACTTTGAAGGCGTTCGGCTCCTACGCCATCACGCCGGAATGGATGATCAGCGGCACGTATATCATCCAGTCGGGCGCGCCGAATGTCTGCTTGAGCGGCTACGGCAGCGAGATTAGTCCGAGCTTGTACACCGGTCCGTATCAGCATTTCTGCGGTGGTACGCCGGCCAACAACGGGACTATTGTCAAGTTTGATCCAACCCAGCCTGTGGGCAGTCAGTACTCCTTGGTTGGCGCCGGCGGCCAGCCGTCTCCTCCGGGCACGAGCGGCCATACGCCGTGGACGCATCAGCTCAACCTGGCGTTGACCTACACCCCGGCCTGGGCGAACAAGCACCTCACCATGCAGTGGGAAATCCACAACGTGTTCAACGAGCAGGCCGCAACCCTTTACTACACCGAATACGCTATTGGTATTGGCCCAGGCGCGAATGGTGGCAACCAGGGTACGGGTTACTGGAGCCCGGTCTATCACACCGCGCAGGCGACGGAAATGCCGCGCTATATGGATTTCAGCGTGAAGTACGATTGGTAACAGCGAAAGACGATGTACCGGCGCCATGGAAGGTGTCGGTTGTCGGACTAATCAAGAAGGCCGCCGGGCAACCGGCGGCCGTCTTCATTTCAATGGTCGAGATGCTCCATCAGCGGTGCCAGGAAGTTCCGATAGTGCGGGCTGCGTGCGGTATCGCCACGTATGGGCTGGCGTACTTGCGCCGCGCTGGCTGTGCTGTGCACATCGCGTTGCGTTTGATGTGGTGAGAGGCACGCTACGTCGAACGGCAATTGGCAGAACGCAAGAAGCCGTCGAATCTGCGCTTCGGGCTCTTGCACCAGTTGCTCGTAAGCGAGGTCGAACACTTTGCCTGGATAATGTCCTTGCCAAAAGTCACTGAGCTTTTGGTAGTCGTTGTAATAACTGGCGAGATCTTTCAGGTCATAGCTGAAGTAAGCGCCTTCGCTGAACAACTGCCGATAGCAAGCAAAACAAGTCTCAAGCGGATCGCGATGGCAATTGATGATCCTGGCGCCCGGCAGCATGGCGCGAATGGCGCCGATCCATTGCCAGTTCTGCAAGCCTTTGTCGGTGAAATAAGGGCGTCTGTTGCGCCAGCATGCAGTGCGGGCAAGATAGTTTTTACCCAGGCGCGCCCAATCCCCAGGGGTCGCATCAACCACCCATTGCGGAAAATCTTTACCGCGCCGTTTCGACTCTTCGTCGAGCACCTGTGGCAGATCGCCGATCTCGTTGGCGCCCTCCACCTGAGGGTGAGAGGCAAGAATATGCTCAACCAGTGTCGATCCGGAGCGTGGAAGGCTGGCGATGAAAATCACCTCGTTTCCGAGGTTGGGGTCGACCGGTGCCGCTAGCGGGCGGCGGGATGCTTCGATGATGGCCTGGATATGCGCGTGTGTCTCTGCGGCGTCCCATTGCACCAAGCGTCGTTTGAGTGCATTGGCCTCGCGCAATGCCTGAAACGCATCGCTGTATTGGTGCTGGTCTTCCAAGGCCTTGTAAAGGCTGAAGCCGAGCGATACGCGATCATCGGGCGCAAGCTGTCGGGTTTGCAGAATGTGCCGAATCTGCCTGGCGTCGTCCGGGGTGAGTGGTACCGTTTTCAGGTTGGCCAACGAATGCCAGGCAAGCGCGTGATCTGGCCGCAGCTCCAGCACTTTGCGGTATAGCGCAATCGCGGCGGGTATATCGCCGCGTATCGTAAAAATATCGGCAAGCGTCGTGCGTGCATTGACATGTCCCCCGTCCAGCTCAAGCGTGCGTCGCAAAGCGTCCGCAGCCTCGTCCAGTTGCCAATGCAGCTTCAGCGCTTTGCCAAGGTTGTACCAGTTTGATGCTTGCGTGGGAGCCAGTTCGGTTGCGCGGCGTAGATGGATGAATGCTTCATCGGTTGCGCCCGAATCGTAGAGCGCGCCCCCTAGATTGGTGAGAATGTTCACGTCATTCGGACGTTGCTGGGCGGCTTTGCGCATGTATTGGGCGGCGGTATGACTGTCGCCCCGCATCTGACAGGCTATGCCGTACAGGAATTGCGCGTTAGCAAAGTCAGGTGCCTCGGCCAGCACGCGTTTCAACGGTGGCTCGGCCAAATCCGCGCGTCCCTGGGATAACGCCTTTCCTGCTTCACTCAGCCATTGCTGTGCTGCGGGGGAGAGGGCCGGTGACGACATGGGTTACCCGATACTGTTTTTTAGTGCCGGTGCCTAGTCTTGCATGTTCTTCGCGATAAAGAGCTAGCGGGCATTTCACTCCCTGGGGTGGGCGATTACCATGGATGGCGTTGCGCCACAGAGGGCTAGTGCCTTGATTCACTGCATCCCCGCAATTCTCGGTCCGGATGAGCTGGCGGCTATTCAATCCAAACTGCAGAATGCAGCTTTTGCTGATGGCGCCAGTACCGCCGGCTGGTCCGCGCGCGAGGTCAAGCGGAATCTGCAAGTAACGCCGGGTATGCCCGAATATGAGCAGGTGGCTCGCATCGTGCGCGAAGCGTTCATGCGCAGCGGTGAATTGCAGACGGCCTTGCTGCCGGCCATGGCGACTCCGGTATTGTTCAACCGTTATGCGCAAGGCATGGAATACGGCCCGCACGTGGATACGCCGGTGATGGGCAGTATGAGCAATGCGGTACGCAGCGATATTGCCATCACCATTTTTCTCTCCGATCCCCGCAGCTACGACGGCGGCGAGTTGACCGTATTCATGAATGGCGTCGGCAGCCAGTTCAAGCTCGAGGCGGGTGCGGCAATTGCCTATCCTGCCCATACGTTGCATCACGTAACGCCGGTTACCCGCGGCGTGCGCGATGCGGCGGTCCTGTGGGTGCAAAGCCAGATCCGCGACCCTGCGCAGCGGGAGATCCTGTGGGATATGGAGAACGCCAAGCATCTGACCTTCAAACGCGAGGGCAAGAGCGCGACGTTCGATCTGATCAGTAAATCCCGTGCGAACCTGGTCCGCATGTGGGCGGAGGTTTGACAGGCGCCCATGCATTAAAGCGCCTGGGTTTGTCCTCACATTGCGCGGCATCGACCGCGCAATGGTGGTTTCCGGTGGATTTGCCGGGAGCTTGCCTTTGATCCGCGATGCGTGCGGCCGGATCAATACCGCGGCACGCTCGTATCGACTTCCGCCGCCCACGCATCGATACCGCCATCTACGCTGTACACCTGCGTAAACCCATGCGCCACGAACTGCTCCGCTACGCCGCGGCTGGAGATGCCGTGATGGCACATGAATGCGATCGGGGTTTCCTTGGGCAGGTTGGCGAGTGCGGCGTAGCCTTCTTCTTCCAGGATGCGCGCTTGCGGCAAGGGTTTGGCGATGGCGCGGCCCTGGGCGGGGCGGGTATCGATCAGGGCGATATTGCCGGCGGCCAGGCGGTTCTTGAGCTCCTGCACGCTCATCGACTGGACGCTGCCGCCGGCGCCGGGAAACTTCAGGCTCAGGCCTTCGCCCTGCATGGTGGAGACCCAGTCGATCACGATGCCCTTGGCGCGCTGGGCGCTGGCGGGGTCGAAATGGACCTCGATGCCGTTGGCGGTGACCACGATGTCGTGGTCGCCGGCCGGGGCAAGCTGGAAGCCGGCACTGTGGTCGGGGCCGATTTCAAGATGCAGCGCCATGCCCTGGGCGTTGGCGGTGCCGGAACGGATGGCCTCGGCGGCTTTGTCGGTGATGGTGATTTCCGGTGGCGTGCGATCCGGCGGCGTGGCGCCGAACAACTGGTGCAGTTCGCCGCTGCCGTACATCTGGCGAATGATGTCGGCGCCGCCGACCAGCTCGCCTTCCACATACAGTTGCGGAATGGTCGGCCAGTTGCCGAACGCCTTGATGCCTTCGCGGATGTCCTGGTCTTCCAGCACGTTCACGGTGTGATAGTCGGGCAGCAGCTCGTTGAGCGTGTTGACGGCGGCGGCGGAGAAGCCGCACATGGGCTGGTGGCGCGTGCCCTTCATGAACAGCACCACGCGGTGGTCTTTCAGCAGGGTTTCGATGCGGTCGCGGGTGGCGGTTTCGAGGGACATGGGGAAGGGAACTCCGGCAAAGAAGGGGCAATTGTAGCCCTTCCGAAATGCAGGCGACGCGGCGGGGATCAAGGCCCTTTCGTAGGTTGGGGTGCGAACCCCAACTTCCCGCACCCCATACATTCCGATGTTGGGGTTTGCACCCCAACCTACGGCTCAGGCGGCGGACGGCAGCTCGATGTCTTGTGGTTTCTTGCGTCGCGCCAGCGGCGCCAGCGCCAATGCTGCCATCGGCGAAGGCTGCACCTGCTCCAGGCTGGCGTGGCCCAAGGCGGTTGGCTGCTCGCTCCAGTGGATCAGCTCCATCGCGCCGTGTTCGTCCTCGACCAGCGCGGTGCAGTGCTCGACCCAGTCACCGTCGTTGAGATAGACCACGCCGTCGATGGTGCGCACCTGGCCGAAATGGATATGGCCGCAGATATGGCCATCCACGCCGTGTTCGCGCGCGCCGGCGGCCACGCGTTCCTCATAGGCGCGGATATAGGCCAGCGCCTTGCCGACGTGCGATTTCACGATGATCGACAGCGGCAGGTACGGCATCGCCATGCGGCGGCGCCAGGCGTTGATGCGGCGGTTGCCCCAGCACACGAAGCGATGCATCGCCTCGCCCAGGTGCAGCATCCAGCTGCGGCCGATCTGTTCGGGATCGTATTCGTCGCCGTGGCTTACGCGGTAGCGGCGGCCGTCGGCGCCCACGTGGATGGCGTTCAACTCGATGCGCACGCCGCAGATGGATTGGCCCACCAGGCCGCGCAAGGCGCAGTCGTGGTTGCCGGGAATGTAGGTCACCTCGATCCCACGGCGCGCCATGTCCAGCACCTCGGCGATCACCGTGCCGTGGTCCGGATGCCACCAGCGGCGGCGGCTCAAGGCTTCCAGGTCGATGATGTCGCCGACCAGGTACAGCTTTTCACATTGCAGGCTGCGCAGGAAATCCAGCAGGTAGGCTGCTTTGCAGTCCGGTGTGCCCAGATGGACGTCGGAAATGAAGGCGCTTCGGCAACGAAGAATAGCCATGGCATCGCTCCCCGGTTTGGTCGCCGGGAGTGCAGTCTGATGCGGCAAGGTCACCGAGCCATGGCGAAATCGTTGCAGAACGATTGCCGTGGCCATTTTTCCTCTCGAATACGATGGGAAAGCGCCCGCTGGTATGCGATAAAGGCCAGGCCGGGGAGGGGAACGATAGTATGAACACGCCCACTGCAACGCCGCTTGCGCAATGGCGGGATGCCGCGCGTGCGTGCCTGGAACGTGACGATCTGGAGCAGGCCGCGCAGCTGTTCAAGCGCGTGCTGGAAGAAGCGCCGGATGACGTGGAGGCCTTGCAGGTACTCGGCACGGCGCAATTGGTCGACGCCGACTTTTCCGCTGCCGCCCATACCCTGCGTCGTGCCTTGCGCGTGGCGCCGGGGTTGTTCGTGGTGCGCCTGCGCTTGGGCATCGCGCTGGAACGCCTGGGCCAGCCGCACGAGGCATTGACGGCGTATTTCGGCGCCTTGCGCACTGCGCAAGCCCAAGGGCGCTGGCTGAGCGACGACACTACCGCACCCGGCCTGCGCGAGGCGGTGAAGCACGCCATGCATTATGTCGATGCCGGGCGGCTGGCCTGGTTCCATCGCGTGCTGGAGCCTTTGCTGCAACGCTATGGCGCCAGCGAGATGCGACGGGTGCAGCATTGCCTGGACGGCTATCTGGGCGAGCGCGCCGTCGCCATGGCCGATCCGCGCCAGCGGCCGAAATTTCTGTACTTTCCGGACATCCCCAGTCGACCCTATTACCCGCGCGAACGCTTTCCCTGGCATGACGCGCTGGAAGCCGCCGCTGACGAGGTACGCGACGAACTGCGGGTCGTGCTGGCGCAGGAGCAAAACCTGGAAGCGTTTCTCGGCGCGGCGCCACCGGGCCAATCGCAGCAGGCGATGCTGCAATCCTCCGGGCCGCAACCTGCCGCCTGGGATGCGTATTTCTTCTATCGGCACGGCGAGCGCTATGATGAACACGCGGCGGCGTGCCCGCGCACCGCGGCGCTGCTGGACAGTCTGCCGCTCACGCACATCCGCGAGCACGCGCCGGAAACGCTGTTCTCCGTGCTCAGCCCCGGCACGCACATCCTGCCGCACACCGGCGTGACCAACGTGCGCCTGGTCACCCATCTGCCGTTGATCGTGCCGCCCGACTGCGCCTTGCGCGTGGGTGGCGAGACGCATGCGTGGCAGGAAGGGCGCTGCGTCACATTCGATGACACGTTCGAGCACGAGGCCTGGAATCGCAGTAGCGAAACGCGCGCGGTGTTGATTCTGGACAGTTGGAATCCGGATTTGACGGAAGCCGAACGCGAGGCGGTCAGCGCGTTGATCGAAGCGATTGGCGATTTCAACGCGGCAGCCGTGTAGGTTGGGGTGCAAACCCCAACATTCCGCTCCAACATGCATGGTGATGTTGGGGTTTGCACCCCAACCTACGAATCGGTGTAACCCAGGCGCTCCATCATCGGGCGCAGGATCGGCAACACTGGCTCGAACATCTCGCGGTACGCATGCCAGCGATGCACCGCGCGGCCGTGGATGCCTTGCGTCACCTGTGCATAGCTTGGCGTGCTGATGTAGCCCTTGCTGCGCGCGTGTTCGGCGAAGCGCGCCATCGGCGCAGCATCTTCGACATCGAGGAAATGGCCGAGCCTTTGCACGTGTTCGTCGAAACGGGTGACCACGGATTCGTAGCGCCATTCCAGCACGCGTGGTGCAAATATTTCTGCCTGATTGAACCAATGCTCGAATGCGCGCACATAGCTGCGCGCCAGGCGCTCCAGTGAACTGCACAGCACCATGAAGGCCGGCGAGCGGAACGGTTGCATGTAGCAGCTCAGCAACACGTCGCACGGGTGGCGCAGGCACAGGATGATGCGCGCTTCCGGAAACAGCCGCGCGATCATCGGCAGGCACAGCATGTTGAGCGGGTTTTTGTCGACCAGCCGTCGCGTTCCAAGGTTGGGAACGGTCTTGCGCACCATCGCCGCATACACCTCGCGCAACTGATCGGCTTCGATCTGGGTGAGCCCGGCAAGGGCAGCAGGATAGGGCTGCCCGGCGAAGTTCATGCGCTCGGTCAGTTCGTGGATAAAGGCGCGCTCGTCCATCGCGCAGAAATCGGGGTGCGCATCCAGCATCTGCTCCAGCAGCGTGGTGCCCGAACGCGGAAAGCCGACCACGAACACCGGGCTCTGGTCGGCGCGCGGCGATGCCAGGGGTTTCCAGCGATCGTGCTCGATGCGGCTGACGCAAAGATCGGCCATCGCCAGCGGCTCGCTATCGTGGGCCATCAGTTCGGGAACGATGGCGCGCGCCACGGTGAGTTGTGTGGCATGCGCGTGTTGCAGGGCCTTCCATGCGTCGCTGTGGCGCGCCTGCTTGTCGCGTGCGGCGGCCAAACCGAAGGCGGCTTGGATGCGCACTTCCGTATCGCCGGCAAGAGCAAGGATGCGTTCGTACAGCACTGCTGCGCGTTCCCGGTCGCCACGACGCGCGGCGACGGCGGCATGGGCCAGCCACGCGGCGCACGCCAGTTCCGGTTGCTGTGTCGATACATCGTCCAACGGCAGTTGCGCCAGCTCGCGTTCGGCTTGGTCGAGCCGGTTGCCGCGTTCATGCAGCAGGGCACGCATGGCAATGATGCGTCCACGCAGCGCTTGAGCCGTGTCGTCCTGGGGCAGCGCCGCCTGGTCCAGCGCGTGCAAGGCGGTTTCTTGCTGGCCTAACGTGGACAGCATGCTCGCCAGCATCAATGCCTGCTCCGCAGGTAGCGGCGGCCAGCTGGCGGCATTCTCCAGCATCGCTTCTTCGGCGAAATTGTCGCCGCATAGATGGCTGGCATGCGCGGCATACAGGCGCGCCTCGATGAAATCCGGCGCGAGCTGCACGGCCCCCAGCAGCGATTCGCGGGCGGCCGGCCAGTTCTTAAGTTGCAGATGGAGCAGGCCCAGATTGTAGTGCGCATCGGCGCTTTGCGGCGCGAGTGTCAAGGCCTGCTGCAAGGCTTGGGCGGCAGTTTCAACATCGCCGGATTCGCGCGCGACCAGGCCTAGGTTGTTCCAGTATTCGAAAGTGCGTGGCGCCAGTTGAGTGAGGCGCGTGAGCAGGGAGCGTGCTTCGTGCAACCTGTTGGCCGCACGCAACGCCAATGCGCGCAGCAGCAGCGTGGTTTCGGTTTCAGGCAGCGCTTCGCTCAAGGCGAGCACGCGGTCCATGTCGCCCTGATTGAAGGCGGTGAGCAGGGCGGCTTCTCGTTCGCGATCGGGAATGCTCAGGGGGTGTATCCGCGCTGTGCGTACTGCGTGGTGCATGGCTCCCTCCCCTGTGCAAGGGAGGGAGCGTCTTGCTTGCCTGGTTCCGCAATTAGAACTTCACCGTGGCCCTGGCCCAGTAGTAGCGGCCCAGCACGTCATAGGTCGACGTATCGACGTTGTAGTTCGGACCGTTCTGGTAGATCAGCGGCGGTACCTTGTCGGCGATGTTGTCCACGCCGAACTCGAAGCGTGTCTTGATCGCCGGCACGGTGTAGGCGATCTGTGCCGAGTGGTACAGGACTGATGCCACCGGTGCGGGCGCACCCGTAACGTAGTCGGCACTGAGGTTCGTCATGCGATGGATGTAGCGCGTCTGCCACTGCGCACTCCAGTTGCCCAGCGACCAGTTGAGCGTCAGCGTACCGCGCCAGCGGGGGATGCTGCCGAACTGTTGCGTGTATGTGCCGGCATAGTCGATCGTCTTCTGACCCGGCTGGCCTGGCGTGGCGTCGTTGTAGAACGAGCTCGTGTAGGTGGTGTTGAGCCCCACCTTGAAGTTGCCAGGGTTGAAGCTGCCCACATCGAAATGCGGGATGGCGTAGCTGGTGCTGAAATCGATGCCGCTGGTGCTCAGGTTGCCCAGGTTCACTACCGGCGTGCTCATGTAATAGATCGCACCGGCGAGTGCATTGCTGGTGGGGTAGCGGTGGATGAAGCTGCAATACGGGCTGCTGTCGTTGGCAAAGCAGGCGTTAAACACCGTCTGCGCGGCCAGCGGCGTCAGCATGTCGTGCAGGTTGATGCGCCACGCGTCCACGGTGGTGGAGAAACCCTCCAGCCAGCTTGGCGAGTACACCAATCCCAAGTCGAACGAATTGCCATGTTCGGGCTTCAGGTTGACGCCGGCAGGTTTGCCGCCTGAAGAATAGGAGGTGATCTGCGGGATAGGATTGCCCGCCCAATTCGGCGGCACGAACTGGCAGGCGTTAGGATGCGCCGCTAGCGTGGCGGCACTGAGGCCTACGCAGGGATCGTTGACCGTGGGCCCACCAATGGTGAGGCCATCGTCCAGCTCGTTGAGGTTGGGTGCGCGGAATACCTGGGTGGCGGTGGCACGTATCAACAGATCGGCGATCGGCTTGTATTCCAGCGCGATCTTCTTGTTGGTGGTGGTGCCGGAAGTGCTGTAGTCGGAGGCGCGGATGCCCACATCCAGGTTCAAGGAGTAAGCGCCGGGCTTTTCCGACAGCAGCGGGATCAGCGATTCGGCGTAAAGCTCCTTCACGTTGATGCTGCCGCGGCCGGGCGAGCCGCAGGCTTCGGCCAGCACGGCGCAGGTGGCGGTGCCCGGATTGAGAATCGCGTCCGGCGTCACCGTGTAGTTCATCGAGTTCCAGCGATACAACGCGCCGGTGGAAAGCTGGATCGCGCCTGCAGGCAGATCCCACAGTTCGCCAGAGGCGTTGAACTGCACCTGCTTCATCGTGTTGGTGAGCGTGTAGACCGGCGCATCCACGCCCTTGACCAATTGCGACGACACCGCAGGATCGGCCTGGTTGAAGATGTTGCCGCCGCCATTGATCACCGCTTGCAGGTCGGCGATGTTCACTTCGTTGTAGTTGGTCTGCTTGCGGTTCGAGTAGCCGTAGTTGAGGCTCGCGTCCCACAGCCAACTGGTCTGGCCGAAGTGGCCGCGCAGGCCGGTGTTGAGCTGGAAGTTATCGGTGTCGAAGGTGTGCAGGCGCGTGCCAAGGCCGGTGAGGCGCTCGCTTATCACGTAGCTGGTGCCGGTGTAGCCCGGAGGTGCGCCGAAGGTGACGCCGAACGGATTGATCGGATTGTTCGCCGCCACGTACCAGCCGTCGTTGGTGCTGGTGGGCGCCGGGGCGTCCTGGCCGGAGGAATTGGTGCGGTTGTAGAACACGTTGGCGAACGCGGTGAGGTTCGGCGTGATGTTGTAGTTGCCGAGCACGAAGAAGTTCACGCGCTTCTGCTCGGTCTGGATGTAGTTGTAGGCGTTGTAGTTGAAGGTGTCGTTGGAGCCGCCATAACAGCGGTAGTCGCCGAGGCTGCTGCCGTTGCCGCTGGCCAGGGTGACGTAAGCGTTGCCCGCAGCGTTCACATGGCAGCCGCCAGGTGTGAGCGCGGCCGGAACCAGGACGCGGCCGGTGGGAATGGTGCCCGAACCTTGCGGTACGGCGACGCCGCTGGACAGATACAACGCGCGCTGAGAGAAGCCGCGCCGCGGAGCCAGCGTCGGGGTGTACTTATTCCAGTCGATGCCCGCCACGATGTTGCCGGCCTCGCCGCTGGCGCCGGTGGTGAAGTTGAAGCCGCGCCGCTGGCTGTCGCCATGGCTGGAGATGCCGTCATTGATGCTGAATTCGGCGCCCTTGAAATCCTTGCGCAGATGCAGGTTCACCACGCCGCCGACCGCATCCGAACCATAAGCCGTGGATGCGCCTTCCGCCAACACGTCCACGCTCTGGATCATGTTCTGCGGAATCATGTTGAGATCCTGGTTGGCCATGCGCTGGCCATCCACCAGCACCAGGGTGCGGTTGGCGCCCATGCCGCGCAGCGATACGCGCGAAGCGCCGTCGCCCCCCTCCAGCGTGGGGCTGGCGCCGCCGCCGCCGTTGCTGTTGTTGGCGGGGTTGGTGGCGTAGCCGGAAACGCTGGGCAATTGTTGCAGCACGTTGCCCAGCGTCGGTGCGCCGTTGGCGGTGAGCGCGGTGCGGTCCAGTGTGATCACCGGGCTGGCGGTTTCGGTATCGACGCGGCGAATCAGCGAGCCGGTGACCGTGACGGCCTGCAGTGATTTGGCCTTCGACGCCTGCGGTTGTTCGTTGGCGTTTTGCGCGGTGCTCTGCGGCGCCGGATTGTTCTGTTGGGTGCTGGTGTCCTGGGCGTGGGCGATGGCGGCCGTTGAAGCGATGCCGACGGACAATGCCAGGCGGACTGCAATGGACAGGCGATTGTAATGGGCTTGCATGGTGACTCCCCGAATAGTGGCGATAGAGAGCACCGGCGCAACGGGGAAATGCCTGCCGTTTTTTCCCTCCATACGGCTAGACGCGCGAACGTCTGGACATCCCTCGCGATGTTGCCCCAGTGTTCTCCCGGTACAACTGTTTCAAAATTTTAACGAAGAGTAAAGGATGCCGTTCGTCATTTCCTGCGCCCAAAGCGGTGCAAATACGTGCAGGTTGGGGTGCAAACCCCAACATGTGATGCATAGGCACATGGAAACGTTGGGGTTTGCACCCCAACTACGGCCAGACGAAGGTCTCGCCGGTTAGATCAGGACTTGCTTAGGGCACGGCAGCGCGCTGCAACGCCTCGGCCACCACCGGTTCGATGGCTTCCGTCCACAATGCATATTGCGCGCCAGAGGGGTGCAATCCGTCCGAGGCAACCAGCCCCGCGTGCTCGCGCGAAATGCCGGTGATGTTCACGAACGGCGCGCCAGCTGCGCTCGCTTCGTCGTGCGCGATCGCATTGAAACCATCCAGCTCATGGGCGATCTGCCCGCGGTCGCGTCCGCTGGCATAGCCGAACGGCGTGACGCCCCAATCGGGAATGGACACCGCCACCACGCGTTCGGCGCGGTGGTCGGCCAAGGCCACGGCGCGCATCAGCAAGGCGCGGAACTGTTCGCGGTATTCCGCTGCCGGACGACCGCGATATTGATTGTTGACGCCGATCAGCAGCGTCACGAGATCGTAGCCGGGCGCGAATGCGGCCTGGTCCATGCCGACCGACAGTTCGTCGGTGGTCCAGCCGGTGACGGCGACGATCTGCGGATCGTCGATGGCGGTGCCCTGCTTGCGCAGCTTTTCCACCAGTTGCATCGGCCAACGCGCCTGGGCGGGCACGTCCTCGCCAATGGTGTAGGAGTCGCCCAGGGCGAGGTAGCGCAGCGGCATGGTCAGGCCGAAGCGACGGCGGCTCGCGGCGTTTCCTCGGCCGCCATGCGTTCCAGCACGCGCTCCATGCGCACGAACACTTCGCGCAATTGCGCCGGTTGCGGCAGCAGGGTGAGGCGCATGTGGCGGCTGTTGGGTACGTTGAAGCTGGTACCAGGCACGAGCAGCACGGATTCCTCTTCCAGCAGGCGCAAGGCAAAAGCGTTGTCGTCGAAATTGGCGATGCCGTCGCTGCGTACACGCGGGAAGGCGTAGATCGCACCTTCCGGAGCGACCACGTCCAGGAACCGGCTGGCGGCGACGCCATCGAGCACGGCTTGCCGCGCCTGATGCAGGCGGCCGCCGGGCGCGGTGAGCGCATGGATGGTCGGGGCATCCTGTAGCGCAGGAATCACCGCCCATTGCGCAGTCACGTTGGCGCACAAGCGCAAGGCCGCAAGCAATTGCAGCGCATCGCGGTATTCGTGCGTGCGCGCCGGATCGCCGGAAAGGCTGAGCCAGCCCACGCGATAACCGCAAGCGCGATGCACTTTGCTCAAGCCGCCGAAGCTGAGGCATGGCGTGTTGCCGGCGATTTCGGCCAGCGGCTGGAACGCGGCGCCGTCGTAGAGGATCTGGTCGTAGATTTCATCGCACAACAGCAGCAGGCGATGCCGCGCTGCGATCTCGACGATCTGCTCCAGCAAGGCGCGCGGATACACCGCGCCGGTGGGATTGTTCGGATTGACCAGCACCAGCGCGCGCGTGCGCGGGCTGATCAGGGCTTCCATTTCTTCCGGATCCGGCATGTGCCGGTTCTCGGCCAGGCAGCGGTAATAACGCGGCACGCCGCCGTTGAGGATGGTGGCGGCGCTCCACAGCGGGTAATCGGGGCTGGGCAGCAGCACTTCGTCGCCCGGTTGCAGCAGGGCGCGCAGGCTCAGGTCGATCAGTTCGCTGACGCCGTTGCCGATGAAGATGCGTTCCACCTGCACATGACGCGCGCCGCGGGCGCGCTGCTGGGCGGCGATGGCTTCGCGGGCTTCTTCCAGACCTTGTTCGTGACCGTAGGCTTCGCTTTCGTGCAGGTGCGCGGCGATCGCCTCGCGCAGATGGGCCGGCACGGAAAAACCATAGCGGGCCGGGTTGCCGATGTTGAGCTTGATGATCGGCGTGCCCGCCGCTTCCAGTTCGCGCGCACGGCGGGTCAGCGCACCACGGATTTCATAGCGCACTTCGGCCAGGTGCGCGCTGGGCTTGATCGGGAACAACGGTCTCTCGTCCTTTTCGGATGGAAAAAAAGCCGGCCTGCCGCCGGTTTTCACGATCCTAACAGCGAGTTAGGGCAACGTGGGGATGGAATAAGGCAAAAAACGGAAAAGCGTTTGCACTTCATGGCATATGGCTTTCTGGCTCCGGGCCTTTCCCGGCGCCCGGCGAAGATGGGCATAATCCGCCCCATGAGCGAGACCCAGACCATCGAACGGCTCCGCCACATCGGCTGGCGGGGCCAGGTCTTGCCTGAGGAAGGGCGACGCATTGCCCGCGTGGTGGCGCAGCATCGGGCCGGCTACGAATTGCACGATGGGGAACAGGTCTTCGGCGCCCAGCCGGCGGGCCATTTCCTCAAGCGCGGACTGGACCCGGCCGAGCGCCCGGCGGTGGGCGATTTCGTCGAGATCGAAGCGGGCAAGCCGCCGCATATCGTGCTGGTACAGCCGCGCCGTACCGTGCTGTCGCGCGCGGCGGCCGGCGAGCGCTACGAGCGGCAGGTGATCGCCACCAATATCGACTATGTGCTGGTGCTGACCGGCCTGGACGGCGATTTCAATCCGGCCCGCATCGAGCGCTATCTGTCGCTGGTGGAAGGGTCCGGGGCGCAGCCGGTGGTTGTGCTCAGCAAGCCGGACCGTACCGATGGCGCTGACATCCGCATGGCCGAACTCAAGGCGCGCCTGCCGGAGGGCACGCCGATCCACGCCGTCAACGGCAAGGACCCGGCCAGCGCCGCGGTGCTGGCGGGCTACCTCAAACCGGGGGATAGCGCGGTGCTGGTGGGTTCTTCCGGCGCCGGCAAATCCACCCTCACCAATACCCTGCTGGGCAGCCAGCACATGGCCATCGGCGATGTGCGCAGTCATGACAGCCGCGGCCGCCATACCACCACCTATCGCGCCCTGCTGCAGTTGCCCAGCGGCGGTTGCCTGATCGATACCCCAGGCATGCGCGAGCTCAAGCTCACCGGCGAGGAAAACCTCGACCTGTTCGCCGATATCGAAGTACTGGCCGAAAACTGCCGCTTCGCCGACTGCGGCCACGGCAGCGAACCGGGCTGCGCGGTGCAGGAGGCGCTGCACGACGGCGAACTGACGCCCGAGCGCTGGCGCAATTACCTGAAGCTGCGCGACGAACGCGAAGAACAGGCCACCATGCTCGAATCGCGCCTGCGCCGCCAGCGTGGCGGGCGGCCGGCCAGCAAGCCGCATCCGCATGGTCCGCGCGGTTCGCGCGAGAAGGAAGGGTGGTGAGTACGTCTGCCGAGAAGGTGATTCCTGCTGGTCTGGAAGCCTATGCCGCGCTCGACAAGCGGCTGCTGGCGGCAGTGAAAGGCATCAACATTCTTTCGACAGTGAGCTGGCCGGCCTCGCTGGAAGACCGCATGATCGAGGCTTACGGCAAAGGGCAATACACCTTGCCGGAAGTGAGCTACAAAAAGCCGGACCACTCCGAGGTGCGCGAGGAACTGGCCGCGATCGAGCGCGAAGCCGGCGATGGCGATCCGATGCGCGACTACCTGCGCCGCACCGCCGAATCCTGGCGCATCGCCGCCGAAATGCTCGAAGCGGTCGGCACCGAAGGCGTGACTGCGCCGTCCATCCAGTTGTACGGACGCCCGGGCGATGCGATCCCCGGCAGCCATTACAGCAATCTCGATGCGGCCCATTATTTCGCGGAGTTGTCCGACGAGCTGGGCGCGGACCTGGCCGATAGCGACATCCTCACCAATATTTCGTCCGAAGTGCTACGCAAAGACCTGTCCAAGGAACTGGATGGTTTCTTCGGCCAAGGCGTGATCGCGGTGGAAGTGGATCCGGATCTCACCGCCAAGGCGGCGGCCGGCGCCACGCGCATCCGCTTGCGCGGCGGCACGCGCTTCAGCCAGTACGATCGCCACCAATTGCTCAATCACGAAGCTTTCGTGCACTCGCTCACCGCCTTGAACGGACGCGAGCAGCCGGTGCTGGCTTCGCTGGCACGCACTTCGCCGCGGGTTACCGCCACGCAGGAGGGGCTGGCGGTGTTTGCCGAGCTGATGTCCGGCGCGATCGACATCGCCCGGCTCAAGCGCATCAGCCTGCGCATCCTGGCGCTGGACATGGCGCTCAACGGTGCGGATTTCGTCGAGGTGTACCGCTTCTTCAACCGTTGCGGGCAATCGGTGGCCGATAGTTTTCATTCCACGCAGCGCGTGTTCCGCGGCGTGCCGCTGACCGGCGGCTTCGCCTTCGCGAAGGACAACGTCTATCTGTCCGGCCTGCTCGACGTGCATACCTTTTTTCGTTGGGCGCTGAAGGAAAGGCGCATGGACCTTTTGCGTTATCTGTTCGCCGGCAAGCTGACGCTGGGCGACGTGATCAGCCTGGAGCCTTACTTCCAATCCGGCGCATTGGCGTCACCGCGCTGGCTGCCGCCGTGGATGCAGCACGTGCATGGCCTGGCGGGCAAGCTGGCGTTTTCGCTGTTCATCAATCGCGTGCGCATGTCGAAGGTGGAAGCGGGCACGCTGTCGGCGGGTGTGTAACCTGCATGACAGCGATTCCTGCGAGGGTGGGCATCCATCTTCGCTTTTTACATCGGGTCAAAATGGGTTGACCAGGTTCGCTGTTGTAAAGCGCCTCCGCTTCTGCGGGAATGACCAAGGGTTACGTCAACTCCGCATCGGGCTGGTTGACGAAGATCAGCACGCCCAGGATCGCCATGTAGAACCTGAACGCGGCATCCTGCCCGTTCCAGGTTTTCGACTGCCACATGGCGAACCATTCCCCGCCCACTACCATGAAACCGAAGAACCACACCAGGAAGCCGACCACGCATCCTGCGATGACCAGGCCTTTGGCCGCATGGAAGCTTGCAGCGTCCTTGCGGCGAGCTCGCCACAGTGCGTAGGTGCCACCCAGCAGCAAAAGGCAGGTAATGCCTTCGCCGGCAATGATCAGCCCGTAGCCCGCGCGCCATAGCGCCGGCCGGGTGATGGCGCGATCCATCAGCGCATTGCCCTGAAAAGTCGTATCCATCGACAACACGTGCTGCACGAACAGCAAGTTGGAACCGTAGTCGACGATGTTGTCGTACGTCACGATGAAGGCGAACGCCGCCAGCACGAGCGGCAGAAGGATCTTGGCGAGGCGATTGATCATGATAAGCCTGGGCTGGCCGGAAGCGTGATGTATAGCATGCGATGGGCATGGCCTTGACATGCCGCCGACCGTGCCATGACGCGGCGCAAGCTTGCGATAAGCATGAACCCGGTACTCTTCACGGCATCCCACGCTGCGGATTAATACGAAAGTAGTAATCGCGCCCATCACGCATCGTGGGTAGCCTGTACCTTCGTGTTGCGAAGAACCGTAGGAAAGCAGGCGGGTGCTACCATGCGCGGCATGCCGTCAGGCTGCACTCTTTTCCCATCCTCATTCGTCCCAAGTACTCTCATGGCTCATTCCGACGACTTCCGCCAAGCCGCCCTCGAGTATCACCGCCTGCCGCGTCCCGGCAAGATCAAGGTCACGCCCACCACGCCGCTGGTGACGCAGCGCGATCTGTCGCTGGCCTACTCGCCCGGCGTTGCGTATGCCTGTGAGGCGATCGTCGCCAATCCGCAGAACGCCAGCCAGTACACCGCGCGTGCGAACCTGGTGGCGGTGATCACCAATGGCACCGCGGTGCTGGGCCTGGGCGACATCGGGCCGCTCGCCGGCAAGCCGGTGATGGAAGGCAAAGGTGTGCTGTTCCAGAAATTCGCCGGCATCGACGTGTTCGACATCGAGCTCAACGAGCGCGATCCGGACAAGCTGGTGGACATCATCGCCGCGATGGAGCCCACCTTCGGCGGTATCAACCTGGAAGACATCAAGGCGCCGGAATGCTTCATCGTCGAGCGCAAACTGCGTGAAAGGATGAAGATTCCGGTCTTCCACGACGATCAGCATGGCACCGCCATCATCGTCGGCGCGGCGGTGAGCAACGCGCTGAAGGTCGTCGGCAAGAACATCGAAGACGTGAAGGTCGCCACCACCGGCGTCGGCGCAGCAGGCATCGCCTGCCTGGACATGCTTGTCGCGCTGGGCGTGAAGCCCGAACACATCCTGGCGTTCGATCGCGAGGGCGTGCTGTATACCGGGCGCGACCAGATGGACCCGGACAAGCAGCGCTATGCGCGCGACACCAAGGCACGCACGCTGGCGGAAATCGTGGAAGGCGCCGACGTCTTCCTGGGTCTCTCCGCAGGCGGCATCCTGAAGCCGGAGATGGTCGCCACCATGGCCAAGCAGCCGATCATCCTGGCGCTGGCCAATCCGAATCCGGAAATCCTGCCGGAAGATGCCAAGCGGGTGCGTCCGGATTGCATCATTGCCACCGGTCGTTCGGACTACCCGAACCAGGTCAACAATGCGGTGTGCTTCCCGTACATCTTCCGCGGCGCGCTGGACGTGGGCGCGACCGGCAACAATGAAGCGATGAAGCTCGCGTGCGTGCGCGCGATCGCCGCGCTGGCGCAGATGGAAGCGGGCGATCTCGCCGGCGCCTACGGCGGCGACGCCCCCACTTTCGGCGCCGAATATCTCATTCCGCGTCCGTTCGATCCGCGCCTGCTGGTGATGCTGGCGCCCGCCGTGGCGCAGGCCGCGATGGATTCGGGCATCGCCACGCGGCCGATCGAGGACATGGAAGCCTATATCGAGAAGCTCAGCCAGTTCATTTACCGCACCGGCCTGATCATGAAGCCGGTCTACGATCGCGCGCGCAGCGACCGCAAGCGCGTGGTCTACGCCGAAGGCGAAGAAGAAACCGTACTGCGCGCCATCCAGACGGTGGTGGACGAAAAACTGGCCTACCCGATCCTGATCGGCCGTCCGGACGTGATCCAGACGCGCATCGAGCGCCTGGGCCTGCGCCTGCGCCCGGGTGTGGATTTCGAACTCACCAACATCAACGACGACCCGCGTTTCAACGAATACTGGCAGCAATATCACGCCATCACCGAGCGCCGCGGCGTGACGCCGGCTGCGGCGAAGAACCTGATGCGTTCGCGCCCTACGCTGATCGCCTCGATGATGGTCAAGCGCGGCGAAGCCGATGCACTGATCTGCGGCCTGGTCGGTCGTTACCACAAGAAGCTGGGCTACGTGCGCAGTGTGTTCGGGCTCGATCCGGGCGTGCAGTGCACCTCCGCAATGACGGCGGTGATCAACGACAAGGGCACCTGGTTCTTCCTCGACACACACGTGCAATGCGATCCCACCGCCGAACAGATCGCCGCGGCCACGCTGCAGGCGAGCTATCGCATGAAGCTGTTCGGCGTGGAGCCAAAGGTGGCGTTGCTGTCGCACTCCAACTATGGCAGCCACGAGAACGCCAGCGCGGCGAAGATGCGCGAAGTGTGGAAGATCCTGCGCACCCGCGCGCCGCAACTGGAAATGGACGGCGAAATGCAGGGCGACACCGCATGGGATGAAGAACTGCGCCGGCGCGTGTTCCCTAACACCACCTTGAGCGGTCGCGCCAACCTGTTCGTGATGCCCAATCTCGACTCGGCCAACATCGCCTACAACATGGTGCGCGTGATGACCGACGGCGTTGCGGTCGGCCCGATCCTGATGGGCGTGGACAAGCCGGCGCACATCCTCACCCCTTCGTCCTCGGTGCGCCGCGTTGTGAACATGACGGCGATCGCAGTGGTGGACGCGCAGATCCGCGCATCGCAAGGCGGGTAACCGTAGGTTGGGGTGGGCACCCCCACCACGGGGTTGCCGGGGGGGGGGTGTTTGGGGGTTGGGCCCACCCAAACGGGGCCTTGGGGGCCTGCCGCGGCC
>NZ_JBQCHP010000006.1:0-7709 GCF_051954575.1 Dyella sp. | reverse complement strand
TCGGCGCAGCCAAGGGCTGGAATGCGTTCGTCGGCCGGTCGATCACACAGCCGGTCTCGATCACGGACGGTGAGTAATGAACCTTCCATCTCGCCACGATGACATTCCCGGCTGCTTCAGCGCAGAAGTAATTGTTGCAGCGCCGGCCTCCGTCGTTTGGGACCGGCTGGTCAGCCTTCACTGCATGCGCGAATGGCTCGGCGGCAGCGATTTCTCGATCGAGGTAGAGACGACCTGGGAGGAGGAAAGCGCCATTGTCATTCGCGGCGTGCATCACCAGCGTTTTGAAAACAGGGGCACGGTGCTGGCGTTCAGGCCATGGGAGATGCTGAGTTTCACGCATCTGAGCTCGCTCTCTGGGCTTGCGGATTTGCCATGCAATTACACGACATTGAGCTTCGCGCTTGAAGATGCCGGTAGCCAGACCATCCTTAGATTCGTGGCAGCTGGATTTCCCACCGAGTCCATCTATAAACATCTGCAGTTCTACTGGTTGGGAACGCTCGATGTCTTCAAGCAGTACGTCGAAGATGCCTGAGAATGAGCTGGTGCAGCTGTTCGCACGCGACGTAAATCTGCGCTTGACCGACCGTGGCGATGCCCAGCGCCAAGCCTGATTTCGCATCGATGCCGGCGCTAAGCAGGGCGTAAGCGGAACAAGCGCCAGGCCGCTGCCCACGGCGCCTTGAAACACGTCGATATCCAAGACACCGTCGGGCAGTGGCAGGACGACGGCCAGCTCGCCGATATGGACGCGATAGCCTTTGCGTTCCAGCGCCGTTGCAGCGCCTGGTTGCGCGCGCTGTAGAGACGCTTCGATCGGCGCAGATGCCGCATATAGTCCCCGTCGCGCATGAATTGCGCGATCGCGCGCTTCAGCGCGATGGCAGCGGCTTGGCATTGCGCGGTGTTCATTTCCTTGCTTCCCATATATCCGGCAACGTTCAAAACCCGATGACTTGGCCGCTATATGGCGCGAAAAACGGCACTCGCTACGTATAGCGGCTCCGCTTGGCATTCCTGACGGTGGTCATCATCCGGATGACGTACGGGTATGCGCTTCCCCCTCTAGCACAGGTCTATGTGAGAGGATGTCAACGTTTGATGTAGCGACGCCATGAATTTCGCTGGATACGACGAGCATCACGCTTCGGCGTGCAAGACAGGCGCGCAAGTATTCCAACAAGTATTCCAATAGGTCATCAGCACGCGCCTGCATGCAAGTGCAACGATGCCGCGCGAGCCGACACGGAATGCAGTAGACGTTGACACAAAGCTTTCATGTGCGTTTTTTCCGTGCGGGCGTATGCCGCACGGAAAGTGGCGCGCACTCCTCAGAAATTCGCCCGCAAGCTCAGGTTGAACCGCGTGTCGTCCCGGAAGAAGCCCTTGGGCACGCTTAGCCCGTCGGTGTTGATGATCTCCCTGGTCTTGAAGGTGGAGTTCAAGATATTGGCCACCTGCAGCGACACCTTCACGTGGTCGGTGAGCGCATAGATGATCGAAGCGTCCAACTGGCCCTGCGAATCGGCCATCACCGGCAGGAACGGATAATCCGCCTCGTAACCGGTCACCAGATACTTCGAGCGCCAGTTGTAGGCCAGGCGCGTGGAGAGCGCGCCCTTCTCGTAATAGAGCGTGAAGTTGTAGGTGTTGCGGGATAGCTCGTACGGCGGCAGTTTTTGCTGGTTGACGCACTGTGTGGCCGGCGCATAGCCGCTGGGGCAGAAATTGGCCGAACCGTAGCTCAGGTTCTGCGGCTTGATGTAGGTGTAGTTCATCTGCGTGCCGAAACCGGACAGCCAACCGGGCAGAAAATCGTATTTCTGCTGATAGGCCAGCTCCGCGCCACGCACACTGCCGCCCTTGTTCAAGTTGGCCAGGCCAATGGTGTATTGCTCCGGATAGCTCACGCCATTGTTGGTCACTGTCGTGTTGACCACGCTGGTGATGGTCTGGATGGTGTTGTTCAACTGCTTGTAGAACAGCATGGCGGAGATCGAGCCGGCATGCCCGAAATACCATTCCTGCGTGATGTCGAAGTTGTGCGCGGTGATCGGTAGCAGGTACGGATTGCTGCCGCTGTAGCCATTGCCCACGGTCGGCACGGTGCTGCCATTGGTGCCGTAGGGCAGCAGGCCGCTGACCGACTGGCCTGCCTGCAGTTGGTTGAGCGTGGGTCGATAGATCGACTTGGAGAACGCGAAGCGCGTGATCAGGTCGCCGGTCCAACCAATCGCAAGGTTGAAGCTGGGTAGCCAGTTGTCATAGGAGTTGCGGGCGGTGATGGGGCTGTACGCGCCGTTGGCGAAGGTCATGTACTGCTGTTGCTGCGCCGGCGTAAGCGCGCAGAACGTGCCCGGTGCCGGCGTGCTGCCGCCTTGCGTCTGGTTGAGGCAGTACTGCGCGATGCTGATGCCATTGAGTACCGCCGCCTGGTTCGGCACCGTCAGGTAGCCTGTCGCGTCATCCTGTGTGTGCACGTAACGCATGCCCACGTTGCCGCTGATCTGCAGGCCGCTCAGGAAATCGGTGTTGTCGTTGCCGAAGTTCAGGCGTACGTAGGCGGCGTTGGTTTTTTCCTGGTTGGAGGCGACTTCCTGCGGCAGATAGAACGTGCCTGGCACGAATACATCGCCGGTTACGTATTGAGGGCGCTGGTAGAGCGTGTAGTAACGGCCGACGCTGCCAGGCGGGTTCATTGCGATCGCCTGCTGGTTGATCTGCTGGATGACCGCCGCAGCCTGGTGGAATTGCGTAAGCGGGTTGAGGTTGAAGAAGGGCGCTACGATGCCGCCGAAATTGCTGCCGCTGAAGCCCGGCAGGTTGAGCGTGTACAACGAGGCGGCGCCGGGGGTATCGGCGGCGGTAACCGCGTTCTGCCCGTACGGCGAGCTGATGCCTTCGTAGTTGTAGGCGGAGTTTTGCACCGTTTCGCGTTGGTCGGAATGCCGCACGCCGAACTGGATGTTGTCCAGGAAACTCGCGTCCACGTCGAAAGTGCCGTCCAGGCGGAAGGTGCGCTGGTTGCCCCAGGAATTGGCGAAGTGGTCCTGCGCTGCTGACCAATAGGCATTGTTGGGATCGCTGTAATACTGGGCCGCCGTTTGATTGGGGTTGGGCGAAAGCAGGCTGACGCTGGGCGCGCTGTTGCCGTGCAGGGTAAGGCCCCAGTTGGCCTGCGTCATCTCGCGGATGTAGTAATAGAAATTGTTGAAGGTGGATTTCGTGTCCTGCGCATCGAAGCTCAGATGCAGCCGGTCGTTGACGTTCCACTTCAGGTTGAAGCTGTAATCGTTGGTGACGTAGCGGTTGCGGTACGCGGTGGTGTCGAACTGCGTCTGCATGCCGCCGTAGGTGATGGGCAAGAAACTCGATGAACCCGGCGCGCCGCCGATGATGCCCGACTGGAATACGCCGTTGGCGTCATAGACAGGCGTTGCGCCAGCTACTGGTACGGCACAGCCGGCCAGCGATTGGCCGAAGGCGCAGCCATCGGTCGAGGCCTGCAAGGTATGCTCGAAAGTGGTTTCGGTATCCGATGCACGATCCCATTCCAAGGTGGCTTGCCATGCCTTGTCCGGGCTTTCCCATTGCGCAGCAAGCGCGTGGCCGAAGCGCGTGCTGCTTTCGTTCTGCACGCGCAGGTCGGCGCCCACCGGTACATAGGCATATTGGCCCGGCGCCAGGCCGGGAAAGCTGTCGGTGCGCCCGTTGGGTAGCGAACAGCCATCGCAACGACGCTGGAAGTCCACCAGCGAAATCGCGTTGTCCTGCTGCTTGATGCGGTCGTAGGCGATATTGGCCAGCACGCCGAAACGGCCGATCTCGGTGTTCCAGTTACGGCTGAAGAGACCCGCGATCTGCGGCGTGCCGTGCTTGTCCAGGTTACCCCAGTAGCTGCCGACGGTGATGGAAGCCTGCGTATCCTTCTTGCTGTCGAAGGGCTTGCGCGTATTCAAGTCAATGGAACCTGCGATGCCGCCTTCGATCATGTCGGCGGTCTGGTTCTTCCTCACCACCACCGAGCCGATCAATTCCGGCGACACGGTGAAGAAGTTCAGGCCCTGGCCGCCGCCGGCGGAAAATACTTCGCGCCCATTGAACAGCGTGCTGGTGTAAGGCAGGCCCTGCAGGCTGATATCCGAACCCTGGATGGAGAAGTGATCCGGATCGGCCGCGACACCGAAGGCGCTCACGGCGATACCCGGCACGCGCTTCAGCGCTTCGGTGACCGAGGTGTCGGGCAGGGAGCCCGCGTCCTGCGCCGAGATCGCATCGACCACCGTATCGGCGTAACGCTTGATTTCCTGTGCGCGGTTCAAGCTGTTGGAGTAGCCGTTGACGGTAAGGCCGCTGAGCAGCTTGGCTTCTTTTTCGTCGGCCTTGGTGGCGGCGTCTTTCTTCTTGTCCGTCGTCTTCGTGTTGGTAGTTGCGGCCTGGTCGCTGGCTTGCGGCGCAGGCTGATCGGTCTGCGCGTGCAGCTGGCCGGCGGCGAACAAGATCATCACGATCGCGAAGGACAGCCGGCACGGCTGGCTGACGCTGCGCGCATGCATGGATTGCTTCTTCATTCCTTAAATCTCCCCATTGCAGTGAACCCCCGCCACCGTGCGCCTGAGGCGATGTCCGGAAGCAAGGCGGCGAAGTTGCTGCAGAGCGCATTGCGGCGTCCTCCGTTTTGGAGGCGCCCCTTTTTCAATGCTTCGAAGTGGCGGCGTCCCAACCATCGAAACTTCATCAACGTCATTCCAGCGAAAGCTGGAATCCAGCGCCTTTGACCCAAAAGTCACTGGCTCCCAGCTTTCGCTGGATGACGCTATGGAGTTCCCGGCGATCGACGCTTTGACGTTCGAAGCAAGGCTGTAACTCCCCTCGCGTTGCGCACTGCAGCATGCGGGTTTTCGCCCGCGACGCAAGCTATTAAAAATGTACAAGCGCTGTCAATACGAAAATACCAGCGCTGGTACTTTGGATCGATGGAGGTGAAATCCAGGTGGTTGCGCACCCCGGGTTTTGGGTTAGCATGCGTCGCTGAAAGCCACACAGGGTGGAGCGATACATTGCCTGCGAGAATCGAAGACGTCGCTGCGCATGCCGGCGTGTCCACCAAGACCGTGTCCCGCGTCCTCAATGGCCATACCAGCGTGCGCGCCAAGCTGCGCGCGCGCATCGAAGCCTCGATCCGCGCACTCAACTACGTCCCCAATCCGGCCGCACGCGGCCTGGCGGGAAACCGTTCGTATCTGGTCGCGTTGCTGTACGACAACCCCACCGCCAACTCCAGCTACATCATGGAGCTGATCGTGGGCGTGCTGCAGGCCTGCAAGGGCACGCCATACAACGCGGTGCTGCATCCGTTCGAGGCGGGCGACGACCTGGCCGCGCGCATCGACGGGTTCGTGGCGACGCACCGCCCGGATGCCTTGGTGCTGGTGCCGCCGCACGCGAACAACGCCAAGCTGCTGCAACGCCTGGATGAGCTGGACATCCGTTATTCGACCATCTCCTCAAAGCTGCGCCAGGCACATATCGACATCGGCTTCGACGAGCGCAAGGCGGCGGCGGACATCGTCGAGCATCTGATTTCGCTCGGGCACCGGCGCATCGCCCACGTCGCCGGGTTGCAGGGGCATGGCGCGCGTACCTGGCGGCTCAACGGCTATCGCGATGCCTTGCGCAAGGCTGGTATCGAGTACGACGAGTCGTTGGTGGTGGAGGGGGATTTCACGTTCGAATCGGGCCTGGCCGCCGGCGGAGAACTGCTCAAGCGGCGGCGCCCGCCCACGGCGATCTTCGCCGCGAACGACGACATGGCCTGTGGCGTGATCCGTGAGGCCTACCAACGGGGGCTGGCCATTCCCGATAATCTATCGATTTGCGGGTTCGACGATACACCAGTGTCGCAACTGATCTCGCCTGGCCTGACCACGGTGCGCCAGCCCTGCCGCGAGATCGCCTGCCTGGCCGCCGAAAGCGTGCTGCAGTCGATCCGCGACCCGGCCATGCGCCTGCATGCGCGCGTACCGTACCAGCTGCAAATGCGCGCATCCACGACGGCGTTCAAAAAGCCGTAGGATTCGCTCCACGCCGTTGGGTTCGCCATGAGCCCGACCAGGGCTTAAAAGGATGCGAGCAGTGAGCGACGACACAGCCGAAACTGCGCTATACGGACTCCCTCGCCATGGAGCGACCGCCGATGCGACATGGCCCGCGCGCCAGGTCGGTTGGCTGTTCATGGCGATCTACGGCCTGGCCTATACGGGCTTATGGATGGCGCTGCTGCCGCCGATCCTCACGGGCCTGACGATGCGCGTGCATGAGATCGCACCCACGCATGCCACCAACAGCCTGTCGCTGGTGGTAAGCGTAGGCGCGTTGGTGGCGCTGCTCAGCAACCCGTTCTTCGGCCGCCTGTCCGACCGCACGACATCGCGCTTGGGCATGCGCCGGCCTTGGCTGATCGTTGGCGCCTTGGGTGGGATCGCGGGGCTGGCGGTCATCGCGACCGCGGCATCGGTGTCGCAGTTATTGTGGGGCTGGTGCCTCACGCAACTTGCCTACAACGCCCAGCTGGCCGCACTGGCGGCGATCTTTGCCGACCAGGTTCCGCCCGCGCAGCGCGGTACGGTATCCGGCATCGTCGGCATCAGCCTGCCGGCGGGCATGATCGGCGGCACCTTCCTGATGCAGGCCCTGGCCGATTCCACGCTCGCCATGTTCCTGGTGCCGGCCGCCCTGGGCCTGGTCAGCGCGCTGATACTGGTGTGCTTGCTGCCCGATCAGCGATTGGCCGCCATGCCGCGGCAACGCTACGGATGGCGCGAATTTCTCGGCAGTTATTGGATCAATCCGCTGCGCTTTCCCGATTTCGGTTGGGCGTGGAGCAGCCGTTTCCTGCTTTATGCCGGCATTGCGGTGTTGATGACGTATCAGGGGTTGTACCTGATCCATCAATTGGATTGCGCGCCGGCCGAGGTGCCGCGCCGGGTGTTCCTGTGCACCCTGGTGCAGTTCAGCGCGGTGGCGATCTTCAGCGCCTTAGGTGGTGGCCTGTCCGATGCGCTCGGGCGGCGCAAGGTGTTCGTCTCCGGTGCGGCGCTGGTGTATGCACTGGCCTTGCTGATGATCGCGTTCACCACGTCGTATGTGTGGTTTCTCGCCGGCATGGCGGTCACCGGCGCCGCGCAAGGGGTGTATCTGGCCGCCGATCTCGCGCTGGTGAACGACGTGCTGCCACAACGCGAAACGCATGCGGCCGGGAATCTGGGCATTTTCAATATCGCCAACGTGATGCCGCAATCGCTGATGCCGGCGTTGGCGCCGGGCATTCTGTCAGCGAGTGGTGGAAGTTATACGGTGTTGTTTGTGGTGGCAGCGACGCTGGTTGCGTTGAGTGCGTGGGTGATCATGCCGGTGCGTGGGGTGCGCTGAGACAACCCGGTGCGCCAAACAGTCTCTGATTGAAGCGTGATTGGCGCCGAATCTTAAGGCAACACTGATCAAGTATCGCCGTCGTCATGATGCCTGGAAGGCTCGCAGGGTGTGTTGCGTGGCGCCGGGAAGACTGGCCGTCTTGCCAAGCCGCGCGGCGCAGCATGCGGGCCTTCCAGGCATCACCCCATCATTTAAATGCAATACGTAGGGCCAGCCCTGTCTGTCCACACGCCGCAGGTACCCGTCTCGACGATGCGCCAGTCTGCCTTCGC
>NZ_JBQCHP010000005.1:0-19936 GCF_051954575.1 Dyella sp. | reverse complement strand
ACTTCGATGCTCGAAGCATGCAACAACGTGGCGCAAGCACGCCATTACCGTCGCCCCCGTTCCGGCGCGCGTCCATAGAAGTCCGAAAAAAAGCCCTGGAAGGCTTGACCCTCCAGGGCTTTTTTCAATCGACACTGGTGCCGGAAATAGGAATCGAACCTACGACCTACGCATTACGAATGCGCCGCTCTACCAACTGAGCTATTCCGGCGAAGCCGCATAGTTTAAGGAGGTGCGGTGCGGGCTGCAAGCGTCGGCATGCTGGGGGGATTCGGACCGCAGGATGGGGCGAGGGCCGACTGACGCGGGCAAGGTGACGCGGCCACAGTGCGGGCAGGTTCTACTAAGGATGGTTGGCGATGTCGTTTCCGCCTTGCCGGGGTGTCACTTTGATCGAAGTGCTGGTGGCCATGCTGGTCTTCAGCGTGGGCCTGCTTGGTGCGGCGGGGTTGATGGTGGTGGCGGCGCGCTCCAACCAGGCGGCGTACTTGCGCACCCAGGTGACGTTTCTGGCGCAGAGCATGGCCGAGCGCATGCAGGCTAACGCCATCGGCGTTTGGAACGGGGATTACAACGGCAACTATCCGGATGCCAGCGCCCAGGACTGCAGCGGCGGCTGCACGCCGTCGCAACTGGCGCAACACGATCGGCAGCGCTGGAGCGGCCAGCTCAAGACCTTTCTGCCGCAGGGCGAGGCCAGCATTGCCTGCACGACGGACGGCTTGTCGCAAGTACCGGGCCGCGAACAGATCGCGCTGCGCCCGCCTTATGGCGGCAATTGCTCGATAGTGGTGCGTTGGAGCGAGCGCCGGATTGTCGACGCGGACGCCTTACCGCAGAGCTTCGCCTGGGAATTCCAGCCATGAGGCGTTGCGCGGGGGCATCCCTGGTGGAGCTGATGATCGCCATGGCGCTCGGCCTGCTGGTGGGGGCGAGCATCGTGACCGTATTCGTCTCCACCGCGGACGGCCGCCGCGTGCAGGAGCAACTGGCACGGCTGCAGGAAGAGGGGCGTTTCGCGATTACGCAAATCAGGCAGGATCTGTCGATGGCCGGCGCGCAGTACTGCACCGGCACGGGCGGGGCATCACGCGCGAGCGATGCAGGACCGTACCTGGACGAGCTGCGCGCGCCCACGGTCTATGCCAGCGATCCGAATGCGCTGATGAGCGCGCTGAGCGACGTGACCACCCCGTGGGGCGGAGCCTATCCCGCCGCGCCGAGTGAGCCGTATTCCTTGCCTTCGTTCCTGACCATGCGCGGCTATGATTGCACGGCAAGCGCCTGCACGCCGGTCGAGCCCAGCAATAAGCGCAATCCCAATGGCTTCGATATTCCCATCATGGGCAAGGCGAAGGATCGCCGCGTGCTCGGCGCGTCGGTGCTTACGGTGCGCTACGTAAATCCGATGGGCGGTTGGATCATCGCTCAGGATGGGACAGGAAAAGGCAGCACATTGGTAAGCCATGCGGATGGCTCGATCGGCATCCGCATCAGGCCGCAGCCGAAAGAGGCCACCCTCAAGCAAGTGAAGAATGATGCGCCGCTGATGATGCTGGCCGATTGCTCCAGCGCGCAGATCTTCACCACTAGCGATATCGGCAGTGGTGAGGCGACATCCACCGGCGGCAATTTCGTGCAGCCGCAGGTGTTCCAGCATATGGCGGCGCCGAAGGTGTTCAGTGTGGGGCGTGACGTACAGACGGTCACCTATTTTCTGAAAGTGATCGATAACGGTGATGGCGCAGGGCACACCACCGGCGCACTGATAAGGCGCGTCAACGGTGCCCCGCAGGAAATCGCACGCGGCGTCGAGCGGCTCGATTTCCGATACGGCGTGCAGCAGGCCGATGGCCGCGTGCGCTACTACACCGCCGAGCAGGTCGACAACAGCACACGTGCGGATTGCCCCGCGGTGCCGCTACCGATTCATGGCAGCAACGATCGCGGATGCCTGTGGCGCTCGGTCAGCCTGATCGAGGTGGATTTGCTGATGGCGGGCCAGATACCGCTGTACTCGTTGAAGCTCGGCGAATTGGCATACAGCTATGCCGCCGACGGTATGTTCGAGCCGCGCGCGCCCGGCGACCCAGGTCGAAAAATAACGCCCGCACAGCAAGGTTTTCCGCTACCCGTGTTGCGGCGGGAGTTCACGGCAGCGGTAGCGGTGCGTAACGCCCATCCGTAGATATGTGATAGCAAGGATGAACAGATGACCCGTAGCGCAAAGAAACGACCCATGGCCGCCACGTCGACGACGGGAAATGCAGCGAGGGTACAAGGCGGTTTCGCGTTACTGATGGCGCTGATCTTCCTGCTGCTTATCAGCATGCTTGCCATCGCCGCCTCGCAGCACGCGCTGCTGCAGGAACGCATGGCCGGCAGCCTGCGCAATGCGCAGCAATCGCGCATGAACGCGGATACGGCATTGCGTGGCGCGGAATACATGCTATGGATGCGCGCGAGTCAGCCCGCTGCGCGTTTGCATTGCACGGAAAACGCTATTTCGCCGGATGACGGGTGCGTGGTGTATCGCTCCTACGGCGCTCCGTATACAGCGAAAGGAGACGTGACGAGATTCCGATCGGCGCCGGGCTGGCTATCCGATATCGGCGTGGAATATATGGGGCCAGCACGCAGGGGTTACACCAGCCATCCGAGCCAGGCCACCGCGAAGCTGGCGGAAAATCCTCGCTACATCATTGAAGACCTTGGCGTGGAGCGTCCGCCAGGCGTAGGCGGTTTGCACGAGTCCGGCAATACCGGCCCCAACAACGGCGGGCAAGGGCAGGTGGCCATTCACGTCTATCGCATCACCGCGCGCGCCACCGGAGGCAACGCCAACGCTGTAAGCATTGTGCAGAGTACGTTCGATGCGCCTGCGATGCCTTGAAACTGTGAGGATATGGCTGGTGTGCATCACCATGCTGTGCACAAGCGTGGTGACTGTTGCGCAGACCAGTCTTCCCAATACCGTGGAGCTCAGCCCGTTACCGCTGGATCGCACGCTGGCCGTGCCGTCGCTCGCCGTGCTCGGCCTGAATAGCTCCGTGCTGGGAAGCGGAACGGTCGCGTTTCAGGGTGGCTACGATTCCGCAGACTGGTCCGGCGTACTGCATGCCGTGGCGTTGAATAGCGATGCTACGGGTAACGGCGTGGTCTGGGATGCCGGTGCGCAGCTTACGCGTCGATCGCCCGCGAGCCGGACGATACTCAGCGCAAGCAAGGGCGCGACAGGTGTGGTTTCCGGCACGGCCTTCGAGCCATCGGCATCTTTTGGCGCCGATCAGAAACAAGACCTGATGTGGCCGGAGCCTGAGCATTCCAACGACACGCTGGAAGCACGCATCGATTACCTGCGCGGAGGCCGCTCCGGCGAACTCGATGGAAGCCTGCGCGTACGCAGCAGCCTGCTAGGCGCCATCGTGCATGCGCAGGCGGTCTATATCGGCTATCCCACCGGCAATTATTTCGATGCGTGGCCCAAAGGCGCGCCGGAAGCCGCATTGGGTGCGCAGAGCTACGCATCGTTCGTCGCCCAACATGCTGGACGGGAACCGTTTCTCTACATCGCCGCCAACGACGGTATGTTGCATGCCTTCCACGCACCCACACCGGTCTGCAAACGGCAGGACGATAACCAACGCTGCGTGGTCTACGACAATGGACCGAATGCAGGCAAGGAAGCCTGGGCCTATGTGCCGCGCGCTGCGTATCGCAACCTTGGCAACCTCACCCGTGCGCAAGATTTTCAGTTCCAGCCGACGGTCGATGCCACGCCCATTACCCGCGATGTGTTTTTCGGCGAACGTGGGCACGCCCAGTGGCATACCTTGCTAGTCGGCGGTTTGCGACTCGGCGGGCGCGGTGTTTACGCCTTGGACGTCACCGATCCCACTTCCGCAAGCCAGACAGCGCCCGAACGCACCGTGCTATGGGAATTGGACGCCGACGCGCCGGCCGGCACTTCGGATGCCGGCGGCGCCTACCAGCCCGCCGATCTCGGCTATACCTACGGACAGCCAGCCATTGCGCGCCTGGCGAACGGTCGCTGGGCAGTGCTGGTTCCGAACGGCTATTTCGCCGATTGCAGCAAACCGGAGAAACCGCTTCGCTGCGAAGATGCTGCCGGCACGCCACCGGCCTATGCCGCGCTGTTCGTGCTGGATGCACAAACCGGTGCGGTGATCGCCGAACTCAAGACGCCCGCCATCGACGGCATCCAAGCCTATGGTCTCTCCACGCCAGTGCTGGGCGATTACGATAACGATCAAATCGACGACATCGCCTTCGCCGGCGATCTTGCCGGCAACCTGTGGCGCTTCGATCTGTCCTCATCCAGACCATCGGAATGGAAGGTGACCTTGGCCTACCAGCCTGCGGAACAAGGCACGCAACCGGTCACGGTGATGCCGCGGTTGATGCCCGATCCATCCACCAACCGTTTTATCGTCATTTTCGGCACCGGCAAATACCTGGCGAGCAGCGACAAGGCCGATACCACGCTGCAGTCGATCTACGGCATTCGCGATAAAGGCGGCACGGTAACGCGAGGCAGCCTTGTCGTGCAGAGTTTGAACGAAGTGGCGGCCAGCGATGCGGCCGGTGGCAACGCGACCTTGCGCACGCTCACCTCGCATGCCGTACCCATGAAGGCGGGCGGATGGCGTATCGACCTGGACACTGCAACCGGCGAGCGTGTCATCAACACACCCACGGCTTTGTTCGACACCAATGCGCTACTGGTTGACACGCTGATTCCAAACGGCGACGAACCCGGCGGCGCAATCATGGCGATCGACGCTGCGACGGGAGCGGCGCGAACCATCGTGGCCTTCGGCGGCGCATCGTACGCCGGCGCGCGCATCGAAAATCCCTCGACCACTATCGGTACCTTGCCCATGGCTACGCGAATCGGTGGCGGCAAGCTGGTACTGCCGGGCTTGAAGCTGAAAGGCGGCAAAGGCGAGCTCGACCTGCCGCTTTCCCTCGACAGCCCGCTATGGCGCCGCCGCTCCTGGTCGATCTTGACGCCCGACTATTGAAAGGAGGCAAAGGATGGAACGTCCGCGTGGATTCACGCTGTTGGAACTGGTCATCGTGGTAGCCATTGTTGCGATACTGGCCGCGATCGCAACACAGTCGTATGCACGCTATGCGTTTCGTTCGCATCGCACGGATGCCCACCACATGCTGATGACCATCGCGCAGGCGCAGGAGCGTTGGCATGCCACGTACAACCGTTATGCGGAGGATCTTGGCCAATTGGGTTTTGCAAATCCGGTTGTGTCGCCGCATGGGTATTACCACATAGGTTTGCATATGGCCGATAACGCGGCCGAAGGGTTCGTCGCAACGGCTATGCCCGGTGGTCGTCAGGCGGGCGATGCGTGTGGAAGCTTGTCGATCGATAACGCGGGGCGAAAGTTGCCGGATGGAGCGGATGCCGCTGCAAATGCGAACGGGAAGTGCTGGTAATCGAGTTGCCGCATACCATCCGGTCGTCATTCCGGCGAAAGCCGGAATCCATTTATACCTTTGCGGGACGCTGTCGATTCAATGGAAGTTCTACGTAGCTGCCAGCATGGATTCCGGCCTTCGCCGGAATGACGTTAGGCGAACATGTAGGCTGGGATGAAATCCCAGCATCGCCATGCATGGAATGCCGGGATTGCGTCCCAGCCTAGGCGCCGCCATCGAACGACGTGACCAGTCGCTCGCCCAACCCCGAATACCGCCGCGTCCGCTGCGCCAGCGCCTGCTCTATCGCAGCTTGCGTACCGATCAAACTCAGCCACCGGCGCGCACGCGTAATGCCCGTGTAGAGCAATTCCCGCGTAAGAATCGCCGGCGCATCGTCCGGCAATACCAAGGCGGTATGTTCGAATTCCGAACCCTGCGACTTGTGCACCGTCATGGCATAGACAGTTTCCACGTCGCCCAGCCGCGAGGGTAATACGAAGCGTACAGATGCATCGTCGTCCTGCGGCAGCCCCGGCGATACACCGCGCGCCACCGGAAAAGCGACATACAAACGATGTTCGCCATCATTGCCACGCATGCGCAGCGTTACGCCGACGTCGCCATTCATCAAGCCAAGGCTGTAGTCATTGCGTGTCATCATCACCGGCCGGCCTTCGTACCAGCCGCGGTCGGATTCGATCAGGCCTTCGGCGAGCAGGGCGGCGGCGATGTCATGATTCAGGCGCTCGACACCTGCAGGGCCCTTGCGTACCGCGCTCAGCACCTGAAAACGGTTGAATGCTTCCAGCACGCCGTGCGCCCAGCGTCGATGCCGGGCATCGTTGGCGTCAAGGGGAGGGCGTTGCTGCCGGAGCCGGTCGAGGTAGTAGCGAAATCCTTGCGGTCGATCCTCTGCCTGCGAAGTCGCAAATCGATCGGCTTGGCCATCAATGGCCCATGACGCGGCGGCAGTGGCATTTACGCCGGCCGGCATCCAGGCAACATCGTTAGATGGCGAAGCGAGCAAGGCATTCACCGCCGTGACATCGCCGAGATTCACCGCCGCCGCCAGCCGCCCAATGCCGCTGGCGGCGGCGAAGCGGTGGCTGCTGCGCAGCATCGCGATATGTTGATCGAGCGGCTGCGCATTGTCGTGCACGAACGCCGTTACGTCATCGCCGCTTGCCGCGCGCAACCATTCCGCGGTGACGTGGCTGTAGCCGCCCTGTTCGGCGTGTCGGCCCAGTTCGCCCAGTACCGCGCCGGCCTCCACGGAAGCGAGCTGATCCTTGTCGCCGATCAGGATCAGGCGTGCATGCGGTGGCAGCGCATCCAGCACGGCGGCCATCATTTCCAGATCGATCATCGATGCTTCGTCGATCACCAGCACGTCCACATGCAAGGGGCGCCGGCGATCGTACGCATAGCGGCGACTGTCGGGACGCGCGCCCAGCAGGCGATGCAGGGTTTCCACTTCCAGCGGAATGGCGGCGCGCACGTGTTCCTGCACGTCGAGCAAGGCGATTTGCCGTGCAATCGAGGCATTCAAGCGCGCAGCGGCCTTGCCGGTGGGCGCAGCCAGGCGAATGCGCAATGGCGTGGCGTGTTGGCGCAGTTGCAAGGTCTGCAACAAGCCGAGCAAGCGCACCACGGTGGTGGTCTTGCCGGTGCCGGGGCCGCCGGTAATCACGCTGAAGGCGCCGCGCGCCGCCAGCGCGCAGGCGACGCGCGGCCAGTGAACGGCGTCGGCGGTGGCAGGGAACAAGCGCTGCAGTTCGTCGTGCAACGCGGAGGCCGGCAGCATCGCTTCATCGAGCCGCGCCGTAATGCCCTGGGCGATGCGGCATTCGTAGTTCCAGTAACGGCGCAAGTAGAGCCGGTGGCGATCCAGCACCAAGGGCGCGTGCTCCGGCTCGCCTTGCGCATTGGCGACCAAGCGCGATACCGGCGTCGGCGCGCGGGAAAGCTGTTCCAGCCACGCATCTGGCCAAGCCTGCTCCTGCGCCAACAGAGATAGCGCGTGCAAATCCAGGCAGGGATGGCCATCGCCCAATTGCCGGCTTGCCAACGCCGCCAACCATGGCAAGGAGGCATCGGCCGCCGGATCGGATTCGGCGATGAACTGCGCGAACGCCAAGTCCAGCGGACGCAGCACGCGCCGCGCCACCGCGTCGGCAAGCATTGCGAGCATGGCCTCATGCGACATGCGCACGCGCCTCCCGCGCGAACAGGCGATCCATCGCATCGATCAAGGCCAACGGCAAACGCTCCGTATGCATGCCATGCCCGGCCTGGTCCACACCACGCAGGTACAGATACAACACGCCACCCATATGGTGTTGATAGTCGTAGCCCGACAGGCGCGCGCGCAACAGGCGATGCAAGGCCAGCGTATAGATGGCGTACTGCAGGTCGTAGCGTGCCTGCAATGAAGCGTCGCGCATGGCGGCGGGCGTGTAGGCGGCGGAGCTGTCGCCCAGCCAGTTGGATTTGTAGTCGACCACGTAATAGCGGCCCTGGTGTTCGACGATCAGGTCGATAAAACCCTTGAGCATGCCGTTGACGCGATGTGCCGGCAGCAACGGGCGCGGCAATCCTTCCAGCGTGTGGCGTGTGACCAGTTGATCGAGCTGCTGCGTATCGACGCGATGGGCTTCGAACCAGAATTCCAGTTCGGCCTGATAGCGCGTGCGATCGGTCAATTGCGCCAACGCCAGCGTGCCGCCGTCGGGCAATGCCAGCGGCGTCTGCAACAGTGCGGGCAACCATTGGCTGAGCGGCGCGATCCACGCTTGCCAGCCGCGTCGCTGGCAGCGGCGTGCGATCTGTTGTTCAAGCGCCGCGGTATCGCTGGCGACTGCGGCAAAGCCAGTCTCGGCGACCCACTCCAGCATGTCATGCAAAAACGTACCGGCCTCGGCGCCGCGTGGAAACGCATGCATGCCATAGTCGATGGAGGGCGCCGTCCATTCGGTCGATTCGCGCACGACTTCCGCCAGGATGTCTTGCGTGGCCGTTTCGGGTGCGGTGTGTCGCGCCGCGTCACTATCGCCGTGCGCAAGTGCGCTGTAGCTGGCGATCCACCATGCTTCGGGTGGCGACAGCGTGTAACCGCGTGCCTGCCGATGGCTAGGCGGTGCTTGCCTTGGTCGATAGATGTGCATACCGGCCGGTTCCGTCGCCAGGTGCAGCGTGATGTCGCTGCAGCCATCGCGCAGCGCTTCGATGCGCGGCAGTAGATCCCCCGGTTCGATGACGGCACCACCGCCGAGCACATAGCCGAAGGCGGAACGATGCAGCCCTGCATTGCGGCTCTGTCCCTCGGCGACGCATGCCACGCCCAGCCAGCATGCATGTTCGGCACGGGTCAAGGCGACGTAAAGCAGGCGCAAATCTTCCTGCAGGCGCTCGCGTGCCATGCGGGCCTTGGCGTCGTCATCGGGTTGCAGGTCGATCCATGCCTGGCCGCGATCGTCATGCCACGGCTGCAGGCTGCCGCGCGGCGCGTCCTGGAAGCGGCTGACGAACGGCAGCATCACCACCGGATATTGCAATCCCTTGGACTTGTGCACGGTGATGACTTTCACCAGGTCGGCTTCGGTTTCCAGCCGCACGACGTGCTCTTCGACCGTTTCTGCTTCACCTTCGCCGGCGCGCGTAATCTGTGCCGACAAATAACGAATCAGCGCGTATTCCCCGTCCAGATTCGCCGCTGCGTGCTGCAACAGTTCGGCCAGATGCTGGAGATTGGTCAATACACGCTCGCCATTGGGCTTGGCCAACAGCCGCGCGGGCAGGTCGAAGGCATGCAGCAGGTTGTGCAGCATCGCCAGCACGCCGTGGCGTTGCCATACGCTTTGCAGTTGGCGAAAGCGTTCGCTGCATGCTTCCCAATAGGCTTCGTCTTCGTTGAGGCGATCGAGCTCGGCCAGGCTGCGCTGCATGGTGGTGCTCGCCAAGGCGGCGCGCATGGCGCGATCGGAGGCCGGCATGGTGCAGGCTTGCAGCCAAAGCAGGATATCCGGCGCCTCTTCGGTGGCGTAGATGGAATCGCTTTCCGACAGATAGACACTGCTGACGCCGCGTTGCCCAAGCGCGCTGCGGATGCAGGCGGCTTCGCGACGATTGCGCACCAGCACGGCGATATCGCGCGGACGCAGGGCGGTATCGGCCTGATGTTCGCCTGCAAACCCGCAGCGTACGCTTTGCGCCGCCTCCAGCAGATCCACGATATGCGCCGCCGCATGCGCTGCGGCCGTTTCCATATAAGCGCCGATGGCCATCGGCTTGTCGCTTGGGAAAACCTCCAGATGCATGGCGGCGACGGGCTGGTGGTCGTACATCAGGCGGCGCTGCGTACCTGCCGCGGCAATCGGCTGGAACGGCAGGCCATGCATGCCATGTCCGAACGCAAAGGCACCCAGTGGCCAGCGATCGGCATGGCGAAACACACGGTTTACCGCATCGACCAGGGGCGAGGTGGAACGGTAGTTGGTGGTCAGCGTCCAGGTGGGCGCCTGCGCCCGATCGCGCGCGGCGAGATACGTATGGATGTCCGCACCACGAAACGCATAGATGGCCTGCTTCGGATCGCCGATCAGCAGCAAGCCCGTGTCCGCGCGATCGGCGTAGATGCGCTGGAAAATGCGCCATTGCAGCGGATCGGTATCCTGGAATTCATCGATCAGGGCCAGCGGATACTGTTCGGCGATGCTGTCGGCCAAGCTTGCGCCATGCGGCCCGTGCAGAGCCGCATCGAGCTGGCGCAGCATGTCGTCGAAGCCGGGCTTGGCCTGGCGTTCGCGGATCGCATCGACGCGCGCCGCGATCCAGGGAACGGCATGCGCCAGCAGCAGTGGCGCGAGCGGCGGTTCGGCTTCCCATATGTCGAGCAAGTGCTGGATGGCCTCGAACACTGGATGCGCAGGCGCGGTGTTGCCCTTGCTCGCGGCGCTGTCGAGCTTGGCCTGCGTATAACGGGCAAGCGTGGCCTGGTCGAGCTCGGCGCCGCAGGCCCAGTCCTGCAACGCAGGCAGTTCGCGTTCCACGGTTTTGGGTTGGTAGATATTGTTCTTCAGCGCCTTGGTTTGCACGGCGGTGCGCAGTAACGAATCCAGTGCCTGCGCATCGGGCAGCCACAAGTTGCGTGCAGCTTGTTCGGCTGCCCGGCGCGGTGCCTGGTGTTGGCGCAATGCTTCGGCAAGATCGTCCACCAGCTGCAACGGGCGACCTTGTATACGGATCTGCTGCACGGGTTGGCGTACCAACGGCCGCACCACACGCTGCAGTGTTTGCGGATTGCGCCAGTGCCTGGCGATGCAGGCGGCTTCGGCTTGATCGAGCGGTGCGTAAAAGCGGCGCCAGTAATCGCGCACGGCTTCGGCCAGGCGTGCGTTTTCATCGGCCACTTCATCCACCGTGTCGCTGCCTTCGAACGCGTGCTGCGCCAGCATGCGCTGGCTCCAGCCGTGGATGGTGTAGATGGCCGCTTCATCCATCCATTGCGCGGCCAGATCCAACTGGCGCGCAGCGGCGGCACGCGCTTCCCCTTCGGGGTATTCGGCGATCAGGCGCTGCAGGAATGCATCGGCTTCCTGCTGGCCGCGAAACACCGCCGCTGCGGTAGCGAGACGTTCGCGAATGCGCTCGCGCAACTCCGCCGTGGCGGCGCGCGTGAAGGTAACCACCAGAATCTGCGCCGGCCATTGCGCCGGTTGGCCGCCGTGACCAAGCACCAGGCGCAGATACAGCGCCGCCAGCGTCCAGGTCTTGCCGGTGCCAGCGCTGGCTTCGATCAAACGGATGCCTTGCAGCGGCAGATGCAGCGGATCGAGCGGCGCCATCTCGCTCATGCATCACCTTCCAGCACGGCGGCATCGAGCAACGGGCGATAAAGCGCCAGCCAATGCTCGAAGCCGTCGGCGTGCAAGTGGGCGAAGCTGCGCCAGATGCGCGCCAGGCACGGTTCGCGGTTCATCTCACCCGGCGGCGCTGCCGGTGCGTCGCTGCCTTCGTAGCATTTTTGCGCAGCGTCGAACGGTTCTTTTTGTTCGCGCTCCGCCAGCAGCCAGGCATAGGCGGTGCGGCGCGCGATCGGCAAGGGTGCCTGCATGCCTTGTTGCCAGGTGTCGAGTACAGCATTCAAGCATGTGCTCGCTTCATCCGGGCTCAGCGAGTTCAAGACGACGGTGGCGTCCGGCGCCATGAAACGCGTGGCAAGGGCGATGCCATTGGCGTTTGCCAGTAATTGCAACACCCACGGCTGCAGCAGCCGATCGTAGCGAAGCGCCTTGCCTTGGCAGAGCTGACCGGCCATGGGCAACAGCCGCACCAGGCTGCCGTCATCGCTGCGGCGCGCATCGTCGAGCCAGCCTTCCACGGCGAGGTCGCCATGCACGTGGCGCAGTTCCTGTGCCGGTATCTGTTCGCACCAATGCGCGGTGGACGCCCGCCATCGGCGCAAGATGTGCTGCACATCCGCGCCGATTTCGTCGACCGTCAATGCGCCAAATCCGCCGGCGGGCACTACACCTTGCTGCCGCAAACGTTGCGCGGCAGCCAACAGCGATTGCTCGGCGTGCGGGTCATCGTTGAGCGCGCACTGCAGCAGCGCTTCGGTGGCGGCGTGGTTTTCCAGTCCGTCCAGGAAAAATGGTTCGTCATCGTCGAGGCCGGCGTCGATCGCCTCGAAACGCACTTTCAGCCGATCAGCGTAGAAGCATGTAGCAGGGCGTGCCAGGAAGCGCTGCAAGGTGCCGATGTCCAGCGTGGATTGCGCTTGCCAAGGCGGCAGTGGCGTGGTTTCCACGGATGGCGCTGCGCGGCGCGCATGTGCCCATTCCGATGCGTAAGTAAACAGCGGTGAGCTGGCATCGCGCTCGAAATAGCGCGCACTGAATGCCTGCAACGGATGCACGGTGGTGATGGCCTGCAGCAGACATTCGCGCGAACCGGCGTCGTTCATCGTGTCATCGGGCGAGCGCCAGCCTGCAGCAAGATAATCGCGCAACTGGCCCACCAATACCGATGGCGGCAACTCGCTGTTGTCGCGCACGCTGTGTCCGACCCAGCTGATATGCAGCACGTCGCGTGCGGAAAGCAGCGCTTCCAGAAACATGTAGCGATCGTCCTCGCGGCGCGAGCGGTCGCCGGGACGATGCTGGCCGGCGCGCGCCATCAGGTCGAAATCGGGCGGCGAGATGCGGCGCGGATAATCGCCGTCGTTCATGCCCAGCAGGCAGACCACGCGGAACGGAATGGCGCGCATCGGCAGCAGTGTGCCGAAATTCACTGCGCCGCCCATGAAACGCTGGGAAAGATGCGGCTGGTCGATCGCCTGCAGCCAATCCTCGCTGACAACGGCAAGCGGGACAGCTTGCGTGAAGCCGGCTTCCTGGCAGGCTTCGATCCAGTGGTCCAGGGCGTCTTCGAGGCGATCGATGCGCAACGCATCGTCTTCGTCGCCGCGCGGATCGAAGCAGTCGCGCAGCAGATGGCGCAGGCGTTCGCTCCATTGCATAGGTGTGGCGGATGAGCCGAACAGTTGCCAGTAGTGTTCCAGCGTCTGCAGCAACTGGTTCAACGGGCCGAGCAGCGCCGCATCCAGGCCGCCGATTTCCGCATAGGGCGCCACGGCGTCGAGCGACGCGCCATCACCCGTCGCATAGCCGAGCAACATGCGGCGCAAGCCGAAGCGCCAGCTGTTCTGCTCGTCGGGCGGCAGGCCGAACGCTTCTTTGTGCTTGCCATCCAGACCCCAGCGAATGCCCGATTCGGCGATCCAGCGGCGCAAGGTCGGCAGATCGTCTTCGGCGATGCCGAAGCGTCGGCGCAGCGAAGGCACGTCGAGCAGGTCCAGCACGTCGCTGGCAGTGAAGCGCGATTCGGTCAGATGAAGCAGTCGCTCCAGCGCGGTCAGCAGGGGCGAGGTGCCTCGGCCCGATTGATCGGCCACGCTGTAGGGCAGGTAGCGCGGATCATCCGCGGCCATGCGGCCGAACACAGCCTGCACGTGCGGCGCATAGACGCTGATGTCCGGCACCATCACCATCACGTCGCGCGGCGACAGCGGGCGACCTTCGCGCGCGGCTTGTTCGAACAAGGCAAGCAGTTGGTCGTGCAGCAGCTCCACTTCGCGCTGCGGACCGTGCGCCACGTGAAAATGCAGCGAGCGCGCATCCGGCAGCGGCTTGCGCAAACCGGGATCGGAAGGCGCAGGTTCCAGCTCGAGCACCGCCTGTTGCACCTGGTGCAACAACGAATCGGTACCCAGATCGCGGAACAGATCGATGCTGCGCTTGATGGAAATAAAGCGATCGCGGTAGCGTTCCGGCTGGTCGAACGCATCGAGCTGGCGGATGAAATCGCGTCCCTGTTTGCCCCATGCGGCAAGCAGCGGGTTGGCATGCAAATGCAGATCTTCGTAGCGCGGTTCCGCCGGCAGGCCGGGCTTGAGCGCATGGCGGCGATGTTCGGCCAACAGCAGCTCGCGGTCTTCGATGATGTCCGCCCAATAGTGCCGGCACGGGTTGGTCACCAGCAGCAATACCTGGCTGCAACGCGCCACGGCGGTAAGCGCTTCCAGCACCTGCGGCGGCAGCGAGGTAATGCCGAACACCACGATGCGCCGTGGCAAGGTTTCGACGCGTGCATCCGGCGCCTGCATGTGCTGCATGAAGCGCCGATGCACGCCGGCGCGATGGCTCTCGCGCTGCGCCGGTGGCACATCGTCCAGCAACAAGCGCCACAGTCGCGGTTGCCAGCGCTGCGCGGGCGGCAGTTCCACCACACGCTTGCGCACGCTGTCGCGCAGCACGTCGTTGCGATGCTCCCAATCATCCAGCCAGTCGGCGCGAAACACCTGGTACTGGTCGAACAGATCGGCTATCTGCATGGCGAGTCGATGCAGCCGTCGCCAGTCGCCGGCGTCGCCGAGCAAACCGCGCAGGGAGCCGAAGGCAGCTTCATCCAGGTGTTGCGGCAACAGGCGCAGCAGACGCCAGACCAGGCGCGATTTGTCGAACGGGGACGTGGCCGGCACGGCCGCTTCGCCCAGCACGGAGCGATACGCCGTCCACAGGAACCGTCCGGGCAGCTGCATCTCCACTGCCGCGCTGATGCCCAGCCCACCAGCCTGGATCGGCCGGGCAAGCGCCAGCTTCAGCCACTGCGCAATGCCGTTGCTCTGCACCAGCATCACTTCGTTTTCCAACGGGCGCAGCGGCGTGCGCTGCAGCCAGGCCGCGAGGAGATCGCGCAGGTCTTCCTGACGGTTGCCGTGGATCACCATCAGGCCGGGTTCGATGGAGGACAGGTGAGGCTGTTGCTCGGATGCACTCACGATGGGCTGCGCTTCCTTGTTGTTATGAATCAGAAACTGCCTCATCCCGGTCGCGCGGCATGCGACGGCGAGGGTTCGGGCGCCCGGCGATTTTAGCCGCAATCGGCCTTGTCCGTTTCGCCGATATGGGTCTTATGAGACAAGCGGCGCGCTAGCGGCTTCATAAGGGAACACTTCGGGTTGCGCACCGATCCCCGTGATCTTTCTCGTAAAAGGGCTGCAGTGGGTCGTACCTGGTGCGAAGTGGCGCGGACATGCCGAGCCGGCTGCACGTACCGTTTCACCATGGTTTCACGCAGGTCACCCAATGATCGCGCCGTTTGGACGTCCGCGCCGGCGTTCGGGGCGTCGGTCAGAAATCATCATAAGGGGTGATCGATGGGGAAGGGACTTTGGGAGAGGGCGTGGGTTCGGCATGTTGCCGTTGCCTTGGGGTATGGCGTCTCATATGTGATATTCCGGCAGTTTTCGCACGCCCATTGGCAGATTACGGCAGGGCTGAGACTCACCGTATTGCTGCTTGCTCCTTATCGTTACTGGCCGGCACTGATTGTCGGTGAATTCGCGTACTACGGTTCAGTGGGTTATATATGTTCGGCGGTTTGGGGAGTGGAGTGGGGGCTTGCTTGCGCTATTCCTGTTATCGCCTATGTGGCGCCCGTGGTTTATTGGGTACGCAAGCATTGGCCTCCGGTTCTTAGAAATGCCAACCATATCAATATGGTGAGATTGCTGGGATGCGCATTGTTCTCATCAATACCATTGACGCTGCGTGACTTGAGTTTGTTTGTAGTCATAAAAAATCTTCCGGCCGATTATGTAGTGAACTATTACGACCTGGCGTTGCATTACTGCATAGGTGGCTTCCTAGGTGTTCTCACTGTTACTCCGCTAGCGTTGTTCGGGTACCAGAAATTAATTGTCGGCAGTTGGTCTGAAGTGAAAGAGCAACTCGAAAATAGTCGCCTCTTTTTCGAAACTATTTGTCTTGGGCTTCCTGTTCTTGCGTTCTTGCTTTGGGTTGGATTTAACGCGCCACCACATGCCTCGGCGCGACAAATGGCTCAGGTTGCAATGTTTCTTCCGGTGGTTTGGCTCGCGCTTAGGCATGGATGGCAAGGCGCGGCTATTGGCGGAGCGGCAGCAAGCTGTGCAGTGATGTTGCTGATGCCAAGCTTTTGGGATCCGGCAACTATGCAGGCGGAATCGATTTTGGCATTTGCCATTTCGACCATGTTGTTGATGGGAGCACGGATCGACTCCATCAATACACCTGTTGAACAGGAGCGCGTTGACGTTCGTGTTGCTCTGGCGCTGGCACAACGCAGCATCTATTTGGGTGAAATGCAGATGCGTATGACATCCCAGGCTCTCGAACAGGTCAGGGAGGGCATCCAGGCTGGGTTTATGATGATGATGGGACGCCTTCGGCATCTCCAGCCAGCTATTGATGATCGCGGATACCAGCGGCACGCTCAGGTTGCGCAAGATCAGATCCTCCGCCTGGCCGAGAGTCTCTATCCCGTTGCCTTACGGGAAAAAGGTCTTCCGGGCGTGCTGCGCGAAGGTGGGTTGTCGCAAATGCTCAATGACGCGGGTCTCACCTACGTTTGTGATTTGCGCGGCCCTATAAGCAAGCTTTCCCATGCGTTGCGCATGACTATCTATCGCGTTTTATGGGAAACGGTTGCAGACGCTTGCTCGAAAAAAAATGTGAGCGACGTTCGCGCATATGTTCGGGTAGCGGAAAGACAGGGGCGCATCGGTGTGCTTGTTATTGTCCGTTTTCGGATGCGCCATGCTCAGCTTGCGTTTATAGACTGGGAAGAATTGGTTCCAAGTATGGCGCGTGCAACCAGCGGCCTTGGCTTGCGGGCAGTAAAGGATAGGGCGGCTGTATTCGAAGGGCGCATGCGAACGCGATCAATAGATTCAGGACATCAAGTTAGCGTTCTTCTGCTTGATCCTGCGGTGCCCGGCGTTGCGATAGGCTTCGCCGGGATGAAAGCTGAGTGCTAGTGTTTTCAGTTTAATGAACCGCAGTTGCGAGGGTCTGAACATGTGCTGGCTGCTGCGACGCTTAACGCGGTCGTGCCGCTACTCTGCGGTGTAGCCGTAATCACCGTCGAACCATCGTTGTAGACCGTCGTAGGGGTCATCGTCCGAACCGCCGAAGCACGCGCCGCACGCTGCTGTGGCGTGGAAACATAATGCGATTGTCCCACCGGCAAGGTAATGAACTGCCCACCCGCCGTGCCGATGGCGCCGATGACATTGCCGTTGAGATCGTTGACCTGCACATACTTGATGCCGTTCAAGACGAAGACGTACACATGCCAGTTCGGGCTTGCGCTTACGTCCGTGGCGTTGGGCCATGCCTGGCCCAATCCTGTGGCCGGCGGTTCCGCGGCAGCGACCATTCCGGACAGGCCGAGGCCCAGGAACATGCCGAGCGCGGCACGAGTCATTTTGTGCATGATGTTTCCCCTTGCTAGATAAGTGATGGGTTTTTGGTGGAACGCAATCTAGCTTCCAACCTGCTCTCAAAGAGTGATTGAGCGCGTGGCGAACGAAGCGCCGTTCAGCAGGCCACAGGGGTATGTGATGGCGTTGTGAAGGTGGGCGGTGTAACCGTGCGTGCGATTTCGTGTAATCGATACTGGGAAATAAGCACCTGCAGGGTTCGCGAAATCGCAACTCGTCGTCCCGGCGTTCGCCGGGACGACGAGTTGCGGTTATTTCATTGATCGAGGTGCGCAGCGCTACCCGCGCAATCAGGCACGTTTAGGCAACTTCCATTCCGGCCGAATGAAATGGCATGTGTAGCCGTCGGGATAATGCTCCAGATAATCCTGGTGTTCCGGCTCGGCCTCCCAGAAGGGGCCGGCGGGAGCAACTTCAGTGACTACCTTGCCGGGCCACAGGCCGGACGCATCGACGTCGGCGATGGTGTCCTCGGCGATCCGCTTCTGTACATCGTCGCGATAGAAAATGGCCGACCGGTAACTGGTGCCGATGTCGTTGCCCTGGCGGTTCCTGGTGGTGGGGTCGTGGATCTGGAAGAAAAACTCCAGGATCTGGCGATAGCTGATCTGGCTTGGATCGAACACGATCTCGATCGCCTCGGCGTGCGTGCCATGGTTGCGGTAGGTGGCGTTGGGCACGTCGCCGCCGGTATAGCCCACGCGCGTGGACAGCACGCCGGGATAACGCCGCAGCAGATCCTGCATGCCCCAGAAGCAGCCGCCGGCCAGGATGGCGGTTTCGGTATGGGCCGTCATGATTTGATCCTCGATGGGTTGGCTCGCCGGCGACGGCCGGCGGCGGGTGCAGCCGATCTGTAGGCGGCCAGCGGCGTTTCAATGCGCCGGGCAAGGCGTATGCTTTCGGGTGGGGACACACCTACGCGGCTGAAGAGGGGAAGCTTCCATGAGCGCAGGCCAGTTCAATATCCAGCACGTGTTCGTGCTGATGCTCGAGAACCGTTCGTTCGATCACCTGTTCGCCCTGTCGGGCATCAGCGGCATTACCGCGGCGACATCGAGCTGCAGCAACGCATGCAACGGAACCACCTATACGTTCTGCGGCGGGGCTCCCGCGCAGATGCCCCGTGATCCGGGCCATGAGTTCACCGACGTGCTGGAACAATTATGTGGCGCCGGCACGACATACCAGAAAGGCCAGGCCTATCCATCGGCCGACAATTCCGGCTTCGTATCCAATTACGCCAGCAGCAAAAGCGAAGGCACGCCGCCGAAACCGGCCGAAATAGGCGCGATCATGTGCGGCGTCGATACCCGCGCGCAGGCGCCGAACCTCTACCAACTGGCGATCGAATTCGTGCTGTGCGACGGATGGCATTCCTCGCTGCCCGGCCCGACGTGGCCGAATCGCTATTTTCTGCACGGAGCATCCTCGGCCGGCCTGGATCACTCGCCGACTTCGGCCGAAATGAGCGAATGGGAAGTGGTCGACGGTTTCGCCTACCCGAACGGCTCGATTTTCGATGCACTGGGTGCGGACCATTACCGCCTGTATCAGGACGAACTGGGCGCGGCCTTGGGGCGCGTGCCGCAGGTGGCATCGATCAAGGGTGTCAGCTTTTTCGATATCGACGACCTGTCGCATTTCGAAAATGACCTCAAGTCAGGCTACACCGCGCGCTACACCTTTATCGAGCCGGGCTACGGCGACATCGTGCACGGCACGTACGCAGGCGGCAGCTCGCAGCATCCCATGGATGGCCTTGCGGGCGGCGACCAGCTTGCGGCGCGCGTATACAACGCCATCCGCAACTCGCCGCTGTGGGAAAACAGCCTGCTGGTGATCCTTTATGACGAGCACGGCGGTTTCTACGATTCCGTCAAACCCGGCCGTGCCACGCCACCGAATGATGGCGCTACAGATAGCCTGAACACCAACGGATTCAGCTTCGATGTTTACGGCGTGCGCGTGCCGGCCATCGTGGTGTCGCCATGGGTGGCGCGCGGTGGCATCGATCACACGCTCTACGATCACAGCTCCGTGCTTGCAACGCTTGCGCGCCTGTTCAACATCAAACCGCTGACCGACCGCGACCGGCATGCCAACGACCTGCTGCCCCTGCTTACCGATACCTGCCGGACCGATTGCCCGCAAAGGATAGGCGCATGAACGCGATACCTTCTCCCGATCCACGCGACGATCAACCGCTGCGCGACGGCAGCTCGCTGATGGCTTACCTGCACATACTGAAGAAAGCGCATAGGGCCTTGGTCGGCCATGATGCCGCGCATCGGCGCTTCATGGCCATTTCCACGCGCGGGCATGCAAGGAAGTACATCGAGGAATTGATGCCGCTGTTGTTGCAGGAGCGTGCAAGGCATCGATCGAAGCGTGAAGCGCGGCGAAAGGGGCAGGGATCAAGTAAGGCGTTTTAAGGCAACACTGAATAAGTATCGCCGTCGTCATGATGCCTGGAAGGCTCGCAGGGTGTGTAGCGCGGCGCCGGGATGGCCGTCTTGCCAAGCCGCGCGGCGCAGCATGCGGGCCTTCCAGGCATCACCCCATCATTTAAATGCAATACGTAGGGCCAGCCCTGTCTGTCCACACGCCGCAGGTACCCGTCTCGACGATGCGCCAGTCTGCCTTCGC
>NZ_JBQCHP010000004.1:0-22716 GCF_051954575.1 Dyella sp. | reverse complement strand
ACGCTTGTCGCGGTTCTTGGCGTCAGCGGTTGCTTTGGCTACAAGCCTTTTCAGCCACCGCTGTACCTGAGCTAATCCTGGGAAAAGAGTGGTGTGCCCGAACACCAAGTAATTGCGTCACTTCTTTCATTAGAAGGCCGGCTTTGATTGCACTCATGCTTTGTTTGGCTGCATTTTCGACTGTTGTGCAGGCTGTCCGGGCTGACGACGTGCAAAAACGATTCGCGTTGTCTGCGCAAGCCTTTCCAAATCAGGAAAAGTTTCTATATATCGACGTGCCATCAGCAGGAAATGGCGTCAGCAACGCGCTTATACGGGGGCTTATTGGGAATGCCCAATGGATGCATCAGTTGACGGATGTCATGGCTCGCGGCGCGCAGTCGCCTACCTATCTGGTAGTTGGTAGCGGGAGTGATTCGGTTGCTTACTCCGCGCTGCGCAAAGCTTTGGATTCATTCAAAGGACGCCTTTTACCTCAATTGCACGTGGCGCTGATTGGCGATCTTCGTCAAGCAGAACGACTGCGTCCAACCGTTGAGGCGTTGGGTGCGGAGTATCGCGTGCTCTCGTCGTCATCCAGCAGTGAGTGATGGAATTCATCTCGCCACACTGGCAGCCTCCTGGTTTGAATGCGGACAGAACGCTGACGGCTACGATCGAAAGCTGAAATAGCTCGAGGCAAGAGTGGCAACCGGGTGCGTTTGCAGTGCAGCATCAGCTGCAATGAGGGCAAGGCGAGTAGTTCTGCCAAAGTGTCAATGAGGATGATCGCAAAACGAACAGTTGCTGCATCCTTGATGCTTACAGCAAACCGCGCTATCGCCTGACGGTTTAACGAGAACCGACAAGTTACGATGCTTTGTCCACTAGAAGATGTGGCTCTCTCGAACAGGGATGTACGTTTCTGAATCCCTTTCGGCGTGACGCATTTGCTGGGTATATCGGTTTCGACCGGTCATCGTAAAGCCAAGAGCTCTCGTAATGAGTTTCAAGTCAAACCCAAAATTGACGAATCAGAAGCTCGCATTCTTATCGATCTTTGGTGTTGCCTTTTTTCTCATCGTGGCTGGCTTCGCTGCGGCACTTACGGTGACCTATTACTTGGTCCACGGTTATGCGTCCGGCTGGACGATCGTAAAGCTGGCCTTGTGGGGCGCAATAAAGTGCGGTTTGGTAGGTGGCGCGACGATGTTTATTCTCGGATATGTGGCACTCCGTTACCGAAAGAGCCATTGAATATTGCGTTTATCAGCGCCTTGTTCGAGATGAGACGGGGCGCCCACCTGTTGTGATTTCCAACCGGACGTTTTCAAGCCAACACTCGTTTGCCAGCCGACCCCCGCTATTTCTCGATGCGGTAATTGAGGCTGGCCCGATTGAAGTCGGTGGCGTTCTGCGCTTCGAAGCTCCAGCGTCGGCTGAGGCGGTAGCGCAGGGTGATGACCTGGCCGGGTTCGAACAAGCCGATGCCGTAGCTCAGGTAGAGCCGCGGCGATAGGTATTTGCCGACGGTGAAGGCGGAGCCGCCGTTCAAGGCGTCGCTGCTGCTGACGCCAATGTCTTCGATGCCGAGCTTGCTGCCGATGCTCTTGGCCAGCAGGTTGCCGGTGGCTGAGCCGAGTGCCTGGGCGGCGGCGTTCACCATGTTGCTTTCGCCGCCGCTGCTCACTTGCGATAGCGGCTTGCCGGTAATGAGGTAGGACAGTGCGTCGGACTGATCCATCACTGGATTGGAGAACACGGTAAGCACGGGGCGCCTGGCCGTACCCGTGATCTGCAGGCCGACTTGCTGACCTTCGTTGATGGTGGCGTTGGGTTGCAGGCTGCGGATCGCCTTGATGTTGAGGCCAGGATTGTCGATCGGGGTACTGGCGAACAGCAATTGGCCTTGCTGAATCTGTAGGTTCTGGCCGTAGGCCTTGTAGGTGCCATTGACGGTGACCTGGCCTTGTCCGGTCGTGGCGCGGCCGGGATGTTCCTCCACCGTGATCACGCCGCCCAATCGGCCATCCAAGCCCATGCCGACCAGGTGCGCGTGCTGGCCCAGGTCCACCTTGATCGATGCGTTGATCGGCATGGCGCCGCTGTTGGCGGCTGCCTGCGGTTCGTCCACTACCACGATATCGGGCGAGGCCTTGTTGACGCCGCTACCGGGCAACTTGTCGAGGTTCACGTCGGCGCTGTCCAGCCGCACGGAGCCGGTGGCGGCAAGTCCCTGCGCGTCGTGGCGAACCAGTAGGTCCGGCGTAAGCACGACCTTCGCCGCGGGAATGTCGATGACGGTCACTTCGTTGCCTTTCAGCGCGATCGCCGTGGGTGTTTGCGTGTTGAGACCCACGGTGCCGTTGATGGCGAGCGTACCCTTGCCGGATTGCACGTTGCCGTCGACGCGCAGCTCGCGCGCGTCGGTGGTGGTGGCCACCAGCCGTCCGCCGGTGAGTTTCAGGCCCGCGTCGGGCACTTCGGCGGCAAAGTTCTCGACATCCGCCTGGCCGGTGATCGCGGGTTCCGCGACGGTGCCGCCGAGCTTGAAGGCACCATTGACGCGGCCTTTGACGTTGGCGAGCGTATCGGTAAACAGGCTGATGAAGGCCAGGTCATCCAGCTGCAGGCCGATCTGGCCGCTCAGCGATTGCTGCGTGCCGGTGATGGCGATCTGGCCGTCCAGACGTCCATTTCCATTGAGCGCCGCATGAAGGGTCGCTTGCTGGTTGCCGGGCGCCAGCGCGGCGTTCAGGGCGAGGTCCTTGTAGCTGAGCAAGGGCTGGTCGGGGTGCTCGTTGTAGGTGATGCGGCCTTGCGGTGAGCTGATCGAGGCGTTGCCGCTGAGCGTACCCGCGTTGCTGCGATGGATTTTTCCGCTGCCTTCCAGCATGCCGTCGGCGCTCAACGGCATATCGGTAAGACCGGCGGCGTTCACCACCAGGGCCAGCGGCACGGCGTGCAGGCGGTAGCTGGCGTCGAGGTTGTCGCCTTTGTCCAGCTTGCCGCTGACGCAAAGCAAAGGTTCGCCCGCGGTCAGGCACAGATCGCCGAGGCTGGCGCTGCCATCGTTCCAGCCCAGCGGCGTGGCCTGTTGCAGGCGCCAGCGCGGCAGGCCTTGCATATCCAGCGTGAGCGAGGACAGCGTGCCGTTCCAGTTCTGCGCCTTCAGCGATCCATTGAGCACGAGCGATACCGACAGCGGCTGGCCTTGTGCGTCGAGCGACAACTCGTGGCGCGCCGAGGTGCCTTGTCCGTTGAGCCGAATCTGTTTGAAGGCGAGGCCGCCAAGCTCGGCGCCGCTTGCATCCAGCACCAGCTTGCCGCCCGGGTTGCTGACGTCCGGCACGTCGGCCTGCAATTGCAAACTGTGCACGCGCTGCGTGCCCCAGCTCAGCGATTGGCCCTGCAGCGTGCCGTTGACCGCCAGCGCAGGATAATTGCCGTGCACGCGGAACTGTCCGTTCAAGGCGCCGCCGGCCTGCGGCAACCAATCGTTCAACGATGCGATCGCCAGGGTGACGTTTGCATTGTTGCTGTTGCCCGGTTGCGCCAGCAGCTTGACCGTGCTGGTGCCGGAGGCCAGTTCCAGCGTGCCGTCCACGACATGATTGGGCGAAAGATGCAGCCGCCCCGTGCCGCGCAGATGCCGCTGGCGCAACTGGCCTTCCAGCTTGCGCAGTTCGAGCGTGACGTCGGGTTGTTGCTGCGCAAGCTTGCCCTGCGTGGCGAGATCGGCATCGAGCAGGCCCTGCCAGCCGGCGAAGAGTTGTCCAGGATCGAACTTGTTGGCGGTGGCCTGCAATTGCCAGGCGAGATCGGGCTGAAAGGTCAACGCACCGTTCGCACTGAAGTTGCCTTGCGGTTGCAGCAGGCTCAGGGTATGCAACTGGATCTGTTGCGGTGTGCCGTCGAGATTCAGTGCCAGCTTGGCCGGCTTGCCCGGTGGGCCGATCGTGACATCGCCCTCGGCGTGGTAAGCATTCGCGCTGCCTTTGGCGGCCAAGTGTCCCTGGCTGTCGAGCACCTGCCCAACCAGATCGGCCGGCAGTTCGAGGTTTTTCCAGTCGATGCTGAGATCCGCGCTGGTAGGATGCGCATCCAGGTGAATCGTGCCGGCAGCGTTCAACTGCCCTTTGATCTGCGGCGAGGCCAGTTGCAGTTGCTGCAGGCTGAGCGTTTTGAAGTCCTTGTCGAAGCTCGCCTGCAAAGGCTGAAGCAGCACGCGGTATTGATTGAGATCGAGCTGGCCGGTAAGCGTGCCGCCTTGCTTGTCGCCGCTGCCTTGCAGGTTGACGCCGAGGCGCGTCACCGAACTGCTGCCGAGCAAGGGCTTGGGATCGAAGGCGGGCGCGTCGAGTTTGGCCGTCCATGCGTTGTCGCCGCGCTGATCCATGCTGAGCTGCAACTGCGCGTTCATCGGTTGCGTCAAGGTGAGGTGCAATTGCGCGTTGCGGCCATCGCCTTGCGCCTGCAGCGTGCCAGCGTAGTCGGTGTCGCTCAGCTTCCACGCGAATTCCGCCTGGCCTTTGCCGCGATAGCTGCGGCCGATGCCGAGCTGGCCGTTGAGATCGACGTGCCCATCCGGCGCGCGCAGCGCCAGGCTGTTCACGTCGACGCCGTGGTTGGTCCAGCGGCCCGAGAGATCGAGCTGGTCGGAAGCGAACAACGGCTTGCCTTGCTCGGTGACGACGACGGGACCGACATGGACGCGATCGAGCAGCATCTCGATCGGCGGCTTCAGCGAGAAGGTGCTGGAGGAGGACGATGCCTGGGTTGCGGGCAATGCCACCTCCACACGCTCTACACGAAGATCGACGATATGCAGCTGGCGATAGAGCAGGGCGCCGAGGTTCCAATCCAGATGCGTGCGCGTGATTGCGGCACGCGTGCCCTTGCCGTCGTCGTAACGCAGCAGCGCGATATCGATCGGGCCGATCAGGCGACCTTCCGCTTGCTGTACCTCAAGCGCGCCGTGCGTGAAACCTTGCGCTTGCGCCAAGGCGAAGCGCAGGCCCGCACCGGTGCAAAGCAGCCAGAACAATGCCCCGGCCAACAGCACGAAAACGACCAGCGCGCCGAGGCCGATGGCGCGAAGCCAGCGGCGGCGAGGGCGGGAAACGGGCGGCGTGGTAGTCATCGCGTGCTTACAGGTCCGGGCCGATCACCAGGTGCAGTTCCACACCGTGGTGTTGTGCATCGTTGATAGGCGTGCCCACGTCCACGCGGATCAGGCCCACCGGCGAGCGCCAGCGTACGCCGATGCCCGTGCCGATCTTGGGATGGACGTTCACGTCGTTGAAGGCGTTGCCGGCGTCGACGAAGGTGGCGATACCCCAGCGTGGCGTGAAGTAGTGCTCCAAAGTGGCGCTGGCGATGACCAGGCTGTTGCCGCCGATCACGCGGCCGTAACTGTTCTGCGGCCCGACCGCCTGGTAAGCGTAGCCGCGAATGGACTGGTCGCCGCCGGCGAAGAAGCGCAATTGCGGCGGCAGTGCTTCGAAATTGCTGGTCCATACGTGGCCGAGATCGCCGCGCAGGATCAACCGGTTGGTGCGCCAGAACGAGCGGATCCACTTGCCGCTGGCCATGACTTCGCTGAAGCGCGCGGTGGAGAGCAGGTCGCCCGCCGTGCTGCGCGCATCGAAATTCAGCGACCAGCCGCGACGGACGAAGTCGAAGTTGTCCGCCGCTTTGCGGCTCAGCGACCCTTCCGCATAAATGAGCGTACTGTGGCCGTGTTCCACGCCCGGCGTGCTTTCCGGTTCGTTCGGTCGCTTGCCGACGCTGAAGGTGCCGGTAAGCGCATGCACGCCCACGGTGCGTACCCAGTCGTGCCAGAGTTCGCTTTCGTTGGCGACGAGTTCGAGCGTGCGTGATTGCGAGGTGACAGTATTGGCGTCGCGGTAGGTGACGCCAAAATTCAGGCTGCGCTGGTTGCCGCCCGCTAACGGAATGGAATACTGACTGGTCACCGTCTTCAACCGCTGCGCCAGCACCACGTCGTTCTTCCACTTGTGGCCGTAGCGGTTGATCCAGCGGTATTCCACGCCGCCGCGCACGCCCACGCCGGTATCGGTGCCGACGAACAGGCCGGCGGTATAGATGCGGCGTTTGGCCGGAGCCAACTGCACGCGGATGTCGACCACACCATCCCTGGCCTTGTCGGTTTCCGGAATCACGTTAACGGCGGAAAAATAATCGGCGCCGTTCAAGGCCTGCTGCAAGGTCAGCAACTGGTTCTGGTCGAAATAATCGCCCGGCTTGAACGGAATGTAGCGATCCAGAAACGCCGGCTGGAACTGCGAGCCTTCGAAGCGCACCTCGCCATAGCGGTAGCGGCGTCCCACGTCCCAGGCCAGATGGATGGCCGCGCTGTGTTCGCCTCGGTTCACCTCCACGCGACGCACCGTGAGTTTCGCGTCGAGATAACCGTTGGCCGTCAACGCATTGTTCAAGGCATCGCGCGCGGCGTCGTAGGCGGTGTCATCCAGCCGCTGGCCCTTGAGCTTTTCGATGCCGCGCCGCGTGGCGCGGATGGGCCGCAAGGCGGCGGCGGTGGGATCGAGCTGGATGTCGACCGAGGTGACCTTGACCGGCTCGCCCGGTACGACGTGCAGGGTGATGCGCCAATCCTTGCCGACCTGCTCGAGTTTTCCGGTGGTGTGCGCTTCGTAGTAGCCGTACGGCCTCAGCGCTTGATTGGCTTCTTCACCGGCGCGGTCGTACAGGCGATGCACTTGCGCCTCGCTGACGTCGCGCGTGGCGTACTGGGACAGACTGACGCCGGCGGTGACGGCGGCCTTGAGCGGATCGTCCACGCCATCCACCACCAGTTGCACCCCGGCGTGGCCCAGCGCGGGAACGAGCAACAGCGGAAGCAGGCTTAGGCAGCGGCGAATCCGGCGCATGCGTTAGGGTTCCATCCTGGGTGGAGCATCGCAAGTGACGCAGCTTAGCGAGCCCGGTGTGCATCGCGCATTAAGGCTGTTCCTATTTTGTGGTGCGCGTCATCCGTGGCCCGAAATGCATCGGGCTGGGGATAACCGTAGGCTGGGATGGAATCCCAGCACCACGAAGGCGGCGATGCTGGGATTGCATCCCAGCCTACTTCGGAGAGCTCAGCCGGCCTTGTCGCCGGAGCGATGTGCGATCCATGCGCCGATCAGGGCCGAGACGTACGGAATCGATTGCGCCGCCAGGATGAACATCCACAACTGGCCTTCGGTGAAGTGCGCCGCGGTGCTCTTGGCCATGCCGATGATGCACAGCGCCAGCGCGATGAACATCAGCATTTCCTCACGCACCGGCGCGAACGCGGCAAAGTTGCTGCCGCCCAGGCGACGGCTCTTGGCGGTGACTACGAACGAAGTCTTCTCGCGCGTAAGGCCGTGCAGGATGCCGCGTGCGATCGCATGGCTCAGGCCCATGCTGGCCAGCGAGGCCATGATCGTGTCGTACCAGCTGCAAGGTACGCGTGCGCGGTACAGCACGACGCCGAAGATCGCCTTGGCGAAGAAAAAGCCGATGATCGGGATCAGGAACAGCTGCATCGGCAGGCTGAAAAGCTGCGGCAGGCCGACCATGCCCGCGGTCCAGAAGATCGCCATCAACGTGAAGATCAGGTGCAATGCATCGGCGAACCAGCTGAACCAGCCGGTGAGGAAGTGGAAGCGCTGGCCGCTGCTGAGCGGGCCTTTCTTGGTCATCCACTGCCAGCGGCCCTTCAGGATCTGCATCGCGCCGAAGGCCCAGCGATAGCGCTGGCTCTTGTACGCCTTGAAATCGGCCGGGGTGAGGCCCTTGCCCATCAGCTCGTCGACGTAGACCAGCTCGTAGCCGGCATGCATCAGGCGCAGGCCGAGTTCGGCGTCTTCGCAGATGGTCCACTCCGACCAGCCGCCGGTGCCTTCCAATGCCGAGCGGCGCACCATCGTCATGGTGCCGTGCTGGATGATCGCGTTGCGCTCGTTGCGATGATGCATGCCGATGCGGAAGAAGCCGTCGTATTCCCACGCGGTCATGCGGCGGAAGCGGTTGTGCTCGAAGTCGCGATGCGCCTGCGGACACTGCACCACCGCCACCTTCGGGTCGTGGAAGTAACCGGTAAGCGCCTTCAGCCAGTCAGCGCGCACCACGTAGTCGGCGTCGATCACCGCCACCACGTCGGCGCGCGCATCGGTTTCCTTCAGGCCGAAGTTCAGCGCGCCGGCCTTGAAGCCGGGCCACGGTTCCAGGTGGAAGAAGCGGAATTTCGACCCGAGCTTTTCGCAGTATTCCTGCACCGGCTGCCAGATGGCCGGATCCTTGGTGTTGTTGTCGATCACCAGCACTTCGAAGTTTTCGTAGTCCAGCGCGGCGAGCGAATCGAGCGTGATGATCACCATCTCCGGCGGCTCGTTGTAGCAAGCCAGATGGATGGAGACGAACGGCTGCTTGTCGGCCGGATCGGGCGGCAGCATGTCCGCATGCCGCACCCAGCTGCGCCGCCACAGCACTTCGGTGAATTCGAAACCGTTGATCAGCAGGATCGCCAGGATCGCCACCTGCGCCGGGAACAGCAGCACCAGCATGCTCCAGTCGACCCAGCTCAGGTAGAAATTGAACGGCAGCGTCACCGACCACACAATCAGCCCGCAGGCGAGCTGGATCAGCACGTCGAAGAACAACCGCCCGGTCAGCCGGAAGCGGCTGAAGCGGATACCGAACCAGACCATCGGCAGCAGCGCCAGCAGGCTTGCGGCCAGCGCCTTCCACGGCCAGCCGGTGTCTTCGGTGACCGGGCCGGTGAGCGGGAACTTCAGCTGGCGATCGGCGTTGAACAGGCCCCAGTAGGCGCCGGTGCGGCCCTCGCCCAGGCCTTCCTTCCAGGGCTGGTCGAAGGCTTCGAACAGGTAGTAGTCGACGTTGTTCTTCTTCGCCCATATCAGCCATTCGCGATCGAAGATCGCTTCGTTGGATATGGACGGATACGCACGCTCGCGACGATCGCCGTTGGACGGCCAGCCGATCTCGCCCACCACCACGTGCTTGTTCGGGAAGCGCTGCTTGATCTGGTTGTAGGCGCCTTGGGCGGCCTGCACCGCCACCGAGTACTTCGGGTCGCTCGATACCGGCAAGCCGTTCCAGAACGGGAACAAATGGATGGTGATGTAATCGACGTGGTCGGCCAGCTCGGGATATTTCAGCCAGATGTAGTCCGGCTCCGCGATCGACACCGGCTGGTGGATATGCGCGCGCGCGCGGTCGAGATAGTTGATCATCTTCTCGACCGGCACGTTGTTACGGAACAGCACCTCGTTCCCCACCACCACCCGCTCGATGGTGTCCGGATAGCGCTGCGCCAAGGCGATCAGCGTGTCCAGTTCCTTTTCGTTGTTGTCCAGGCGGGTGTCGATTTCCGCGCCGGCCATCACCTTCAGGCCCTCTTTCTGGGCCAGGCGGAACACCTGCGGGTTGAGCAGCGTGGAGTAGGTGCGAATGCGGCCGGTGTAATGGTGAAGCAGCTTCAGGTCGCCGGCGATTTCGTCGTCGCTGGGGAAGCTCTGGTTGAACGGGTTCTGGTAGCGCTGGAAGAACGACACCGAAAAGCCGTTGATCTGCCCGTGCCAATCCTCGGGACCATGCGGGCGGTTGCTCCACCACCACAGGCCGATGTTCAGCGCGGCGACCACAAGCGCCAACAGGACGGCGGAGATGATCGATGGCCCGGATTTGGATTGGGTGGATGTGGCGCTCAAGAAAGTCCCCGCAAGTCACCTCTCGTGAGGCGCGTGAATCCTGTGGAGCTTAACCAATTCGCGGCGGGGGGCTCAATAAATTGCGGGTGAGTGGTCAGCGCAAGGTCAGGGCTATCTCCATGGGCCACGCTCCGTCACCCCGGCGAGAGCCGGGGTTCGGCGCCTGGACAGGCCTGTGGCGCCGGGTTGCGGCGTTCGCCAGGACGGGACTTTCACGTTCACTTCAACAACGAGCGCAGCATCCACGCCGTCTTCTCATGGGCCTTCAGCCGGCCGGTGGCCATGTCCACGGTTCCTTCATCGCCGGCCGCGTCGGCCGTCTTGATCGTCTCGCGCGCGGTGGTGGCGGCGATCTCGTGGCCGGTCACGAGCTGCTCCACCATCTCCTTCCAGTCCGGCACGCCGGCTTCTTCCTTGATGGTGGTGAGCTTGCCGAACTGGCTGTAGGAGCCCGGCGCGAACACATCCAGCGTGCGGATGCGCTCAGCCACCTCGTCGGCGGCCAGCCACAATTCGTTGTACTGGGCCTCGAACATGGTGTGCAGGCTGTTGAAATGCGGCCCGGTCACATTCCAATGGAAGCTGTGGGTTTTCAGGTATAGCGAATAGGTATCGGCCAGCAGTTTGGACAACTGCTTGGCGATGGCTTCGCGATCCTTCTTGGCGATGCCGATGCTGGTGGTGGCCATGCTGCGCTCCTCATCTGATGATGTTGACGCAAGAGCTTAGCCGCGGCCCGATCGCGCAGGAAATGAATAATGCAGATGCAAACCATAGCCACCGGCTATCATGTGCGTCTGCATGAGCGACTCCAAGCCCGACACGATCCCCGCTTCCCCGGACTCTCGCCTGCGCACGCTGCGCAAATCGCTGGACGCGGTTTCCTCCCGCGATTTTGGCCGCCTGCTGGGCCGCTGGCGTGGCCTGTCGCGCCGCCCGGACGAGAAAAAGCTGGAGGCATTGGCCGCCGACATCGCCGCCTCGGCCGAGCGGAGGCAGCGCCGTGCGCGAAGCAAGCCGGAAATCCGCCTGGACGAATCGCTGCCGATCACCGCGCGCGCCGAGGAGATCGTCAAGCTGATCGGCGCGCACCAGGTGATCGTGATCGCCGGTGAAACCGGTTCGGGCAAGACCACCCAACTGCCTAAGCTATGTCTGGCGGCAGGCCGCGGCGAAGCCGGCATGATCGGGTGCACCCAACCGCGCCGCCTGGCTGCGCGTTCGGTGGCACGCCGCGTGGCGGAGGAGCTGGGCACGCAACTGGGCGACAAGGTCGGTTTCCAGGTGCGCTTCAACGACCAGGTCTCCGAGCAGAGCCTGATCAAGTTCATGACCGACGGCATCCTGCTGGCCGAAACGCAGGGCGATCCGTGGCTGTCGAGCTATGACACGCTGATCATCGACGAAGCCCACGAGCGCAGCCTCAACATCGATTTCCTGCTCGGGTATCTCAAGCGGCTGGCGCTGAAGAGGCCGGAGCTGAAGATCATCGTTACCTCCGCCACCATCGACACGGCGCGCTTTGCCGAGCATTTCGGCAATGCACCGGTGATTTCAGTGGAAGGGCGCGCCTATCCGGTGGAGGTGCGCTGGCGTTCGGTGGACGAGGTGGCCGCGCGCCGCAACCAGCGCAGCAACGAGCTGCAGCAGGGCAGCGCAGAACACTTGGCTGCGGTGCTGGACGAAATCACGCACGACGATCCGCGCGGCGATGTGCTGGTGTTCCTGCCTGGCGAGCGCGAGATCCGCGACGCGCACCTGCTGCTGTCGCGCCGGCAATACCGCGAAACGGAAATCCTGCCGTTGTACGCGCGCCTGTCGGCGGGCGATCAGGATCGCGTGTTCAAGCCCGGCCCGAAGCGGCACGTGGTGCTGGCCACCAACGTGGCGGAAACCTCGCTCACTGTGCCGCGCATCCGCTACGTGATCGACACCGGCAGCGCGCGCGTCAAACGCTACAGCCAGCGCAGCCAGCTCGAACGCCTGCATGTGGAACCGATCTCGCAGGCCGCGGCGGACCAGCGCAAGGGCCGCTGCGGCCGCGTCGGTCCCGGCATCTGCTACCGCCTGTACGACGAAGCCGACTATGCCTCGCGCGCGGCGTATACCGATCCGGAACTGCTGCGCTCCTCGCTCGCCAACGTGATCCTGCGCATGCTGTCGCTGCAGCTGGGCGAAGTGGACCAATTCCCGTTCCTGGAATCGCCCGATCCGCGCGTGGTGGCCGATGGCTACCGCCGCCTTGCCGAAATCAGCGCGATCGACGAGCAGCGCCAGCTCACCACGATCGGCCGCACGCTCGCGCGCCTGCCGATCGACGTGCAATTGGCGCGCATGCTGGTAGAGGCGCACAAGCTGGGCAGTCTGCGCGAACTGCTGGTGGTGGTGGCCTTCCTCAGCATCCAGGACCCGCGCGAGCGGCCAGCCGATGCGCGCCAGCAGGCGGATGCGGCGCATGCGGTGTTCGCCGATCCGAAATCCGATTTCGTCGGCGTGCTGAATCTCTGGCGCGAGTATGACCGTGCGCATGAGGAGTTGACGCAGTCGAAATTGCGCGACTGGTGTTCGCGGCATTTTTTGAGTTTCCTGCGCATGCGCGAGTGGCGCGAGTTGCATCGGCAGTTGCTGCTGGTGGTGCAGGAGCTTGGATGGAAGTTGGACTCCGCCACGAGCACAACGCCCTCTTCCCTTGGGGGAGAGGGCGGGGGTGAGGGGCCAACCTCGCGTGGAGCGAACAACGCGCGCAAGAAGCCCTCTCATAAAAGCCGTGCAGATAAATCTTCCGGCAAGCCCCAGCCCCTCACCCCAACCCTCTCCCCGGAGGGGAGAGGGAGCGAGAGCGACGGCGAACGGCAGTACGAAGCCGTGCATCGCAGCCTGTTGGCCGGCCTCCCCACGCAGGTCGGCAATAAAGACGAAAAAGGCATCTACCGCAGCACGCGCGAACGCCGCTTTCAGGTCTTCCCCGGCTCCGCTCTCGCCAAGACGCCGCCGAACTGGATCTTCGCCGCGCAGATCCTGGATATCGGCGGCCGCGTGTGGGGCATGATGTGCGGACGCATCGAGCCGGCGTGGATCGAGCAGCAGGCCGCGCACCTGTTGCGCAGCACCTGCCGCGAGGCGCACTGGTCGCGCAAGCGCGGCACGGTGGTGGCGTATGAGCAGGTCAGCCTGTTCGGCCTGGTGCTGGTCGAACGCCGCCCGGTGACGTTCCAGAAACAGGACCCGGCGCTTGCGCACGAGATCTTCCTGCGTGAAGCGCTGGCGCGTGGTGACATCGAAGCGCGCGCGGATTTCGTGCGCGCCAATCAACGCGTGCTCGAAGACGCACGCGGCATCGAGGCACGCCAGCGCCGCGAGGGTTTGATCCGCCATGAAGACGAACTGGTGGATTTCTTCCGCGGCAAATTGCCGGAAGAGATCGCCAGCAGCCGCGCGCTCGACGCCTGGTACCGCAACGCGCGTCCCACCGAACAGGCGGCCTTGCGCTGGTCGATCGACGATGTGATGGTCGGCGGCGCCGGGCTGGATCCGAAAGCCTTTCCCACCTCACTCGATCTTCCGCCGCAGCGCTATCGCCTGGAATACCGCTTCGTGCCGGGCGATGAAGCCGATGGCGTCACCCTGCACCTGCCGTTGGCCATGCTCAACGCGCTGCCTGCCGCGCGCTGCGAATGGCTGGTGCCGGGGTTGCTGGGCGACAAGGTGGCGGAACTGATTCGCGGCCTGCCCAAGGCGCTGCGCCGCAACTTCGTGCCCGCACCGGATTTCGCACGCGCCTTCGTCGAAGCCGAAGCGCCGCGCGACGAACCGCTGGCCAAGGTGCTGGCTGCGTTTTTGCGGCGTACCACCGGCGTAGATATCGAGGCGGGTGAATTTGCACCTGCGGAACTCGCGCCGCATTTCGCCATGCGCTTCCGTCTGCATGACGAGCAAGGCCGCACGCTCGCAACCAGCCGCAATCTGGCCGCATTGCGCGCGCAATGGGAAGGGCAGGCGCGCGAGGCATTTTCGCGCAAGACCGATATCGAACTCACGCGCGAAGACGTCACGAGCTGGGATTTCGAAGAAATTCCCGAACAGGTGCGTTCCGAAGGCGGCCTGATGGCCTTCCCGGCACTGGTCGATCTTGGCGATGCGGTGGCCTTGCGGGTGTTCGAGCGGCGCGATGAAGCCAGGGCCGCGCATATCGAGGGCGTAGAGCGCCTGCTGCGCCACGCACTGTCCAGCGACATCAAGCAGGCGCGCCGGCGTTTACCGATTTCCAATGGCATCTCCCTGAAGTACGCGCCGCTGGGCAGCGTGGACGGTTTGCGCGAAGACCTGGTCGAAGGCGGCTTCGATGACTTTCTCGAAACGCAAGACCTCAATGTGCGCAGCGCCGCGACGTTCGAGGTGCTGCGCACGCATGCCGCGCGTGAGCTGTTCGCCGCGGCGGTGGAGCGCTTGAAGCTGGCCGAACCGATCATCGAAGCGCAGGCTGAACTCAAACCGTGGCTGCAACCGCCGCTGATGGGTTTTGCGCGCGCCAGCTACGACGATCTGCGCGAGCAACTGGACGGATTGCTTGCGCCCGGTTTCCTGCGCGAGCTGTCGACCGCGCGGCTCGCGCATTTCCCGCGCTACCTCAAGGCGATGCGGCTGCGCGCCGAACGCTTGCGGCAGGATCCGAGCAAGGATCAGCAACGCATGCTGCAGGTGCTGCCGTACTGGCGCGAGTATCTCAACCATCGCGCCGCCGGCGACGAGGCGCTGGACGAGCTGCGCTGGCTGATCGAGGAATGGCGCGTGTCGCTGTTCGCGCAGGAATTGAAGACCGCCGAACCGGTGTCCCCAAAGCGCCTGGCGAAGGCGCTCGAAACCTTGCGCAATGCGTAGGCTAGAACAGCGATCGTAGGTTGGGTTAGCGCAGCGTAACCCAACATGTTCGAAGCGGCATTGTTGGGTTACGCTGCGCTAACCCAACCTACGCAGGCTACGCTCACCCCGCGCGCATCATGGTTCATGCCACCACCACCGCAAGCCACTTGGCGGCATGGCAGTCACGGGCCGGCACGCTGCCCCCGATACTGGCCGACGCGCTGGCGACGTGCGCGCAAAACGGGGTGAACGAACGCGAATGCGGCGACGTGCTCGATCTGCTTGCCATGCTTGGCTGCGATGCGCAGACCCAGGCGGCGGCGCTGTGGTTCGAGCTGTCGCGCACGCATCCGCTGGTGTGGGAGCAGCGCGCGGCGGCATTGCCGGACGAACTGCAGCGCCTGGTCGCCGGCCAGCAGGCGGCGGAGCGCGTATGGGCCTTGCATGCGCAGCGCCCGCCGCAAGGCGGTTCCGAAGGCCTGCGGCGCCTGCTGCTGGCGATCATCCGCGACGTGCGCGTGGTGTTCATCCTGCTGTCGCGCCAGCTCGCCCGCATGCGTGCCGCCGGCAGCCTGCCGGAAGAGGAGCGCCAGGAACTGGCGCGTCTCACCCGCGATATCCATTCGCCGCTGGCCAACCGGCTCGGCATCTGGCAATTGAAGTGGGAGCTGGAAGACCTCGCCTTCCGCTATCTGCAACCGGATACCTATAAGCGCATCGCAAAGCTGCTGGACGAACGCCGCAGCGACCGCGAATCCTTCATCCGCGAAACCCTGGCCGAACTCGGCGGTGCATTGCGCGATGCAGGTGTCCACGCCGACCTGGCGGGGCGCCCCAAACACATCTACTCCATCTGGAAAAAGATGCAGCGCAAGGCGGTGGAGTTTTCCGATCTCTACGACATCCGCGCCGTGCGCGTGCTGGTCGATTCAGTGGCCGACTGTTACGCCGCGCTCGGCATCGTGCATGCGCTGTGGCCGCATTTGCCCGGCGAGTTCGATGATTACGTCGCGCGTCCCAAAAGCAACGGCTATCGCTCGATGCACACGGCGGTGATCGGGCCGCATGGCAAGACGCTGGAAGTGCAGATTCGCACGCACGAGATGCACCGCGCCAACGAACTGGGCGTGGCTGCGCACTGGCGCTACAAGGAAGGCGGCAGCGGCGATGCGGATTTCGAGGCGAAGATCGCCTGGATGCGCAAGCTGCTGGAGCCGCGCAACGACGACGGCGAGCTGGCCGCCGAACTGCAGACCGAACTGCTGGAAGACCGCGTCTACGTGCTCACGCCCAAGGGCGAAGTGGTCGACCTGCCGCACGGTGCGACCGTGCTCGATTTCGCTTATCACGTACACACCGAAGTGGGCCATCGCTGCCGTGGCGCGAAGGTCAACGGACGCATCGTGCCGCTCACGCATCAGCCGCACAGCGGCGATCGCGTGGAGATTCTCACCACCAAGGTGGCCGAGCCGCGGCGCGACTGGTTGTCGCCGCATCACGGTTATCTGCACACCAGCCGCGCGCGCGACAAGGTGCGCGCGTGGTTCCGGCGCAGCGCGCACGAAGCCAATCTTGCCGCTGGCCGCGCGCTGCTCGAGCGCGAACTGAAACGCCTGGCGCTGCCGGATGTGGACGTCGCCAAGCTGCCGGCGCTGGTCCACCTGCAGACGCTGGACGAATTCCTGGTCGGGCTCGCGCTGGGCGAGATCAGCCCAGGGCAGGTGGCGCGCGTGCTGCAGGAATCGCAACAGCCGGCCGAACCCACGCCCAGCACGCCGCATCCCACCGCGCGTCCGGCCGTGTTCGATCACAGCGCCATCACCATCGAGGGCGTCGGCAACCTGCTCACCGTGCTGGCCAAATGCTGCCAGCCCTTGCCCGGCGATCCGGTGCGCGGCTTTATCACGCGCACGCGCGGCGTTTCCGTGCATCGCGCCAACTGCGCCAGCCTGGCGCGCCTGGCGCGGTGCGATCCGGACCGGGTGATCGACGTCAACTGGGGCCACGCCGATGCGCAGGCCTACGAGGTCACCATCCAGCTCAACGGGTACGACCGCAAAGGCCTGCAGAAGGACGTGGTCGGCGTGATCAGCAACGCCAACGTCGGCATCATCGCCTCCAGTAGCCGGCTGTTCCCGCGCACCGGCGAGGTGGAAATGCGCTACACGCTGCGTGTGCGGGATTTCGAGCAACTTTCGACCCTGCTGGACCGGCTGGCGATCCTGCCGAACGTGGTGGAGGCGCGCAGGGTGGGCGCGGGCTGAGACACCCCTGGGCGCGAACAGGCTGAACGCAACTTTTCGCTGCCGGCCCCTGTCATCAGCTCAATGCTAAGCTGAACGTCTTCACCTGTTAGCTCGCGAGCCATGAGCGGAAACCGCGATTTCAACAACCCGGGCAATTCCGGCCGAACCGAACCGAAGCTGGGCAACCTGGACCAGCTGCATGGGCCGCAACCGCCCGCCGAACCGGACGATGGCCTGCCGCGCATCCAGGTGGAGCCCGCGTATCGGCGCGGTGAACCCAACGGTCGGGATCCTTATCGCAAACGCCATCGCTGGATATTGCCGACGCTGATCGTGGTGCTGCTGGCGGCGGTCGGCGGCCTGTGGTTCAACCAGACCCGCCTGCGCAGCCTGGTGCCGCGCACCGATTTCGACGACGTTTTGCATCGCGCGCAAGTGGCGCTGCAGGCCGGCCATCTCGACGGCACCGACGGCACCAGCGCACGCGAGTTGTTCGAAGCGGCGCGCGCGCTCGAACCGGACAACGATGCGGCGCGGCAGGGCTTGAACGAAGTCGGCCGCGCCGAGGTGGCGCGCGCGGATGCCGCCGTGCACGCCGGCAATCTCCTCGAAGCGACCCAGGCCTTGACCAATGCGCGCGAACTGCTCGGCGGTGGCAGCGACGTGGACCGCCTGGCGCAGGCCATCGCCAAGGCCCAGGTCTCGTCGGGCCAGACCGACACCTTGATCGCCCAGGCGCAGCAGGCGCTCAGCCAGAACAAGCTCGATGGTCCCGATGGCGCCGCCGCGCTTTATCAGCGCGTGCTCAGCGCCGAACCGGACAACGCGGTGGCGCGACACGGCATGGATCAGGTCGGCGACGCGATGGCCGCGCAGATCCAGAAAGCGTTGAGCGCGAACGACGTCGCCAACGCCTCCGCCGGCATCGATCGTCTCGCGGCCGTTCTACCCAACTACGCGCAACTGCCCAATCTGCGCGCCTCGCTTTCCGCATTGCAAACGCAAGCCAACAGCGCATTGAACGACGCTATCAATCAAGGCAACGACGCCTTGCGCGGCGGACGCATCGCCGGCGACGGCAACGACACCGCGCTGGCGCATTTCAAGGCGGCGCTGGCGATCGATCCGAACAACGCGCAAGCCAAGGTCGGGCTTGGACAAGTCGCGCAGGCTTTGACGGTGCAGGCGAATGCGGCGATCGACGCGGGCGATACCGAGCACGCGAAGCAGTTGATCGATCAGGCCGAAACGCTTGCGCCCGGATCGGCTGACCTGATCGCGGCACGCGCGCGTCTGGCGCAGGCTCCGGCGACGCAACCGGCCGAAACGCAGCCTCCTGCAGCAACCGAAAACACTGCGACCGCAACCGACAAAACGCCCACGGTTCGCAAGCAGGAACAGGAACAAGACACCACCCCGCCGCCGCAACCGGCGTTGACCGGCCAGCAGCAAGTGCAGGTGGCCGATATGGTCAGCCGTGCGCGGCAAGCGGCGGCGCGTGGCGACATCATGTCGCCGCCCGGCGATTGCGCGTACGACCTTTATCGCGGCGCGCTCGCCATCGACGGCAACAATCCCGAAGCGCTGTCCGGATTGCAGAGTCTGCCAGGCCAGGTGCAGCAGCAATTCAACCAGGCGTTGCGCGCCGGCAATCTCAAGAAGGCCGGCAGCCTGCTCGATGCGCTCGACAATCTCGAACCGGGCGACGCGGCCCTGTCGATCTCGCGCCAGCGCCTGGCCTATGCGTGGATCGACCAGGCCGAGCAGCAGTTCGACAGCGGCGATCGCAACAACGCCGCCTCATCGCTGGAGCAGGGACGAAACCTGCTGCCGAACGATCCGCGCGTGCGGGAACTGGTGGCGCGCATGCAGGCGGGTCGATGACGGTATTGGTGTTTGGCGGCAGCAGCCAGATCGGCCATTACTTGCTGCCGCTACTGAGTGCGCGTGATGAGCCGGTGCTGGCCTTGAGCCGTACCGCGCATGCTCCGGCGCCAAACGTCACATGGCTTCCCGGCCGTCTTCCTGATGCCGTGCCGATGGTCGAAGACATATCGGCCATTTTCAGTTTCGGTCCCTTGAATCATCTTGCCGAATGGCTGGAGCAGGCCGAACTGCTACATGCGCCGCGCGTGGTGGCGGTCAGTTCGATGAGCGCAGACAGCAAGCGCGATTCGGAGGTGCCTACAGAGCGTGAGCTATCCCAATTGATTCGCGACAGCGAAGCGGCGCTGGCCAAAGCCTGTGAAAAACACGGCAGCGCCTGGGCCGTGCTGCGCCCCACGCTGGTTTACGGTGCCGGCATGGATAAAAGCCTCACGCCGATGGCGCAACGCGCGATGCGCACGCGGGTGTTTCCGCTGCCTGCCGGCGGTGGCCTGCGCCAGCCGGTGCACGCCCAGGATCTGGCCCATGCTGCGCTCGCCGCGCTGGATAACGCCGGCGCGGCAGGCAAGATCCTCGCCATCGGCGGCGGCGAGCGGCTGCCGGTGGGCGAAATGTTCGCGCGCGTGCGCCGCAGCCTTCCGGTCGACACGCTGCCTTTGCCGATCCCGGCCTGGCTGCTGCGCACGGCGCGCCGCAGCGTGGGCAAGTTGCGCGGACCGTTGAGCCGCCTGGAAGCGGATCTCATTGCCGACAATACGGAAATGACGCGACTGCTCGGCGTGCAGCCGCGGCCATTCCGCCCCGACCCCGACTGCTGGCAAGCTCCCGTGTAGGTTGTTGGGGTGCAAACCCTGACGTATCCCCACGTTTTTGCTCGACGATTTCAATAAAATCAGCGAGCTATACACCTTGCATATGATCTTCCAGATTACTGGGCCGTCATTCCCGCGAAAGCGGGAATCCATCTGCTCTGATGCAAAAGCAAAGATGGATTCCCGCTTTCGCGGGAATGACGGCATTTCGGGCACATATGCACCAAACGAAAAAACGTGGGGATATATCAGGGCACAAACCCCAACACCGTGATCTATGTATGCATGGCGATGTTGGGGTTTGCCCCCCAACCTGCGTGAATTGCCTGTCCAATACCCTCGGAATGCCCGCGCCAGGCCATTTTCAGCAGGCCTGCGTTCATCCGGCCGCCGGGTGGCGCCCCCTATGATCCCGACACACCGATCCGCCATCCCCTACATCTGGATACATCTTGGACGCTCTGAGCCGAATCCGATCGATCGCACGCGCGTGCTGGCCTTGGCTGCGCATTCCGTTCTGGGTTTGCACGGGCCTGTTGTTCGGGTTCCTGCTGCCGTACTCGCTGATCCTCAACCAGCGCGTGCAGAACCGCTTCAACGATCTGGTGTTCGCGGTGCCCACGCGCATCTACTCGCAGCCGCTGCGTCTTGCCAGCGGCGTGCCGATGAACCCCAGTACGCTGGAAGTGGAGCTCACTTTTTCCGGCTACGTCAGCGACGGCCACGGCGACGTGCCGGGCAGCTGGGCGAAGAAGGGCAGCACGTATTTCATTTCCTCGCGCGGCTACGCCGGACCTGATGGCGGCGAGTTGCCCAAGCACCTCCGCGTTACGCTGGGTAACGGCATCGTGCAGTCGGTGAGCGACCTGGGCTCCGGCAAGGCATTGAGCGAAGCGCATCTGGACCCGGCGCGCATCGCCACCGTGTACGGCGCCAAGCAGGAAGATCGCAGCTACGTGCAGTTGAGCGACGTGCCGCCGTTGCTGGTGGCTGGCCTGCAGGCGGTGGAGGATCGCGACTTCAAGCATCACATCGGCGTGGATTTCACTGCGATCCTGCGCGCGCTGTTCGCCGACCTGCGCGCGGGCCACACCGTGCAGGGCGCGTCCACACTCACGCAGCAGCTGGTGCGCAATCTGTTCCTCAATCGCGAACAGACCATGGGGCGCAAGTTGAACGAAGCACTGATGGCGATCCTGCTGGAGATGCACTACAGCAAGGCGCGCATCCTGGAGGCGTACGTCAACGAAGTGTTCCTCGGCCAGCAGGGCAACCAGGCCGTGCACGGTTTTGCGGCCGGCGCGGAGTTCTATTTCGGCCGGCGCCTGGATTACCTGCGCCCGCAGGAAATGGCCTTGCTGATCGGCCTGGTGAAAGGGCCCAGCCAGCTCGATCCGCGTCGCTATCCGGATCGCGCGCTGGCGCGGCGCAACCTGGTGCTGGACACGTTCGCCACCACTGGCTTGCTCACACCGGAGCAGGCGCGCGCCGCGAAGCAGACGCCGCTGGGCGTGATCCCGGACGGCCAGTTGCCGCACAATCGCTTCCCCGCCTTCATGGAACTGGTGCGCCAGCAGATCACCAACGATTTCGATGAAGACACGCTGCGGCAGGGCAACCTGTCGATCTTCACCACGCTCGATCCGGCCACGCAGCTGTATACCGAACAGGCGCTCAGCACCGCCATCAACAACCTGGGCAAGCGCGGCGAAGACACGCAAGGCGCCGGCGTGGTGACCGATGCGAAAACCGGCAGCGTGCTCGCCGTGGTCGGCAGCAAGTTCCCGGACGAACAAGGCTTCAACCGCGCGCTGGATGCACAGCGGCCGATCGGTTCCACCATCAAGCCGTTCGTCTACATGGTGGCGCTCACCCAGCCCGATCGCTGGAACCTCGCCACGCAACTGGACGATTCACCGATCAGCATGAAGCAGCCCGACGGCAGCTGGTGGACGCCGCACAACGACGACAACCAGAGCCACGGCATGGTGCCGATGGTCGATGCGCTGGCCAATTCCTGGAACCTCGCCACCATTCATTTAGGCATGTCGGTGGGCGTGCCGCGCATCAAGGCGTTCCTGGATTCGTTCGGGCTGACGCAGATCCAGCCCGGCCCGTCGCTGCTGATCGGTGCGGTGGACCTGTCGCCGCTGCAGGTGACGCAGCTGTACCAGTACATTGCCTCGGATGGCCATGCCTTGCCGCTGCTGGCGGTGAGCGGCGTGGTCGACGGCAACGGCCGCACCATCAAGCGCTACGAGGTGGAGGCCGGCAAGGGCGAATACCAGCCCGCGGTGCGCCTGATGACCTGGGCGATGCAGCAGGTTGCCACCTACGGCACGGCCAAGTCGCTGGCCGAAGGCAGCCTGGCTTCCTTGCATGCGGCCGGCAAGACCGGCACCAGCAACGACCTGCGCGACAGCTGGTTCGCCGGCTTCACCGGCGACCGCCTGGCGGTGTTCTGGATGGGCCGCGACGACAACAAGCCCAGCCATCTGTGGGGTTCCACCGGCGGCTTGCGCGCGTGGCAGGAACTGTTCCGCAAGCTGCCCACCCTGCCGCTGTCGCCGGCGCCGGGCGAGGGGCTGGAAATGGCCTGGATCAACCCGGCCGATGGCCGCCGCAGCGACCCGGCTTGTTCGGGCGCCAAGCAAGTGCCGGTGATTGCCGGTACCCTATCCACCGATTCGGAAGGGTGCTTCTGGCAAAAGATCGGCAATTTCTTCGGCTCCGGCCAAAATGCCGCCTCCTCTTCCGATACGCCAACCACCAACAGCAATCAGTAATCGCATGAGCACGTCGTATCGTCCGTTTCGCCTTCTGTTGCCCGCCGCGCTCGCGGGTATTCTTGCCGCCTGCGCGCAACCCGCGCCCGAAGCGCCCAAGCAGCCGCCGCCGGGTAAATCCAATGTGGCGATGGTGAGCGAGATCCGCGCCGCCGGTGAGCGCGACAAGTCGGTGATCAACGTACATCCGCTGATCGACCCGGGCATCAGCGCGCTGAAGGATGCCGCACGCCAGGACGAGCGCAACGGCAACTACAAAGACGCCGCGGCCAAGCTCGATCAGGCGCTCAAGCGCAATCCCGACGCACCCGACGTACTGCAGGACCGCGCCGAGGTCGCCATCTACCTGGGCGATTTCCAGCTGGCCGAAAAGCTTGCGCATCAATCGTGGACGCTGGGTTCC
>NZ_JBQCHP010000003.1:0-28441 GCF_051954575.1 Dyella sp. | reverse complement strand
TTTTTACGGTTATTAGGGGGGGGTAACCCCTTTCTTTGTTGGCCCGTCTTCCGGGTTTGGGGGTTACTCCCCGCCACGGGGTCACGTGTGGCGCGTCGAATCACTGCAGCTTCAACATGACAATCGCCTTCGCTGGCAATTTAACTTTCAAATCGTTGCCATCGATTCGCGCTCCGGAGAACGGTACAGGCTTCACTGCGTCCGCGTGCTCGAATGTATTGAGCGACGTCATCGCCGGTGCAGTCAGGATCTGCCCGCTCACCTGCGTGGCCTTACCACTGAGCTTCACATTCACTTCGGCCGCATGCTCCGGATCGAGATTGGTCAACGCCACGTACACATGGCCGTCCTTCGCTTTCACCGCCGAGCCATGCACCGCCGGCACCGCGAATTCGCCGTGGCGATAGGTCGGCGCGCTAATCTCCAACGGTAGATGCGTAGCGTCCTGGTACGGCAGGTACATCGCGAACACGTGATACGTCGGCGTCAGCAGCATCTTGTTGCCGTCGGTGAGGATCATCGACTGCAGCACGTTGACCATCTGCGCGATGTTGGCCATGCGCACGCGATCGGCGTGGTCGCTGAAGATGTCCAGCGTCAGCGAGGCGACCAGCGCATCGCGCAGGGTGTTCTGCTGTTGCAGAAAACCCGGATGGCTGCCGGGCAGGCTGGCGTACCAGGTGCCCCATTCGTCGACCACCAGGGCGATCTTCTTCTGCGGATCGTATTTGTCCATGATCGCGCTGTGCCTGGTGATCAGATCGTCCATGCGCAATGCCTGCTGCAAGGTGTCGATCCATGCGGTCTCGTCAAAGTCGGTGGACGAGTCGCGCGGCGGAAAGCCACCGCCGGGTACGGTGTAATAATGCAGGCTCAGGCCGTTCATGAACTTGCCGGCCTCGCGCATCATCACTTCGGTCCAGTGGTAATCGTCGCCGTTGGAACCGGGTGCGATCTTCAGGATGGTTTGATCCGCTGGCGCCTTCACGAAGGTCTGGTAGCGGCGATACACGTCGGCGGCATATTCGGAGCGCATGTTGCCGCCGCAGCCCCACAGCTCGTTGCCGACGCCGACGAAAGCCACCTTCCACGGCTTGTCGCGGCCGTTGGCGCGGCGTTGCATAGCCAAGGTCGAATGCGTGGGCGCGGTCATATATTCCACCCACTGCGCCATTTCGTCGGGCGAAGCATCGCCCACGTTGCCGGCGACGTAGGCATCGGTGCCCAGCAACTCGGTGAAATTCATGAACTCGTGCGTGCCGAAGCTGTTGGGTTCTTCCACGCCGCCCCAGTGCGTGTTGACACTGGTCGGCCGCTTGTCGCGCGGGCCGATGCCGTCGCGCCAGTGGTATTCGTCGGCGAAGCAGCCGCCGGGCCAGCGCACGTCGGGCACGTGGATGGCTTTCAGTGCGGCCAGCACGTCGTTGCGATAGCCGTTGGTGTTGGGAATCTTGGAATCGGGGCCGACCCAGATGCCGCCGTAGATGCCAGTGCCGAGATGTTCGGCGAACTGGCCGAAAATGTAGCGCGACACCTGCGGGCCAGGCTGGTCGGTGTGCAAGCTGCCCTGCACCTGGACTTCGGCGGCTTGCAGCCAGCCGCTGGCAAAGAACAGCGCAGAACACAGCAAGGAAAGGCTTAGACGTTTTTTCATTGGGGAAGCGGCCATGGCGGTTTCTTGTCTGAAAAAAGCACCGCCGCCATCATGTGGATGGCGACGGAGGGGAAATCACAGGCGGAAGCGTGCACCGAACATGAAAGTACGTTCCATCATGATCGCGTCGCGCGGAAACAGGTACTGGCTGGTGCCGAACTGGGTATGCACCACGCGCCCCATCAGGTTGGTGCCTTCCAGCGTGAGCGTCAGATGCTTGTTCACGTCGTAGTTCACCGCAAAGTCCAGATCGTCCACCGGTGCGTTGTAGATGGATTGCGGTTGCGCGCCGCCGGGGTTGTAGGCCACGGCGTAGCGGCTGCGCCAGTTGTAGGCAAGGCGGGCGGAGTAGGGCCCTTTCTGGTAGATCAGGATCGCGTTATAGGCGCGCTTGGAAACGTTGACCAGATCTTGCCGTTGTCCCGTCGGCGATTGCGTATTTGCGTTGATGAAGGTGGCATTGAGCTGCGTGCCGAATCCGGACAGCCAGCCCGGCAGGAAATCGTAGAACTGGGTGTAGGCCAGCTCCGCGCCTTCCAGCGTGCCGTTGCCGGTGTTGCGCGGACGGCTCACCAGGTAGCTCACGCCATCGACCACTTCGCTGTCGGCGTAGGTCTGGATATAGCCGTTGATGTCGCGATGGAACACGGCCGCGGAGAGCAGCGAAGCAGGGCGGAAATACCATTCCAGCGACAGGTCGGTATTGCTCGAGCGCACCGGATTGAGATTGGGATTGCCGCCACTGCCGCTGGCCGGGATCGTCGCGGTGGCCTGGTACAGCGACAGCTGCGGGTTGAGCGCCGCGAACGCGGGGCGCGTGATGGTCTTGCCGTACGCCGCGCGCAGGATCAGGTCGTCACGCAGATTGAAGTTGGCGCTGAAGCTCGGCAACCATACGTCGCTGCTCTTGTTGATGGTGACGGGCGTCTGCTCGGTACCGAGGATCTCCGTGCCTTGCAGTGTCGAATTCAAGCGCACCCTGCGCACGCCGAAGCCACCGTCCACCGGGACGTCGCCGAGATTGAATCCATAACGGGCCTGCGCATACAGCGCGTAAGTGTCTTCCTTGTCGTTGAAATACAGCGCGGGATTGGCCAACGGCGCGGACGGGCTGTAACCCATCGCCACGCGTATCTGCGCCGAATGCGTCAATAGATAGTTGGGGTTGGCCAGCATCCATTGATTGGGCGAGGTATAGAGCGCGCCATCGAGCAGGTTGGATGGCGTCAGGCTGGCCATGCCGGGGAAGCTGCTCATGAACGCCGTGGTGCCGCTGATGTTCGGACGTCCGCCGGTATCGGCGGCAATGTTGGTGGCGTTGCGCCAGCTTGCGCGCAAGCCCACGTCGATGGCGTTGATGGGGCCGGCATCCAGCTTGATGGTGGCGTCATTTTTCCACGACCAGTCCTTGCCGGTCTGGTGGTTCCACTGGTCGTAATACTGGTTGAGAAAATAATTCGACGGATTGGCGAGGTTGTACGCGCTGCCATCGGCATTGGTCACCGTGGCGTTGGTGGCGCCGCCGTTGTCGAAGTTCATGGTGATGCGCGGCGCGATAAACCCGGTATCCAGGATGAAATCGCGCGTAGACGCCTTGCTGTAGGTATAGGCCAGATCCGTGGAGAGCGTCACGCGCTCACCCTTCCAGCTGCCGCCCAGCGCACTCTGATACGTGTCGGAGCTGGATTGAAACGCCTGGTCGCTGGTCAAGGTGAACATGTTGTCAGCGGTCAGGCTTTGTACGACGTTGGTGCCGGGCTTGGTGGTGAGGCTGGTGACGTTGCTGCCGTTGGCGATCACCGGCAGCGGAATCCAGAACGGGTTGTTGTACGTGTTGCGATAGCCGACGTAGAAGTTCTCGAAATAGATGTCGGTCTTGTCGTTGGGCGCCCACTGCACGGTGAAGTTGGCCGAGCGGCGGGTGCGATCGCCCAGGTTGTAGATGGAACCGATGGTTTCGGGGATATACACCTTGCCGCCCGTGCCCATCGGGTTGTCGCGCAGGTCGGAAATGAAATTGAAGGTGCTGCTTTCCTCGTAACGCTGCTTCTGATACGAGGCCGCCGCCATCACGCCGAACTTGCCGGCATCGGTATGCCAGATCTTGTTGGCGGTGATGCTGCCGAAGGGATCGGTATGGCCGGCATTGCGGCTGTAGATGCCATTGGCGGTGCCGGCCAGGGTCCAGTCGTCCTTGAAGTCGAACGGGCGGCGCAGGCGCACGTCGATCAGGCCGCCGATGCCGCCTTCGATGCTGCGTGCATCATTGGTCTTGTAGACGTCCACGCGCTCCACCAGGTCGGCGGGAATATCCGCCAGCGCAATGCTGCGTCCGGTGGTGGTGAAGATATTGCGACCGCTGAAAGTGGTCACCACATCGGGCAGGCCGCGAATCAGCACGGTATTCACTTCGCCGCCGCTGCGCGCCACTTGCACGCCGGTCACGCGCTGCAGCGCTGCGGCCACGCTGTTGTCGGGCAGCTTGCCGACGTCTTCGGCCACGATCGAATCGACGATCAACGGACTGCTCTGCTTGATCGCGATGGCATCGGCGATACTGCCGCGCACGCCGTTCACCTGCACGGTATCGAGCTGGGTGATGTCGGTGCTGCGCTTGCATGGCTTGCCGTCGGCCGTGGTGGTTTTGCACGGGGCGTTGTCGTTGGTCGTGTTTTGCGCATGCGCGGTGGTGGCCAGTGCCAGGGCGAGCGCCGCCGGCAATACACGGAACATCAGGCGCTGCGTGCGCTGCGCATTACGTACGTTCTGCATGGTGCTTGACTCCCCTCTCCCAAAGGTCTCGTTATGTCGCGCACCTACGTGGGTGCGTCGAACCATATGCCGAACGGCTACAGGCCCTTTGGTTTTGCGGTCACGTGCGACCGCGGATGCAAGGGGTGAGCGATCAGCAGGAAGTGATCGTTGTGTTACCCGCGATCACGTTCGGCCGGAGTATGGGATGGCGTGGCGATAAGAAACCAATGATTTAAATCGCCAAATCGATACGGTTATTGCAATGATGCGATGCACTATCTGTTGCGCTGCCGCAATGCCGAATTGCCGTGCCGGCATACCGTTCTTGCCATGGTTCGAAGCTGGTGAAGCTCGCTATGCTGCGTGGCTTGTTTCTGTGCGAATCGACTCATGCAACGCGAATTTGGACGACTCGGCGATACCGTGATTCACGCCGTCACCCTGGCAAGCGAAGGGGTGAAAGCGGAAGTGTTGACCTACGGCGGCATCCTGCGCAGGCTGCAGATCGAAACGGCACACGGACCGGTCGACGTGGTGCTCGGCTTGCCGGATCTGCATGCCTACTGCAACGATCGCGACTACCTTGGCGTGCTGGTCGGTCGCTACGGCAATCGCATCGGCGGCGCCAGCTTCGAACTGGATGGACGGCGCCATGCGCTGAGCGCCAACGAAGGTGTCAATCACCTGCATGGCGGCCATGTCGGTTTCGGCCGCCGGGTGTGGACGATTGCCGCATGCGAACCGCAACGGCTGTTGTTGCGTTACGCCTCGCCGGATGGTGAAGAAGGCTATCCCGGCGAACTGCAGGTGGAGGCCGAATTTGTGCTTGCTCGGCAACGTTTGCAACTGACGTATCGCGCGCGCACCGATGCGGCCACGCCGTTGAACCTTACGCATCATCCGTATTTCAATCTTGCCGGCGATCCCGCCGTGCCCGTCGCAACGCAGATTCTGCGCGTGCCGGTGGAGCAGTATCTGCCGGTCGACCGGCAGTTGATTCCCACTGGCGAGATGGCGAGCGTGAACGGCACGGCGTTCGATTTCCGCGTGCCGGCCACGTTGGATGAGCGTCGCGCGGCAAGCCGCGCGCAACTGCAGGCGAGCGGCGGCTTCGACCATTGCCTGGTGCTGTCCGCCGACCGCCAGTGCAGTGCCGAACTGTATTCGCCGCACAGCGGCGTGGCGATGCGGCTGATCAGCCCTGCGCCGGCCGTGCAGCTTTATGAAGGGCAGGGGCTGGATCGCAGCCATCCCGAGCTTGGTCGGGGCGTGTGCCTGGAGCCGCAAGATTTTCCGGATGCACCGAACCATCCGCAGTTTCCGCCGACAATCCTGCGTCCGGGCCAGGCGTACGAGCACCGCATCATCTATCAGTTTGCGACACCGGGCGCCGCTGCGGACTGGCCGATGGTGCTGGCGGCGCTGGATGCGGCCGGGCAACGTGGCTGAGCGCGAATGGGTCGAGCCTATCCGGCCGCTGCTCCGTCATGCCAGTCCAATACGGACACGCCGAGGCAAAAAGAAAACATTCGTTATGCCGCTCCGCTGACCTTCAGCAGGCTTGGAACCCGGTCGGGCTATGGTTACAGTCGTGGGCTTATCTGCCACGCCTGGGAAACCTCATGCCCCGTCTTCACCTTCTCGCCGCCGCCACTGCGCTAGCGCTCGCCGCCTGTTCGCAGGCGCCCAACAACGGCAGCAACGCCGCCCCTGCCGCATCCGGCACGGCGCCGGCCAAGGCGTCCACCACGGCCGCGGCCGAAGCGCAGGTCAACAACCCGTTCTTCACCGCCAGCACGCTGCCGTACCAGGCGCCGCCGTTCGACAAGATCAAGGACAGCGATTACCAGCCGGCGATCGAAGAGGGTATGCGGCAGCAACAGGAGGAGGTCGACAAGATCGCCAACAACCCTGAGCCGCCGACGTTCGAGAACACCTACGTGGCGCTGGAAAAATCCGGCGTGCTGCTCAACCGCGTGATGGCCGTGTTCAACGCGGTGACGGGTGCCAACACCAACGACACGCTGCAAAAAGTGCAGGAAGAGGAAGCACCGAAGCTCGCCGCGCATGCGGACGCGATCCACCTCAACGGCAAACTGTTCCAGCGCATTCAGGCCGTCTACGACCAGCGCGATTCGCTCAAGCTCGATCCGGAATCCAAGCGCCTGATCGACGTGGCCTACCGCCAGTTCGTGATGGCCGGCGCCAAGCTGTCCGATGCGGACAAGGCCAAGCTCAAGGATTACAACAAGGAAGCCGCGGGCCTGCAGGCGCAGTACAACAACAAGCTGCTCGCCGCCGCCAAGGCCGGTGCGCTGGTGGTGAGCGACAAGAGCAAGCTGGCCGGCCTTTCCAACGAAGACATCGCTGCCGCCGCGCAGGCCGCAAAAGATCGCCATCTCGACGGCAAGTGGGTGCTCACGCTGCAGAACACCACCCAGCAACCGATGCTGCAGGACCTGACTGATCGCGCCACGCGCCAGGCGCTGTTCGAAGCATCGTGGACGCGCGCCGAAAAGGGCGACGCCAACGATACGCGCGACATCGTCTCACGCCTTGCGCAGTTGCGTGCGCAGGAAGCCAAGCTGCTCGGCTTTCCCAACTTCGCCGCCTGGACGCTGGAAGACCAGATGGCCAAGACCCCTGAAACCGTGATGAGCTTCATGGAGAAGCTCGCCCCCGCCGCCGTTGCGCGCGCCAAGGTGGAAGCGGCCGACATCCAGAAGCAGATCGACAAGGACCAGGCCGCGCTCAAACAGCCCACCTTCAAGCTCGAACCGTGGGATTGGGAACACTACGCCGAGGAAGTGCGCAAGGCGAAGTACGACATCGACGAAGCGCAGATCAAGCCATATTTCGAACTGAATAACGTGCTGCAGAACGGCGTGTTCTACGCGGCCAACCAGCTGTACGGCCTGACCTTCAAGGAACGCAAGGATATCCCCGTCTATAACCCCGACGTGCGCGTGTTCGAGGTGTTCGACAAGGACGGCAAGTCGATGGCGCTGGCCTACTTCGACTACTTCAAGCGCGACAACAAGAACGGCGGCGCGTGGATGGACAACTTCGTGCAGCAGTCCAAGCTGCTGGGCACCAAGCCGGTGATCTACAACGTCGCCAACTTCACCAAGCCCGCGGACGGCCAGCCGGCGCTGCTGTCGACGGACGACGTGATCACCATGTTCCACGAATTCGGCCATGGCCTGCACGGCCTGTTCGCCGACGAGCAATACCCGACCCTATCCGGTACGCAGACTGCGCGTGACTTCGTCGAATTTCCCTCGCAGTTCAACGAACACTGGGCGTTCGATCCGAAGGTGTTCGCCAATTATGCGAAGAACTACAAGACCGGTGAGCCGATGCCGCAGGCCCTGGTCGACAAGATCAAGAAGGCGCAGCTATTCAACAAGGGCTACGATATGACCGAGCTGGTCGCCGCGGCCATGCTCGACATGAACTGGCACATGCTCAGTGCCGACCAGCCCAAGCAGGACGTCGACGCGTTCGAAGCCGCTTCGCTGAAGAAGGATGGCGTGGATCTTTCCTATGTGCCGCCGCGCTACCGTTCCAGCTACTTCCTGCACATCTGGAGCAACGGCTATTCCGCCGGCTACTACGCCTACCTGTGGACGCAGATGCTCGCCGACGATGCCTTCGAAGGTTTCAAGGACCACGGCGGCCTGACGCGCGAAAACGGCGATCGCTTCCGCGCGATGATACTTTCGCGCGGCAATACGGAAGAGCTGGACAAGCTCTACAAGGAATGGCGCGGCAGCGATCCGAGTGTCGAGCCGATGTTGATTCATCGGGGGTTGAAGCAGGGCGTGACGAAATAGTGTCGTGCATCGTGCGCAGAAAAAGGCCGGCGGTATGCCGGCCTTTTTCATATACGCATCTCGACGCTTTTCCATGTTCAGAGTAAGCCAAGAATATCTTCGCCAATACCTTCGCCTTGGATTTCATATTCAGGATTTTGGTCAGAGCAATTGAGCTGATTTAATGCAGGCACGAAGGCGTTCTCGGCAGTAAATGTAGTGCCAGCCAGCCGCCCTGCTGTCACCCTGAACGTAGCTAAGGTGACGGCGCCGCCGTCAAGGTTCGAGTTGGTGAAGCTGACCAGCTCGATGCTGCTGGGATCTTGGTTATCGTCCCAGGTAACGATGCCCGTCCCTGGATCTGCACTGTTTCCCGTAGGACTGGTGCATTGAACCTCATAAGCCGTCCCCTGCCAGGAGAGGTTGGTAGGCACGGCGCCCAAAAGCTGCGTTAAATTGGCACAGGCGGTCAGATTTGCGCTTGCCTTGAGAGTTTGGGTGCTTGGTGTGGCGCGAAGGCCATTGGTGTACGTAATGCTTGCGCTCTCCGCGCAGGTGATGGCTACTACTTGTTGAGCGGAGGCTGGTTGCGTAGTGATTACTACCGCAAGCAACAGACTCAGAACGCCTAACAACGCTTTGCATATTTGCGTACGCATGGTGTCGACTCCTATTCAAAGTGGACGTATGTGCTGGCTCTCTTTCGCGGAGAAATCGAGCTTATAGCAACGAAATTTGGGTATTCGTGCTTGGCCCCGTCAATATCCAGATGGGCTTGGTGTCCGAACAACTGAGCTGGTTCGGTGCAGGGGGATAAACGCTGACCACGGTGAACGTCTCGCCGGATCCACGACCGGAGGTGATCCTGAAAGTAGCCACGACGGGTGTAATGCCGTCCAGGCCGAGATTTGCAAGACTGACGAACTGGATGCCGCTAGGAGGCTCGTTGTCATTCCAATAAAGTTCGCCGGTCGCATTGCTGACTTCATTGACGTTGGCGTTGGTGCACGAGATGCCGGAAGCAGTTCCCTCCCAGTGAGCCTTTGCGGGTGCCGGCGCCGCAAGCGGTACAGTAACGCAGCCGGTATATATGGAATCGATGTCGATTACTTCTGTTTGAGGGGTGGTTTTCAAGCCCTGCGAATAGGTGATCGCAGTGATATTGGCGCAATTGGTAACGGTTTCTGTCTGAGCGGAAACTGGCCGTGCAGCAAACATGCCAGCAAGCAGCAAGCAGAGAGCGCCGAACAACGCTTTGCATATCTGGGTACGCATGGTGTCGACTCCTGTCAAAGTGGACATTGAGAAGGCGCGGCCAGCATCGGCGAGCAATGCATGCGCGCATCTGCTGGTCCGGCTCATGGATTCATGACCGGTACGGATTCACCCTGAAACCGACGGCTGCCTGCTCCGCTGCAGCCATCAAAAAGATGAAAACACGCCGCCGGTTAATACGCAGTCGAAGAGTGCGCTTTTGGCTTTCTCGGAAAGAAAACTGGACCAGGTTGAGTTAAGAAAAAAAGCAGCTGTCTCTGCTTCACTGCCTTGTCCGTCAGCCGAGCCCGCGGTTGCATGCGCTGGGCTGTCGCGCACGTTGTCGTGCGTCGCTCCACGCTGCACCGGCCATGTGCGCCGATTCGATCTAAGCGCGGTGATTCCAGACAGAGTCGGTCATCTGACCTGATCAGGGTGCTGCCGGCAGCAGGAAGTCCGTGCTCAGTGAGCACTTCGCCGGCAAGATGCTTGCTGATCAACAGTTCGGCCCAGCGGTGTATTACCGGCTTGATATCCACCCGCTCGATAGTCCGCAATCACGCGCTGCAGATCGCCGCTGTCGATTTCTATGCAGGCGGTGAATGTCGACTGTTGATCGGGCGCGGATGAACCGAATGGTTCGCTAGCCAGTTTGACACCGGCAAAGCGGCGTAGCGTTGCATGATTGATGTAGCCGTCCCTCCCATGTGTAGCAGGAGAGGGTCAGGTGTGTGAAGCAATCTGCGTTGAGTTCGAGCTGGGTCGCAAGCTCGTGCAACCCCACCCCAGCCCTCCCCTGCATGCAGGGGAGGGGACACACTTCAAGGGTCGATCAGCGGCCGATATCGCGCAGCCGCTTGCCGCTCATCAGGTTGCGTTCGATCTGTTCCAGCGTGATGCCCTTGGTTTCCGGCACCAGCCAGAGCGTGAGCACGATGAACACCGCGTTGAAGGCGGCATACAGCCAGAACGTCTGCGCATTGCCGATGCCGTTGAGCAGGCTCAGGAAGGAAACGCCCACCACCCAGTTGGCCGCCCAATTGGTGAAGGTGGAGCAGCCGATGCCGAAGTCGCGGCCCTTGAGCGGCTGGATTTCCGAGCACAGCGTCCAGATCAGTGGGCCGGCGGACATCGCGAAGCCCACGATGAAGAGCAGCAGCATGCCTACGGTGAAGATCTGCTCGCCGTGCGTATGGATGCCCAGATGCATCATCGTGCCGACCACGCCCAGGCCCAGCGTCATCACCACGAAGCCGATGTACAGGATCGGCTTGCGGCCCAGTTTGTCCACCAGGCCGATCGCGATGAAGGTGGCCAATACGTTGACCAGGTCGACGATCACCGTGAACCACATCTGCGCTTCGGTGGCATAGCCCATGCTCTCGAAGATGCGCGGCGCGTAGTACATCACCACGTTCATGCCGGTGAGCTGCTGCATGATCTGCAGCAGCACCCCAAGGCCCACCGAGCGGCGGAAGTTTACGTTCTGGAAGAACATATGTACGCCGCGCTGCGGCGTTTTCAGCTGCTCGCGGATATCACCGATCTCGCGGGCAATGTCGTCTTCGCTGCCGAGCAGCTTGTGCAGCACCTGTTCGGCCTCGGGCTGGCGGTTGCGCATCATCAGCCAGCGCGGGCTCTCCGGCAGGAAGGCCACGCCGAACAGGAATAGCGCGCCAGGGATCGCGATGATGCCCAGCATCCAGCGCCAGCTGCCGGTGTAGCTCAGCGCGGCGTTGGACAGCGCCGCGACGAGGATGCCGGTGGTGATCATCAGCTGGTACAGCGAGATCATGGCGCCGCGGATCGATTCGGGCGCGATCTCGGCCAGATAAAGCGGCGCGGTGAAACTGGCAATGCCGATCGCCAGGCCAAGCACAAAGCGACCCACGATCAGTACGTCGGGCGTCCACGCAACACCGCACAGCACTGATCCGGCCACGAACAACACCGCCCCAAGAATCAACGAGCGCTTGCGGCCCAGCTGGCTGGATAGCCAGCCGGCACCGAGCGCGCCGAGCGCGGCGCCAGCCATCATGATCGAGACGATCCACTCGATGGTGCTGTCGTCGATCTTGAAGTCTTTCTGGATGAACTGCTGCGCGCCGGCGATGACGCCGATGTCCAGGCCGAACATCAGCCCGGCCAGTGCGGCCAGCACGCAGATGAAGATGGCGGTTGCCTTGCCGTGCGGCTTGGCCGACGCGTGAGATGTAACAGGTGGTGTATACGTGTTGGCACTCATGAATGACTCCGTGTTGTCGGGTGTCGAGCAAGTGCTTCCCCCACTTTCTCGACGCGCCGAGCCCGGCAGCTGTCCGGACTCTGCTTCGCCGAATCAAACACCCTCGTGTTCGATTCGCGACAGGCCATCCGTGGACCTGCTTGGATCGCATCGGGCGGATGTTCTCATCTTCTTCCCCATGCATGCATAAAAAAGCCGGCTTAGGTGGGCCGGCCTGCAAAACGCGGTTCGGGTATGCCGGTGAAAGGCACCTCGATGGCGAACAGCCCGCCGGCATGCGGCTCGTTGGCCAGCGCCTGGGCCGAAAGACCGTCGCGGGCACTGGTGATGTATAGCGTATTCAACCGCTCGCCGCCGAAGGCGACGCGTGTCGGCTGGCAGACCGGCACCTCGATGACGAGATCCTGCTTGCCGTGGCGATCGTAGCGCACCACGCGGCCGGCGCCCCACTCGGCGTTCCACAGGCCGCCTTCGCTGTCCACCGCCGAGCCATCCGGCTCACCGCGTTGCTGCGTCAGGTCGATATGCATGCACGCATCGGCCACGCTGTCGCCGTAGCTACAGCGATGCACGGTGCGGGTAAACGAATCGCAGTAGTACATGGTCGCGCCGTCGGGACTGAACGCGATGCTGTTGCTGATGGCGACCGGACCCAGCGGCAGCTGTTCCAGTTTCAGGTCGGCATGCAGCCGGTAGAAGGCGCCGGCTGCACGTCGTGCCTCGCCACAGACCGGCTCGTGCAGCGTGCCGAACACGAAGCGCCCCTGTCGATCGCAGGCGCCGTCGTTGAGGCGCGTGGGCAAGCCGCTTTCGACGTCGGCGATGCGGATCAGCTGGCCGTTTTCCAGATGGAAGAACGCCAGCCCGCTGGCCAGGCCGAGCAGCAGCCAATTCTCGTCTTCGCACAGGGCGAACGAAGCCAGCCGTTCCGGCATCGGCCAGCGGCGCGTATTGCCGTCGGACGGGCGATAACGCCACAGCACCGACGCGTGGATGTCCGTCCAGTACAGCGACTGGCTGCGCGGGCACCAAGTGACGCCTTCGCCAAGCGTGTTGTGCGCGTCCAATACCAGCGAAGCTTGCAAGGTCATGCCCAGCCTCCGTCGACGATGAAATCCTGGCCCGTGCACATGCCGCTGTCGTCGGCGGCAAGGAACAAGGCGGCGCGCGCCAGATCGTCCGCGTGCAAGTGGCCGGGCATGCTCTGCTTGCGGCGTATCTCTTCTTCGCCCGCGGCATCCAGCCACAGCTCGCGCTGCTTCTCGGTGATCACCCAGCCGGGCACCAGCGCATTGATGCGAATGCGATCCTGGCCCAGTTCGCGCGCCAGGCCGTTGACCAATCCATGCACGGCCGATTTGGCCATCGCATACATCGGATAGCCCGCGTTTTTGATCATCCAGCCGATGGAGCCCAGGCAAACGATCGAGCCGCCGCCGAGCTCGCGCATGCCCGGCACCACCGCCTGCGTGGCGAAATACTGATGGCGCAGGTTCACGGCGATGTTCCGGTCAAACTCTTCAGGCGTGGAGTTCTGCAAATGATGGCGCCGGTCGTTGGCGGCGTTGTTGATCAGCACGCCAATGGTGCCGATCAGTGCGCTGGCCTGGTTGATCGCCTCTTTCAGGGCACGCAGGTCGGTGATGTCGCAACGGATGAACAAAGGATCGTGCCGCACCTTGGTTACCGCGTTACGCAGCAGCGCGGCGCCGTTCTCGTCGATATCCAGGAAGGCCACGCGCGCGCCCTGCTGCGCGAAATGCGCCACGAAGGCCGCGCCGATGCCGGTGGCGCCGCCGGTGATCAGTACCGAGCGGTCGACCAGGCTGGGATAGGTGGCAAACATGGATAGGTCGGGTCTCTTTGCAGCAATTACCATTCGGCCACACTGCCGTCGTCGTGACGCCAGATCGGATTGCGCCAGCGGTGTCCCACGGACGCGCGCTCGGCCACGTAGGCTTCGTTCACTTCTACGCCAAGCCCCGGGCCGCCCGGCATGGAAACATAACCGTTTTCGTAGGCGAATACGCTACGGTCGGTGATGTAATCGAGCAGATCGTTGCCGGCGTTGTAGTGGATGCCCAGGCTCTGCTCCTGGATGAAGGCGTTGTGGCACATCGCATCCAGCTGCAGGTTGGCGGCCAGCGCGATCGGGCCCAGCGGACAGTGCAGTGCGAGCGCCACGTCGTAGGCTTCGGCCATCATTGCGATCTTGCGTGTCTCGGTGATGCCGCCCGAATGCGACGGATCGGGCTGGATGATGTCGACGCCGCCGGTGGTGAACACGCGCTTGAAGTCGTAGCGTGAATACAGGCGCTCGCCCAGCGCGATCGGCGCGGGCGAAATCGAGGCCAGTTCCGGAATGCATTCCAGATGATCGGAAAGCACCGGCTCCTCGATGAACATCAGCTTGAACGGCACCAGTTCGCGCATCAGCACCTTGGCCATCGGCTTGTGCACGCGGCCGTGGAAATCCAGGCCCAGGCCGATTTCCGGCCCCACCGCATCACGCACCGCCTGCACGTTTTCCAGCACACGCGACACCTTGGCGTGCGTGTCGACGAAATGCATTTCCTCGGTGGCATTCATCTTTACCGCGGTGAAGCCACGCGCGACTGCTTCTTTTGCGGCGCGTGCGGTATCGGACGGACGATCGCCGCCGATCCACGAATACACGCGAATGCGATCGCGCACCGGCCCGCCGAGCAGCGCATGCACCGGCACGCCCAGATGCTTGCCCTTGATGTCCCACAGCGCCTGGTCGATGCCGGCGATCGCGCTCATCAGGATCGGACCGCCGCGATAGAAGCCGCCGCGGTACATCACGTTCCAGTGGTCTTCGATGTGGCTCGGATCCTTGCCGACCAAGTAATCGGACAGTTCCTCCACAGCCGCCGCGACGGTATGCGCGCGACCTTCCACGACCGGCTCGCCCCAGCCGCTGATGCCCTCATCGGTGTCGATACGTACGAACAGCCAGCGCGGCGGAACGAGGAAGGTGGTCAGGCGGGTGATCTTCATGCGTTGTTTCCTTCAGCGAGGGTCTTCCAGGCGTGGGTGAAGGCGCGAGCGCGGCGACCGACGTCGTCCGCGCTGCGGCCGGGTGCGTAAAGCGCGGAGCCGAGGCCGAAGCCACTGGCGCCCGCGGCGATATAAGGGGCCATCGTTTCCGGCGTGATGCCGCCCACCGGCAGCATCGCCAGGTCGCGCGGCAGCACCGCCCGCCAGGCCTTGAGCACGCTGGGCGTCAGCATTTCGGCCGGAAACAGCTTGATTGCATCGGCGCCGGCCTGGATCGCGGCGAACGCCTCGGTGGGCGTGGCGACGCCGGGAACGCAGTACATGCCTTCGCGCTTGGCCGCGGCGATCACGCGCGTATCGGCGTGCGGCATCACGATCAGGCGGCCGCCTGCGGCAGCCACCTGTGATACCTGCTCGGGCTGCAGCACGGTGCCGGCGCCGATCAGGCAGCGCTGGCCCAGTTCCGCCGACAACAGGCGAATGCTTTGAAGCGGCTCGGGCGAATTCATCGGCACTTCGATCACGCTGAAGCTTTCGGCGACGAGCGCACGCCCGATGTCGAGCGCTTCATCCGGCCGCAGGCCGCGCAGAATCGCCACCAAGGGAAGGGAATCGAGCCACGCGCGAATCATGCTGTTACTCCGGAATAAGAATGTAGGGGTGCCTGCGCGAGCAGTCCCGCGGTCGAGGCCAGTTGCCACAGCCCTTGCGCCGCGGCGTCATCGATGACGGTAGGCTCGGCGTAACCGAAATGCGTCGCGGCCACGATGTAGCGCTGGCACAGCGAGGCATCGCCGATCAGGCATAGCGGCGTTTCGCGGCCATGATCGCGTGCGCGTGCAATGCGAAATTCCTCGCCAATCATGAGGCCAGAAAGAAAATCCGGCACTTCCTCGGCGGACAGCTCGCCTGCAAGCATCAATGCACGCGTCGAGAACAGCCGGCTGAAAACACCTTGCTCACGACTTTCCTTGACGGTATGCAGGCCGCGCAGGAAAGCATGCTGCGAGAACGGCTGTGTGGTTTCGGCGGGCAGCCCGGCGCCGAGAATGGAATGCTTCATGAGCAGCGCATACAGCTCGCCCGTCATCACGGTATCGAAGGCGGCGATACGGCCATCGAGGACAGTCGCCCATTTGCTGTGCGTACCGGGCAAGACGAAACACGCGTTCGCCTGATAATCGGGATGCAGCGCGAGCGCGCCGATGATCTGCGTTTCCTCGCCGCGCATCACGTCCGCCGGCTGCTTGCGGCAAAGGCCGGGGGCGATCCACAGTTCGCGGCCGGCCTGTGCCTCGATACGCAGCATGCCTTGGGCAATGCTCGCCGCATCCGCCGGTACATCGACATAAGGTACTTCGCGCCAGCCTTGCCGGCTGCCGACCATGCCCGCGGCAACCGCCACGCATGCGGGCCAATCTTTCGTAATGGCTTGCCACGCTGCGGTGAACCCGCCTTCGGGCAAGTGGCGAATGCCCCAAGCCCGTTGGCGCGAGGCCACGACTATGCCGCTGGCATCATAGAGATAGGCACGCAGGCTGCTGGTGCCCCAATCCAGGCCGATCAGCCGAACGTCTGCGCTCATGCGGATTTCCTCGTGCGGCGTTTGCCGCTCATGTTGGCGCGCGAATCGACAATCATCTTCTGCATGGCATCGCGTGCGAGTTCGGGCTGGCTCTGGCGGATCGCCTCGCACACTTGCTGGTGATAGGGCAGCGAATACTTGAAGTCGCCGCTCTTGCGCGCCGATTCCACGAAGAAGCTACCCAAGGCGGTTTCCACCACGGAAAACAGCGAGATCATCAATTCGTTGTTGGTGGCGACCAGTACGGCTTCATGGAATTGCAGATCGGCCTGCGCCCATTCGTCGGTGTTGCGCGCCGCTTCCATCGCGCGATAGGCCGTTTCCAGTTGCTTGAGCTGTGCGGCGTCGCGGCGGTGCGCCGCAAACGCCGCGGCCGCCGGCTCGAAGACTTCGCGCATCTGTCCCAGCTTCTGCACGAAATCCGTCGTCGGCATGGATGCGCAGCGCCAGGCCAGCACGTCGGCGTCCAGCTGATGCCAGTAGCGCTCCTCGCGTACGCGCGTGCCGACCTTCGGCCGTGCCTCCACCAGGCCCTTGGCGGAAAGTACACGCATCGCCTCGCGCAGTGCGGTGCGGCTTACTTGCATCTGTTCGGCCAGGGTTTCTTCACGCGGCAGCACTTCGCCCGGCTGGAGCTGGCCGCTCACGATCCGCACCCCCAGTTGCTGGGTGACGTGGCCGTGCAAATTTCGGGCGCTGGCGACTCTCATCGGCTCTCTTGGCGGTGCGGAAAAGAGAAGGTCGTGTTGCACTGCGAAAGTGCTGTTGCGTATGGTTCACCGATCACAGGACGTTGCAGTGCGCGGAGCGGATGGCGCGTTTGTCATCCCACTCGCGTATAACGCCTGAGTTTTCAACCCCGTCAACAAGCCACCCCGGATATGCGAAACCCAATCTTCATGTTCCCGCTGGTTTTCTTCGGCGGTCATGCTGCAGCGCATAAAGCTGCAGCAGCCGCCGATCTATATAATCATACAATATGCTCAGACGCGACAGGGCATATGGCCGTTCGATTTCATAAGGGAATGTGCTTGAAATCTTTAGCCCTGCTCGGTTCCATCGTGACGGCGGCGTTGCTGCCGTTGACCGCTACGGCCGGCCAGGCGACCAGCGCGTCGTTTGGCCACACAGCAGACGGCCAGGACGTGCAGATTGTCACGCTTACCAATAGCCACGGCATGCGTGCGCGCGTGATGAGCTATGGCGCCGCCTTGCAATCGCTGCTGGTGCCCGATCGCAGCGGCAAGCTTGCCGACGTGGTGCTGGGCTACGACACGCTGCAGGGTTACCTCGATCGCCGCCAGTATTTCGGCTCCACCGTCGGCCGCTACGCGAACCGCATCGCAAAGGGCACGTTCGAGCTGGACGGCAAGACCTATCACTTGAGCTTGAACGAAGGCCCGAACGCCCTGCACGGCGGAGCCAAGGGTTTCGACATGCAGGTGTGGAAGGTACTCGACGTGAAGGCAGGGCCCACGCCGAGCGTGACGATGCAATACGTCAGCCCCGATGGCGACCAAGGCTATCCCGGTACATTGACGGTCAAGGCCACGTATACGCTGAGCGACGAAAACCAGCTCAAGATCAGCTACGTCGCCACCACCGACAAGCCGACCATCGTCAACCTGTCCAATCACACCTACTGGAACCTTGCAGGCGAGGGTTCCGGCACGGTGATGGAGCAAACCCTGATGATTCCGGGCGATGCGATCACGCCGGTGAGCGACGCGGCGGCGATTCCGACCGGACAGATCGCACCGGTGGCGGGCACGCCGTACGATTTTCGCGCCGCCAAGCCGATCGGCCGCGACATCCGCGACGGCCATTCGCAGCAGCTGTTGTTCGGCCACGGCTATGACATGAACTGGGTGCTCAGCCGCAAGGAAATCGAGCCGCGCGTGGTGGCGCGCGTGGAAGATCCGCAATCGGGCCGCGTCATGACGCTGTGGTCGGGCAAGCCGGGCCTGCAGTTCTATTCGGGCAATTTCCTCGATGGCACCACGGTCGGCAAGGATCATCACATTTATCGCCAGGGCGACGCGTTCGTGCTGGAGCCGCAGTTGTTTCCGGATACGCCGCATCATCCGGATTTCGGTTCGGCGCGGCTGGCGCCGGGTGAAACCTATCGCAACGTGATTGTCTACCGTTTCGGCATCGACCAGGCCGCGAAATAGAGCGTCGGAAGCTGCGCCGCGCAGGATGCGCTGTACGCAGATCGATCAGCTCATCCTCCGCTTCCCCCCGGGAGCATCGTTCGCGGTGCTCCTTTTTTTTATTTCTGGCGGTCGCATGTGTTCAACCACCGCTTTGCGCGGATCGCAGCGGCACGCTGAGTTCAATTTGTAGGCATTCACGCTTTGCGGCGCTTGTTGCTCAGGTTCTCGCGTGTATCGGAAATCACCTTGAGCATGGCCTTGTGCGCCGCTTCGGCATCTTTCTCGCGAATGGCCTGCAGCACCGCGCGATGCTGCGGCAGCGAATACTTGAAGTTGACCGCGGTGAGCGCGGACATGGTGAAGTAGCTGCTCAGCGCCGTTTCGATCACCGAGAACAGCGAAATCAGCAGCTCGTTGCCGGTGGCCGCGAGTACCGTTTCATGGAAGTCGATGTCGGCGCTGGTCCAGGATTCCGGATCGTGCGAGGCCTCCATGGCGTCGAACGCGGTTTGCATGCGTTTCAACTGCGCCACGGTACGATGGCTGGCCGCGCTCGCCGCCGCGGCCGGTTCGATGATCTCGCGCATTTCCGACAGCTTCTGCACGAAGTCCGCGGTGGGCATCGACGCACAGCGCCAGGCGAGCACATCTGCATCGAGCTGGCTCCAGAAGCGCGCATCGCGCACGCGTGTGCCGACCTTGGGTCGCGCTTCCACCAGGCCCTTGGCCGAGAGCACCTTCATCGCCTCGCGCAGAGAGGTGCGGCTGACTTCCATTTCCTCGGCCATGGTGGCTTCGGGCGGCAGCACTTCACCTTGCTTGATGGCCCCGCTGACGATGCGTTGCCCCAGCACCTGCACCACGTGCCCATGCAGGTTGCGCGCGGCCATCGGCCCTACGCCGTTGCGAAGACGCCGCACAAGCGCGGGACGAGCGGTCCTGCTGGCGTTGCCGTCCCTGTCGCCTCGAAACGATGCCATTCAGCTGATCTCCTTCAATGCCACGCCGTGGATGGGCCCGCCCGATAGACAAACCAGATCGTTCAATAATCACGGCGGGACAGCACCAGTCTGAGCGGTTTCTCAACGCGCCTTGGGAGATGATGCCACGTTTCCGGGAAGCGGCTGCAACCGCCGGCCCTGTCAGGCGGCGGATCGCAGCGGCAGGCACCGTTCAGGCCGGATACCAGCCTGCTGGCGGGCGGCGCGGATGCGGCCCGGACAGATGCCGCTGACCCGTTTGAACAGCCGGCGGAACGCGGCCTCGCTGCGATAGCCCAGCTGTTCGGCGATGGCGGCGACCGAGAGTTGGCGGTCGTGTAGCAGGCGTTCTGCCACGCTGACGCGCCACTGGGTGACGTATTGCATGGGCGGCATCTTCATCAGCTGCGCGAAGCGTTCGGCGAAGGCCGAGCGCGACATGCATGCCAGCGAGGCCATCGCCTGCATGGTCCAGGGATCGCCGGGGCGGTCGTGCACGGCCTGCAGTACCTTGCAGATGCGCACGTCGGTGAGAGCAGTGAACAGGCCGCGCCGGTCGGCGTGACGCTGCGCGTAGTCGCAGATCGCCAGCGTGAACAGCGTGTCGGCCAGCTTGTTGAGCAGCACCTGGCGGCCGGGCACGCCGGCGCCGGTCATGCCGATCATCATGGCCGACAGGTTGCGGAACAAGCCATTGGCCTGGGTGGCGCGAACCACGAAACAGGCGGGCAGGGCGTGCTTGAGCGGATGCTGGGTATGGCTGGAAAAATGCAGCTCGCCGCAGATCATGCGGGTGATGGGAGCGTCGCCGGTCGGCGCCGCGCGCAGGCGATGTGCATCGCCATGCGGGAACACCACCAGGTCGCCGGGTTCCAGCAGCAAAGGTTCGCCCAGCGCGTCACTCACCACCTCGCATTGGCCGACCCCGATCAGATGAAACACGCCATAGTTGAGGCGCGGTTCGTCGAAGAAGCGGGAGCCGCATTGCCACAGCTCGTCCATCACCTCGACCCGCAGCATTGACTGATTGAGCAGAGCTTCCAGGGCCGGTTCCAGCCGCGGCGGACACGGGTCGCTGGCAAAGCTGCAGACGTGCTCTATGTACATGTGGCGACACTTCCATGGCGGAACGCTATGCCAGCTATTCGCGGGAAGTGCGGCGGCGGTTACATCACCCTATGCCCCGCAGCAGCCCGGCGCTGGCCCAGGCCTGCAGCAAGGCCACCATGCGGCCCATGGCGGCAGTCTCGCCATGGCGTTCGGCCAGGATGGCGCACAGCGTGGCAAACGCTTCGCCGCGCCGGGCGGCCGCAAGGACTTGCCATTCGTCCGCGTCCATTCGCCGGTAATGCACCGACATGGCCTGGCGCCACACCAGGAGGCGGCGCGGCCTGGCGTAGCGGCGCAGATGCGGGCGCGCTTCGCCGCGATCGGCTGCGCGCCGGAAAGCGTCCACGTTGTACGCGCAATCCAGCGTGTGGAGGTTGGCTTGCGGCAGCAGGCGCAGGCCGGCCCATGCATCGGGCGGAATGCCCGCGAGCTCGGTGATACCCAGGCTCGGTTCGTCGGCGGCGTCGAACACGGTGGAAATCGCCCAGTCCAGCCGGGCCATTTCCGACAATTGAGGGCGGTCGGAATGCGCGCCTTGCAGAAAATTCGCCAGGCCCGCGCCGTACCAGCGAATGTTGTAGTGGCCGGACGGATGCGTTTCCACATAGGCATCCAGCAGTGCATTGAAGCTGCGGCCGGCTATGCGTTCCAAGCCGGCGAATTCGTTCTTCAGCGCATCGCGCAGGCGGATGCGATAGCCGTGCTGATAGACGGCCAACCTGCTGTGCGCATCGGCAATGGCATCGCTGCGGATCGGCGGCAGCGCGGAGCTATTGGCAGCAAGCACGGCTTCCAACATCTGCTGCTGGATCGCTTGCAGCGTACTCATGCCGCATCCTTCAGCAGCGGCTCGGCCAGGACGCGGGCGTGTTCGAGTTCGGCGATCAGCTCGGGCAGCGGCGGGAAGTGATCGTCTCGCTCGATCATGGTCGATACGCGTCCGAAGCGGCGCACGGCTTGCACGTAGAGATCCCATACGGCGTTGGATACTGCCGCATCGTGTGTGTCGATGATCAGTTGCTCGCCCTGTTCATAACCGGCCAGGTGGAACTGCTGCACGCGCGACGCCGGAATGCCGCGGAGGTAATCCAGCGCGGAAAAACCGTGGTTCATCGCGCTGACGTGCACGTTGTTGATGTCGAGCAGGATCAGGCAGTCGGCGCGCTCGGCCACTTCGGCGAGAAATTCCCACTCGGTGAGCTGCGATTGCGCAAAGCTGACGTAGCTGGAAACGTTTTCCAGCAGGATGCGGCGCTTGAGTCGATCTTGCACGCACAGCACGCGGCTGACGACGTGGCTCAATGCTTCTTCCGTATACGGCAGCGGCATCAGGTCATGCAGGTTCACGCCTTGCACGCCGGTCCAGCACAGGTGATCGGATACCCATGCGGGTTCGACGCGTCGCGCAAGCGCAGCAAGTCGCGCGAGATAGTCTTCGTCGAGCGGATCGGTGCTGCCGATCGACATCGACACACCATGCATTACCAGCGGATAGCGCTCGCGGAAACGATCGAGCCAGACCAGCGGCAAGCCGCCGTCGACCATGTAGTTTTCCGAGACCACTTCCAGCCATTGCACTTGCGCAGGCTTGGCCAGCAGCGCTTCGTAGTGATCGACGCGCAGGCCGAGGCCGTAGCCGAGATAGGGGAGCGAGTCGGAGCGGGATGCGGTCATGGCGTGGCTCATTGCGAATGCCGATTTCCTCTCCCTTCCGGGAAGAGGGTCAGGGTGAGGGGACAATCTTGCGATGTTGTCGCATCCCTGCATCGCTCTCATGCAATCTGAGGCAAGCCACGTCCCTAACCCCAGCCCTCTCCCCGAAGGGGAGAGGGGGGAGTGCGGCATTACTTCTTCACTGCAGCCTGCGCCGCTGCGCAATCGGCCTGGGTCTTCTGCATGGTGAAGCCTTCACCCTTGCACGAGTTCTGGCCCTTGCACGAGTTGGTGGCCTGCTTGCAGGCGCCCTGGCCTTTGCACGACGACGAATGCATGCACTTGACCATCGCCTGGTCACCGGCGGCCTTATCGCCGACCGGCGCGGCGGACACGGCGGCGGCAGCAAACAGACCGGCGACCATCACGGCCATGGCGCTGGCATTGACTGTCTTGATGTTCATATCTATGGCTCCAAGAAGTTTGTAGGCACCGCATGGCGGCACGGAGGAATCACGGGTCCATCGCGCAGGGGAGCTGCGAATCCGGACAAGCGCATTGTGCTGCTCCGATCCATCGATCGCTGCACCCGTGCATCCCGCATTTATGCCCGTTCGTCCGGCGGATGTCAGGCAAGAAAACCTGGACGTCTGGATATGGAGGGCGTGGGCGAGCCCGCGCATCATGCGCTTACTTCATGGGCAGGAATATGTGCAATGCGTCATATCGTAGCTACAACCGCTTCGCGCCTGCTTGGCATTGCGCATGCTTGGCGCTGGCTCGGTCCGCTGGTGGTGCGAGTGGTGTTCGGTTACTTCTGGCTGGAAACCGGTATCGCCAAGGTGCACAACCTCGACGGCTTTACGCAGCGCTTCGTGGGTTGGGGCATTCCTCACCCGGCCTTCAGCGCGGCGCTGTCGGCGTGGACGGAACTGCTCGGCGGGCTGTTGCTGATGCTCGGCCTGTTTACCCGCCTGGTCACCATTCCGATGATCATCAACATGATCGTTGCGGTGACATTGGTGGTATCGAGCAACCTGATGGGATTGGACGACTACGTCGAAGCCGACGAAGTGGTCTATTCGCTGATCTTCTTTTGGTTCCTGGTCGCAGGACCAGGCAAGGCGAGCCTGGATACGCTGGTGGCGCGCTGGCTGGGCATTCGCACGTACGATTGATCAGCGCGTGATCCATGTAGGTTGGGGTGCAAACCCCAACATCGTGATGGATGCACGCATGGCAACGTTGGGGTTTGCACCCCAGCCTGCGTCAGTGTGCGAAGAAGTAAAGCAGCAACTTGCCTGCAATGCTCCACATCACCAAGGCAATCAGCACGTCCAGCACGCGCCACGCCAGCGGCTTGCGGAACAACGGTGCCAGCAGGCGCGCACCATAGGCCAGGCCGAAGAACCAGATGAACGAAGCGGTGGCCGCGCCCACACCGAAAAACGCACGCGGCCAGGGTGCCGGCCACGGTGCGGCCAGGCTGCCGATCAGCAGCACCGTATCCAGGTAGACGTGCGGATTGAGCCAGGTAAATCCGGCGCACGCGGCCAGCACCGTCCAGACGCTGCCGGCGTTGGCGTGCGTATCGGCGGTAAGCACTTCCGGATGAAACGCGCGCCGCATCGCCTTGATGCCGTACCAGGCCAGCACCAGTGCGCCGGCGCACGCCACCACCATCAGCAGAAGCGGATGCTGCCCGACGGCCGCACCCAGTCCGCCCACGCCGGCGGCGATCAGCACCGCATCGGACAGCGCGCAGAACAGCGCCACCGGAAAACGATGCGATTGCAGCAAGCCCTGCCGCAGCACGAAGGCGTTCTGCGCGCCGATCGCGACGATCAGCGAGGAGCCAAGCAGCAACCCGGAAAGAAACGGAGCGTGGACAGCGCTTGCGGCGATCAATATGCGAATTCCCTGAAGACCGGATCCACGCTGCCGTTCCACGCGCCATGGAACAGTTCCAGTTTGCGCTCGGCAGGCGTCTGGCCAGCTTCCACGATGTCGATCATGGGTTCAAGGAAGATGCTTTCATCCGCGCCATGTCGGTTGAGCCGATTGCGGCGCTTGAGTCCATGCGCGGCGATCTGCAGCGTTTCGCGCGCCAGCTCGCGCACCGTGCCGCTGCGGAACGGCAGCTTGAGGGCATGCTTGGGCACGCCGTCACGCAATGCGTGGCGCTCCTCGCGGGTGAAATCCTTCACCAGATCCCACGCTGCATATAACGCATCGTCGTCGTAGAGCAATCCGACCCAGAACGCCGGCAACGCGCACAGGCGATTCCACGGGCCGCCGTCCGCACCGCGCATTTCCAGGTATTGCTTCAGGCGCACTTCGGGGAAGGCGGTGGTGAGGTGATCGCCCCAATCCTTCATGGTGGCGTGCACGCCGGGCAGTTCATCGAGCGTCCCGGCCATGAAGCGCTTGAAGTCCTTGCCGGCCAGGTCGATGTAGCGGCCGTCCTGGTAGCTGAAATACATCGGCACGTCGAGCATGTAATCGACGTAGCGCTCGTAACCGAAGCTGTCCTCGAACACGAAATCGAGCATGCCGGTGCGATCGGCGTCGGTATCGGTCCACACGTGCGAGCGGTAGGACAGATAGCCGTTCGGCTTGCCGTCGGTGAACGGCGAATCGGCGAACAGCGCGGTGGCGATCGGTTGCAGGGCGAGGCTGGTGCGGAACTTGCGCACCATGTCGCCTTCGCTTTCGAAATCCAGGTTCACCTGGACGGTGCAGGTGCGCGTCATCATATCCAGGCCGAGCGAGCCGACCTTGGGCATGTACTCGCGCATGATCTTGTAGCGGCCCTTGGGCATCCACGGCATCTCGTCGCGCCGCCATTTGGGCTGGAAGCCCATGCCGAGGAAGCCGAGCCCCATCCCGTCGGCCACCGAGCGCACTTCCTCCAGATGGCTGTTCACTTCGCAACAGGTCTGGTGGATGGTTTCCAGCGGCGCGCCGGAGAGTTCCAGCTGGCCGGCCGGTTCCAGCGTGATGTTGGCCTTGTCGCGCACCAGCGCCACCGGCGTGTCGCCTTCGCGGGCGATGTCCCAGCCGTAGCGTGTGGCGATGCCCTCGAGCAATGCGCGGATGCCGTGCTCGCCTTCGAACGCGGGCGGGCGCAGATCGCTGGTGCGGAAGCCGAACTTCTCATGCTCGGTGCCGATGCGCCATGCCTCGCGCGGCTTTTCGCCGGCCGCGAGATAGTCGATCAGTTGCTGGCGACCGTAGATCGGGGTGCTTTTGACGGCACTGGGTATGGACACGGGGCGAGCCTCACGGGAATAGCCCTCGACTATGGAGGCATCGCATCGCCGCGAAAAGGGGGTGAACGAAAAAATTGTACGGGGCGGTATAGGAGCCGGGAATCGGATCGTAAGAGCGGGCATGAGCCCTCGCGCGATCGCCCTTTACCGGTTCACGATTTTCGATTCTCGGCCGACGACCGGGTCACCAAGAAACGTCACGCGCATCCGCGCACCGGTTCCCTCATGGGCGTCCAGGATCTCGAGGCGCGCATGATGGCTGCGCGCGATCTCCTCCACGATCGCCAACCCCAGGCCGCTGCTTTGTCCGTCGCTGCCGGCGGCGCGATAGAAACGCTCGCGCACGCGTTCGCGCTCCGCGGGAGGAATGCCGGGGCCGCTGTCTTCCACTTCCAGGTACGCCACGCCTTCGTACCGCCCGCAGCGCAGCGTGATGCGGCCGCCGTCGGGCGTATGCCGGATCGCATTGTCGAGCAGGTTGATCAGCAGTTCATGCAGCAGCCACGGCACGCCGCGTGCGTGCGCCGGCTCGCATTCCGCACCCAGGTCGATGTTGCGCGCGAGGGCGCGATCGAGCATGGAGTCGGCCACCGTGCCGATCAGCGGCGCCAGCCGCACGTCGACGAAATCGCCAGGTGTATGCGCCGAAGGTTCCGCGCGCGCCAGCGCCAGCAGCTGGTTGGCGGTGTGCGCCAGGTGGTCCACGCTGTCCTGCAGGCGCGCGATGCGATCCTGCTGGGCTCCGTCGTGGGTTTCGGTGGCCAGTACCTCCAGTTGCGCCTTCAGCCCGGTCAGCGGCGTGCGCAGCTGGTGCGCCGCATTGGTGAGAAAGTGCTGCTGTGCGTGCGCCGCATCGCGCACGGTCAGCAGCAAAGTATTGAGCGACTGCACCAACGGGTGCACTTCCCTGGGTACCGATTCCAGCGGCAGTGGCTGCAGCGATTGCGGCGACCGGTGCACGATCCGCTCACGCAGCCGATTGATCGGGCGCAATGCGACGGTGATGCCTAGCAAACACAGGCCAAGCACCAGCAGGAGCTGGATGCCGTCGCTGAGGCCGATCACTGTGTCCAGCCGGTGCACGCCATGATCGCGCCGGTGCACGGTTTCGCCCACGCTGACGATTACCGGCTCGCCGCTTACCTGCGTGCGATAGCTGACCACTCGCAGCGCCAGTTGCTTGTAGGTGACATCGCGATAGCGGAAGCTCTCTGCGTCGCCGCCCTGCGCGATCGGCAGGCTTGCATCACCCGCCAGCGTATGTCCGTCCAGCAGGCATACGCGAAACAGGAAGCTGTCCCGCGCGCCCGGAAACAGCCGAGTCCATACCGTCGGTCGCTCGCCGGCTTCGACATGCGCAGGCAGGCGGCCATGCTCGTCGGCCTTGTCCTCGGGCGGTGGCGGTGGCGGCGGCGTGCGGCCGGACGGATGCACGGGAACCGGACCGAAATCGGGCTTTTCCAGATAGACCTGGCCGTTGTCGCCACGCTCCAGGTGCGCCGCAATGGCGACCGCGGCACGCGAGAGCGCGCGATCGAACGCGTCATAGATCGGCGTGACGAAGCTGCGGTGATCCACCCAGATGCTGACCACCAGCAGCAGCACCAGCGGCAGCAGCAGATAGCCGAGCAAGCGTCCGCGGATGCTTGGCGCGCGCCTGAGTAGGGGAGTGGCCATTCGCCTAGGCGTCGTCGAGACGATATCCAAGGCCGCGAATGCCGCGCACCGTCGCCGATTCGCCCAGCTTGGCGCGCAGTCGCGAGACGTGCACCTCGATCGCGTTGCCGGAGATTTCCTCGTCCCAGCTCACGATCGCCTGGATCAACCGTTCCTTGCTCACCACGCGGCCGCTGTGGTGGGCAAGACATTCCAGGATCGACCATTCGCGGCGGGTGAGTTCCAGCACGCGCCCGCCATCGTCGATGGCGCGGCGTCCGGCCAGGTCGATGCGCAGGCGGCCCACGACCATTTCGTTGGCGGTGGCGGCGGTAGCACGGCGGATCAGCGCACGACACCGCGCGGCCAGCTCGGGTAGGGCGAACGGCTTGACCATGTAATCGTCGGCGCCCAGGTCCAGCGCGTTGACGCGATCGTCCAGGCCGTCGCGCGCCGTCACGATCAACAGCGGCAACGAGCTGCCATCGCGGCGCAGGCGGCGTACCAGGGTGAAGCCATCCTCTCCGGGCAGGCCCAGGTCCACGATGGCCAGATCGTAGTGGGTAACGTCCAGGCGGCTTTGCACGGATTCGGCGTCGGCCACCGGATCAACGACGTAGCCGGCGGTAGCCAGCCCGCGCACGATGGCGTCGGACACCAGATGATCGTCTTCAACCAGCAGTATGCGCATACGACCAAGGCGTGAGTGGGATCGCAAAATCCTATCAGCTAATGCCGTTTTTATCTGTCATGTCATAGGACCAGTCGGCGCGCGAGCCAGGGCGCTACAATGCCTGCCCATTCTTTGGTTGTGCCGTTTTATGTCCGACATCCCCGCCTGCCCGATTTGCCATATGGAACACACCTATCCGGACGGCGAACTCTACATCTGCCCGGATTGCGGCCATGAATGGCTGCGGGTGGCCGCAGCGCAGGTGGAGGCCGAGCAGATCGTGCGCGACGTGAACGGCAATGTGCTCAAGAGCGGCGACAGCGTCACCGTGATCAAGGACCTGAAGGTGAAGGGCGCTTCGATTCCGCTCAAGCAAGGAACGATGATCCGCAACATCCGCTTGATCGATGGCGACGTGGAGCATATCGAGGGACATTCGGACAAGATCCAGGATCTGGTGTTGAAGGTGTGTGTCTTGAAAAAGGCGTGAGGCGGAACCTTGGTTTTTTTCCGTATAGAGCTGCCATCCCCCTCAAGGTCGTCCTTACCCCGAAAGCGGGCCACCCAATTAAAGAGCGCCAACGAGCAACAAGGATTCCCGCATTCGCGGGAA
>NZ_JBQCHP010000002.1:0-26853 GCF_051954575.1 Dyella sp. | reverse complement strand
ACCCCTTTGTCTCTGAACAGCAAAGCCTTTTCCGCTAGACTCATTTTCCCGCCCGGTTTGGGCTGTCTTTGCAAGAGTAATGAACGAGGACCCTGGCAGTACCAGCGGCCCGGCTCACCGAAAGTGGTGGGATCGACTGGGCCATCTGTTTTCCGGCGAACCGCGCAACCGCGAGGAACTGATCGACGAGTTGCGGACCGCCCAGGCCAACGGCCTGCTTGGCGCCGACACCCTTCCCATGCTGGAAGGCGCGCTCAGAGTCACCGAGCTCAACGTCGACGATGTGATGGTGCCGCGCGTGCAGATCGTGATGATCGACGTGGACTCGCCGCTACCCGACATACTTGCCGCCGTGGTGGAGTCCGGTCACTCGCGCTTCCCCGTGCACGGTGAAGACAAGGACGACATCCTCGGCATCCTGCTGGCCAAGGATCTGCTCAAGTACTTCGGCAACGGCCACGATTTCGACCTGCGCACCATCCTGCGCCCGGCCGTGCTGATTCCCGAATCGATGCGCCTGAACGTGTTGCTGGCCGAGTTCCGGCGCAGCCGCAACCACATGGCGCTGGTGGTGGACGAATACGGCGGCGTCGCCGGCCTGGTCACCATCGAGGACGTGCTGGAAGAAATCGTCGGCGAAATCGACGACGAGCACGACGACGAGGAAGAACCCAACCTGGTGCGCGCCCAGGCCGAAGGCGAATGGATCGTCGACGCCCTCACCCCCATCGCCGACTTCAACGAGGAAGTGGACGCCACCTTCTCCGACGAAGAATTCGACACCGTCGGCGGCATGGCCACCGCCGAATTCGGCCACCTGCCGGAAGTGGGCGAAAAGATCGCCATCGGCAACTTCGAGTTCCAGGTAACCCAGGCCGACGACCGGCGCGTACAGCAGTTCCGCGTCGTGCGCCGCTAGCAGCTTTGCTCCCTCTCCCCTCCGGGGAGAGGGCTGGGGTGAGGGGCCACCCTCGCGAGATATTTCGCGTAGGTTGGGGTGCGAACCCCAACATTGCCATGTTCGTATCGATCGCGATGTTGGGGCTCGCACCCAAACCTACCGTCCCCGCCACACACATCCGCTACCCTAACGCGTCCCCGCCAAAGACCGCCCATTCCATGCCCAAGGCCGGCCGCCTCTTCCTCATCGCCCTCGCCCTGCTCTGCTGCGCGATCCTCCCCGCCCACGCAGGCATCACCGACGCCCCCGGCGAAAAACTGGAAATCTCGCTGATCACCTACGGCCCCGGCGACATCTACTGGGAACGCTTCGGCCACGACGCCATCGAACTGCGCGACTCCGCCAGCGGCGAAGAAGTCGACTTCAACTACGGCGTCTTCAACTTCGACGAGAAGAACTTCTTCTTCAACTTCGCGCGCGGCCAGATGCACTACCTGATCGATGCCGAACCCACCACCGACGAACAGAACTTCTACGCCCAAGCCGGCCGCTCCGTCACCCAGCAACGCCTTGCGCTCACACCGCAACAGGCCGCCGCGCTGCGCGACTTCCTGCTGTGGAACCTGCGCCCCGAAAACGCCACCTACAACTACGACTACTACATCGACAACTGCACCACGCGCGTGCGCGACGCACTCGACCGTGCACTCGGCGGCGTCATCAAGGCACGACTCAGCAAACTGCCCGGCGGCATGACCTACCGCCAGCAAACCGTGCGCCTGATGAGCGCACAACCCTGGCTGATGCTGATCCTCGATCTCGGCCTGGGCCCCTACGCCGACCAGTCGCTCAACGCATGGCAGGAAAGCTTCCTGCCGGAAGAACTGCAAAAGAACCTGCGCAACGTTGCCGTTCCCGACGGCCACGGCGGCACGCAACCACTCGTACAAAACGAAACCCTGCTCTCACCCAACCGCCTTGATGCCCCGCCCGCCATCCCACCCGACCTGCGCCTTCCGCTCGGCATTGCCGGCCTGGTCTTCGCGGCGCTTATCGTTGTCACTTGGCGCTACGCACGCCTCGCCTATGCACTGCTCAGCACGCTGTTTCTGCTGGCCGCAGGCCTGGTCGGCCTCGTCATGCTGATGCTCTGGACCCTCACCACGCATCACTCCGCATGGGCCAACGCCAACCTGCTGCTGTTCAATCCGCTTGCGTTTGCGCTGCTGCGCGCGCCATGGCAAGCACGCAACAACATCGGTGTGTCACGCCTCGCCACGTCTGCTTTACTCATTCAACTGATTGGCCTGTTAATTGCCGTAGGCTTGCACCTGCTGCCGGGTGTCGTGCAGCAGAACCAGCCATGGATACTTTTTGCCCTGCCATGCTGGCTGGCGCTGGCATGGTCGCTACGCCAAACCGTACGTAACCGATAGCCGCCATCCCCGTGAAAGCGGGGACGCTTTCGCGAGACGCTGCTCGCATGCACATCGCGCAGGACCATGCCTCATGACCGATATCACTGCCTCCGCTCAAAACCCGCCAGACCCAGGCATGGTCGTCAATTGCGTCGCCTACCGCACCAACGGTACGCGTTTGCGCGACATCACCATCGACGACATCAGCGAAATACTGAAAGAACCCGACACCTTCGTCTGGGTAGGCCTGCACGAACCCGATGACTCCTTACTGGTGAAACTGCAGGAAGAATTCTGCCTGCACGACCTGGCCGTCGAGGACGCCCAGCAAGCCCACCAGCGCACCAAAGTGGAAACCTACGGCGATTCGCTCGTCATCGTGGTGCAAACCGCACAACTGATCAGCGGCCACATCGCCTTCGGCGAAACGCACATCTTCCTGGGCAAGCGCTACCTCATCACCGTCCGCCACGGTGCTTCGCTCTCCTACAAACCCGCACGCCGCTCCTGCGAGAAAACACCCGAACTGCTTGCGCTAGGCCCCAGCTACGGCCTCTACGGCGTCCTCGACTTCATCGTCGACAACCTGCTGCCGATCGTGCGCGAATTCCGTGAAGAACTGCAGGAACTGGAACAAGACATCTTCGCCGACACCCTCAACCGCGACACCGTCCGTCGACTCTACGACATGCAGCGCGACCTGATGACCCTGCGCCTGGCCGCCGCCCCCATGCAAGACGTCATCAACCAGCTCGTCCGCCTCCACCCCGAACTCATCCCCGACGATTTGCGCGTCTACTTCCGCGACGTCTACGACCATGTCTTCCGCGTCAACGAATCGGTCAGCGCCATGCGCGAGATGCTGACCGCCGCCATCAACGTCAACCTCGCCCTGGTCACCTTCGGCCAGAACGAGGTGATGAAAAAGCTGGCTGGTTGGGCGGCGATGCTCGCCGCTCCCACGTTGATCACGAGCTGGTATGGGATGAACTTCACGCATATGCCGGAGCTTAGTCAGCCGTGGGCATATCCGGCAATCATGGGGATTGTGGCGTGCGTGGTAGGCACCATTTATGTATGGCTGAAGCGCGCTAAATGGTTTTAGTGGCAAATGACTCGCCCCCGCGCGGCCGTCATTCCCGCGAAAGCGGGAATCCATTTTGCTTTTAGCTTACAACTATGGACTCCCGCTCAACACCAAGCAATATGAAATTACGGTTTGCCAGACGATGCATCCTGCGCCGTCCACTTCTTCAACCACGCATTGACCGTCTCATGCCACTGCACACTGTTCTGTGGCTTCAACACCCAATGATTCTCATCCGGGAAGGTCAGGAATTCACTGGGGATACCTTGACGCTGTAGCGCAGTGAACGCCCCCAGACCTTGCGTGATAGGGATACGGAAGTCGTTACCGGAATGAACGACCAGCATCGGCACACGCCAATCCTTCACATGATTGACAGGATTGAATTTCTCGTAGTTCTCAGGCACATCGAATTGGGCACCGCCGTTTTCACGCTCTTCGAACCACAGCTCTTCCGTCGCGTAATACATCATCCGTGCATCGAATACGCCGTCATGATCCACCAGGCATTTCCACGGTTTGTTCCATACACCTGCAATCCAGTAGGTCATGTAGCCACCGTAACTGGCCCCCAGGGCGCAAGCGCGATCGCCATCCAGGAAATGATATTTATCCAGCGCCGCCTGCCACCCGAGCTTCAGATCTTCCAACGGCTTGCCACCCCAGTCGCCCGAAATGGAATCGGTGAAAGCCTGCCCATAGCCGGTGGACCCATGAAAATTGATGGTAACGACGGCGAAGCCCTGGCCCGCGTACGTCTGAGGATTCCAGCGATAGCTCCAATCGTTGTTCATGGCTCCCTGCGGGCCGCCATGGATGATAAAAGCGACCGGATATTTGTGGCCGGCCTTGTAATCCACCGGCTTCACCACGTAACCCTGCACGGTTTCGTTGTTCCAACCTTTGAAAGTGAAGAACTCGGCGTCACCCATCTTGGCGTTCTTCAGGCGCTCCGCATTGAAGTGCGTAACCTGCTTTAAATCCTTGCCTTCAACATTGGCCGTGTACAGATCGGATGGACGCTTGAGGTCGTCACGCGCCAGCAGAATGCGCTTGCCAGCCACAGAATAGGCACTTACCGCGCCATTGCCGATCACCTTCCGAACCTTGCCTGTACTAGCATCAACGGCAAACAGCGGATGCTCGCCCTCATCATCCGCCGTGACCAATAGGGTTTTGCCGTCCGCACTTATCTGCATCCCACCGGCCGAGCGATCCCAGGAAGGATCTACTTCATGAGTTGCGCCGGTTGCGAGGTCGAGCGCCATGATTGCGAAACGATCGGCCTCGAAACCAGGCGTTTTCATGGCAAGGTAGTAAAGCGTCTTGCCATCCAGCGAAGGCACGGGGTAGGCATCCCACGCCTTGTTGCCTTCCGTAAGGTCCTGCGGTGTAGCACTACCATCCGCCGGCACCTTATAAATATCGAAATTGGTCGACCACGGCTCGCTATTACCCGCGACGCGTACGCTGAAATACACGGTGTTGCCGTCAGGCGAGAATGCGAACTCACTATCATCGCCGAAGGGTTTGCTGGGCACGTCGCCATCAATGCCCCTGCTCAGTGGGGTCGGCTCCGCCGGCAGGCTGCCATCCGCGTTGAAGCGCGCCATGTAAAGCTGACTGCGCCGACCGTCCGCCCATGTATTCCAGTGACGCACAAACAGTTTTTGATAAACCGTACCGGTCGACTTGTCTTTGGCACGGCCGTCCAGCCGCTCCTTGGTGCAGACCAGATCGTTGCAATCGGTAAACACCGCGTAAGAGAACAGAACACTCTTGCCATCGGGCGAAAGTTTGTACGCGTCGACATCCAGCGAACCGTGGCTGACCTGCACGGGCGTCGTCGAAGCCGTCAACGCAGTGCCATGCTTACCGACAGGAAAATCCAGACGCCATAGCTGGGCCACGCCATCGACCGGGGCGACGTAATAAAGGTGGTGGCTATCCGGCGACCAACGCGGGGACGATCCCTCGACTGCCTTGACGGGCTTGCTGCCGGAATCGCCTAGATCCTGCACATAAATGGCACTGATGCCCTTGTTGGCGACGTAATCGGTACTACGGACGTTGTAGGCAACTTGATGGCCATCAGGCGATAGTTGCGGGTCGCTGACGCGATCCATCATCACCAGGTCATTGATGCTGAAAACATGCGGTGAGTGATCCTCCATGGATGTGTCGTGGGACAATGTACTCGCCGATATCGACATAGCCGGCAACACTGAGAAGAACACCGCGAACAAAGTCTTCATATTTTCTCCCTAATCGAATTTCGGGTAATCAATCGCCGTAACGTCAATAGCTTATTGGGTCTCGTTGCCGAAAGCCTATTTCTACGATAATTTGCGCCGAGCATCCCAGGACAATCGCAATGTGGCGCCTGACGCCACATTGCGCGGCAAGTGGGCTGTTGTCTCGCGTGCACCATGATCATCAGATCACTGTTCAGCCCCATCTTATCCGGCTCACCATGGAAGCATCAAAAAAACTTAAAGCACCACCTTTCCAGGCAACCGCACAGCGCATGTCCCGACATTGGAGAGCAGTTCTTCTCTTCGTCACATTGTTTGCGCTTCTACTGCGCGCCTATTTTGCTTTCAGTGCCATAGTGGACCACCCCATCAGAGGTGACGCGATACAATATGTAACTGCCGCCTGGAATATGGTCCACCGGCAAGTGTTCTCTATCGCTCCACCCAACAACCCGGTTGTGGTGGGTGACAGCTACAGAGATCCGGGCTACCCGTGCTTCCTTGCAGGTTGGCTTTTTCTTTTTGGCAATGTCGGGGAAAAATGGTATTTGGCCATATTGGCGACTCAAGCATTGCTTGGTGCTCTCACAATTCCATTGCTGCTTTCCGCCTTACGCCACCATCTGCCGGAGCATTGGCTCTTAGGCGCAGGGCTGCTTATGGCTATATGGCCCCATAGTGTAACGGCCTGTATCTATCTGTTAAGCGAAACCCTCTTCGCCTTTTTGTGCTCACTATCGCTTTTCTTGTTGAGCCTCGCTCTAGACCGGAAAGGATATCTGTGGCCAATCTTATGCGGGCTAAGTTTTGGCGCAGCTGCACTGACGAATGCCGCACTCATTCCTTTCGCACTCCTGCTTGCCGCAGGGCTCCATCGGCTGCGATATTTGGATCGAAGATCTGCTCTGGCGTTCGCAGCAGCCGGGCTGCTGTTGCCCGCCGCGTGGCAAGTACGCAATATGCAGCTTCCAGCAACCAACGAGACGTCAGGAGGAAGAGCCCTAGTCAATTTCGTACAAGGATCATGGCCGGAATATCATTCAAGCTGGCGCGCTTACGTTGGGGGTGATCCTGCAGCCAAGCGCATGCAAGAGCAAATTCTGGAAGAAGCAAACCTGCTCCGAGAGCGTCCTGCTTCTGGCGCAAAGGCAATGGTGAAGCGTTTTCAACAAGCTCCCGGGCGATACTTCTTATGGTATTTAAGCAAGCCTATGCGCCTATGGGGTTGGGACATTCAAATCGGACAAGGCGATATCTATATCTACCCGACCCTGAATTCGCCTTTCAGTTACAACCCTTTATTACGAGCTTTGGCGGCTATATGCCACGCTTTCAATCCTTTTTTGATGTTATTCGCAGCCTGGGGCTGCCTAACCTCGCTGCAGCGCAAGACTGACGCTAATGGAATAATGACAGCAATGGCACTTATGGTGCTTTACATAACGCTGATTTACTCGGTATTGCAAGCCGAACCGCGGTACGCCATTCCATTCAGAGGCGTGGAAGTTTTGTTAGCAGCAATTGGGGCATCGCAGGCTTGCCTCTGGTTAAAGCGCTATCGGCGCCCCACCATAACAAAACTCGATAATTAGCCAACTCGATCACAGATGCGGCAACCATGGCTTTTGCTGGTACGGGCTGTGCTTTGTGCTTTGCATCCTAACAGGGGAAACGTCATGGGCCGCCCGGCAGTCGAACGAGGTTTTACACTTATAGAGTTGATGATCGTGGTCGCGATCATCGCCATTCTTGCAGCCATAGCGGTACCTGCTTATCAAAATTACCTCATACGAGCCCAAGTATCGGAAGGTATTAGCTTGGCGTCCGGAGCTAAGGCTGCCGTCTGGGACTACGTCGCCAACACCGGCACCTATCCACCGAGCAACATCTCCGCCGGCTTGGCATCCTCTACTTCCATTGCGGGTAGCTATGTGTCGTCCGTGAACGTATCGAGTGGAGTGATCCAGGTTAGTTATAACCGGCCTCGCACCAATACTGCCATTCAAAACGGCACGCTGCTGCTTTCACCCACCCTGGGAACAGGCAGCATTCAATGGATATGCAAATCCACCAGTCTAAGCAGCATGTACCTGCCGAGCTCATGCCGCTGATGGCTCGCCGCACCGACAGATTGCGTCAACATTGGACGCAATGCGTCATACCCCATGCCGCTGATCACAGGAATGCGCCGCAGCTCATGACACTTGGTGCGCGACCCGGGACAAGTCTGCGTGACCGCCGCCACAATCTGACAGGCAGGATTGAACAAGCCTCTGGAACAAGCATTTAATGGCATATAAGCTGCTTGAACGTTCACGAGTCTCTGGTCGGAACCTGACCGATGTATGGGGTACCGGTCCTGCCTAGGGGGATTCGGGGCTAGGGCTCAAGAAATAAACGGTTAGCTGACCACACTAGAGGATCCACCATGAAGAAAATCCAGCAAGGCTTCACCCTGATCGAACTGATGATCGTGGTCGCGATCATCGCGATCCTGGCGGCCATCGCCATCCCGGCCTACCAGAACTATCTGATCCGCGCCCAGGTCTCCGAAGGTGCCGTTCTGGCCGATGGCCTGAAGACGCCCATGGCTGAGTTTTATGCCAACACAGGCAAATTCCCCGGCCAGAATGTCTCGGCTGGTATTGCCACTGCTGCCAGCGTCTCCGGCAAGTACGTTTCCAGCACCGACGTTGGTACGACTACCGGACAGATTACGGCGGTCTTCAATAGCACCACGTCCAACACCGCCATCCACGGCAAAAAGTTCATCCTGTCAGCAGTCCCTAGCAACGGCTCGATTGCCTGGACCTGCACGAAGAGTGACGTCGATCCGAAGTATCTGCCGTCTTCCTGCCATTAATCTGATTTTTGCCGATCTGCTATAGATCGGGAATTGGATATGTCGACAAAGGGCCGCCATGCGGCCCTTTGTTTTTGGGGTTCACGTGAATCAGCTGTTCAAGAAATCCGCCACCATTACTGCGCTTGCAAGCCTGATGCTTCTTTGCATCATCTGCTATTGGCCAGGGCTGCATGGCGAATTCCTATTCGATGACTTCGGAAATCTGGACGCATTGGGAGCGCTTGGGCCAGTACATGATTGGGCCTCCTTTTGTCGCTACATCACCTCAGGACATGCGGATCCTACGGGGCGTCCCCTGGCCTTGCTTACCTTCCTGCTAGATGCCCGGGATTGGCCTGCCTCGCCACTTCCTTTCAAGCGAACTAACCTGCTCATCCATTTGCTTAATAGCGCACTGCTTTGGAGATTGCTATTAGCATTGGGCCATCTTGCGGGCCAGGATAAGAGCCGGCCTCGCAAGGCTGCGTTAGTTGGTGCAGCACTGTGGGCGCTGCATCCACTGCTAGTATCAACGACGCTCTATATTGTGCAGCGAGAGGCAATGCTTGCAGCAACGTGCACATTGGCTGGACTACTAGCGTGGCTACATGGAAGGCAGCTTTGGCTTCAAGGTGGCCATAAACCTCGCGGCATTGCATGGTGTCTTATTGGCTTGGTGGCATTTACTTTTTTGGGAGCTTTAGCCAAGGCGAATGGAGTATTGCTACCTTTGCTTGCCCTAAGCATTGAAGCCTGCTTTCCAGAACATCCTTTCTCCGACAAGCCGAAGGCGCCAACTGCATATCGTAGGTTGCTCCTGCTTTTCGCTGGTGTGCCAAGCGGATTACTTGCCGGCTATCTGCTTTGGACAGGCGCACGCGGCGTCATCGCAGGCAATGTAATCAGCGGAAGAAGCTGGACTCTGGCACAGCGTCTTCTTTCAGAGCCACGCGTGTTGATGGATTATTTACAGTTGCTCTGGTTGCCGCGTCCCTGGTCCAACGGCCTGTTCAACGATCAATACGTCGCCTCGACCTCGCTGTTACACCCTCTTGCTACGTTACTAGCGCTGACAACTTTGCTGTTACTGCTATGCGCTGCGGCACTACTTCGTCGGCGACAACCCGTGCTCGCCCTAGCCGTTTTTTTCTTTTTTTCGGGCCAGCTATTGGAGTCAACCAGTATCCCCCTGGAGCTCTATTATGAACATCGCAACTATCTTCCCGCGCTGTTGATGTTTTGGCCACTGGCCTGGTGGTTGGCAGATAGCCGAACCCTTGCAGGCGTAAAGCTTATCTTGTTGATAAGCTTACCATTAGGCTTGGCCTGGATGACTTATCTCCGCGCCAATGAGTGGGGGCATTCGGATACTCAAGCCTTGCTCTGGGCTCGCATCAACCCAAAGTCTCCTCGCGCACAAGCCTATGCCGCGATGGTTGAAATGAGTAAAGGTCTTTACCTGTCAGCGGTCAACCGGCTTGAGCGCGCTATTGCCGATTATCCCGCTGATCCGCAACTCGCATTTACGCTTATTGACGCCCACTGTGGTACCGGCACCGTATCTGCGCAGGTAATCGCGGATGCTACGTATACCGTGCGCAACGCCACATTGCGCGGAAGTGTATATGCCGCTTGGCTGGATCATGCGCTGAGTCTGGCAAACTCGGGCAAATGCCTCGGGCTAGGCCTTGACGACGTGCGACGCATCACTGAAGCAGGCTTGGCTAACCCTGCCCTGCAGGCACCCGGTACAGAGCAGGACTTTACCTTTGTTCAAGCACAGGTAGAGCTGGCTCAGAGACAAGCCTTGCTTGCACTTAAGAACTTCAAACATGCACTCGACATCCAGGTGCGACCCGACCTTGCCTTGAGAGCCGCGGCAACATTGGGTTCCAACGGTCATCCGAGACTTGGTTTGAACATGCTCGACTATTATATAAGCGTCTCTAATAAGGCCGTGGTGGCTGACCCCGGCATGCCCCATTTTCATGCCTGGGTACTTGCTTACCAAAATTATTGGCCGGGAGAGCTGAAGCACCTGCACGACCAATTGCTTGCTGATGCGGTGGCACGGCATGCTAGTCCTTGACTCTCACCCTTATGCTGATGTCATTCATGCGTCCATATCTTGTCGCGGCAGCAATCGTTCTGATGTGCGCCATCTCCGCAAGCCTGTATTGGCCGGGACTGCATGGCGGCTTTCTCTTCGATGACTATCCCAACATCGTCGATAACAAAGGCGTACAACCTGCCGACGCAACATTTGGCTCGTTAGTTCGTGCATCCCTATCCTCTCCCTCTAGCGATCTTAAACGACCGATTTCGTCCCTAAGCTTTGCGCTCAATTATCTAGCGGCAGGCCTCGATCCGTTCTGGATGAAGGTGACCAATCTGGTCATCCATCTCGTGAATGGCCTATTGGTCTTTTGGCTGACGTCCATGTTGCTGGCTTCGCCAAAACTGAGAGTGAGTCAACAACGAGCAACAACGCTATCGCTATTCATAATGTTTGCCTGGTTGATACTTCCGATCAACCTCACTGCTGTGCTCTATGTAGTACAGCGCATGGAAAGCCTAGCCAACGTCTTTGTATTGCTTGGTCTTATCGGCTATCTTGTGGGCCGACAGCTTGATGGATGGCGCGGACTTGCCATCAGTACTGCAAGCCTCGTTTCGTGCACGGCAATAGGAGTGCTTGCCAAGGAAACAGCTGTCATGCTTCCGCTGTATGCCCTGATTATCGAATGGATACTATTCGGATTTCGCGACCCACACTTCGCTAATTTTGAATCCTCGAAAAGCCCGCTTGATCGTCGTATCGTGGTCTTATTCGTATTGGTATTGGCTGTACCCATGACTATGGGACTTGCGTGGCTAGCCCCGAGCTTCCTTAACCACGCAGCGTGGGCTACACGCGATTTCACGCTCGGCACTCGTTTGCTGAGTGAGGCACGCGTTCTAGTCGATTATATCCTTTGGACGTACGCACCCACACCCCATGCTCTTTCGTTCTACCACGACGATTTCGACGTCTCACAAAGCTTACTGGCCCCTTGGACCACACTCCCGTGCCTTCTTATCCTCGTGATGCTGAGTGCAGCCATGGTGACCTTGCGCCACTGCCAGCCTCTGTTGGCACTCGGCCTTGGTTTCTATCTGAGCTGCCATCTCCTGACAGGCACTGTCCTACCGCTTGAGTTGGTATACGAACACCGGAACTATTTTGCCAGTTACGGTTTGCTGCTCGCTTTGTTTCCTTTTTTGATAGCTGATCCCGGGGCAAGCTTGCCACTAGCTCGCTGGACCATGCTTGTAGGCCTGACGCTTCTGTGGTGCGGCATGACATGGACGACCGCCGCAGCTTGGGGAAATCCTTTACGGTTGTCTGAAGAATTGGCTGCACGAGCCCCCGACTCACCTCGCGCGCAATACGAACTCGGACGCACCTATATTATCTACTCGCATTACGATCGAAATTCGCCGTTCACACAGAAGGCCTACGCCCCCCTGGAGCGTGCAGCCACATTACGTGACTCATCGATCCTCCCAGAGCAAGCTTTGATCTTCATGAACGCGCGCATGCATCTCCCGCTCAAGGATGCATGGTGGCAGAGCATGATCGAAAAGTTGCAAAGCCGAAAAACTACAGTACAAGATGAGAGCGCATTGGGTGCATTGATTACTTGCGCGCGCGACGGAGGGTGCGATTTGCCTTCGGACAAAATGCGTGTAGCCATCGCAGCAGCGTTGAGCCACCCCAACCCTAACGGACGCCTCCTTTCTGAAGCCGGGGACTACACCCTAAACGTACTTAATGATGCACCTGAGGCAGTCGCTTACTTCAAGCGTGCAGTGACAGCAACTCCTGGCGAACCCGTTTACAAGGTGACGCTGATAAAACTTCTGATTGCCATGGGACAATTTGATGAGGCACGTGAAGAGCTATCGCATATAACACCTCAGCAAAAACTCATGCTGCCTCCTGGCACCATGGAATACCTCGCCGGATGTCTGGCAAATGATCGTACCTATGTATGCCCTCAACGCCATATAGATGGGTAGGGATGAGACCAATAGACCAACCAGGCAACGGCTGCACACGTCCTCCCTTTTTTCGGGTGATACATATCGTTGCTTATCGCGATCGCTCATTTCCACGCAACGCGGGTATCGTCCGCGCGCTTGAGCTAGCTCCGGACTTTGCCCTGTCGATCGCTCACAACCAAAACGCTAACTGGCGACGGTACATTGAGACGTGGCGCGCACTACGTAAGCTGCGTCGCACCGTCGATCCAGATCTTTATCTCTTCGGTTTCAGAGCTCACGAGATATTTTGGCCATTTCTGTTCAGCATGAAAGGAAAGCCCATTATCTTCGACGCATTGATGTCCCCCTACGCTGCGCTCTACGAAGAACGTAAATTGGGCTGGCTTGGATACCTATTAGCTCCGTTGGTCTTCTGGTTGGAACGGAGCATATTGCGTCGCGCCGATATGGTGCTTACGGATACTGCAGCACATATTGCGTACTACCAGCGAACATTCGGCTTGCCATCAAGCAAACTTTGCGCGCTGCCGGTAAGCGCTCCAGATTTGGAACAGCGACCGCTTGCGCTACCCTTGCGGGCAGAATCCTTCACGGTGCTATTTTTTGGGTCGTTTCTTCCTCTTCATGGCGTCGCAGTTATTGTTCAGGCAGCTTCCCAACTCCGAGACCTACCGATCCATTTCGAGTTTATCGGTGGGGGTAAGGCCAAACAATTACACACTGCTTGCGCGGCTGCCGATGTCAAACGATACAGGCATCGACCTTGGGTGCCATTTGAAGAGCTGTTGAGCAAGGATATTCCGGCCGCGAGCCTTTGTTTAGGTGGGCCTTTTGGCGGCACCACACAGGGACGCCGGGTGATAACAACCAAGACAGCACAATGCTTGGCCGCCTCCCGCGCTACCGTCGTAGGTCGTGGCGAGGCCGATATCGGCTTTATTGACAGAAACAATTGCCTACTCGTTGAGCAGCACAATCCGCAGGCGCTCGCTGATGCAATTCGATGGGCGTTCGAACATCAACATGCCCTCGCCGAAATCGGCGAAAATGGTAGAAAGCTCTACGACAAGCAGCTTTCTACGCATGTTATTGCCGAACGCCTGATACCTTGCTTAAAAGCGCTCGCCGCGGGATCAGATGCCGAAACATGAGTACAGTACCGCCCCCTATCGATATCAGCGTATGCATCGCCAATTATAATGGTGGCGAATACGTACTTGATTGCTTGAAATCTGTTTACCTGCAGCAAGGTAATTTTTCTCTGGAGGTCATTGTTCATGACGATGCTTCCATTGATGATTCCTTCGCCAAAATAAGAAGCGCCTTCCCTAACACGAACCTGTTAACCAGCGACACTAACGTAGGATTTTGCATCAGCAACAATCGCATGGTACAGGCGGCCAACGGGCGCTTTATTCTGCTCCTGAACAATGATGCGAGATTGCGACCTGGAAGTCTGGAAACACTGCTTGCATACGCCAATGCAGGGCATGCTTCGGACGTGCTCGGCCTCCCCCAATACACATTGGTTGACGGAAGCCTGGTCGATCGCGGTTATCGCACTGATCCTTTCTTGAATCCGGCTCCCATCTCTACTGTCGAAACGCACGAAGCAGCCGTCGCCACGGGAGCATGCCTTTGGATACCAATGGAGGTATGGAATAAGGTGGGCGGATTTCCACCGTGGTTCGAGTCCATTGCAGAGGACATTTTCTTTTGTGTCGCTGCGCGTTTGCTGGGCTACGGAGTCAAGATTCTCAAAGCGCCCGGTTTCGATCATTGGATTGGTCGGAACCTGGGCGGAGGGAAGGTCATTGACAAACGACTCAATACAACGGTACGCCGCCGTGCATTTAGTGAGCGCAACAAAATTTTTGTGCTCCTGATGTGCTATCCCACCTTTTTTCTTATCACCATGTTGCCGCTGCATGCGCTGCTTCTTTTGCTCGAAGCTATATTTCTTTTGCTTACCGGCAGTGGAGTGGCGAAGATTAGAAGAATCTATGGAGGCATTCCTGCTGCGTTATGGCGCCACCGATTGGATGCGCTCAAATGGCGACAGCGATTGATGAAACAAAGGCAGATACATTGGAATGCCTTTTTTTCCCAGACCACTTGGCTTCCCCAGAAGCTTGTGCTTCTACTACGCCACGGTAAGCCAACACTGACATAATACTCAGCGTCCCAGCGCTCCCATGCGCCCACGCACGCCGTGCCACACCCCTCGCAAAGTCATTTTTGCCGTCTCAAGACGTTGATCACCGAAGACAATCTGACTATACGCGGCCCCGAAAGTAAACCATGCATGCCTGAGCTTCCATCGCGCCGAAATATACGGAAGTCGGCATAGCCCGAAGAAATTTCGGACCTGATAATAAACTCGTGTAGGGCTGTAAACACTCATATTGCGCCAATACAAATACCACACACGAAGCTGACGTTCGCCCAAGCGTTGGTACATTTTTGCTCGTTCCGTTCCGTAAAGAACAAACCCCTTCGCTTTGGCTCGCAGGCACCACTCTATATCCACTTTATCTATGAAGAATTCCTCACGCATGAGACCAACTTCATCAAAAATCGATAATGGTACGAGTGTGCCCGACGTTATCAGGGTCAGTGCTTCTACCTCCGGTTGCTCTGCGCTTGGCCGACGATGCCCATAAAAAAATTTATGAGGAATATCGACCTGGAACGGGAAGACAATACCCGTATGGATGTCGGTGAATAGAGGACCAATAGCGGCAACCTTTGGACTATGCAGCGTAACTCGCTGATAGCTATCGAGTAGCCCATCCACCATGTCAGCAGCCGGCAAGCTATCCTGGTCGCTTAGCAACACGAATTTTGCCTTTTGGCTACGCGCCCACTCGATGCCAACATTTAGACCTTTGGCAACTCCGAGATTCTCATGCAACCTGATCAGGGTAATCTGCTCAGTCGGAAGAAGCTCATGCAGTAGCTGTTCAACGGTTGTATTGGAGGCAGGACTATTATCGACGATGGCAATACTTGTGACCTGAGGCAAAAGCGCAAGCAGCAGCTCGGTCAATGTCTCTGAATCAGGATGAAATGTCACCACGACCGCGCAAACTACAGGATCTTGGCGCTTGAATACTTTCATGAATATCTGACTCGATCAAAGAGAGCTGGCGGCGCGGAAATGGCTGAACAGCACCGACCGAAGCAGCGGAGAAAGAGCTAGAGAAATTGCCACTGCTCCCACACCACTAGCACATATGCCTAATACCATCATGGGCAATGTCGCTCCTGCCAACGCAGAATGGCCGAAGAAATAAAGAAACGTCACCCCAACTGACAAAGCTGAAACTGCAGGAATACTTACATCCTTAAATATCCACCGCCATGCATGCTGCTTAAGGTAATAGCGATGAGTTAGCCACGTACACAGAACCAGATAGAAAATATGAAGTATCAGCCACGCCGTGGCCGCCCCGAGTTCCGCATAACGCAAGGCCAGCACAATAATCAGCGGAAAATATAAAGCCAGCAACAAGCTATTGATTAGCAGCGGAAGCTTAGCATTGCCGTACGCCAACTGCAGCGCATATGGCATAAACATAACACCATGAAACGCCGATCCTATGATCAGCAACGTCAAAACCGGCGCCACTTGTGCGGCAAGATCCGCGTTATGCGTCCATACTCGCACCAATGGTTGGGCATATAGCGCCACGACCATAGCTACAGGAAAGACGAGTGTGGCAAGCAGGCGAGTCGAAAGCCGATAAAGATTAAGAAGCCGAGCATCTTCGCCGGCAGCAACAAGCGCCGAGAATCTTGGGGACAAAACATTGTAGGTTGGCATGACCAAGAGATAAAGGCCGCCGGCGAGCAGACTTGCTATTGCGTAACGGCCATAAACACTTAGTGGCACCAGTTTGCTAAGCACGAGCTTATCGGCCTGCATCAGCAAGGCCCCAGTCATGGTGTGTGTACCCAGGCCCACTGAAAAACGCCAAATCCGCCTCAACTCCGATGCTTCAAATCGGAAGCCGCCTTTGCGTTCCACGACACTCCATGCAAGCCGTCGCGTCACGGTCGTATAGATAAACCCTACGGCTGCTTGCCATAAAAAAAAGGCATTGATCGTAGGCGAAACCCAACGGAGCAGAGCAATAGCTCCCAGGGCGCCCACCGCCACCATAGTTACATTCGCCTTGATGAGCAAAATTAGCCGCTGGGCACCAAGTAGGGTACCGCTGTACAGCGTCAGCGGCCAGCGTGAAGCTACCACCAATCCCATAATCATAACGGCGCGCGTTACCTCGACAGGCGAAAGATGGTTCGTCTGCAGCCAATAACGAGCAATCCAATTCGCTCCGATCAAAAACAGTAGGGCAATACCAACAGCCACGACCACATAGATACGCTCTAAGGTAGACAATAGCGGCGCGACGCTTCTTGTATTCCCCAACTCGATCTGCCTTGCAACCTCGCGGCTCATCGTGGGAGCAAGCCCCAAATCCAACATCGCGAGCAAAGTCGTCAGCGTCGTGTAGAACCCAATCAAGCCATACGCTTCGGTACCAAGGAAATGCAAATAGAAAGGCGTGGCCAGCACGTTGATCAGTGCACTTGTCCCCGAATTGCCAAGTGCGGCAATTAGATTCCAGCCAAGCCGCACGATCAAACCTCGGAAGGAATATTGAGTTGCACAGCATCAACGAAATTGACGTCAGTCGGATGCATCTTTTAGCCGTCCCTTCGATACATAAGTGACGTGATTTGCTCCGACACCAGCCCAATCAGGAATACGATGACCGAAGCGCTCCACATGAGGGTGCTCATGTTGGTCAGCCTGCCATAGTGGGTAAACGTCCAGGCGTAGTTCATGGATCCCAAAAGGAAAAAGACAGCACTGGCCGGAACGAATAGTTTGAGTGGTGAATACAGCGTGGCGATTTTGAAAATGATCAACAGGAATCGCATACCGTCGCGCAGGGGTCGAATATGACTTTTTCCTATGCGCTGGGCAGCTTTAATAGGAACATAGACAACGGGGTATGCACTACGAAAAAACGCCATTGTTATCGTTGTAGGGTATGAAAACCCATTCGGAAGTAAATGCAAAAACTCTCGAAACTGATTGGCTTTAACCGCACGGAAGCCAGAAGTAAGATCTGCTACAAAATGACCAGTCATGCGCGTAGCCAACCAGTTGTAAAACGTATTGGCCAGTCCACGTCCGACACCTGCCTGACTCCCCCAATTACGCGCGCCAACTGCCATGTCGTGTCCGCATTCAATCTTTTCCAGCATTCGCGCTACATCGTCCGGATCATGCTGACCATCAGCGTCCATGAAGATAAGCACATCGCCCTTCGCAGCTCGGGCTCCACGTTTGATGGCTGCTCCGTTCCCCATGGAGTAGGGGGAACTTAAGCATTGAACACCATGTTTCTCGCATATCGTGCGCGTATCGTCTGTAGAGCCATCATCCACAACTATGATTTCCGCAGAAGGTTGCGCTAAACGAAGGCGCGGCAGTAGCTCCTTTAGTGCGGCCGCCTCATTTTTTGCAGGAAGGATGATGCTGAGCGTGTTCAAGCGATGGGTTTCCCGTGAATCCGCGAATCATAGCGTGACACGGTAGATAGCTTTGCCAAGCTCTTCCCACGCCAAGCATTTTCACCATGAGGATAGCCGAGCGGCGACCGCTCACCTATGGGCTCGTGCCGCCACCATGGTAGGCGCTAGAGCCCGGCAACAAAACCAGCAACAGTCGATAGCACGCCACCCCCAATGTGCGCTAAATTCGAGCCCAATCAGGGGATTTAGGTAGGTTTTATCATGTCATCGCAGCCGCAGCCCAGCGCACTTGGCCTGTCCGGACTGGCTCGCCGGCTGGTTTCCGAGGGTTTGCTGCCGGAGGCCGACGTTCGCAAGGCCGTCACCGAGTCGAGCCAGCAGAAGAAAACCTTGACCGGCTGGCTGCTGGACCAGAATCTGGTCGACAACAGCCGTCTGACCCAGATCGCCTCGGCCGAGTTCGGCATGCCGATCTTTGATGTGTCAGCACTGGCTCCGGCCAGCATGCCTACCAGCCTGATCAGCCAGGAGCTGATGACCAAGCACCAGGCCCTGCCGTTGATGAAGCGCGGCAAGCGGCTGTTCGTAGGTATCGCCGACCCCATGCAGTTGCATGCGCTGGATGAGATCAAATTCCATTCCAACTGCATGGTGGAGCCCGTCCTGGTCGAGCGGGCGCAGCTCAGCCGTGCCATCGATACCGCGGTCAGCACGCTCAACAACGTGGCGCCCGATCTCGGCGGCGGCGACCTGGAAGATTTGGTTCTTGAATCGGCGGACGAGGACGGTGAATCCAGCGGGGGCGGCATCGATGCCACAGGTGGCGACGATGCTCCCGTCGTGAAATTCGTCAATAAGATCCTGGTGGATGCCATCCGCCGCGGCGCTTCGGACATCCACTTCGAACCCTTCGAAACGCAGTATCGCGTACGCCTGCGTATGGACGGCATGTTGCGCGCCGTCGCGAGCCCCCCGCAAAAGCTGGCCAACCGTATTTCCTCGCGCCTGAAAGTGATGGCCGGCCTGGACATCGCCGAGCGCCGCGTGCCGCAGGACGGCCGCATCAAGCTCAACCTGTCCAAGAGCCACGCCATGGACTTCCGCGTGAGCACCCTGCCTACGCTGTTCGGCGAGAAGATCGTGCTGCGTATCCTGGACAGTTCCTCGGCCAAGTTGGGTATCGACAAGCTCGGCTACGAGGATGCCCAGAAGAAACTCTATCTGGACGCCATCCACAAGCCCTACGGCATGGTGCTGGTCACCGGCCCTACCGGTTCGGGTAAGACCGTTTCGCTCTACACGGCGCTGAACATCCTCAACACGGCGGAACGCAACATCTCCACCGTGGAAGATCCGGTGGAAATCCGCGTGGAAGGCATCAATCAGGTGCAGCAGAACGTCAAGCGCGGCATGACCTTTGCCGCGGCCCTGCGCTCCTTCCTGCGCCAGGACCCGGACGTGATCATGGTGGGCGAAATCCGCGACCTGGAGACGGCGGAAATCGCCATCAAGGCGGCCCAGACCGGCCACATGGTGCTCTCAACGCTGCATACGAACGACGCACCGCAGACCATTTCCCGCCTGATGAACATGGGCATTCCTCCCTATAGCATCACTTCGTCCGTCACGCTGGTGATCGCCCAACGTTTGGCACGACGCCTGCATAGCTGCAAGAAGCCGATCACCTTGCCGCCGCAGGCCTTGCTGGCTGCGGGCTTTACCCAGCAGGAGATCGACGAGGGCATGACGATCTACGACGCCGTGGGTTGTCCCGATTGCAACGAAGGCTACAAGGGTCGTGTGGGCATCTACCAGGTGATGCCGATGGTGGAGGAGATACAGAAGATCGTGCTGGAAGGCGGGAACGCCCTGCAGATCGCCGAGGTGGCCCGCAAGATCGGCGTCAACGACCTGCGGGCCTCGGCGCTGTTGAAGGTCAAGGCGGGGGTCACCAGCCTTGCCGAAATCGATCGCGTTACCAAAGACTGACGTCATATCGCGACCGTTTTCATACCAGACTTGCGCGGGCGGCCACGAAATGGGTCGCCAAAGTACCGTAAGCTGGTGATTGTCTTGCCCGTAGCGCTGGCATCCCGGCGCCGGGTCCGATTATTGGGGGATTAGAGACATGGCCACGGTTACCGCCGCCACCAAGAACACCCGACAGCAAGCCGTCCAGCGCGCCCAAGTCAGCCAGATGCCCACCTATGAATGGGTGGCGCTGGACAAGCGTGGCAAGCGCATGACCGGATCCATGCCCGCCAAGAACGCCTCGTTGGTAAAGGCCGAGCTGCGCCGGCAAGGCATGAACCCGCAGACCGTGAAGGAGCGCGCCAAGCCGCTGTTTGGCGGCTCGGGTAGCGCGGTCAAGCCGCGCGACGTGGCGATTTTCAGCCGTCAGATCGCCACCATGATGGCCTCCGGCGTGCCGATGGTGCAGTCCTTCGACATCATTGCCGATGGCCAGAAGAACCCGCGCTTCAAGAACATGCTGGTCGATGTGAAGCAGAGCATCGAGGGCGGTTCCACGCTGCACGAAGCGCTCGGCCAATACCCGGTGCAGTTCGACGAGCTTTATCGCAACTTGGTACGCGCCGGCGAATCGGCCGGTGTGCTCGACACGATTCTGGATACGGTCGCCACCTACAAGGAAAAAACCGAGGCCATCAAGGGCAAGATCAAGAAGGCGCTGTTCTATCCCATCATGGTGATGGTGGTGGCCGTGGCAGTGATCATGATCATGCTGTTGTTCGTGGTGCCAGTGTTCGCCAAGACCTTCAAGGATGCCGGCGCCGAACTGCCGGCCCCCACGCAGTTGCTCGTAACGATGTCGGCCTTCATGCAGGAGTACTGGTACATCGTGCTCGGCGGCCTTATCGGCGGCATCGTCGCGCTCATCATGGCCAAGAAGCGCTCGGTGAAATTCGCCCACTTCCTGGACCGCCTGTCGCTCAAGCTCCCGGTCATGGGCAACATCCTTCGCCAATCGGCCATTGCGCGATTCTCCCGTACGCTTGGCGTGACGTTCCGCGCCGGCGTGCCGCTGGTGGAAGCGATGGACGCCGTGGCGGGAGCAACCGGCAGCGTCGTCTATTCTGATGCCGTGCATCAGATGCGCGACGACATCGCCGTGGGCCACCAGCTGCAGCTCGCCATGCGGCAGACCGGGTTGTTCCCGAACATGGTCGTGCAGATGGTCGCCATTGGTGAAGAATCGGGCGCACTGGACTCCATGTTGTTCAAATGCGCCGAGTTCTACGAAGAAGAAGTCAGCAACGCGGTCGATTCGCTGGCCTCCCTGCTCGAACCGCTGATGATGGTGATCCTGGGTACGGTGGTGGGCGGCATCGTGATTGCGCTCTACCTGCCCATCTTCAAACTCGCCGGCACGTTCTAATCACGCCCTACCCCACGCGCCACATCATTGCCGCCAAGCGGCGATAATGTGGCGCGTTTTCATACCTACGGTTCACGCATGCCCGATTTCCCGCTGACAGTCTGGATCGTTATCGCAAGCGTGCTGGGCCTGATCGTCGGCAGCTTCCTCAACGTCGTGATCCTGCGTCTGCCAGTGCGGCTGGAAGCGTTCTGGCGGCGCGAGGCGCGTGACATCCTCGGCCTGGAACAGCCTGATGAACCGCTGCCGCCGGGCATCGTGCGTGAAGGTTCGCACTGTCCCCAGTGCAAGCATCCGTTGGCCGCGCATGACAACATCCCGCTGCTCGGCTGGCTCATGCTGCGCGGGCGATGCCGCTACTGCAAAACGCCGATTTCCATCCAATACCCGCTTATCGAGCTGCTGACCGGTGTACTCAGCGTTGTCGTCATCTGGAAGTTTGGTCCCACCACCGCTGGCCTCGCCGGCCTGTTTTTTACTTGGGTGCTGGTGGCGGCGTCGGGCATCGACTTCCGCACGCAATTGCTGCCGGACCAGCTCACCTTGCCGCTGCTCTGGGCCGGCCTGTTGCTCAGCCTGACGCATCTTTTCGTGCAGCCCTCGGCTTCGATCCTGGCCGCCGCCATCGGCTACCTCAGCCTGTGGAGCGTGTACTGGCTGTTCAAGTTGCTGACCGGTAAGGAAGGCATGGGCTTTGGGGATTTCAAGCTGCTCGCCGCGCTGGGCGCATGGATGGGACCGATGTCGCTGTTGCCAGTGGTGCTGCTTTCTTCACTGATCGGCGCATTAGTGGGCGGCGCATTGATCGCCTTGCGCAAGCACGGGCGCGAGGTGCCGATGCCGTTCGGGCCGTTCCTCGCCGCGGCGGGATGGGTATGGTTTGTCGCGGGCGATCAGCTTGCGCATGCCTACATGAGTTTCACCGGGCTGCGGTGAGCAGGCCATGCCGTTTACGGTAGCCCTCACCGGCGGCATCGCATCCGGCAAGAGCGCGGTGGAGCAGCGTTTCCGTGCGCTGGGCGTGCCAGTGTACGACGCCGATCAGGCCTCCCGTTTCGTGGTGGAGCCGGGTAGCGATGGGCTGGCAGCGATCGTCGAGGCGTTCGGCCGCGAGGTGCTCGATGCCCATGGCCGCCTGGATCGTCCGCGCATGCGCGAGCGCGTGTTCAGCGACCCTACCGCGCGCAAGACCCTGGAAGCGATCGTGCACCCACGCATCCGCCAGTGGATGCTGGAGCAAGTGCAAGCCGACAAGAGCCCCTATGTGATGCTGGCCATTCCCTTGCTGGCTGAAAATATCGGGCATTACCGTTGGGTGGATCGGATCCTGGTGGTCGATGCGCCCGAACCGACCCAGCTGCAGCGGCTGATGCGGCGGGATGGCATGAATGAAGACCTGGCCGTGCGCATCCTCGCTACGCAGACCTCCCGCACCGCTCGCCTGGCGCTGGCGGACGACGTGATCGACAACAGCGGAGCGGAAGCGGGGCTTGAGCCGAGGGTGGCTGCCCTGCATCAACGTTACCTGGCGATGGCTGCCGCGCGGGAATAGTCGTCACGTTGCGCTCAAGCCCCTCCCCTATTTACAAGGGAGGGCCGAGGTAGGGTTGTTTGAGCTTGTCGCACTGTCGGACTTCGTTGCGAGGTTGCTTCACCCCACCCCAACCCTCCCTTACTACACGTAGGGGAGGGAGCAATCATCGGCGCAGTTCCGTAATCCCTTCAACCGGTTAAACTTGGAAATTCCCGTTCCCGACGTGACTCCCGATCCGATGTCCACCTCGTCCGCTGCCGCCACGCCTGCCGTACCCCCCGAGACCGACGCGCCGCGCGATTTCATCCGCCAGATCATTCGCGAGGACTTGGGCACCGGCAAGCACACAGCCATCCGCACGCGCTTTCCGCCCGAGCCCAACGGCTACCTGCACATCGGCCATGCCAAGGCGATCTGCCTGGATTTCGGCATCGCCCGCGAGTTCGCCGGCTGGTGCAATCTGCGCCTGGACGACACCAACCCCGGCAAGGAAGACCCGGAGTTCGTCGAGGGCATCAAGGACGACGTACGCTGGCTGGGCTATGAGTGGCACGACCTGCGCCATGCCTCCGACTATTTCGAGGTGCTTTACCGCGCCGCTCTCAAGCTGATCCAGGACGGCCACGCCTACGTCGATGACCTCACCGCCGAGGAGATGCGCGAGTACCGCGGCACCCTCACCGAGCCGGGCCGCAATTCGCCGCATCGCGAGCGCAGCGTAGAGGAAAACCTGGACCTGTTCCGCCGCATGCGCGCGGGCGAGTTCGCCGACGGCAGCAAGACGCTGCGCGCCAAGATCGATATGGCCTCTGGCAACATGAACTTGCGCGACCCGGCCATCTACCGCATCCGCAAGGTCACCCACCAGAACACCGGCGACGCCTGGCCGATCTACCCCATGTACGACTACGCGCACTGCCTGTCCGATGCGTTGGAAGGCATCACCCACTCGCTGTGCACGCTGGAATTCGAAGATCACCGCCCGCTCTATGACTGGTTCGTGGACAAGGTGGACCTGCCCAACCATCCGGAACTGTGGCAGCACATGCGCGACGCCGGCTTCAAGACCGAACCGGCCAAGCCGCGTCAGATCGAATTCTCCCGCCTCAACCTGAGCTACATGATCACCAGCAAACGCAAGCTGGCCCAGCTGGTGAACGAAGGCCTGGTCGACGGCTGGGACGACCCGCGCATGAACACCTTGCGCGGCCTGCGCCGGCGCGGCTTCACCGCGGGCGGCATCCGCCTGCTGATCGAGCGCCTGGGTGTGAGCAAGCAGAACAGTGTCATCGACTACGCCATCCTCGAGAATTGCGTGCGCGAAGACCTGGACGCCACCGCACCGCGCCGCATGGCCGTGATCGATCCGCTCAAGCTGGTGATCACCAACCTGCCGGAAGGCCACGAAGAATCGCTGAGCTTCTCCAACCACCCCAAGGACGAAAGCTTCGGCACGCGCCAGGTGCCGTTCGCACGTGAAGTGTGGATCGAGCGCGAGGATTTCGCCGAAGTGCCGCCGAAGGGCTTCCATCGCCTCAAGCCCGATGGCGAAGTGCGCCTGCGCGGCGTGGGCATCGTCAAATGCGTGGACGTGGTCAAGGCCGCCGACGGCAGCATCAGCGAAGTGCATTGCACGCTCGATCCCGAATCGCGCTCCGGCCTGCCCGGCGCCGAGCGCAAAGTGAAAGGCACCATCCACTGGGTCAGCGCCAAGCATGGCGTGGCCGCGGAAATCCGCCTGTACGACCGCCTGTTCAACGTGCCCACGCCGGACGACGAAAGCGACGGCAAGAGCTGGATCGAGCACATCAATCCGGACGCCAAGCGCATCGTGCGCGGCTGGCTGGAACCTGCCGCGGCGCAAGCCGCGCCCGAGCAGCACCACCAGTTCGAACGCCTCGGCTACTTCGTGGCCGACCGCCTGGATCATCGCCCCGAATCCCCCGTGTTCAACCGCGCCGTTACCCTGCGCGACACTTGGGCCAAGCAAAGCGCATGATGCTGCCGCTGCAGATCCACCTTACCCTGCCGCCATGGATCGAAGACGTCGCCGACACCAGTGGGCGCTATCTCACGGACGAGGAACGCGTAGGGCTGGCGATCGAGCTGTCACGGCGCAATATCGAGCACGGCCAGGGTGGGCCGTTCGGCGCTGCGGTATTCGATGAGCACGGGCGCCTGATCGCCGCTGCTGCAAACCGCGTCATCCCGCAAAGCTGCTCGGTCGCCCACGCCGAAATGCTCGCCTACATGGCTGCGCAGCAGCGCCTGGCCAGCTATCGATTGAACGAACAGGGTGGCCACTACACCCTCGCCACCAGCGCGCAGCCCTGTTGCCAGTGCTACGGGGCCACCTTCTGGGCCGGCGTCGATACCTTGTTGATCGGCGCTCGCGGGGAAGACGTCGAAGCACTGACGCAATTCGACGAAGGCCCGCTGCCTGCCGACTGGGTCGGCGAACTGCAACGCCGCGGCATCGCCGTGCGATGCGATATCCTGCGCGACGAAGCGCGCGCCGTGCTCGCCGCCTACGGCGCCCGCGGAGAAAGCTATTGAACCGCCTGCGCGCCGCGCTGCCGCTGTTGCTGCTGGTCGCAGCGGGCATCGTGCTGCTGGCGTCGGGTGTGTTCGATCGCATCCATCCCGAGCAACTGGTCGCACATCAAAATCAGTTGCATGAGCACCTTGCCGAACACCCCTGGCTGAGCCGGCTGGGCTACATCGGCCTGCTGGTGCTGGCCACGTGTACGGGCGTTCCGGTCACCATCCTGCTGATCCTCGCGGCCGGTTTCGCGTTCGGTGTGGTGGAGGGCACGATGTATTCCTCCATTGGCCTCACGCTCGGCTCGCTGATTTTGTTCCTCGCCAGCCGCTACGCCTTCGGCATCGGCAGCAAGCATCCGCCGGCCATCACGGCCAAGCTGCATCACGGCTTCGAACGCCATCCCGTGGTCTACACCATGTTTCTGCGGCTGGTGCCGGTGGCGCCGTTCGGCCTGGTCACCATGGCGCTGGCCTGGTTTCGCTGCTCGCTGTGGTTGTTCCTTGGCGCCACCTGGTTAGGTGGCACGGTCATGCTCGTGTTCGAAACCTCCGTGGGCGCCGGGTTGAGTCATGCGCTCGCCCATGGGCAAAAAGTGGGCTTCGGCTTGATTTTTGATCCCAGCGTCATCGCTCCACTTGGCGTACTGGCGCTGCTGTCGCTTGTGCCGCTCGCCATGGAAAGGTTCAAGTCGCGCTGGCATCCATCGTCCGCGTCACGCGTGGACGATGCGGATGACCGGCCCTGAATCAGGCCGTGCAGGCTCCGCCCCTGTTTTATGGAGCGCGGCATCCCGTGCAACCCGGACTGCGGGAAAGCGTTGAAGTGAGGGGCGAATCCCACCGGGCCATGACGTCCCTGCGCGCAGAGGAAACCCTGTGCATCCTTGCCTCATGCGTCCTTGCATGAAGATATTCCCGACAACTATTCGCCCCTCACCTCAACCCTCTCTACAAAGCCGGCTGCTGGGCCCAGTGCCCACTTCCAAACCTTGCGCATGCGCCAGCTCCGTCCATGGCACCTGCATCATCACCGGCCAGCGCAACGCATACCCGTAGGCAGGGTGGGCATGCTGCGCATGGCTGGATGTATGCCGGTGTGCTGGTCACCCGTACGCTCATGGGCAGGTATGCTCACCTTGCAATACCCACACCGATGACACGCCGGGCCGCGCATTGGCGCTCACCCAGTGTTGCGCCCGATAAATCTTGCCCTCGTAGATCACCCGGTTGTTGCCCTCATAGGGACGTGCGGCATCCCACGGCACCGGCACGTTG
>NZ_JBQCHP010000001.1:0-94091 GCF_051954575.1 Dyella sp. | reverse complement strand
GAAAGACGCATGCCGTTTTCGCCCAGCAGCGTGTCGAGCCCTTGCGGCAAGGCCGCGACGAACGATGACAGCTGCGCCACGTCGATGGCATGGCGCAGTTGCTCGTCGGTGGGCGACGGACGCGTCAGGCACAGGTTGTCGCGCAAGCTCGCGTCGAACAGATAAGGCTGCTGTTCCACCACGCCGAAACAGGCGCGTACGTCGTCGACGTGGTACGCATCCAGCGGCTTGCCATCCAGCAGGATGGTGCCGGCGTAGGGATGCAGCCGCAGCAGCGCTGCCACCAGGGTACTTTTGCCGGCACCGGAAGCGCCAAGCAGCGCTACGCGCTGGCCGGGTGGCAGGTCGAGGTCGACGCCCTTGAGCACCCATGCGCCGTCGTAGCGCACGCGCAAGTTGCGGATCGACACGGCCGTGCCCAACGGTGCAAGCACGAGCTGCGCGGTATCGGCGATGTCCGGTTGCAAGTCGACCAATGCCAGGATGCGCTCGGCGGAACGCCGCGTCGAACTCCATTGCGTCAACGCATCGCCCAGCGGCGCAATGGTTTCGAACAAGGCCATCGCCATCATCGACAGCATCACCAGATCGGGTGCTTGCAGGCGACCTCCGGGCAAGACAGGTATGCCAAGTGCCAGCGCCAACGTGATCGACACTTGCGCGGCGAGCATGCAGCCTGCCGCCCCCAGCGTCTGCAGGCGGTCCAACTGTGCATGGGCTGCCATGCGGCGACTGGATGCAGCCCCGACAGCTTGCGCATGCTGCGTCTGCGCGCCATACAAGGCCAACTCCGCCCTGCCCTGGACGCCGTCCACAGCAAGCAGGCGCAATTGTTCGGTGCAGGCAACCACCGTCGCGGAGGCAGCTTCGCTGCGCGAGCGCAGCCATGCGGGCAGATAGGCGCCGGCAATCGCGAGCACGCACAGCAGTGCGATCGCAAAAGCCGGCAGATAGCACGCCGACACGATCAGCACGAACGCGCCACTGCCGCATGCCACTACCATCGGCACCAGCACGCCCAGATAGGCATGTTCCAGCGCATCCACGTCCGCGCGCAGGCGCGAAAACAGTTCCACGCTGCGGAACGCCTGCAACTGCTGCGGCGATAGGGGAATCAACCGGCTGAAAACCCATACGCGCAGCCGCGCAAGCAGGCGCAAAGTGGCCGCGTGCGTAGCCAGGCGTTCGACATAGCGCCCGCCGGTACGCACGATCGCCAGCAGCCGGATCAAGGCAGCCGGCGTGTAGTAATTGATGGCCGCACCGCCCGCGCCGACCAGCGCCATGGCAGCAATGAAATGACCGGCCACCGCGAGCAAGGCAATGCTGCACGTGGCACTTACCAGGGCCAGCAGGACGCCGGCCAGTAGCCATTGGCGATCTTCGCGCGTGAGCAAGGCGAGCACGCGTCGAACAATGCTGTGCGTGGTGACGGAAGGTGGGGATGTGGGCTTCATGCCGCGTGATCCTGCGCAGCCAGTTGCGCGAACAGGCTGTTGCTCGCGCGCAATCTGCCGGCGACGCCCGTTTCGACGATGCGGCCATCGGCGAGCACCGCCACGCGTTCGTCATCGGCTACGGTCTGCAGGCGATGGGCGATACGCAGCACCGTGCACGATTGCGTGCGCCGGCGCAAAGCATGTTCGAGCCGCGCCGCACTGGCCTGGTCCAGATGCTGCCAGGGTTCGTCCAGCAGCCACAGCGGCGCGCGGCGCAGCCATGCGCGCGCAAGCGCGACGCGTTGGCGCTCGCCGCCAGAAAGCCCCGCGCCGCGCTCGCCCAACGGCGTATCCAGCCCGCGCGGCAATCGGGCGACGACGTCGATCAGGCCGGTGGCATGCAACGCATGCTCCAGCGTGAAGCGATCGACATTGGGGGCTGCGATCAGCAGGTTGTCACGCAGCGTGCCGTGAAAGATATGCGCGCGCTGCGGCACCCATGCGATGTGCGCCCGCCAGGCGTCCGGATCGAGCGCGGCAAGGTCTTCGCCGTTGATCCGCAGCCTTCCCGTCCGCGGCTGCGCGAAGCCCATCAACAATGTCAGCAGCGTGCTTTTGCCGCTGCCGGTGGCGCCTACCAAGGTCAGGCGGGTACCGGCCTCGATGGCTAGATCGACATCATGCAATACCTCGCGCTGGCCGTCGTAGCCGAAGCCGACATGCTCGAAGCTGACCGTGACGCGTTGCGCCTTGATCGGCTTGTGCACACCCGCGCAGCTTGGGTTCGATGCTATCGGCGCTTCGGCGAGCAAGGCCATGAGATCCGTCGCGGCAGCCACGGCATCCATGCGCCGATGCCGTTGCGTACCCAGCATGCGTAGCGGCTGGAAAAATTCCGGCGCGAGCAACAGCACGAACAGTCCGTGCTCGAACGTGATTTGTCCCCACATCAGGCGAAAACCGATCAGCACCGCCAGCACTGCGATGCTGATCGTGGCGAAGAATTCCAGCACCAGTGCGGAAAGAAACGCGATGCGCAGCACCGCCATCGTTTCGCGCCGATAGGCTTCGCCGGTGCTGGCCAGCGAACGCGCTTGGCGCTCGGCGGCGCGATACAGGCGCAAGGTGGTCAGGCCCGAGAGCGCATCCATGAATTGCGCACCCATGCGGCGCAGGCGCAGCCAGCGCTTCTGGCTGGCCTGCTCGGCTGCCTTGCCAGCCAGCAGCATGAATACCGGCAGCAATGGCGCGGCGACCATCAGTACGATGGCGGACCATGCATCGGCGGACAGCACGGCGAGCAGGACGATCGCCGGTATCGCCACCGCGAACACGGCCTGTGGCAGATATCCGGCGTAATACGGAACCAGCATGTCGACGCCATCGACCAGCCGGGTCACTGTGTCGCCGCTGGATGATTCCTGGCTTGCCGACGGCCCTCTATCGCGCATGCGCTGTTCCAGCGACTGCCGAAGGCGATGGCTGATGCTAGCACCGGCGGCGAAGGTGGCGCGGCGTTGCATCAGCGTCAATCCGCCGCGCGCCAACGCCAGCAACGGCAGTGCGCCGAGCAGCGGCCACAACTGCCGCAGGCCGGCATGCCCGAAGATTGCGCGATCGAGCAGATGCGCGATCAGCCATGCCGCCAGGCACATCAGCAGTGATTGCAGCACGCCCGCGCCGATGCCCTGCATGAAGTGGCGGCGCGCCGGCTTGAGCTGTTCGCCCAGCCAGCGCAGCGTCGGCGAGCGCGTTTTGCGATGTGTCATACCGGCGCGCATCACCGCCGGCCGCGGTGTGCGGCGTTCCTGTCCTGGGTATCCAGCAGCACGCCACCCACCGCGCCGATCAGCACGATCATGGTGGTGCCGACCAGCCATGCGAAATACCACGCACCGGCGTTGCCGAGCATGATCGCCAGCACGATCACCGCCACCGCCATGAACATGTACAGCAAGAACAACAATACGGTTTTCATGAGACCTCCTCAGTACGCGTGTTCATCGGCGGCAACATGCTCGGCGTGCACCTTGCCGCGCATGACGTAGAACGCCCAGCTCGTGTACCAGAGCACGAGCGGCACGAAGACCAACGCAAAACCCAGCATCCACGTCAGCGTGAGCTGGCTGGAGCTGGCGTTCCACACCGTCAGGCTCTGCGAAGGCGCGATGCTGGAAGGCAACAGGAAGGGAAACAGTGCCGTGCCGGCGGTACCGATCACGCCGATCCAGGCCAGCGCGCCGAGCCACCACGCCAGCAACGAGCGATGCTTCTGCACCGCCAGCCATCCCGCCGCCAAACCGGCGAAGCCAAGCACCGGCACCAGCCACAACACCGGGTTCTGATGGAAATGCGCCAGCCAGCTTCCGCTGGCGGCAACCGTTTGCTGCAGCGGCGTTTGCGGCACGCCGGGCGCCGGCGCGCTGACCAGCGTGTACGCCTGCAGATGGCTTACCCAGAAGCCGCCAAGCGCAAACAACACGATCGCTGCGCCCGCGGCGATGCGCGCCAGCGTGCGCGCGCGCTGGTAGATCGCATCCACGGTGCGATTCATCAGGGTTACCGCGCCCATGAACACCGACATCGCGGCCGACAACAAACCGCACACCACGGCGAAGGGGTTGAGCAAGGCAAGGAAGGAGCCGGTGTATTCGGAAGTGAGGTTCCAGCTGAAATGGAACGGCACGCCCAGAAACAAGTTACCGAACGCCGCGCCGAATACCACCATCGGCACCAGGCCGCTGACGAACAAGGCCCAGTCCCACGCATTGCGCCACGCGGCCGACGGCAGCTTGCTGCGGTATTCGAAGCCGAGCGGACGCATGATCATGCTCCACAGCAGCAATAGCATCACCACGTAGAAGCCGGAAAACGCCGTGGCGTAGATCAGCGGAAACGCAGCGAACACCGCGCCGCCGCCCAGCACGAACCACACTTGGTTGCCGTCCCAGTGCGGTCCGACCGCGTTCATCGCCACGCGGCGCTCGATGTCGTTGCGGCCGACATAGCGCAGGATGGTGCCCACGCCCATGTCCATGCCCACCATCACGGCAAGCCCGATCAGCAGCACGCCCAGCAACAGCCACCACGTGCATTGAAGTACGGCATACGTCGTCATGTTCAGATCTCCACCGGGCTGTAGCGGCCGGCGTGCGCGTCGGAATTGGCGGCCGTTGCGGGCGCTTCATCCGCAGGCCCGATGCGTATGGTGCGCACCATCAGGTACATCTCGATCAGGATGAACAGCGTGTACAGCGCCACGAAGCCGGCGATCGAAAAGATCATGTAGCCCACGCTATGGGTGGATGCGGACATCCACGTCGGCAACATGCCGTACACCGTCCATGGCTGCCGTCCCAGTTCGGCCACCAGCCAGCCCATTTCGCACGCGATGAACGGTACCGGGATCATCCATACCGCCATCTTGAGCAGCCAGCGCTTGTGCTGCACGTTGTTGCGCATGGTGTAGATGGTGGCCAGCACGAAGAAGGCGAGCATGGCCAGGCCCATCGCCACCATCGCGCGGAACGACCAGAACATCGGCGCCACTTGCGGAATGGTGTCCTTGGCGGCGGTGGCGATTTGCGCATCGGTGGCTTGCGTCACGTCGTTGGCATAGCGCTGCACCAGAAAGCCATAGCCAAGGTCATGTTCATGCGCGTGGAACTGCGCGAGCGCGGCTGGATCGTCGGGCCTGGACGAAAGCGTCTGCAAGGCGGCAACCGCCGGAATGCCATCGCGGATGCGCACAGCCGCATCGCGCTCCAGCTGGTCCACGCCTGGCACGCTGCCGTTGACCGAATGCGTCACCAGCAAGGACAACGCATACGGCACTTGCAGTTCGCCGGTGTTGACGCGCTTTTCCTGCGATGGGAACGCCACCAGGTTGAATGGCATCGGTCCAGGCTGCGTTTTCCACAGGCCTTCCATCGCGGCCAGCTTGGTCGGCTGCGCCTGCCCGCCAACAAAGCCCAGCGCATCCCCCAGCGTGATCACGCCGGCGGTGGCGAGCACGCCAAACAGCACCGCCATGCGGAACGAGCGGCGCGCCAGTTCGGCGTGGCGATTCTTCAGCATGTACCACGCGCTTACACCGGCCACGAATACCGCCGCGGTCACGTAGCCGGCGATGCTGGTATGCACGAACTTCGCCTGCGCGTCGTAGCTGAAGATAAGGTCCGGCAGGCTGGTCAGTTCCATGCGCATGGTGGCGGGATTGAAATGCGCACCCTGCGGGTTTTGCATGAAGCTGTTGGCGACCAGGATCCACAGCGCCGATAGATTGGACCCCAGCGCCACCAGATAGGTCACGGCCAGGTGCTGCCCGGGCCTGAGCCGTTCCCAGCCGAAGGTCATCAGGCCGATGAAGGTGGCTTCCATGAAGAACGCCATCAACCCTTCGATGGCCAGCGGCGCGCCGAAGATGTCGCCTACGAAGCTCGAATAGAACGACCAGTTGGTGCCGAACTCGAATTCCATGGTGAGTCCGGTGGCGACGCCGATCGCGAAGTTGATCAGGAACAACTTGCCCCAGAACTGGGTGATGCGCTTGTAGATCTCGTTTCCGGTGGTGACGTACACCGTTTCCATGGCGGCCAGCAAAAACGACAGGCCGAGCGTGAGCGGCACGAACAGAAAGTGGTAGAGCGCGGTGAGCGCGAATTGCAGCCTGGACAAATCGACAACACTGGGGTCGTGCATGATGGATATCCCGATGGGCGTGAGACATCGCTATTTTTTTCCGTCTCGAAGCGGGCAAGCTTGATTTCAATCAAGTCCGCCCCGGCGATCATCGGAATTTTTATTGCACCGCGGCGGAACGACGCACCCGCGCGCGGCGCCCTGGGAAAATGATCTGGATCAACGGCAGGAACCGGCGTGGACGGAACCATGCGCGGCGTTATTCAACGAAGGACGATCATCATGAAAACGCTGCTCCCCCTCCCCCTCATGCTGGCACTCGTGCTCGCGCCCACGGTGCATGCCACCGACACCGATGGCGCCAACGGCAACTGGGTCGTTCGCTTCGGCGCGCATGTCGTCGATCCCAAAAACGATAATGGCCGGCTAGCCGGCATGAACACCACCATCAGCAGCAATGCCAGGCCCACCGCGAGCATCGAATACATGCTCATTCCAGCGGTCGGCGTCGACGCCCTGGCAGCCATCCCGTTCCGGCACGAAGTACGCCTGGACGGCAGCAAAGCGGCCACCACCAAGCAGCTGCCGCCCACCTTCGGCGTCAACTACCACTTCCTCGCGGGCCAGCCGATTTCGCCCTTCGTCGGCGCAGGCTTCAATTACACGCGCTTCTTCAGCAGCAAAGGCGAAGGCATCCTGCAGGGCGCCCGCGTGAAGATCGACAACAGCTGGGGCGCGGCGGCGCATGCCGGCGTCGACTTCCAGTTGTCGCGCGCGTGGATGATCACCGCCGACGTACGTTGGATCAGCATCCATGGCAACGTGCACGTCAATGGCGCGAACGTGGGCAAGGCCAGCGTGGATCCGTGGGTGTACGGCGTCAGCGCTGGATACCGGTTCTGATCGCCGGCTATCGGCTCCCTCCCCGTTCCACACGGGGAGGGAGTCCGGTACGCGTCATGGCCGCAGCACGGCGGCGCCGCTTAGCCGTCCATCACGCAAATCGTTCAGCGCCTGGTTCGCCTGCTCCAGCGGATAGACCTGCGTGGACGTGTGCACGCTGCTGCAGGCGTCATCGGCAAAAAACTCGCGCGCATCGGCGCGGGTGAGGTTGGCGACGGACACCACTTCGCGCTCCTCCCACAACCAGCGATAGGGAAAGGACGGGATATCAGACATGTGGATGCCGCCGCATACCACGCGCCCACCCTTTTTTACCGCACGCAGCGCTTGAGGCACCAACGCGCCGACCGGCGCGAACAAGATGGCCGCATCCAATGGAACAGGCGGCAATTCTTCCGAGGCGCCGGCCCAACTTGCGCCGAGGGAACGCGCAAAAGCCTGGGCTACGGTGTCGCCGCTGCGCGTGAAGGCGTAGACATCGCGCTGCTGGCTGCGCGCGACCTGCGCAATGATGTGCGCGGCCGCGCCGAAACCGTAAAGCCCCAGGTGTTTGCCGCTACCGGCCTTCTTCAGGCAGCGCCAACCGATCAGGCCGGCACAAAGCAGCGGCGCCAGCGCTACCGGGTCGGCGTCGGCGGGAAGCCGCACACAATAATCCGCGCGCGCCACGATGTGGCTGGCGAAGCCGCCAGGACGGGTGTAGCCGGTGAATGACGGTTCGTCGCAGAGGTTCTCGCGTCCGGTACGGCAATACTCGCAGTGCCCACAGGCACCGCCCAGCCAGGGCACGCCCATCCGCTCGCCCAGCACCACGCCGGTGACGCCGGGGCCGATCGCATCGACGACGCCCACGCATTCGTGACCGGGGATCACCGGCATGACGACGCCGGGCAGTTCGCCGTCCACCACGTGCAGATCGGTACGACACACGCCGCATGCCTCCACGCGCAAGCGCACTTCGCCCTGTCCTGGCAACGGATCGGGCAGGCTCTGCAACGCCAAGGGCTCGCCGATCTTGTGCAACACCATAGCGCGCATGGTTCCGACCCTGCTTGGGACTACGTGCATCATCGCGCGCCGCGGCGCGCGGGCGAGTTGACCTGGCTCAAGATGCCAGCGCAACGGTATCGGCACCATCCGGCCATCAAAGCTTTTTCCACTACGTGTTCTGGAGAAGCTCATGTTCAAGCAGATACTGCTGCCGACCGATGGCTCCGAATTGTCGTTGAAAGCGATCCGGCTGGGCGTGAATCTAGCCAAAGCCTGCGGAGCGAGCGTGATCGCGCTGCATGCGGTGCCGCCGGTACAGACGATTGCCTACGTCGCCGAGCTGATGGCGTCGGTGGAGTTCGACTACGCAAGGGAAGCTACCCGTTTTGCCGAACGCTACCTGGACGATGCCCGCGCGATCGCCGCGCAGGCGGGCGTGCCGTTCGATCGCGTATTGCGATTTGGCGAACAGCCCTACCAGGCGATTCTCGAGACCGCGACCGAACGGCAATGCGACCTGATCGTGATGGCTGCGCACAGCTGGGAAGGATTGGCGCGGTTGCTGATGGGCAGCGAGACGCACAAGGTGGTGATCAAGGCGGCGGTGCCGGTGTTGGTTTGTCATTGATGCAGCTCCCTCCCCTGTTTTACAGGGGAGGGCTGGGGTGGGGTTGTATAAGCTTGCCGCATGGTCCGAGTTCACCGCGAGGTTGCTTCACCCCACCCCAGCCCTCCACTACTACACATAGGGGAGGGAGCAGTACTTCGCACAGCTAACTCTCTACGCCGAATCACGCTCGACATGTGGCACCTCATGCGAGCCGATCGGCGTAAGGCTCGGATAAACCATCGAACGAATCATCACATCCGACAACGCACCGCATGTACCCAGACAGGCATTGACCCACCATTGCACCGGCGCGATGAACCACCCCATCAGTGCAAGCGGCACCAACGGCCCCATCGGTGCAAACGCCTCGAATGGCGCCAATTGCGTATCGAAATCATAAGGCGAGATGGCCATGGCGTTCTCCTTGGCAAAACGGCAGTCAGGCCGCTGCAGGTTGCGGTGAAAGGTCCCGCATCACGCGGGCGGTATGCGCGGCGATCATGGCTTCTTCGTCCGTGGCGATGACGAACACGCGTACCGCGCTGCGCGACGTGCTGATCAGGGTTTCGTGTCGATGGTTTGCATCGACCTTGCATTCCACGCCGAACCAGGCGAGTCCTTCGCATACCGCCTGGCGGATCGGCGCGGCATGTTCGCCGATACCGGCCGAGAACACCAATGCATCCAGACCGCCGAGCGCCGACGTGAGCGCACCGATTTCCTTGACGATACGGTAGACGAACAACTCGATGGCTTCTCCGGCGCGCGGATCGTCACTGGCCAGCAGGGTGCGCATGTCGTTGCTGATGCCGGAAACGCCGAGCAAGCCGCTCTCGTGGTAAAGCATGTGCTCGGCGGCCGGCGCGCTGAGCCGGTACGTCTGCTGCAGGTACAACAAAGCACCGGGATCGAGCTGGCCGCAGCGGGTACCCATCATCAGGCCATCCAGCGCGGTGAAACCCATGGTGGTGTCGATACTGCGTCCGTCGCGCATGGCGCACAGGCTGGCGCCGTTGCCAAGATGCGCCATGATCACGCGCCCTTTCGCCAAGGTCGGCGCAAGCTTGCGCAACTGCCCGATCAGGTATTCGTAGGAAATGCCGTGAAAGCCATACCGGCGCACGCCGCTGGCGGTATACACGCGGGGCAAGGCCATGCGTGTGGCCACGGATGGCATGTCGTGGTGGAAGGCGGTGTCGAAGCACGCCACTTGCAACAGATGCGGGCGCAGGCTGGAGACGGCCTTGATGGCCGCCAGGTTGTGAGGCTGGTGCAACGGCGCGAGCGGCACCAGCTTTTCCAGTTCGGCCAGCACGGCCTGATCGACGCGAACCGGCCGATGGAAGACGCGTCCGCCATGCACGACACGGTGCCCCACCGCCACCAATGCCTTTTCGCCCAGGTGCGAAGTCAACCATGCGAGCAAGGGCTCGAGCAAGGCTTCGTGGTCCATCGCGGCGGATGGCTTCCATTGGTAACGGTCGAGCGTGGTGCCATCCGGCGCACGCGCGATGAAGCGCGGCACCTCGCCGATACCTTCGATCGAACCGCGCGCGATCAGCCGCTGCGCGGTGGCACCGTGCTCGAACAGCGCGAACTTGATGCTGGAGGAGCCGGCATTGATGGTGAGCAGTGCGTTGGGCATGGTCAGGTCACCGCGGTGGTCGCTGCTGCCGGTCGCTTCGCCGCCTGCGCGATCAGCACGGCGATGGCGCATGAAACAATGCGCGCACGCAACGTATCGGCGCGGCTGGTGAGAATGATCGGCACCTGCGCGCCCATCACCACGCCGGCCGCTTCGGCGTCGGCGAGAAACGTCAGCTGTTTGGCGAGCATGTTGCCCGATTCGAGATCCGGCACGACCAGGATGTCGGCCGCGCCGGCCACTTCGGAAACGATGCCCTTCTCGTGCGCGGCAAGCGCACTCACGGCATTATCGAAAGCGAGCGGACCGTCCACGACTCCACCCGTAATCTGGCCGCGCTCGGCCATCTTGCACAGGGCCGCGGCGTCCACCGTGGAAGGCAGCGCAGGCGTGATCGTTTCCACCGCCGACAGCACTGCCACCTTCGGCCTGGCCACGCCGACGATATGCGCCAGGTCGATGGCGTTCTGCACGATGTCGCGCTTTTGCATCAGCGTTGGAGCGATATTGATCGCCGCATCCGTCACCAGCAGAAGACGCGCGTAGCGCGGCACGTCCAGCAGGAATACATGGCTCAGCCGGCGATCCGTGCGCAGGCCGCCATCGGCGCACACCGCGTGCATCAGCTCGTCAGTGTGCAGCGAGCCTTTCATCAGCAGCCTGGCCTGGCCGCTTTTGACCAACGCGACCGCCTGCGCCGCCGCCGCGTGGCTGTGCGGCGCATCCACCACGCGGTACGGCGCGAGCTCCACGCCCGCACGCTCGGCCGCGGCGTGCATCTTGGCGAGGGGGCCGACGAAAATCGGCGCGATCAAGCCTTCCTCGGCGGCCTCCACCGCCGCCGCCACCGCCGCTTCGTCACAGGGATGGGCGATGGCGGTGGGTATCGCCGGCCGGCCTTCCACGCCGGCGAGCAGGTGCTGGAAGCGATGGCGGTGGGCAATCATCTCGTGCATGGGAGTCATCCATTCAGTACATGTGCTGGCCGCCGTTGATGGCGAGATTGCTGCCGGTCATGAACGCTGCCGCTTCGCTGCATACGAAGCCGACCAGCGCGGCGATCTCCTCGGGACGTCCCAGCCGGCCCACGGGAATCAGCGGAATCACCTTGCTTTCCAGCACATCCTTGGGCACCGAGGCCACCATGTGGGTGTCGGTGTAACCGGGCGAGACGGTGTTGACGGTTACACCGTGCCGCGCCACTTCCAGCGCCAGCGATTCGGTAAAGCCGTGGATGCCCGCCTTCGCCGCCGCATAGTTGCACTGTCCGAACTGGCCTTTCGTGCCGTTGATCGAACCGATGTTCACGATGCGCCCCCAGCCGCGCTCCACCATGCCGGCGCAAAACGGCTTGGTGACGTTGAACATCGAATCCAGATCCGTGTGCATCACCGCTTCCCAATCTTCCCGCGTCATCTTGAGGAACCGTCCATCGCGGGTGATGCCGGCGTTGTTGACCAGGATGTCGACGCTGTAGCCGTCGCAGGCAATCTGGGCGGCCATGCGCTGGCACGAATCGAAATCGGCCACATCGGCGGCATAGGTCTTGTATCGATAGCCTTGAGCCGCCTGCTGTTCCAGCCAGATATCGACATGATCGTTGTGCGGCGAGTGCGTCACCAGCACGGTATGGCCGGCATCGTGCAAGGCCCTGGCGATCGCCTCGCCGATGCCGCCCATGCCGCCAGTCACCAGCGCCACGCGTTCAGTGCTCATGGCCACTTCCCGTCGCCATCGTCGTGGCGTTGGCGAACAGCTTGAAGAAATCGCCCAGCGCCGCATTGAACGGCTTGGCCGCTTCCACGCTGCCCATGGCTTTGGCGGTATCGCGCTGCCACATCAGGAAGGCATCCTGCAGGCCGGTCAGGAAACGGGTCTGATTGGTGACGGCAGCCTGTGCCACCGCCTGCGCATCGCCCACGCGCTCCTGCATCAGCCGCACCAGCGTTTCGCCGGGAACGGCGGCCAGCGATTGCCAATTGTCGTCCAGCGAAAGCTTGTCGATTTCTTCCTGGCTCTCGGCGATGCTTTCGCCCACAGCGTGATCGAAGGTATCGAGCCAGCGCTGGCCGCACTCTTTCAGCAACTTGTTGGTACGCAGGGTAAATTGCAGATTGGCTTTGTACAGCTCGAACGGAATGTCGTTTTGAGTGGTCATGGTTCGGTTCCTCGCGGATGGATCGTGTCGCCGACGTTCGGCGTGTTGGGCTCCCTTCCCTGCCGCACACAGGCGGCGGGAGCATGCTTGGCGAACAGGCATGTCAAAGCGCCCATGCTCATTTCTCCAATACGTAATGACCCGGCGCCAGCGGCAGGCTGTCCTGCGCGCTTCCCGGCATGCCCATCGAAGGCGGCGGCACCGGCGCACCGGAGCGCGCGTCCAGCCACTGCGTCCACGCCGGCCACCATGACCCCTCGTTGCGCGATGCCCGCGACAGCCAGCTTTGGGAGGACAAACTGCGCGCACCGCGCGGCCGCACCAGCAGGCGGAACCGGCGCCCGGGGTGACCCGGTTCACTGACGATCCCGGCGTTGTGCCCACCACTGGTCAGCACGAAGGTCAGCTCGTCGGTAAACAAGTGATGCACCTTGTAGACCGAATGCCACGGCGCGACGTGGTCGGTTTCGGTCGCCACGCAAAACATCGGCACAGCGATGTCTTTAAGCTCGACCGGCTTGCCGTCCACCGCGTAGCGGCCTGCAGCCAGATCGTTGTTGAGGTAAAGGTGGCGCAGGTATTGCGAGTGCATGGTGGCCGGCATGCGCGTGGCATCCGCATTCCACGCCATCAGGTCGTTCATGGCGCCGCGTTCGCCGAGCAGATAGTCGTTGACCATCCGCGACCACAAAAGATCGTAGGAACGCAGCATCTGGAACGCGCCGGCCATTTGCGTGGCGGTGAGATAACCGGCTTGCCCCATCTGGTCTTCCAGCAGGGAAATCTGGCTTTCGTCGATGAACAACGCCAGTTCGCCGGGCTCGGTGAAATCGGTTTGCGCAGCCAGCAGCGTCAGCGACGCCAGGCGATCGTCGCCGTCGCGCGCCATCGCCGCTGCCGCGATCGCCAGCAAGGTGCCGCCCAGGCAATAGCCGACCGCATGCACGCGGCGCTTTGGAAGCAGGTTGTTGATCGCGCCCAGTGCGGCGCGTACGCCGAGATTGAGGTAATCGTCCATGCTCAACGAGGCATTGCTGCGATCCGGGTTCTTCCAAGAGATGCAGAACACGCTGTAGCCCTGCGCCACCAGGTAGCGAACCAGGGAGTTGCCGGGCGACAGGTCCAGCACGTAGTACTTCATGATCCACGCCGGCACCAGCAGGATCGGCTCAGGTCGCACCGTTTCGGTCGAAGGCGCGTACTGGATCAGCTCGATCAGATCGTTGCGCAGCACCACCCGTCCAGGCGTGGCGGCGACGTCGCGTCCCACGACAAACCGTTCGGCACCGATCGCGGAGCTGCCCGTGATATGGCGCATCACGTCGTCCATCCAGTTCAGCGCTCCGCGCACGAGGTTGCTCCCGCCTTCGCGCTGGGTGCGTGCAAGCACCACCGGATTGGTGAGCGCGAAATTGCCAGGCGAGAGCACGTCCAGCCATTGGCGCGCGACGAAATCCATTACATCCTGATGATGCTGCGATACGCCGTGTACGCCGGTGATGGCGGCATGCCACCAGCGTTGCTGCAGCAGAAAATGCTGATGCAGCACGTTGAACGGCCAGCGCTGCCATGCCTCGTCGGCAAAGCGCCGGTCGCTTGCCGGCGGTACCGCGCACGGCCTGGCCGGGTCGTCGCACGGCAGCGCGCATTTGAGCAGATAGGCGTGAAGTTGCTGCGCCTGCTCCAGGCCGAGCTCAAGCAGATCCAGGCGCTTGCCCGGCGAGCGCAGCAAGTGCAACCACCAGTCGGCGAAGGCCAGGTACAACGATTCCAGCGACAGCGACGCGCTCAAGCGCGCCTGCAGGGCGTGCACGGATGGATCGAGCGTAGCGGCGGCGGGTGCCTTCAAATGAGTCACGTGGCGCTCCTCGGCAGTAGCACCACCATGCCAGCGGCATGGCGGACGCTCGTTGATGCAGGTCAAGCCAAGGCGTGCTCGGCACGTGGCCTAGTTCCCTGCCCCACGCCAGGCGCCGACGTGCCCCGAATTGATCTGCATCACCTGCCCGGTTCGGTGAGGCAAGCACGATAGGCACAACTCATCCAGGCGTCGGCGTTGGCGCCCCTGGACGCGTCGCACGAGGTCGCCATGTACGGAAAAAACAGGGAGCGTGTCGATGAGGGCAAGGCACCGGCCCGCGCGGCGAGATGGCGAACTGTTTTATGTGCCGCGCTGGCCTGCCTGGCCAACCTGGCATGGGCGGCCACCAGCGAGCCTCAGGCCAGCGTCACCATCCTCGTGTATCACCGCTTTTCCGATACGGCGGACGATTCGATGACGGTGCGCATGGCCACGTTCGAGAGCCAGTTGCGCTTTCTTCAGGAGCACGGCTACCACATCGTGCCGTTGCGCGAGGCGATCGATGGACTGCGCAATCCATCCGTCTCGCTACCGTCCAAACCCGTGGCGATCACCGTCGACGACGGGCATCGCTCGGTGTTCGAGAAGCTGCTGCCGATCGTGTTGCGCGAACGCTTTCCGGTCACGCTGTTCATTTATCCATCGGCGATTTCCAATGCGTCGTACGCACTGACCTGGGACCAATTGCGCGCCCTCAGGCAAACCGGCTGGTTCGATATCCAGTCGCATACCTACTGGCATCCCAATTTCAAGCTTGAACGCAAGCGCCGCAGCGCGGAGGATTTCCGGGAGTTCGCACGTCGACAACTGGACGCCTCGCGCCAACGCATCGAATCGGAAACCGGCTCGCACGTGGACATGCTCGCCTGGCCGTTCGGTATCTATGACGACGAACTGATCGCGCTTGCCGCCGACGACGGCTATGTGGCGGCCTTTACGCTGGATGCGCGCAAAGCGGATCAGCACGCGCGATTGCTCGCGCTGCCGCGTTTCTTGATGGTGGATGCCTACGGGCCGCGTGCGTTCGCGCACGTGCTGGGTGAACCGGATGCACCGCCCACCGCCAAGAGAGGAGCCACCCCATGACCGCCTTGCGCCGGGCGTTGGCACGCGCGATGTTCGTCGCACTCGCGATGGTTGCCCCACTGGCAAGCCGGGACGCCCAGGCCGTAACCGGTGTCGTCATCGACGCGAGCACGCTCAAGCCAGTCGCCGACGCCATCGTCACCACCGCTGCTGGCGTGACGCGTACCGACGAACACGGGTGGTTCGATACCGGCCAGCCGACGGCCAGCATCGCTGCGCGCGCGCCAGGCTACCTGCGCACCGACGCGCATGTATCGGGCGACGAACCGGTGACGCTCACGTTGACGCCGTTCCGGCCCAGGGCGCTCTATCTCTCGGTATTCGGCATCACCAGCGCCACACTGCGCAACGCGGCGACGAACCTGGCGCAGCGCACCGCGATCAACGCGCTGGTCATCGACGTGAAGGGCGACCGCGGCCTGACGCCCTACCGCAGCCAGGCGCGCGAAGCGATCGGTGCGGCCGCCAAGACCAGCGAACGCGTATCCATGGCGCGGGATTTCCCCGCGCTGCTCGCCGACCTGCATGCCCGGCGCTTGTACCTGATCGCACGCATCGTCGTGTTCAAGGACGATCCGCTTGCCGACGCACACCCGGAGTGGAGCGTGCGCGACGCCAAAGGCCGACCATGGCGGGATCGCGAAGGCCTGCAATGGATGGATCCGTTTTCGCGCGACGTCTGGCAGCACAATCTGGATATCGCCGAGGAAGCGGCCCGCATGGGTTTCGACGAAATCCAGTTCGATTACGTGCGCTTTCCCGACCAGCGCGGCCTGGCATTTGCACTGCCGAACACCCGCGCCAATCGCACGGCAGCCATCACGGGTTTTCTGCAGGCCGCTCGCACCCGGCTAGCACCCTACAACGTGTTCGTCGCGGCCGATATTTTCGGTTACGTATGCTGGAACACCAACGATACGGCGATCGGCCAGCAGATCGAACTGCTCGACGCACCGCTCGATTACATCTCTCCCATGCTGTATCCGTCCGGCTTCACCTGGGGCCTGCCTGGTATCGCCGATCCGACCGCCGAGCCGGGCCAGATCGTCGGGCGCTCGCTGGCCGAGGCGATAAAGCGAACTGGGCTCCCGGGTGTACGTTTTCGTCCATGGCTGCAGGCGTTTCGCGATTATGCATTCGATCATCGCGTGTTCGACGCCACCGCGATCCGTGCGCAAACCGATGCCGCCGACGCGGCCGGCTCCGACGGATGGATGCTGTGGAATCCACGCAACCAATACGACGCCAACGACCTGCTTCGTCAGTAGAGCCATGGACGCTTCAATGCATATTTGAAGCATGTGAATACGACCCGCGGCAATGAGAGGTTTGCATGTTGCCAAGCCACGCCCTCACAGATGTTTCGTCAACGGCGCTAGGTCTTGGCGTCTCGCTCGCCATTGGTCTTCTTATCGGGTTGGAGCGGGAGCGCAACAAGCACATGGGGCCCATGCAAGCCCAGGCCGGCGTTCGTACCTTTCCGCTGTTGGGTCTGGCCGGCGCGACAGCTTCTCTCATTGGCGACGCCGCCATTTATGCCGCGGCGCTGTTCGTTACGGCGGTAGCCATCGCCAGCTACGTGCGCACCAATGAGAAGGATCCAGGTGTCGCAACCGAAATGGCCATGCTCATGACATTCCTGCTGGGCATACTGTCGATGTCGTCGCCCGCCTTTTCCGCCGGGCTGGGCGTTACGGTGGCGATACTTCTGGCAAGCAAATACAGGCTTCATCTGCTGTCGCGCAAATGGCTGTCCGGAACTGAGCTGCACGACCTCTTGATACTCGCAGCCGCTTCGTTTGTCGTTCTTCCGCTGCTGCCCGACCGCAGCCTTGATCCGTGGGATGCTTTCAATCCCAGGCGACTGTGGTTCTTGGTGGTAGCGGTCATGTCCATTGCATCATTGGGGTATCTGGCGATGCGTGCGCTGGGGACGAAGTTTGGGCTTCCTATTGCGGGCGTGGCGAGCGGCTTTGTCTCAAGCACAGCCACAATCGGCACGATGGCGGAGCGCGCAAGGGGCACGCCTTCCCTGGCCGCCGCCGCCGCGAGCGCTGCCGTCATCTCCAATGCGGGGACCGTAGCGCAATTGGGCGTCGTGATCGGATTGCTCTCGCAGGCCTTGCTAAGGCATTTGGCGCTGCCGTTGCTGGCCGCTGGTAGCGCTGCGATCATCGCGGCCATTTCGACCAGTTGGAAATCATGGAACTCAGGCCATGATGCAGCGGCGCTTGCTGGCGAGCGTCCCTTCAAGATGCGCGCCGTATTGGGTTTCGTCTCGCTGTTGGGCGGGATCATGCTGGCGAGCGCCATACTTCGCAGCTACCTTGGGAAAGCCAGCCTGCCGTGGATCATGGCGGTCTCGGGTTTCGCCGACGTGCACGCCGCCGCTGCCTCCGCAGCACAAGCCGTGTCGACCGGCCATATCGACCTGCAACAAGCCTCATGGTGCGTTCTCGCTGCGCTGGCGTCCAATTCCTCGCTCAAATGCGCCATCGCCTTGAGCAAGGGACCTCAAGGATACGCATTGCGTGTGGTGTCCGGCACGCTCGGTGTCGTGGCGGGCTTTGCGGTCACCCTGTGGCTTGTCTAGCGCTTGTCTGACGGGTCGATGATCAGCCGCATCGCGGTCGCGGCGCCGTTTGACTTCGATCCAAGCGGTGCCTTCGCAGCGCCACAAAGTTTCTTGACATGCGTCAAGCGCCTCACCCCTTTGCGGTGACTCAATGGCAGTGCTAGTTGACGAGTTGAAGACTCGCCAGCGGAAAAGCACACGAATTTCGAGTAATGCACCAAATCCCGAGGACCGATTCCATGTCCATGTCACCCGCCCGCTACGGCTTGAGCCTTCGCATCACTCATTGGGCGACCGTCGTGGCCGTCCTGGCTGCTTATCTCTTCGCCAACATGGGTGAAGGCAGCGAGGAAGGCGGGGTTGCCACATCGGGCATGCAGGCGATGCAATGGCACTATGTCGCCGGGATCATCGTCTTGCTGTTCGTCATTCCGCGGCTCGTTCTGCGCATCTACGCGCCGACGCCGCCGATCGTTCCGGCACCCGGCTCCATCACGGCCTTGACTGCGCGCCTGGTGCATCTGGCGCTGTACGTGTTCTTGATCGTGCAACCCGTCCTCGGCTGGCTGCAGCTGAGCTATGGCGGAGAGCAGGTCGTTGTGCCCTGGCTTGACTGGCATCTTCCCGCGCTGGTGCATCCCGACGCGCAGGCCAAGGAAATTGTCGGCGAAGTGCACGAGCTGATCGGGAATGTCTTTTACGCCGTGATTGCCCTGCATATCCTGGCAGCCCTGTGGCATCACTTCATGCGGCGCGACAATACGCTGAAGAGAATGCTATGACGGACGCCCTCTCTCCTTCCAAGCACAAGGGCGACGACGAATCCGTGAGCGGCGGGCCCTACGTTTCGCCGCCTGGCCCATCTCATCAGGCGCCGCTGTCGATGGTGCTCGAGAGCCGCGCGGCATCGCTCGACGAAGAGCGCGTTTCGCTCGGCATGGTGCTGAAGCTGCTCGACGACCGTTCCATCTGGGCGCTACTGCTGTTGCTCGCGCTGCCGATGGTCGTGCCCATTCCCTTACCGGGCATCTCGGTTCCGTTCGGCGCCTGCATGGTGTTGATCTCCGTGCAACTTGCGGTAGGCCGTGCCCATGCATGGATTCCCGAACGGCTTGCGCGCCGCTCGATCGAAGCGGCAACGTTTGCCAAGGCGATTCGTGGCGTGCTTCCTACCCTGAAGCGCCTGGAGAAAATCGTCCGCCCACGAAAGCGGTGGCTGGCCGGAGACTGGATGCGCGTACCGATCGGCGTTACCTGCCTGATTCTCGCCATCATCATCACGCTGCCCATTCCATTGGGCCATTTCGTGCCCGGCATGGCCATTTCGCTGTTCTCGCTGGGCATGATGGAACGGGACGGCGTCACCATCTGGGCAGGGCTTGCGATCGCCATTGCTGGCATTGTGCTGGTTGTTTTGGCGTCACAAGGTGTCTACACCGGCTTGAATCACTGGCTCAAGGTGTAGGGACACAGGCGGCCATGGCGTTCCAATGATCAGTCGCATCCTTGCCGCTTTTAGCGCGTTGACGCTGTTACTTGGTCTGATCATGCGCCTGACCGGCCACGAAGTGATCGGCCGATACGTGTGGATCGCAGGTTCGTCCGCGGTGGCGATCTGGATCGTGGTCACCAGCATCATCCGGCTGCTGCGGCGCGATGCGGGCGTGGACATCATCGCGCTGCTTGCCATCGCCGGTGCGATCGTCCTGGGGGAAAACCTGACGGCCGCCGTGGTCGGCCTGATGTTCGCCAGCGGACGAGGACTGGAAGATTACGCCGAAGGCAAAGCCAGGCGGACGATGTCGGCGTTGCTCAACCGCGCGCCAAAGACCGCGAACAAATATATCGGTGAGGCGCTCAGCGTCATTCCCATTTCGGACGTAGCAGCGGGTGACCGACTGCTCATTCGCGGCGGAGAGATTGTCCCGGTCGATGGCCTGGTCGAATCGGAGGCTGCCGTGCTCGACGAATCGGCCTTGACGGGTGAGTCACTGCCGGTGCGGCATGCACGGGGCGAGACGGCACGCAGCGGCGTACTCAATGCCGCAGGGCCCTTTGACATGCTGGCGACGACATCCGCGGCCGACAGTACCTTTTCCGGCATCGTTCGGCTGGTTGAAGCGGCCCAGCGCGCCAAGGCGCCCTCTTCGCGCCTGGCCGATCGCTACGCGCTGATATTTCTGCCCGTGACGCTCGCGGTGGCCGCAGTCGCATGGCTGCTGTCGGGCGATCCCGTTCGCGCCCTGGCGGTGCTGGTGGTTGCCACGCCCTGCCCGCTGATTCTGGCCGTGCCCGTTGCGATCGTTTCCGGCATGTCACGGTGCGCATCGCGCGGCGTGCTCGTCAAGGGCGGCGGCATGCTCGAACGGCTCGCGCAAGGCAATGTACTGTTCTTCGACAAGACCGGTACGTTGACCACGGGACACGCGCGCCTGACGGCCATCGAAACGACCGGGTCGCTCGATCAGAACGAATTGCTGAGGCTGGCCGCATCGGTCGAGCAAGTGTCCCAACACGTGCTCGCCGAGGCGATCGTGTCGTTTGCACGAAAAAGGAATCTTCCCTTGACCAAGCCGTCCGACGTGCGCGAAGAGCACGGCGCGGGCTTGATCGGCACGGTTGGGGCGCATCGCGTCGCCATCGGCAGTTATGGTTTCGTTTCAAAAATCACGTCCGCTGCGCAATGGGCCGACATGCTGCGCAAGCGCATGCGCCGCGAAGGTACCGCCGGCGTGTTCGTGGCCATGGATGGCGCCATGGCCGGCGCATTATTACTGGGCGATGAGATACGTCTGGATACGCCGCGGGCCATCCGGCAACTTCGGCGCGCCGGCATTCGGCGCACCGTGATGTTGACGGGCGATCACCGCGACATCGCCGAAACCATCGGAGAAGCGTTGGGCGTGGACGAAGTCCTGGCCGACCAGGCGCCCAGCGACAAATTGACCGCGATCAAAGCGGCCAAACCCGCGAACACGACGATCATGGTGGGCGACGGCATCAACGATGCGCCGGCGCTGGCGGCAGCGGACGTCGGCGTGGCGATGGGCGCGCGCGGTGCGGCGGCGTCCACGGAGGCGGCTGGCGTCGTGTTGTTGGTCGACCGGTTGGACCGCCTGGCCGAAGCGCTCGTGATTGCCCGCCGCGCACGCAAGATTGCCATGCAAAGCGTCATCGCGGGAATGAGCCTGTCGCTGGTTGCGATGGTGTTCGCGGCGCTGGGTTACCTGCCTCCGATCGCGGGCGCCATCCTGCAGGAAGGCATCGATGTCGCCGTGATCATCAATGCGCTGCGCGTGCTTCGGGTAACGTCGATCGACGGCATCCACGGGCGGCTCGACGCCACCGAAAATGCGCGGCTGTCAGCGGAACACCATGAACTGGGCCCGGTGCTCGACCGCATTCGCGCCTGCGCCGATCACCTGCCCGTGCTCCCGCAAGATGCCGTTCATGCCGAGCTCGTCGAACTGGATGGCCTGCTGAGCAGCACGCTTCTGCCGCACGAGCGCGACGACGAAAAACACCTGTATCCAAGGCTGGAGCCGATGCTCGGCGGCGGCGACCCGCTGGCGCCGCTGAGCCGTACGCATCGCGAGATTCTCCGGCTCGGGCGCCTGTTTCACCATACGACCGAAGATCTGCCGCAAGGTCCGCTTTCTCCCGAGGCCATCCAGGACATGCAACGGATGCTGTATGGGCTGGATGCGATCTTGCGCTTGCACTTCGCGCAAGAAGAAGAGATCTATCACGGCATGGCGGAGACGGTGTGAGTCTGACATATCCCCATCCAGCAGCATCCAGAGACAACATGCTGGCAAACGGCTAAAAAGAAACCTCGTCGTCATTCCGGCGAAGGCCCACTGTGTCCGGGGAAATTTTCCGGAAGCCCTGCCGATGACTAGATATTCTTCCTGCGCCCTGTCTCGCCCGGCCGTCATTCCCGCGAAAGCGGGAATCCATTTTCAGGGGCGCATCAGAGCAAAAATGGATTCCCGCTTTCGCGGGAATGACGTCAAGGAGACATGGAACACTTCGCGGAAGTCGAGTCGCCTGCCGAACCAGGCCGCCGGACCCAAAGCATTCGAGGTACTTTCGCCGATCCGTCACATTTTTCCCGGACAGCAATGGGCGAAGGCCGGAATGACGATGAGGTGGCATGAACGATTACGCGTTGTGCGGACAGTCTGCTGATTTTGTTCAAACATCGAACGAAAACCGCGGAGTTTGAATCAATTTCGTCCCTGCCCGGTACCTGACGAGGCCTGCGCGCCACCATTCAACCCGCAGCACCGCAGTAAATGCCATACAGCGTTTCGATCACGCGCTCGGCAGGCCCGGGCGCCAGCGTGTACCAGATCGTCTGCGATTCCCGCCGCGTGCGCACCATGCCTTCGTCGCGCAGCTTGGCCAGGTGCTGCGACAGCGCCGACTGGCTCAGGTCCGGCAGTGCTTCGTTGATCTGGCCGACGGAGAGTTCTCCACCCGCCAGCAGGCACAGCACGCGCAAGCGCTGTGGATTGGCGAGCGTCTTCAGCAGGCTGGCGGCCTCTTCGGCGCGGTTGTGCATGGCCACGGCATTGCGCGCGATGTTTCTTTTCATCGAATGCCCCTGTGAGGGATCGGTTGCTCCGGCGGTTGACTTTACCGCATTTTACTAATTAAGATATTTCTAATGTAGTAATGTCTTAACCATGCCGCTTACCGGAACGGGCAAACGCAAGCGAAGCGCGATTGACCTGCGTCAATGCCGCCCCGGACCAATGGCGGATGCTGGGTATCAAAGTCATGGATCACCGAGGTAATCGATATGTCGCGCATCGTAATTCTGGGGGCCGGCCTGGGTGGCATGGCCGCGGCGTATGACCTCAAGGCGGCCCTGGGGAGAAAAGCGGACATCACCGTGGTCGGCGATGGCCCCTACTTCAATTTCACCCCCTCCAACCCGTGGCTGGCGGTGGGGTGGCGCAAGCCCGAGGATATCCGCGTGGAAGTGCGCGAGCCCTTGAGCAAGCACGGCATCCACTACAGCGCGATACCGGCCGAAGCGATCCAGCCTGCCGAAAACCGGATACGCCTGCTCAACGGCGACACGCTCGATTACGACTACCTCATCATCGCCACCGGCCCGCGCCTGGCTTTCGACGAAGTGCCGGGCCTGGGGCCTGGTACCGGCTTCACGCAATCGGTATGCACGGGCCCGCATGCGCATACGGCCTGGCTGGCCTACCAGAAATTCCTGAAAAATCCCGGACCCATCGTGGTGGGCGCCGTGCAAGGCGCCAGCTGCTACGGCCCTGCCTACGAATTCGCCATGATCGTGGACGCCGACCTGCGCCGGCGCAAGCTGCGCGACCGCGTACCCATCACCTTCGTCACCGCCGAGCCATACATCGGGCACATGGGCCTGGGCGGCGTCGGCGATTCGAAGGGCTTGCTGGAATCGGAATTGCGCAAGCGCGACATCCGCTGGATCGCCAATGCCAAAGTCGGTGCGGTCGAAGCCGATCGCATCAAGGTCGAGGAAGTCGATGCCAAAGGCGCCACCGTGCAATCGCACGACCTGCCTTTTGCCTACGCCATGCTGATTCCCGCGTTCACCGGCGTCGACGTGGTGCGCAAGGTGCCTGGACTGACCAATCCGCGCGGCTTCGTGCTGATCGATGCGCATCAGCGCAGCACGGCCTGGCGCAACATCTACGCCGCCGGCGTGTGCGTGGCCATTCCGCCGGTGGAGGCGACGCCGGTGCCCACTGGCGCACCGAAGACCGGTTTCATGATCGAGTCGATGGTCAGCGCGATCGTACGCAATGTCTGCGACGAGATCGAAGGCGGCCCTGCTGACGCATGCGCCACCTGGAACGCGATCTGCCTGGCCGACATGGGCGAAACCGGTGCCGCGTTCGTGGCCTTGCCGCAGATTCCCCCGCGCAACGTCACCTGGGCGCGGACCGGCAAATGGGTGCACGTGGCGAAGGCCGCATTCGAGAAGTACTACCTGCAAAAGATGCGTACCGGCCACACGCATCCGGTGTTCGAGCGCTACGTGTTGAAGCTGCTGGACATCGAATCGCTGAAGTCCGACGTGCCGCACCATTGATTCCTTTCATCGCAAACGGAGCAAGAGCATGAACATCGATCGCATCGTTCTCGCCTTTGCCGGCGGCATGGTGCTGCTGGGCCTGGCGCTTGGCTATTTCGTTTCGCCGTGGTGGTTCCTGCTTACGTTGTTCGTGGGCGCGAACCTGCTGCAATCGGCCTTCACTGGATTCTGTCCGCTGGCGAAGATCCTGGCGAAGTTCGGCGTGAAACCCGGCAGCGCGTTTCCTTCCTGAGATGACACGTTTGCTTTACCGATGGACCCTGCCCTTGCTGGCTGCCGTGCTGTGCGCTTGCGGCGATCGCCGCCCGCCATCCTCGGCGCAAACCACGCCGCCGGCACTGGCCGCGCTGACCGTGCATGCGCAGACGGCAGCGCAGGAACAAATGTGGGACGGCACGGTGGAAGCGGTCCATGCGGCCGTGCTCTCCGCGCAGACCAATGCGCGCGTGATCGAACTGCCCTACGACGTCAACGATGTGGTGCCCGCCGGCGCGGTGCTGGTGCGCTTCAGCGACGTGGAGCAATCCGCCGCCGCACGTTCGGCCAGGGCGCAAATCGTTTCGGCGCAAGCGACCTATGACAACGCCAAAGCCAATTACCAGCGCATCGCCGCCATCTACGACAAAGGACTGATCGCCAAGGCCAGCCTGGATGCAGCACTGGCGCAGCGCGACAGCGCTTACGCAGCCGTGCTTGTTGCGCAGGCCAACTGGCGGCAGATCGGCACGCAGCAGGACTACACCGTGGTGCGTGCGCCCTACGACGCCATCGTCACGCGACGCTACGTGCAAGTAGGCGAGTCGGTGCAATCCGGTCCGCCGGTGCCACAGCCATTGATCGGCATCGCCTCGCTGGACGACCTGCGCGTGAACGTGCAGGTACCGCAGAGCGCGGTGGATACGATCCGCAGCCATCACTCGGCCGTGGTCCTTCCCGGCAACGACGGCGTGCGTATTCCCGCTGCGACTGTCACCGTATTTCCCTATGCCGATCCGGATACGCACACGTTCTCGATCCGCGTGGAGCTGTCGGGCAAGCACACGGGACTCTATCCGGGCATGACCGTGAAAGTCGCCTTCGCCACCGGTACGACCCGACGCCTGCTCGTACCTGCCAACGCGTTGCTGCAGCGTGGCGAACTGCAAGGCGTGTACGTGATCGATAACGATCGGGTTTCGCTGCGGCAAGTACGCACCGGGCACGCTTATGGCGATGAGGTCGAAATACTGGCCGGCCTGGACGATGGCGAACGCATTGCCGTCGATCCGGCCGCCGCCGGCCGCCTGCTGGCCGAGCGCCACCGTGGAGCCGTTCGGTGAGCACGCAGCTTGGCTTTTCCGGCCGCATTGCGCGCAGCTTTCTCAACTCGCCGCTCACGCCGATTCTTGCCATCACTGCGCTGCTGCTGGGGCTGGCGGCGATGATGATCACGCCACGCGAAGAAGAGCCGCAGATCGACGTGACCATGGCGAACGTGATGGTGCCCTTCCCCGGCGCCGACGTGCGCGATGTGGAGAACCTGGTGGCGTTTCCGCTGGAACAGAAACTGGCGGAAATCGAAGGCATCAAGCATGTGTATTCGGTGAGCCGGCCCGCCATCGCCATCATCACGGTGGAATTCCAGGTGGGCGTACCGCGCCAGACGGCGATCGTCCGGCTCTATAACCAGGTGTTCCAGAACCAGAATTTCGTGCCGCCGGCATTGGGCGTGGGCCAGCCGTTGATCCGCCCGATGGGCATCGACGATGTGCCGGTCATGGCGCTCACCCTATGGAGCGACCGCCCTGGAGCCACCGCTACCCAGCTCGGCGAAGTGGCGCACACGCTGGAAACGGAACTCAAGCGCGTGCCGGGCACGCGCGATGTCTACACCATCGGCGCACCCGAGCGCATGGTCGTCGTGGAACTGGATGCGCCCAAGCTCGCCTCCTACGGCATGTCGATCGCCGACTTGTCCGCCGCGCTCAAGGCGGCGAACGTAGTCACGCAGGCCGGCGATCGCGTGGCCGACGGCCGCAACATTCCGGTTACCGCCGGCAGCTTTCTGGCCCATGCCGAGGACGTGGCGAAGCTGGTGATCGGCTTGAACAAAGGCCAGCCTGTGTTTCTGTCCGACGTCGCGCGCATCCATCAGGGCGCCGACCTGCCGAACCAATATGCGTGGTTCGGCACGCCGCCCGGCAAGGGCGGCCCGCTGGCCGGATCGGCGCCGGCCGTGACGATTGCCATCGCCAAGAAACCGGGCACGAATGCCGCCGACATCACCACCGCGATTGCGGCACGGCTGGCGTCGTGGCGCAACGTACTGATTCCTGCCGGCGTCCATGTGGACATCACGCGGGACTACGGGCAGACCGCCACCGACAAGGCCAACCGGCTCATCCACAAGCTGATCTTCGCCACCGGTTCGGTGGTGCTGCTGGTATTGCTGGCGCTCGGTTGGCGCGAAGCCATCGTGGTGGGCAGTGCGGTGATCATCACGCTGATGCTCACGTTGTTCGCATCCTGGGCGATGGGCTTCACCATCAATCGCGTGTCGCTGTTCGCGCTGATCTTTTCCATCGGCATCCTGGTCGACGATGCCATCGTGGTGGTGGAGAACGTGCATCGGCACATGGCGCGCGGCGGTCCGCTCAGCGAGGCCATTCCGGCCGCGGTGAGCGAAGTGGGCGGGCCCACCATCCTTGCCACCTTCACCGTCATCGCCGCCTTGCTGCCGATGGCGTTCGTCTCTGGCCTGATGGGGCCGTATATGCGGCCCATTCCGATCAACGCGTCGGCCGGCATGCTGCTTTCGCTGGCGGTGGCGCTGGTGATTACGCCGTGGCTGGCGTTCCGGCTGCTGCGGCACACGCATCCGGATGCGGGCGCTGCGGCGCATAGCGGCGACCGGTTGCACCGCCTGTTCAATCGATTGATGACGCCCTTTATCGAAGGCGCACGCGCACCGCGCAAACGCAGGCTGCTGTTTACATCGATGGGTGTGCTGGTGCTGGCGGCGGCCGGGCTGGTGCTGGTGAAGGCGGTGGTGCTGAAGATGCTTCCGTTCGACAACAAGTCCGAATTCCAGGTAGTGGTGGACATGCCCGTAGGCAGCACGCTGGAACGCACCAACCGTGTGCTGTCCGAATTGGCGCAAGCCGTTTCGACGCTGCCCGAAGTGGAGAACTGGCAAGGCTACGCAGGCACCGCGGCGCCGATCACCTTCAATGGACTGGTGCGCCAGTATTACCTGCGCAGCGGGCCGATCGTCGGCGACCTGCAAGTGAACCTGGTCGACAAATCACAACGCAACCGGCAAAGCCATGCCATTGCGCTGGCCGTGCGACCGACGCTGGCGGCCATCGGCGCGCGCTACGGTGCCGCGGTGAAAGTGGTGGAGGTGCCGCCTGGGCCGCCCGTGCTGGCGCCGGTCGTCGCCGAAGTGTACGGGCCCGACTACGGCACTGTGCGTGCGGGGGCGCTGCGCCTGAAGAAGATGTTCGCCGCCACGCCGGACATCGTCGATGTCGATAGCAGTGTGGAGGCCGATTCGCCGCGCGACATCGTGGTGGTGGATCGCGAGCGTGCTGCAAAACTGGGCTTGAACCAGGCCGGCATCGCGCAGGCCTTGCGCGCGGCACTGTCGGGCGACGACGCCACCTATCTGATGGACGGCCACGCCAAATACGCCATGCCGGTGCGCCTGCGCCTGCCGGCGGGCGACCAGGCCTCGCTGGCGCAGTTGCTGGCGTTGCGCGTACGCGCATCCAACGGCGCCTTGGTGCCGTTGTCGGAAGTGGTCACCGTGCAGCCGGCAGGATGGGAACAGGCCATCTATCACAAGGATCTGCTGCCTTATGCGTATGTCGTCGGCGACGACGCAGGCGCTACCGATAGTCCGCTCTATGGCATGTTCAAGATGGTAGGCACCTTGCGGCGCGAAAAAGTATTGCAGCAGACCATTGCCCAGCACTTCATCGCCCAACCGCAAGACGCCGGCGGCCTGGCGGTGAAGTGGGACGGCGAATGGCAGATCACCTATGAAACCTTCCGCGACATGGGCCTGGCCTATTCGATGGGCCTGGTGCTGATCTACCTGCTGGTGGTGGGACAGTTCAAGAGCTACGTGGTGCCGCTCATCATCATGGCGCCCATTCCGCTCACCGTGATCGGCGTGATGCCCGGCCACGCGCTGCTGGGGGCGCAATACACGGCGACATCGATGATCGGCATGATCGCGCTGGCCGGCATCATCGTGCGCAATTCGATTCTGCTGATCGACTTCATCAACCATGCGCTCGCCACCGGCAAGGCATTGGAACAGGCCGTGATCGAGGCGGCCGCCGTGCGCGCCAAGCCGATCGTGCTCACCGGCGCGGCAGCGATGGCCGGTGGCCTGTTCATTCTGGACGACCCTATTTTCCAGGGGCTCGCGGTATCGCTGATCTTCGGCATCCTGGTGTCGACCATCCTGACGCTGCTGGTGATTCCCCTGCTCTATTACGCATGGCTTGCGCGGCACGGCGTTTCCGCCGGGCATGCCAGCACGTGACCCTGTCGCACGAGGAGAACCATCATGCACAAGTCCTGGACCGAGATGACCGTGGAGCTTTCGCAAGCGCTGAAAGAAGTAAGGACCGGCGCGCCGGATACGATGCACGCCTTCTCCGCGCTGGCCCGCGCGGCGCTGGCGCCCAAGGCCTTGGATACCAAAACCAAGGAACTGCTCGCCCTGGGCATCGCCGTGGCGGTCCGTTGTGACGCATGCATCGCCTTTCACGCGGAAGCGGCGGTCAAGCATGGCGCCACCCGCGAGGAAATCATGGAAACCATGGGCCTTGCGATCTACATGGGCGCAGGCCCCAGCGCGATGTACGCGGCGCAGGCGGTGGAAGCGTATGACCAGTTTGCGGCGAAGCAAAATCAGCCGCGCGGCTGAGCGGTTGCAGTGCCGCCACATCTCTTCCTTGTCCATGCGCGAGCCGTACTTTGCTGACCAGCATCCAAAGCATGCAATGCCGGATCGTGTTTTGGCCGCATGGAAGATGGCCTTTTGATGGAGATCAATTGCCGACCCGACGACCTGGGCTAGGGCCTGTTTACACTATTTGCGTGGCCCGCGCTGGGATCTGTTTGCGCGCCAGACAAGGAAGAGCGAAGGAGTGTACGTCGACGATCGACGATGTACTAATTCCCGCCCCCGAGCCCGGCGAAGTGCTGGTGAAGATCATGTCGACCGGTGTATGTCACACCGATCTTCACGCAGCCGATGGCGACTGGCCGGTCAAGCCGACGCCTCCCTTCATTCCTGGCCATGAAGGAACCGGTGTCGTCGCAGCGCTGGGCCCCGGCGTAACGCATCTCAAGGAAGGCGACCCGGTCGGCATCGCATGGCTCCACGATGCATGCGGCGGCTGTGAATACTGCGTCACCGGCTGGGAAACGCTATGCGAGTCCCAGCATGACAGCGGCTACAGCGTGAATGGCACCTTCGCCGAATATGCCATTGGTTCGGCCGCCTACGTCGCACGGCTACCGAACAATCCGGATTTCGCCAGCCTCGCGCCGATACTCTGCGCAGGCGTTACAACCTACAAAGGCATCAGGGAGACCGAAGCAAGGCCGGGTGAATGGGTAGCCATTTCCGGCATTGGCGGCTTGGGCCATATCGCCATCCAGTATGCGAAGGCCATGGGCCTGCACGTGGTGGCCCTTGATGTCACCGACGAAAAGCTCAACCTCGCCAGGCAGCTGGGAGCGGACCTCGCCATCAACGCAACAACACCGGATGCGATCGAACAAGTGATCAAGCAGACCGGCGGCGGCGCGCATGGCGTGCTGGTGACGGCCGTGTCGCCGCCGGCATTCGGGCAGGCGCTTCGCATGGCGCGGCGTAAAGGCACGGTAAGCCTGGTGGGACTGCCGCCGGGTGATTTCGCCACGCCGATTTTTGATGTCGTGCTCAAGCGCATCACACTGCGCGGATCGATCGTCGGCACCCGCAAGGATCTTGCCGAGGCGCTGGCTTTCGCAGCGGAAGGCAAAGTACGGGCGCATATCCATAAAGCGAAGCTCGCCGATATAAACCAGGTATTTGCCGACCTCAAGATGGGCAAGGTCGACGGGCGGATCGTGATCGATCTGTAGGCACGTGGACAGTTGCAAAGAAGTTTCCGGGCAATCCCCTGTCCCTCCGGTAGTCAGCCACCCACTGTACGCACCGGCCCCATCGCGTCGGCGCTGCCGCGATTGAATCGAAGCCCCCGCATATCGACAACCGGATTGCCGATGTCGATACCCAGATCGTGCAGCGTGGTTTCGACCTGGGTAATCACGCGCGACTGCACGACGGATATCGTCGTGAAATCGGCGGCAGCGAAAGTCAGCTCGTAGACGATCATGGCGTCGTCGAACCGGCATGCGCAAGCCGATGGTTTTATGCCTCCCGTCAGGTACGCCGCCTTGCCCGCGGCCTCTTCCAACGCGCTGATCACGCGCGCAGGCGGCTCGCCGTGATGCACCTGGACCCGAATGGTGCATAGCTGCGGAACGTTCAAGCGGCAATGATTGGTAACGATCGACTTTGCGATAACGCTGTTTGGCACCACCACCAGATCGTTGGAGCATGTCTTTATACGCGTTGCCCGCCAGTTGACCTCGATGATCTGGCCTTCGACGCCGTCTTTCATGGCAATCCAGTCACCCGCGCCGAAGGAACGCTCGATGTTGATCGCCAGGCCGGAGAACACGTCCGCCAATGTGCTTTGCAGCGCGAGGGCAAGCACGATCGCCAGCACGCCGGAGGTCGCCAGCACGGTAGACACCGGCTGCTTGAACACGACATCCATGATGCCGACGAACGCCAGAACGTAGATCAATGCCGATGCCAGATCCGCGAAGAGTTGCCGCGCATGGGGCTGGTTGTCGTCGGGAAAGATCGTGCGGCGCAGAATCAGGTCGAGCAGGCTCTTCAGAAGCCACGCCCCCAAAATCCACCAGATCACCGTCAACAATTCCGGCGGTATCCGCGATGTGCCGTCAGCGCCCACAAAAAGATATCGCCCAAGCGGGTTGCCGTGCCGGGGATAAATCGCCGTAATCAGCAGCAACCCGCTGCCGCCCCAAAGCAGGGCGCGATAAGGCCGAAGCCGACGCACGAATCCGCACGCCAGGAGCAAGGCCGCCACCGCGAGGAAGCCGATATCGAACCCGCTGAGGATGACGCTTGGAAGTAGGTCCATGGCTGCAAAAAAAGCTCGATCGGATGCCATGTGATAGTGCGGCAGAAAAACGGCGTCGCGTTGATGATTGTCAAATACCATGGGAAAAGCTTCATTTCGCGCCATCACCTGATACACAGGCCGGCAAGGCAACGTTCCACATAAATGCCATCACCATCTTCGAACAGGATGCGGACAAGGACTCAGTTGACCGAAGTCATCTTGCGCCGGACGCCCGGCGATTAACGTGTCCCCATGGACAAACCACCCTTTCGATCCAGCGAACAGGAATCCGAAGGCTCCAGCAGGCTGGACGCATATATCGGCAGCGTCGAGTCGGTGCAAGGCTCGGTGGTCGACGTCCGCTGCGCGCACCCGCCGTTGCTGCGCCATGCGCTGCGCACGGCCGTCGGCACGGCGACCATTCAACTGGAAGTGCAGCAGGAGCTGGATTCCCGCCGGGTAAGAACGCTTGCGCTCGGCCGCACCGGCGGCATGCGCCGGGGCCAGCCGGTTTTCGACACGCAAGCGCCGGTGTGTCTTCCCGTATCGTCGAGCGTGCTCGGGCGCCTGTTGGATGTATTCGGCACCCCGCTGGACGGTGGTGCCCCCGTCTCCGCGGAACAGTTCCTGCCGCTCACCGGCAAGCCCCTTTCGCTCAACGACACCAAGCCGCTCAGTGGCATCCTGGAAACCGGCATCAAGGTGATCGACCTGCTGTGTCCATTTGCGCGAGGCGGCAAAACCGGTCTATTCGGCGGCGCAGGTGTCGGCAAGACGGTACTGATCACTGAGTTCATGCACGCCATCGTGCAACTGCATCACGGGGCCAACGTCTTCTGTGGCGTGGGCGAGCGCATCCGCGAGGGACACGAGTTGTGGCACGACATGCGCGATGCCGGCGTGATGCCGCACACCTTGATGGTGTTCGGCCAGATGGACGAAGTGCCGGGCGTACGCTTTCGTGTCGGCCTTGCCGGCATCACCTATGCCGAATACCTGCGCGACACGCTCGGCGGCGAGGTGCTGTTCCTGATGGATAATGCGTTTCGCTTCGCGCAAGCGGGAAGCGAAGTTTCCGGCTTGCTCGGCCGCATGCCGGCAACCGTGGGTTACCAACCCACACTGCTCTCGGAAATCGCCGAACTGGAAGAGCGCATCTGCTCCACGCAACGCGGAAGCATCACCTCGGTTCAGGCGGTTTACGTGCCGGCGGACGACATGACCGATCCGGCCGTGGTGGCGATCCTGGCGCACCTGGATACCAGCGTGATCCTTTCGCGCGAGCAGGCCGCGCAAGGCATCTACCCCGCGGTGGATCCCCTGGCTTCCCGCAGCCGCCTGCTCGATCCGGCCATTGTCGGCACGCGCCATTACCGGATAGCCACGCAAGTGCGCGAGCACCTGGCCCGCTATAAAGAACTGGAAGACGTGATCGCCATGCTGGGCATCGAAGCGCTGTCGGCCGTCGACCGCAAACTGGTGCTACGCGCGCGCCGGTTGCAGCGCTACCTTTCGCAGCCCTTCGCGGTGGTCGCCGCAAGCACCGGCATCGCCGGCGCCAGCGTGCCGCTGGAGGGAACGTTGGCCGATTGCGAAGCACTGCTGGATGGCCGCTACGACGACGCGCCCGAAGCACAGTGCTACATGCGTGGGCGCCTGCCCGGCGCGAACCCATGAATACGTTCGACATCCACCTGCTGAGCCCTCGCGCCAACGAACACATCACCGGTGTAGCGGCTTTCGTGGGCGAGGATCCCAGTGGCCAATTCGCCATCCGCGCTCACCGCGAAGCCTTCATCACAGCCCTGGTCTCCGGCCTGTCGCGCATCCACCACGCCGACGATCACTGGGATTATCTGGCGCAGCCGGGAAGCGTGTTGTACTTCGCCGGCAACACCCTCACGCTGGCGACGCGCGACTATCTGCGCAGCGACGACCTGAACGCCGTAAGCCGCGCGCTCGAAGAACGCTTCGCGGCCGAAGAGCAGGCACTCAGTCAATTGCATACCCAGTTGCGGCGGCTCGAACAAGAGATGCTGCGCCGTCTATGGCGGCTGCAGCGGGAGTCGATGCGATGAACATGCCGACCAACCCGCACTGGCATCGTTCGATCCTGCGCGAAGTACGACGCGCGGTACGCGCGCAGCGCGAACGCCAGGGATTGATCGGCCAGTCGCTTTACCTTGGCACGCTCGGCATGGTGTTCGTATTGCCGGTGGTGGCCGCCACCTACATCGGGCTATGGATCGACGAAAAGCTACCCGGCTATTCGGTACGTGGAACGCTTTCGGGCATCGTCGCGGGCATTTTCATCGGGGCCCTGAACGTCTACCTCATCGTAAGGGAGCGCCGGTGATGGAGCAGAGCATCGTCCTTCTACGCATAGGCTCGCTGCTGATCACCGATACGGTGGTGACCAGTTGGGGCATCATGGCGGCATTGACATTGGCGTGCTGGCTGATCACCCGGCGCCTGAAGCTTGCGCCGGACCGCTGGCAAAGCGTGCTGGAAGCCGTAGTGCTGACCATGCGCCAGGCGATCGAAGACATCGCGCCGGAAAAGTCGCGGCAACTGCTGCCGTTCATCGGCAGCCTGTGGATCTACCTGGTGTTCGCCAATCTGGCCGGACTGATTCCCGGCCTGCATTCGCCGAGCGGGCAATTGTCCGTCACGGCCGGCCTGGCCATCCTGGTCTTTGCGGCAACGCACTGGTTCGGTATTCGGGATGCTGGCCTGTTGGCCTACTTGCGCCACTACGTGCAGCCCAATCCCATCCTGCTTCCGTTCAACGTCATCAGCGAAATATCGCGCACGCTCGCGCTGTCCATCCGCCTGTTCGGCAACATCATGAGCCTGGAAATGGCGGCGATGCTGGTGTTGCTGGTGGCCGGCCTGCTGGTTCCGGTTCCACTGCTGATGCTGCATGTGGTGGAAGCGCTGGTACAGGCTTACATCTTTGGCGTGCTGGCGCTGGTGTACATCGCGGGAAGTTTGGAAGCCAACGTTGCAACACGCGTTCACGGAGACGCCACATCATGAAAGACATGAGCTTGTTCGCCCTCTTCTCCACGCTGGGGGCGCTGCTTGCCATCGCCCTCGGCGTGATGTTTCCCGCCTTGGCCATGGGACGCTCGATCAGCCGCGCGCTCGATGCCCTGGCCCGCCAGCCGGAAGCGGAAAAATCGATCCTGCGCGCCTTGTTCATCGGCCTGGCGATGGTCGAATCGCTGGCCATCTACGTGCTGGTGATCGTGCTTATCGTGCTGTTCCGCAATCCGTTGCTGGCGTACCTGCTGAAGTAGGAAGGATGCCATGAGCTTCGACTGGTCCACCTTCGTCCTGGAAATCATCAACTTCCTGGTGCTGGTCTGGCTGCTTCGGCACTTCCTGTATCGGCCAGTGCTGTCGATGGTCGAGCAGCGGCAGCATGCCGTGCAAAAAACGCTGGACGATGCGCAACACGCGCGCGACCAAGCCAATGCATTGCAAACGGACTACCAGGCACGCAATAGCCAATGGCAGGCCGAACTGGAAAAGCGCCGTCAAACCCTCGGCAGCGAACTGGAAGCGGAACGTCAGCACCGCCTTCAGGCGCTCGAGGCGGAGATTGCCAGCGAGCGCAAACGCCAACAAACGCTGCGACAACACGAGCAGGAAACCTACGAAAAAGCCGTGCAAGGACGCGCCACAGCGCAGGCCGCGCAATTTGCCTCGCGCTTGCTGCGCGAGCTCGCCACCCCGGACTTGGCGCAGCGCATACTCGATGTCGCGCTGAAAGAGCTTGCCGCGCTGCCACCGGAGCAAATCGAGGCACTTCGCGCGGCGCTTGGCACCGCCGACGGTGTCGTCGTGCATAGCAGTTCACCGCTTGCGGCGAATGACCGTGCACGCCTGGAAAAAGCATTCGCGGCGTTTGCTGCGTCGCCGCCTGGCGTGCGCTACACCGAGGATGCGAACCTCGTTTCCGGATTGCTCATCCAGGTAGGTGCCTGGGAGCTGGATGCGAGCATCGCCGGCGAACTGCGTGCCTTCGCGGAAGCGGGCGGCCATGGCTGATCGGCAACAAGCACTCGCGCTGGACCGGCGCGACCACTGGCTGACCGATTATCGATTCGGCTTGCGCTTGCGCGAATGCGGAACGGTGGTCTCGGTCGGCGATGGCGTCGCGTGGATCTCCGGCCTGCCCTCCGCCGCGCTGGACGATATCGTGGTGCTCGAAGGTGGCGGCGAAGCGCTCATCTATCATCTCGAACCCGATCGCATCGGCGTGATCCTGCTCGATCCCGGCATCGATCTGCGCGCCGGGGTTCGCGCCATGCTCAGCGGGCGCCAGTTGCAGATCGGCGTAGGCGAAGGGTTGCTGGGCCGCGTAGTGGACCCGCTCGGTCATCCACTGGACGGCAACGATATGCCGCAAACCGATGCCCTGCGTGCGCTCGACGGCGTGTCGCCGCCGCTGATGCGCCGCACGTTCGTCCAGCGACCGCTTTACACCGGCAACAAAGTCATCGACACGCTAATTCCGATCGGGCGCGGCCAACGCCAGCTCATCGTCGGTGACAGCGGCACGGGGAAAAGCGCCCTAGCGCTGGATACCATCTTGCGCCAGCAGGGCGAGGCCGTACGCTGCGTCTATGTATTGATCGGCCAGAAACGTTCAGACGTCGTCAGCACCGTGGCCGTGTTGCGCGAACAGGGCGCACTCGCCTACTGCTCGGTGATCGTAGCCGATGCCAATGCCCTGCCCGGCATGAAATACCTCGCCCCGTTCGCCGGCTGCGCGGTGGCCGAAGCCTGGATGGAAGCGGGCCACGACACCCTGGTGGTGTATGACGACCTCAGCACGCATGCCAAGGCGTATCGTGAATTGTCACTGCTGCTGCGCCGGCCTCCAGGACGCGAAGCATATCCGGGCGACATCTTCTATTTGCACGCACGCCTGCTGGAACGCGCCACGGCGTTGTCGACCGAGGAGGGCGGCGGCAGCATGACCGCCCTGCCCCTGGTGGAGACCGAACAGGGCGAGATCGCCGATTACATTCCCACCAATCTGATTTCGATCACCGATGGGCAGATTTTTCTCGACCAACGCCTGTTTGCGCAGGGCCAGTTGCCGGCCATCGACGTGTCGCGCTCGGTATCGCGCATCGGCGGCAAGGCACAGCACGCAGCCATCCGCGACCAGGCCGGGCGCATCAAGCTCGATTACCTGCAATTCCTTGAGCTGGAAGTGTTCACGCGCTTCGGCGCCAAGCTCGAGGCCGGCGTGGAAGAGCGCATCCGCCGGGGCCGGACACTGCGCCGGGCGCTGCGGCAACCACGCTTTCAGCCCTGGCCAGCCACCGCACACCTGGCATGGCTGGCCGCCTATGCGGAAGGCTCGCTCGAACACGTCGCGCCAGAAGACATGGACACCGTCATGCAGCGCCTGCGCGAGCATTGCCTGCACGAAACGTTGTCGATGAGCGATTCGCCTGAGCAATGGCGCGAGCGCGTGCACCACTGGCTGGAGCAAGCGCATGGCGCGATGGCGTGAACTGGCCCGTCACAGCAGGGCACTCGAGGAGATCGGCACGATCATGTCGGCCATGCGCAGCCTGGCGTTCATCGAAGCGCGACGCCTGGCCGAAGGCACGCTACGGCAAGCGCAAACCGTGGACGCCATCCGCACCGCCATCGACAACCTAGGCGCCCACTACCCTGCCGCGCGCCCCAGTGTCGTTCCGCAGCGCGACATACTCATTCTCATCGGTTCCGAACGCGGGTTATGCGGCGATTTCGACGAACGCGTAGCCTCGCACCCGGATGTCTCGCGCCAAAGCAGCGATGGTGTACGTATCGCCGTCGGCAGCCGGCTTTGCCAGCTACTGGACGAACGCGGCGTGACGCATCTTCCTATGGCCGGCGCCGCCGTGATCGAAGACATTCCCGGCGTCATGTCCCATATCGCCACATCGGTGCAAGCATCGACGCAAGCAGATCACGACAACACAAACGGCCTGATCGTCATCCATCACGACGACGAAGGCAATCTGCACGCCGGACGCGTACTGCCGGCAACCGGCGCAACACGCGCACCATGCTGGCGAAACAAGCCGCAGTTGCAGCTTCCTCCCCCGCAACTGTATGGCGTGCTTGTCGAGCACTACGTCTTCGCCTCACTCAACGCCATCCTGCTCGCCTCGCTGCTCGCCGAAAACCGCCGCCGCCTCGATCAAATGAGTGCCGCACTCGATCGCCTGCACGAACGCATCGACAATCTCGATCGTCGCCGCAGGCGCGCGCGGCAGGAAGCCATCACGGAGGAAATCGAAATAATTCTGCTGGGAATCTAATACAGGCCACGGCGGAACTCAGGGATTCCTCTGGGCGACGTGATATTTCCGGCGGATCTCAGCCAGGTCGACGCGCGCCGGTGGAAGACTCAACTTCATGTCGTTCATCGTATCGGCCACGATTTGCGAGATCGCCAGGTCGCGGAACCATTTATGGTTCGCGGGAATCACGAACCACGGCGCAAGCTTGGTGCTGGTTCGCTCGATCGCTTCCTCGTAGGCTTCGATGTACTGCGGCCAGAACAAGCGTTCGGAGTAATCGCTCTCGCTGATTTTCCACTGCCGAGCCGGATCGTCCAGCCGACGCTTGAAGCGCTCCAGTTGTTCCTCGGTGCTGATGTGCAGATAGAATTTCAATACCTGCGTACCGTTTGCCGTCAGCATGGTCTCGAAGTCGTTGATCGATGCGTAACGTTGCGACCATACCTCGCGCGGAACCGACTCATGCACGCGTACGACCAGCACGTCTTCGTAATGCGAGCGGTTGTAGATGACCACCTCGCCACGGCCGGGTGCGCGCTGGTGAACGCGCCATAGAAAATCGTGGGCGCGGTCTTCCGCACTCGGTTCCTTGAAGCTGAAGACGCGTGTTCCCTGCGGATTCATGCCGCTGAACAGGTGCCGGACCACACCGTCCTTGCCGGCGGCGTCGAGCCCTTGCAGCACGATCAGCAGCGAGCGGCTCGCGTTGGCATAGAGCAGGTATTGCAAGCGCGCCATGTTGGCGAGCGATTCGGCAATCAACGGCCCGGCCTTTTCATGCGACTCGTGCCGGCCCTTGTAGGCCGGATCGATATGGGAAAGGTGCAGCCTGGCGCCGGGATGCACGATGAATTCTTCGCGATAGCTCATACCCATCCGCTCCGTTCGATCAGTCTCAGCGCTGCCAGGCTATCAATGCCGACTCCCCAGGCTCCACGCTTATCCGTTCCAACCGCAGGTTGGCCATTAGATGGGCACGCTAATGCGCCAGTGCGGGTCGCCGCAAGCGTCCCGGATGCCGCCGCATGGCCCCTTCCCATCACCACCTGACCGCAAAACCGGCCGTATGGGGATTGGTCAGCAGATAGCGGCGACCGAGATGCCGGCGAACACGCAGCCCAGCATCGAATTCAAGTCAGGAGTAGCGCCATGCGCGCGACGAAAACCACGGCCACCGCGAGGACGGGGCCGTGGCAGAAAAGACCGCCGGTGTTTACGGCGAAACAACCAACTGGTCGACCACATTCTGCACACCGGGCGCGCTCCAGGCAGCCTGCTCGACGGCATCGCGCTCGGCCAGCGAATCGACTGCGCCCTTCAGCGTTACCGTGCCCTTGCTGACGTTCACCTTGATGGATTTGGTATCCAGATGGGCGCGGCGATACAGCGCCGCTTCGATCTTGGTCTTGATATCCCGCGGCTGCGCATGCGGCGTGATACTGATGCGATCGACCACGCCCTTCACCCCGAGCAGTCCGCGCACTGCGTCTTCGGCGGCGTTGCGGATGAAATCCCATTCCACGTGGCCGGAAAGCGTTACCCAGCCGTTTTCCACCACCACCTTGATCGCATCGGTCGGAATGCAGGCATGCCAGTCGATGGCATTCTTGGCGGCCATGGCGATATCCGTATCGCTACGCGCGAAATCGCCCGGCAACGCCACTTCCAGTTCGATGGCCAGCCCACGAACGCCGGGTACGCGCTTGGCGGCGCGTTCGGCGGCCCATTTCTGCGGATAGCTGTCGACCTTGCCGGACAAGGTGACCACGCCCTCGCGCACTTCCACGCCGATGCGGCTGGCGTCGACGGAAGGTTCCCAATCCAGTTCATCCAGAACGATCTGCTGCAGTTCACGATCGGTTTTCATAAGTCACTCCTCGCAGGTTCAACTGCTTTCACGACCAGGCTGACGCGCCTATCGATCCGCCATTCGATCGCCTCATGCACCGGCGAAGTGCAAGCCTTCCTGCGACAGGCAGGGGTAATCGGTGTAGCCCTTGGCATCGCCGCCGAAGAACGTGCTGCGGTCCGGCTCGCTCAGCGGCGCACCGCGCTTGAAGCGTTCCACCAGGTCGGGATTGGCGATGTAGGCGCGCCCGAAAGAAACCATGTCGGCGCGATGCCGGTTGCAGGCATCCAGCGCCATCGGAAGGTCGTAGCCGTTGTTGGCGATGTATCTGCCCTGGAAGCGCCTGCGCAGGATCTGCCAGTCGAAGCCCGCCTCGCGCGGCCCTTGCGGCGATCCTTCGATCATGTGCAGGTAGCTCACGCCAAACGCATTGAGCTTGTCCACGACGTAGCCGCATGTGCCGGGCGGATCACTGTCGAGCGCGGCGTCGTTGACCAGGCCGAACGGCGAAAGCCGGATGCCCACGCGCGCACTGCCGGCTGCGTCGATGACCGCCTCGAGCACTTCCAGCAGGAATCGCGCGCGGTTTTCCCGCGGGCCGCCGAAATGATCGGTGCGCTGGTTGACGCTGTCGCGCAGGAATTGCTCCAGCAGATAACCGTTGGCGGCATGGATTTCGACGCCGTCGAAGCCTGCCTGCAAGGCATGCCGCGCCGCTTCGCGGTATTGCTCGACGATGCCGTAGATCTCGTCGCTGGTGAGCATGTGCGGTTTTACGCACGGCTTGTAGCCGTCCTGGGTGAAGACGGATGCTTCGGGACGAACCGGCGAAGGACCGACCGGCAAGGCACCGTAGGGCTGCAAGGAAGGATGCGAGATGCGCCCCACGTGCCACAGCTGCGCGTAGATCCGCCCGCCTTGCGCATGCACCGCGTCGGTGACTTTGCGCCAGCCTGCCACCTGCGCCCGGTCGTAAAGGCCTGGCGTACGCATGTAGCCCCGCCCCTGCGGGGAAATGTTCACGCCTTCGCTGATGATGAGGCCGGCCGATGCGCGCTGTGCGTAATATTCGGCCATCAGCGCCGTCGGCACACCCTGCTCCGTGGCCCGGCTGCGCGTGAGCGGCGCCATCACGATGCGGTTGGCAAGTTGATAGGGACCGAGCTGGATGGGCTGGAACAAGGCTTCCAGCTGTACGGCATGGGTGGTCGCTTGCGACATGGCCTTCTCGTGCGAACGCTTCCTCGGACAAGATCCCAGGCTAGGCAACCTGGATATCTCCGTGTTGATGGAGATCAAGTGCGCGAGCCTGCCGCGTCACGCCGCTTGCGCAGCCACCGTATCCATCGGCTGCACCGCACTGGTTTCGTCCAGATGGAATACCGCATCGAACTGCGCCGGCAGCGAGGCGACGAAGTAATGGCTTTCGTATTCCGTCTCCGGGCGATACAGCACGCCGATAGCGCGTTCGAGCATGGGTGCGCCCAACGCGCGGGCGGCGTCGCCTTGCATCGGCAGATAGAAGCGATCCAACCGGCTGCTGTGGAACAGGTGCTCGTAGCTGTCTGCCAGTGCCATCCGCACCGGGCGGCATTCGGGTTCGCCGTCCCATTCGTAGGCGGCGGTGACCGTGCCGGTGGCGGTAGTGAAACCTACGGAAAACGCCGCATCGCTGCCTGCCTGCTGCCGCACGAGCTGGCCCACATTCCACTCGCCCCGCTGCGACATCTCGGTGGCCCGCGCATCGCCAAGATGCGAATTGTGCGCCCACACCACGATCTTGCCCGTGCCGCCCATGGCGCGCAGATGGCCCTGCAGCGCGAACAGGGTATGCACCATGTGTTCGTCGCGCACGTTCCAGCTTTCGGCGCGCGAACCGAACATGGCGCGATAGTAGGTCTCGGCGCTCGCCACCACTTGCGCGTTGCGTTCGGCGAAGAAAAACGCGTCGGCGGCATCGCGCCCGTCCTTGTCCAGGTATTCGGGTGCGCGTTTCCACAGCGCCATCAGGCGTTCGCGCACCGCTCGCCGGCAATCCGGACGAAGCCCGTGCACAGCCTCGTAACCGTAGCGTTGCGGATCGCGCACGTGGTCCATCGCCGCGTACTGGCGCTTGGCAATGGCGGCCTGTTCCTCGTCCACGCCGGCGAGATAATCCACCACCGCCTGAGCCGATCGGTACAGGCTGTACATGTCCAGCCCAAAGAAACCGGCATGTGCGGTGGGTTTTCGTGCGTCATTGAGCGCGCGCAACGTCTTGATGAAGCGCAGCACTTCTTCGTTGCACCACATCCAGCGCGGAAAACGCTGGAAATCGCCGAACGCCAGGCGGATGTCGGCATCGCCCCCTTCCCCGCGCACGTAGCGGTTGAGCCGATAGGCGTCGGGCCAATCCGCCTCCACTGCCACGGCATCGAAGCCACGCTCCTCGATGAGCCGCATGCTGATGTCGGCGCGCATGCGATAAAACTCCTGCGTGCCGTGGGTGGCCTCGCCCAGCAAAACCAGGCTTCGTTCGCCGACACTTTCAAGCAAGGCGTCGTAATCACGCATGCCATTGCCCAGCCGAAGGGCTTCGCCGCGAATCGCTTCCAGCGCCGAATGGCTTGGCATGGTTCCAGACCTCGTAATTGCCGTGCCGGCATCGAGCCGGCACGGCGAGTACCCGCAATGCTCAGCTGATCGTTACTTTGCGCGCGTTGCCGTTTCCCTTCTTCGGCAGGTCGAGCGTGAGCACGCCATTTTCGTAATGCGCGCTTGCCTTCGTATTGTCCACTTCGCCCGGAAGGCCGAAGGAACGATAGACCTGCCCGTAGTACCGCTCCGTGCAGATCTCCCGCTCATCGTCCTTTTTCTTGGTTTCGCGCTTGACCTCGGCGCTGATCGACACCTGGTTGCCGTCGATCGAGACGTCGATGTCGTCTTTGCCGACGCCCGGAATTTCCGCCTTGACGGCGTAGGACCGCTCGTTCTCCGTCACGTCGATGCGCATTTCGGGCATCTCCAGTTCCGACCAGCGCGGGCGCAGCCCGAAGCCGTTGAAAAGCTCTTCGAAAGGCGTCTGCTGTTCGAAACGCGCAAGGGTTTTGAAGGGACTCCAGCGTGTAAGGTTGGCCATGGCAAATCATCCTCCGCAATATTCCAGGGTGGCCCGGGCTCCCGTGTCCCGGGTCCTTGCTTAGCCTAGCCGTCGGCGCAGCATTGGCTGTTGATCCAGGTCAATCGTTGCGGCCCGTTTTTCCCGTCGGCTTTTGTTGACGGCCATCAAGTTGCAGCCATACCGCCCGCCTAAGCTGACAAGCGCCAACATATGGGAAGCGCCATCATGTCGAAGAAAACCTGGGTACTGGTTGCCGACGCCGCCAAGGCTCGCCTGTTCGAATTGCCGCAAAAAGAAGCGAATCTGATCGAGATTGCTTGCTACGCGCATCCCGACAGCCGGACGCCCGGGCAACATCCTGCCCATGGCCGCCTGCCGCGTGCGCAGGAAAGCAACGGTCCGGCGCGCCATGCGATCGAGCCGAGGACCACGCTGCGCGTCAAGCATCAGGACCAGTTCGCGGCCATCCTGAGCGACGTCATGCGCCGTGGCCGCCTGGAACGCCGTTACGACCAACTGGTGCTGATCGCGCCACCACGTTTTCTCGGTGTATTGCACAAACACCTGGACGAGCAAACCCTGGCGTGCGTGGTCGACGAGGTCGGCAACGACTTCCTGAAACTGTCCACGACCGACCTGCGCACCCGCATTTGGCAGGACGGCGTGGCCGCGCCCAACGCTGCGAGTGTCGCTTCATGATCTCGAGCAGATCCACCATCCCCGAGCAGCCGTTTGCCATTCCGGTAGATACCGTGCACTTCATCGTGGACAAGCTCCACGAATACGAGAATACCGACCTGCTTGTGGATGCCTCGGAGACAAATGAAACCGAGCCTACGCCGCTGGACTGCGAAAACGTCGACGTGTACGCCGAACACGAGAACGATTACCGCAACGAGCCGATCCGGCAGGAGCTTGTATCGTTCATCGACGACTTGCCCGACGATTATCAGATCGACCTGGTCGCCCTGATGTGGCTTGGCCGCGACAACAGCTCCGCCGAAGATTGGCAAGCGATCCGCGAAGCGGCCGAGCAGGCGCACAACGGGCGCACCGCGCTCTATCTGCTCGGCTCGCCCTTGGCCAGCGATTTTCTGGAAGAAGGGTTGTCGATCCTGCATGTTCCCGATGAGCGGACTTCTTCGATGTCGCCTGATGCATGGAGCAAGCCATGAAGGACATCGCCGTCTACACCGAATCGTTTCATGCCTGGCCCAGGCACATGGACTACGCCGCCGCGTTCGCCGCTGCCTTCGACGCGCAGCTGACCGGCATCTGCATCTGCCCGTCGCCCCAAATGGGCCTGCCCGCCTACGAGGTACCCGGCTTCGTGGAGGAATGGGCCGACCAGGTACGCCAGCTCGTCGAAGAAGCCTGCAAGGCCGAAGCCGGCTTTCTGGCCGAGGCGCGCCAACGCCATCTCGAAAAAGCCGCGTGGCAGGTCGCCCAGGGCTACGTGCCCGAATGCCTGGCGGTGGCCAGCAACTGGCACGATCTGCTGGTGCTTGGCAGCGACGTGGCCAGCGTATGGGGATCGCCTTCGGCGATGGGCGACATCATGCTCAGTTGCGACATCCCATGCCTCATCGTGCCGGCCGCTTACGAAAAACCCTTCGCGCTCGATTGCGTGGCCATCGCATGGAACGGTTCGATGACCTCGCTGCGCGCGATCCATGCGGCACTGCCGATCCTCACGCGCGCACGGCATATCGCCGTGCTCGAAAGTACCGATCCAGCCTCGCCCACCGCTGCATGGCAGCCCCGGTTCGACCTGACCCGCTACCTGCGGCGGCACGGACTGGCCCCGCAATCGTCCACTGTCGGAAGACATGGCAAAAGCATCGGCAACGACTTGCTGCAGGCGGCCAACCGCACCGGCGCAGACCTGCTTGTGATGGGTGGCTACGGTCACACGCGATTGCGCGAACGCGTGCTCGGCGGCGCTACCAAGGAAGTACTCGAACAGGCGAGCCTGCCAGTATGGATGCGTCACTGAAGCTGCAGCGCGCATGATGCGGCGACGGGTGTTTCCCTACCGCAGCGACGGATCTCTTGTGGCCATGCGCCTACCCTGCGCATGGCCGGCCATGATGATGATGCTCATGGACAAAATGCTACCTATGCTCGCCATCAGCATGTCCCGTTGTGCATCCCAGGGATCGCCCTGGCTCCCCAGGTATGCAGCGCCCAGGTTGCCGCCGAAACGGACGGCCGCAAACCATTCCACCAGTTCGTAGATCAGCGAATGCGACATGATGAAGGTGACCGGAAAGATCCATCGCCAGAGGCCGCGTGGCGGAGCGCGGTTGGCGAACAGCTCGTTGGCGACGGGCGTCATCAGCAGGCCATACATGGCGTGCACGAATCGGTCGTAGTCGTTGCGCGGCAGTGCGAAATAATGATTGGGCGAAAAGCCGAGATAGGCCGTCAACCACTCGTCGTAAGGCACTTCCGAATAGGTATAGTGCGCCCCGATCTCGTGGAGCACGAAGAAAAGAAACAGTGACAGATAGCTGGCATTGGTGAAGCGAAGGCTTCGATAGGTGAGCACGAACAGGGGCACCGCGACAAACACCAGCACGTTCTCCAGCAGCCAATCCTGGCGATACCTGGGAGCGATAGCCAGCATTACCCAGATGGCAATAAACGCCAGTAGCAAGGTCGACGGAAACCAGGCGCCGGATCTTCGAGTACGCGTCCGGATGTTCGTTCCACTTGGGAAGGTTTCGCTTCGCATTTCGTATCCGGCAGACCCATGACGCTCCGGCTCCGCGGAGCGGTTTGCACCAACGAGCGATGCCATGGTTTGCCGTTGGCGAAAGAGCGACTTGATCCAGGTCAAGAAACCCAGCGAAGGCTGAGATTTGCCGGGCGTTGAGCTGGATCAATGGGTCCGGCCCACCCGGCACTACCCTGGCTTGCACGCATGTATGCAGAGCGAGCATCCCCAGTTATGGCTTCCGTGGCGTTCCATGTATCCGGGCTCACCAAGGTCTACCGTTCAGGCGAGGTGGACGTACATGCCTTGCGCGGCATCGAGCTGGAGATCCTCGAATCGGAAATGCTGGTGCTGCTGGGCCCATCCGGCTCGGGCAAATCCACTTTCTTGAACATCCTGGGCGGGCTCGACCGCCCCACGCATGGATCGATCATCTTTCGCGATCATGACCTGGGCGCCATGAACGACCGGGATTTGACGCTCTACCGACGCGACCACGTCGGCTTCGTGTTTCAGTTCTATAACCTGATTCCCGGCCTTACCGCGCTCGAGAACGTGGCGCTGGTCACCGAGATCGCCGCCAGGCCGATGCGGCCGGAAGATGCGCTCGCGGTCGTGGGGCTCAAGGACCGGATGCATCATTTCCCTGCGCAACTGTCGGGCGGCGAACAACAACGCGTTGCCGTTGCACGCGCGGTGGCCAAGCGTCCGGACATTTTGCTGTGCGACGAGCCCACCGGCGCCCTGGACTCGCCCACCGGCATCACCGTGCTTGAGGCCATCGAACAGATCAACGCAGAGCTCAAAACCACCGCAGTGATCATCACGCACAACGCGTCGATCGCGAACATGGGGGATCGCGTGGTTTCATTTGCCGATGGCGGTATCGCGCAAATCGCCGGGCACGACAAGCGCCTGCCCGCCTCATCGTTGCACTGGTGACATGGCTACCTTGAACCGAAAATTGCTTCGCGATCTATGGCGGTTGAAAAGCCAGGTACTGGCCATTGCGTCGGTGATTGCCTGCGGCTTCGCCATCGTGGCGATGACGTTCGGCGCCATGGAATCGCTGCGCACGACGCGCGATGCGTACTACGAGGAGTATCGGTTTGCGCATGTCTTTTCACATCTCAAGCGTGCCCCCTTGCTGGTTGCCACGGAGGTTGGCCGCATTCCCGGAGTGGCCGCGTGGGATGCGCGCATTACCCATTACGCCGCACTGGATTTGCCAGGCAGGCCGGAACCTTCCGCAGCAGAGCTCATTTCGATTCCCGATACCGGCCAGCCGCGACTGAACCGGCTTGTGCTTCGCGCGGGACGATTACCGTTGCGGGGACGCAACGAGCTTGTCATGAGCGAAAACATGGCCAGCGCGCTTGGTTACAAACCAGGACAGAAGCTTGGCGTGATATTGGGAGGAAAGAAGCAGCCGTTCACCCTCGTCGGCACCGCGTTGTCGCCTGAATTCGTCTACGTGCTGGCGCCCGGACAACTGATGCCCGACGACAAGGCCTTCGGCGTTATGTGGATGGATCGATCTGTTTTAGAGGCCGGCTATGACCTCATGGGCGCCTTCAACGACCTGAACGTGCTGCTTGCACCAGGTGTTTCGGAGCAGGACGTGATCAGCCGGCTCGACCGCATGCTCGCGCGCTACGGCGGCAACGCGTCCTATGGAAGAGTCGACCAGACCAGTCACGCGTTTATCGACCAGGAACTTGCCCAGCTCAACACGATCGCGCTGGTGATCCCACCCATCTTCCTCGCGGTGGCGGCGTTCCTTATCCATATGGTTCTGTCCAGACTCATCGACATCGAACGACCGTACATCGGCCTGCTCAAGTCGTTTGGCTACACCAACTGGGAGGTTGGCGGCCATTACCTGAAAGCCTCATTGCTCATCACTCTGGTCGGAGTGCTCGGAGGGGCCTGCATCGGGCTGGCGCTGGGCCAGTGGATGACCACCATGTATCAGCGTTATTTCCACTTTCCGTTCCTGCATTATCAAATCGACTACGCGGTCTTTGCCCTGGCCGCCATCGGTTCGTTCGTGGCGGCCATCACGGGCGCGCAACGGCCGGTGTCGCGGGCGATGAAAACGTCCCCCGCCTCGGCCATGGCGCCTCCCACGCCACCGGTCTACCACGCAACGTTGTTCGACCGGATAGGTGTGGTCAGGCATGCCACGATGCCGACGCAAATGATTTTCCGCCACATGGTGCGGTGGCCGTGGCGAACCGGCTTTACCTCGCTGGGCGTGGCGATGGCGGCCATGCTTCTGGTTTGCCTGTTCTTTTTTTTCGATGCGGTGGATGCGTTGGTGGAAGACTTCTATTTCCAGTCCAACCGGCAAGACATCGTCATCAGCCTGTCGGAACAGGGCAGCGATCGAGCCCGTTACGAGGTGGCAAACTTGCCGGGCATGCGCCGCGTCGAACCGGTACTGACGGTGGCGGCACGGGTTTCTCGGGAGCAGTTGGAGCAGCGGCTTGGCCTGCAGGGCATCGAACCCGGCACGCAACTGCGCGTGTTCCGCGAAAAGGCAGGCAACCCGTTCACCCTCCCCGCCCAAGGCATTGTCATATCCGACCAGTTGGCCCGGCTCATTCAGGCGCATGTCGGGGATCGCCTGTACGTGGAATTCCTGGAGGGTTCGCGTCGAACCGTACCGCTGACCGTGGCAGGTATCACCGCGGAGCAAGTCGGCGTGTCGGCGTACATGGATCGAAAGGAACTGGCTGGCCTGGTTGGTGCGCCGGGAAGCGCCGCATCTTTCGATGGCCTGGTCGATCACCGTGCATTGCCGTCCCTGCTGCGGCATTTGAAGGATATCCCTGCCGTGGTGGCAGTATCGACCCGTGAGCAAGCCATTACCTCGTTGCGCGAAGTGATGGCCAAAAGCATGACGATCGTGATCGATTTCTACATCGGCCTCGGTGCGGTGATCGCGCTCGGCGTGGTGTACAACGCCGCACGCGTGGCGCTGTCGGAGCGCTCGCACGAACTGGCCACCTTGCGCGTGCTCGGTTTTACGCGAGGCGAGGTCAGTTACGTACTGCTCGGCGAAATAGCGCTGCTGGTGATCGCCGCGCTGCCGCTTGGATGTGTCATGGGAACCGGGCTGGCGTGGGGCATGAGCCAGGCGATGCAGACCAAACTGTTCAGGGTGCCCTTCGTGGTGACGCCGGCCACCTTCGGTATTGGCATGTCGGTGGTGTTGCTATCGGCCGTCGTATCGCTGCTGATCGTCGCCTGGCGCATCGGCCGGCTCGATCTGATCGCTGTACTGAAGACACGGGAGTGACGGCATGAAACCCATCTGGCGACGCATGCTTGCTTCCACCGTGGTCGGGGCATTGGTGGCGGGCGGATTGGCGTGGAGCTTCTGGCCGCGCCCGGTGCCGGTGGACGTCGCTCAGGCCACGCGAGGCCCCATGAGCGTGCAAGTGTCCGACGAAGGGCGGACGCGGGTGCGCGAGATTTACCAGATCTCCGCACCGGTCCTGGGGCAACTTCTGCGGGTCGATGTGCACGCGGGAGATGAAGTGAAAGCAGGCGTTTCGAAGGTGGCCGAACTGCTGCCCATCTCGCCCGGCTTCAATGACGTGCGCACGCGTGCCCAGGTCGAATCCACCATCGAATCCGCCACCGCCGCGCGCAGCCTGGCTGCCGCCGGTGTTGCCCGGGCCGAAGCGGGATTGGCTTATGCGACATCCGACCTGAAGCGCGCCCAGGCACTGATCAAAACCAACGTCATTTCGCGTGCCGACTTTGAGCGCACGCAGCTGGCCCATGCGACCGCCGTGGCAGAGCTGGCTACGGCGAAAGCGAACCTGCAGGCCAAGCAATCGGATCTCGATACGGCGCAGGCGCTATTGATCGATCCTGCGGCATTGTCGGCGCACCCAATTCACCGTGCCGGCATCCCGATCATGGCGCCCACGTCCGGACGAGTTCTGCGCGTGTTGCGTGAAAGCGAGTCGGTGGTAGCTGCCGGATCGCCGATCCTCGAAGTGGGCGATGCCTCCGACATCGAAATCGTGGCCGATTTCATCTCCGAGGATGCCGTGAAGATCCATCCTGGCGATGCCGCCTTCATTACCGATTGGGGCGGCCCCCGCACGCTCGACGCTCGTGTTCGGCGAGTCGAGCCTTCCGGCTTCACCAAGATTTCCGCGCTGGGCGTCGAAGAGCAGCGCGTGAACGTAGTGCTGGATTTCACGGAACGAAATGGCGACACCGCGGCGATAGCGGACGGCTTTCGGGTCATCGTGCACGTGGTTGTGTGGCAGCACGCCGATGTGCTTCGCATTCCGATCACGGCAATGTTCCGCCGCGGCGATGGATGGGCGGTGTTCGTCGTACGTAGCGGACGCGCGCGGATGACGTCCATCGATGTCGGAATGGCTAACGACGACGTCGCACAAGTAGTGAAGGGATTGAGCCCTGCGGATCTCGTTATCCTTCATCCCAGTGACCGCGTGGCCGACGGCACACCCGTCACTGCGTCGCGCAACGCTGCGGAACCTTGAAGCGTCTCGATGCCTGCAAAAACTCTCGTTTCACGCCCTAGCCAGCGCCGCCAAAAAGCATTCCCACCGCAGTCGTCAGCGCCATGGCCAGCGCGCCCCACAAGGTGATCCGGGACGCACCGACGCGAACGTTGGCGCCTCCGACCCGCGCAGCTATGCCGCCAAGCACGGCCAGGAAAACCAGCGCGGTGATGAAGATCCACCACAAGAGACCGGTTGCGGGAGCCAGCACAACGACGAGTAGCGGCAATGCGGCGCCGGCAGCGAAACTGGCTGCAGAAGCCGCCGCCGCCTGAAGCGGGCGTGCCTTGAGTGTCTCGGTAATACCTAGTTCGTCGCGCGTATGGGCATCCAGTGCGTTATGTGCCATCAACTGCTCGGCAACCTGGCGAGCCAGCAGGGGATCAAGCCCACGTCCGGCATAGATGGCAGCCAACTCCTTGCGTTCGCTTTCCACGTCGGTTTCCAGTTCTTTCCTTTCGCGCGCCAGGTCTGCCTGCTCGCTATCGGCCTGTGAATGGACCGATACGTATTCGCCCGCCGCCATCGACATCGCGCCGGCCACCAGCCCTGCCGTGCCCGCGACCAGGATGGCCGATGGCGTGGCGTGCGCCGCCGCCACGCCCATCACCAGGCTGGCCGTGGATACGATGCCGTCGTTGGCGCCGAGCACGGCCGCCCGCAGCCATCCCATGCGCTCGGTGACGTGGCGCTCTTTGTGACGATAGGCCATTCGAAGGCTCCTGATCCTGGTCGGTCAAAGCATGCATTGCGGCGCGTCGTCCCGGTGGCAAAACGGGCACTAAGGCTTTGGCTGCGGCGTCGTCGCCACGCTTGGCGGCAGCGTCGGCAACGTAACGACCGGCTGCGGGCCGGTGAGCACGTTCAAGAAAGCCTCGATCTTTCCGACCTCGTCGTCCGATAGCGTCGCGCCAAGCTGGCTGCTGCCCATCACCGCGATGGCTTGGCGCAGATCCCATACCTTGCCCGAATGAAAATAAGGTGCTGTCAGCGCAATGTTCCGCAGTGGCGGCACGCGGAACACATATTCGTCGCTGGCCGTCTTGGTCACCGCAAAACGCCCCTTGTCGCCGGGCGGCAGGATATCCGACCCGGGCCGCTCGACGACACCAAACGGCGCGTACTTGTTGCCACCCACGTTGATGCCGTTGTGGCATCCGGCGCAGCCCTTGGTGATGAAAAGGGACAACCCCTCCTTTTGCAGCGGGGCCAACGCTTTCTCATCGCCTTGCAGATAACGGTCGAAGGGGGCGCCAGGGGTGATGAGCGTGGCTTCGAATACGGCGATGGCCTTGCGTACATTGTCGAACGTGATCGGATCCTGCTGTGCGGGAAAGGCCCGGGAAAAAAAAACCCTGTAGCCGGGAATGCCCTTCAGCTGCTCGACCACATGGGCCTCGGTCGCATCCATCTCCAGCGGATTCACCAGCGGACCGCCCGCCTGCTGTTCGAGATCCTTGGCGCGGCCGTCCCAGAACTGGGCGGTGTCGAATACCGCGTTGTACACGGTAGGTGCGTTGCGCCCGCCACGCTGCCAGCGATGGCCCAGCGAGGTCTCCTGCAGATCGACACCGCCCATGCCCACCATGTGGCAGGAATTGCAACTTATGGCGTGGCTTTCGGACAGGCGAGGATCGAAATAGAGCGCCTTGCCCAGCGCCAGCCTGGCTGGCGATGAGGGATTGCCGGGCAGCGTTGGAGGCGTGGCGAGAATCGGCTTGAACAAACCCTGGGCCTGCTTCATCAATGCCGTCTGAGGCCATGCCTCGCCGGCCAGCAAAAGGCCGAGCAGTACGAGAGAAGCGGTTGGCATGAAGCGCATAGTCCTTCTCCTTCGTCAGAAGTGCATGTAGGGGCCTGCCAGCTTCTTCCTTGCCCTTCCCCATGGCTGGTCCTGCTTTTGCCCGGTCCGCGGCAGGTCCAAGAAGAACAGTGAGGCACCAATGGGCCGCTGGCATGTTGATGTAGATCAACTGCCGGAACGTTGCCGCAATGGCTGCCATGGCCTGCCGATTTCCGCACCGCTACCGGATCAATCGCGCTCTCGCTCCGCGCCGGCCTCGCCGTGTGCGCTGCGATGGCAACGTACGCAGTTCTTGGTATCCGTGATGCCTTCCTCACGATGCTCCTGAGCTACGCGTGCGGGGTCGTGCGCGTGGCATCCGTAACAGGTATAGGTGTCGTAACGATGGTTCACATGGCACGTTGCGCAGGGTGCGTCATGCACCCCCTCGAGCGCGAAGAAACGGCCATGATCGAAAGAAGCCGGCTTCCATGCCGCGGTCTGATGGCAACTGCCGCATGTATCGCCGACGCCTTTATGCAGATCGTTCGTGGGTGGCATGTGGCAGGCTGCGCAGTGCTTAAGATCAGCCTGGGCAAGCAGGCGATGATCGAACAACGAGGGCCGCCAATTGCTGGTGCCGTGACATTGGCTGCAGGCCAGCGCGGTGTTGGCGTGTACCGCCGTCTCGGGTGGTTGGTGGCATGCCTTGCACTCGGACCGCACCGAATCGTCGAGAAGCTCATGCGAGAAAGTCGGTTTTGCAACGACCTGCCCAAGCGTGGTGTTTTGATGTTCGGCGTGACAATCCATACAGCGGGCAGACGCCAGTTGTTGATGGAACGCTGGCCACTCCCTGGTGGCAAGCGGAATACCTGCCGTCGTGCGCAAACCGATGTCCTTCAACGCATGGCAAGACAGGCAGCGTTCGGCACTCGCGCCGGCAAAGGGTGAATGGCATGCGAAGCAATCCGTCGTCAGCTTCGCATGGGCCGGACGCAACGGCCCAGGACTCACCATCAACTGCGGATACACAAATACCAGCGCAATCAGAATCGACAGATTCAGAAGCACCACGGTAAGGATCCAGCGCCGCATCACTTCCATCCCCACAACAACAGGATGCTCACGATGTGCGCCAGCGCCAAAGTCATGAAGGCCAGCGTTATCGGCCGATGCACCGCGCGCCACTGGCTTACGGCATCGAAGGTGAAGCTATCCCAGTAGAGCTCGTCTTCGATCTCCTTGAGCTCCGCACCGTTGGCCTGCATCTGCATTCTTGCGGTTTCGAGTCGCACGCGTGCGCGGCGCAACAGGATCTTGCCGGTCAGCCCGCTGACGATATTCACCATCATGGCCCCGACCGCGAGCCAACCGAGCAGCGTATTGAAGTGGATACCGGCGTGCACCAGCACCAGCAAAGCGCCGGACCAGGCCAGCCGTTGATGCCAGCGCAACAGCACTGCCGGACTGCTGACGGTAATCACCTGGTGTTTCCGTAGCGAGTACACGAACGAGGCGAGAATGAGCATGAACCCAGGGATGCCGAGGTAACGGCCCACCCAGGTGATACCAAGCCAATGCAAGGCGGCATCACAGCCCAGGGCGGCCAGCACCAGGAGTGAAATCGCCCCGAGGAATGGCGCCACTTCGTGACTTAGAAGGCGCGCTTTCATGGCGTCATGCTTCCAGCGCGAGATCCGAACCGGGGCGGCCGACACACAACAGGCAGTAGCCGGGGCTAATGGGATGATCAGGCTCGTCCGAATACAGCACCGTTCCGGAAACGACTTTCGTCTCGCAGCTGCCACAGCTTCCCGACCGGCAACCGGATTCGACATAAATGTTGTGCCGCTCCGCAAAGCTCAGCAGATTGGCGTCCTCCCCTGTCCAGACCAGCGTTTGCCCCGAGCGGCTCCAGCGCACCTGGAACGGTTGCGAGGCCGCCGCAGCGCCGCCGGTCTCGGCCGACTCCTGCGCCGATGCCGGCCCGAATGCCTCGTAACGTATGTCCTTATCCGGAACGCCCCATGTGCGAAGGGCGGGAATCATGCATGCCATGAGTGCCGGCGGACCGCATACGTAGAACTGGGCGCCGCCGTAGGGAAGCTCTTTGCGAAGCAGCGCGATGTCGACGTGGCCCCGGTGATGGTAGTCCTTGCCAGGAAGCGCATCGGCATCCGGCGCGCTGTATGCGATCACCAGCCGCAACGAACGATGATGGGAGGCCAGATCCTCAAGGACGGCCTTGAAAGCATGCTCCCTGGCGTTTCGAACACCGTAGAACATATACACGCTGCGCTCGGGCTTGCCGTTGAGAACCGACTTCAGCATGCATAGGAGCGGAGTGATTCCAATGCCCCCGGCAACAAAAACGATGGGACCGGCAAACGCCTCGTCGATTGTGAAGCGTCCGTTCGGCGCCTTTACTTTGAGAATATCGCCCACCTGGATCCGGTCATGGAACCAGTTCGAACAGGCACCTGCCGGAAGTTCCGGGCGCCCCCTCGGCGCCGCTACGCGTTTGACGGTGATTCGGTATCGATCGGTCCTTGGTTCCTCGGACAACGAATAGCAACGCACGAGAGAGCGATGGCGATCGACCGGAATCGAGAACGTCAGAAATTGCCCGGGCTTGAACGGCGGCAGCGGCTTGCCGTCGACGGGAACGAGGTAGAAGGAGCAACTCGCATGCGCCGGATCTTCATAGGTGCGATTGGCAACACAAAACTCTCGCCATCCGGACCAGGCGAGCTTCGGATCGATCGGCCGCACCGGTGGATGTTCTGCGGCAGGCGGCCGCGACGTCCAGCGCCGAAACCAGATGGCCGCAAACACGCCAGCCTGCAGAAGCAATCCCCCGGCAATACAGGCGGCGAGCAAGCCTGTAGTCATGGAAACCTATGATGGTCATTCGGTCTTTTCATCGTAATCGGTGTGCCGACAACCCATTTGACCCATGTCAATTCGTTACGCCGCCATGCCTGCCGGACGGTAACCCTCTGTTCGCTGCTGGCGCGCAAGGGCCCGACAAGCTTTCTTCAGCCGTGCATGCCGGACGGCTGCGCGTTGCACCACTGATGGAACCATTTCGCAGCCAAAGTCCCCACTTGTTCTAGCGTGCCGGGTTCTTCGAACAGATGCGTGGCGTTTGGCACCAGCACCATTTCTGCGTGGCAGGTGAGCGCGCCGAGCGCCGCCCGATTGAGCGCGATGACCTCGCTATCGGCGCCGCCGACGACCAGCAGCGTCGGCGCCTTTACGCGCGCGAGTGCACTATGCCCGGCCAGATCGGGCCGGCCGCCGCGTGACACCACGGCCTTCGCCGCCATGGGATAACGCGCGGCGAGCACTAGCGCCGCCGCCGCGCCGGTGCTCGCGCCAAACAGCCCGATCGGCAACGACTTGGTGCTGGCGTGCCGCATGGCCCATTGCAAGGTCGCGTCCAGGCGCGCCGTCAACTTGGGGATATCGAAGCGCAGCGAGATCTCCCTGGATTCGTCCTCGGTCAGCAGATCGAACAGCAGCGTGGCCAACCCGTGCGAATGCAGCGCGTGGGCTACGTGGCGGTTGCGCGGACTGTTGCGGTTGCTGCCGCTGCCGTGCGCGAAAATCACCAGCCCTGTGGCGTTTTTCGGTATCTCCAGGTCGCCGCGAAGCACGACGTCGTCGGCCCCGATCTCCACGGCTTCGGCGCTGGCCTTCGCGGGACCGGGACTGCCCTGCAACAGGCGCACCACCTCTTCATCGTCGACGGCCGGAAAATCCAGGTAGAACTGGCCCACCGAGCGGAACGAAGCCGGAGCGCAGAGATACACCACGTCATCGGCCATGCCGGCGATGGCGGCGAGGCTTTGCGGAGCAGCCACCGGAATGGCGCAGATCAGGCGCGAAGGGCGATGCGCACGCACCGCCTGCAAGGCCGCATGCATGGTGGCGCCGGTTGCCAGGCCGTCGTCTACCACGATCACCAGACGTCCGGCCGGATCGATTGCGCTGTGATGCGGGCTGTAGCGTTGGCGGCGTGCGCGTATCAGCGCCAGTTGCGTGGCCGCTTCCTGCTTCAGGTAATGCTCGTCGGCGCCGGCACGTGCTGCCTCCTGCGATATCTGCATGCGCCCGTGTTCGTCGATCGCGCCGATCGCATATTCGGCATACCCCGGGGCACCGAGCTTTCGCACCAGCACCACGTCCAGTTCGCCTTGCAAGCGGTCGGCGATGATGCGCCCGATCGGCACGCCGCCGCGTGGAATGGCGAGCACCAGCGGATGCTTGCCGCGCAGGGACGACAAGACATCCGCAAGTTGTTCGCCGGCATCGATGCGATCACGGAATCGATCGGTTTGCCATGGCGCCATGGCACGTCATCCTTGCGGCGACGCCTGCGCCTGGGTGCCGGCGAAATCCACCACCAGGGTCACGCGGCGGTTCGATTCCGCGCCGTCGCCCCATTTGCCTTTCAGCACCTGGCGGTTCACCGCCTTGCCGTAGCTGGCTGTGCGCACCTTGTCGGCCGACAAGCCGCCCGTGTTCACCAGATAATCGCGCACGGCATTGGCGCGTGAATGTCCCAGGCGAAGGTTGTAGCCCGTGCCGCCCGCGGCATCGGCAAAGCCTTCCACCGTAATCACGGCTTGCGGGAAGTTGGCCGAAACGACCTTGGCGAAGTCATTGAGCAGCGGCTTGTCTTCCTCACGCAGCGTGGCATCGTTGAACGCGAAATGCGAAATCGTATCGACGCGGATGCGTCCGTTCATCTGCGCGATCTTCGCATCGTAGGCTGCGAAGCGCTGTTGCATCTGCTGGGTGAGGCTGTCGATTTCCTGCTGCTGCTTCTGGTCGTTGGCACGCAGCTCGCTGATGGCCGAATCGAAATCGGCTTTTTTCACGTAGCCGGTGCACCCGGCCAGCGCGATGGCCAGCGTACTCAGCGATACATATACAAAACGTTGATAGGCATGCATGGATGAGTCCTCCTCGGTGAACCCGACAAAAAGGGCGGATTTACTGTAGGAAGGCAACCCCTTCGCGTATTGATCCAGGTCATCGAAATGATGATTTCCTGCGAATCTCGCCGCGCTTGACGGTAATCAAGCCGCGCGATCGCGTGCGGGAAGACGATGCATGCAGACACGATCCCTAGCAAGGCGTGACCGCCATGAGCCGCAAACTGATCATCTATTTCAGCCGTTCCGGCGCCACCAGGGCGCTGGCCGGCGAGCTCGCCGAGGAATTGGACGCGGACTTGGTGGCCCTGCAAGAACAGCGATCCAGGGCAGGCATGGTGGGATATATGCGTTCGCTGCTGCAGGCCTCGCGCGGCGTGCTGCCGCCGATCGATCCGCTGGATGTCGATCTGGCGGACTATGACCTGGTCCTGCTTGGCACGCCGGTATGGGCGGCCCATGCGTCGTGCCCGATGCGGCGTTTCCTGCACGATGCCGCGCATGCTCTGCCCGCCATCGCCTATTTCTGCACGTATGGCGGCCGCGGCTATAAAACCGCTTTTGACGACATGCGCAACCTGACCGGCAAGGCACCCGTTGCCACGCTGGCCGTACGCCGCAGCGATCTCTTGCACCGGCGCCACCTGCAGAAACTCGACCGCTTTCTGGCCAAGCTCTCCTATGCCGAACGCTGGCGGGACGTCGTAACGCCGGCGCCCTATGCCGCGCCGCTGCATGGCCATTGAGCCATGGCCTTGCAGCGCCCGCCTGCCATCGTCGGCGTGTGGTATGCCTTGGCGCTGTTGGCCATCATCATCACGCTCGACAATTATTTCACCGTACGCAGCAGCACCGATGTCATCGCCTACAGTCAGTTCGAAACGGCCCTGAAGGCGGGCGAGATTGCCGACGTCACCATCTCGGACACCACCCTCGAAGGCACCTATAAAAAGCCCGGCAAGGATGGCCAGCCGCACCGCTTCATCACCGAGCGCGTGGCGCCGGATGTCGCCCGTGAACTGTCCGATGCCAAAGTCACGTTCCGCCAGCAGCCTCCACCGGGCCTGCTCGAAAAATTCTTCACCTGGATGCTGCCGCTTCTCTTGATCGTGGCGTTCTGGGTGTTCATGTCGCGGCGGGTGATCAAGACCACCGGCGCGGACGGCATGCTGGCCATCGGCAAGAGCAAGGCGAAGATCTTCATGGAGCGGTCCATTTCCACCACCTTCGCGGACGTCGCCGGCGTGGATGAAGCCAAGGACGAGCTGAAGGAAATCATCGCCTTTCTCAAGGATCCCAAAGGCTACGGCCGGCTGGGTGCGCACGTACCCAAAGGCGTATTGCTGGTGGGCCCGCCCGGCACCGGCAAGACGCTGCTTGCGCGCGCCGTCGCGGGTGAAGCGGGCGTACCGTTCTTCTCCATCAGCGGCTCGGAATTCGTGGAGCTGTTCGTCGGCGTGGGCGCGGCGCGCGTGCGCGACCTGTTCCAGCAGGCACGTGCGCATGCGCCGTGCATCATCTTCATCGACGAACTGGATGCGCTGGGACGCGCGCGCGGCATCTCGCCGGTCAGCGGCGGCCAGGACGAAAAGGAGCAAACGCTCAACCAGCTGCTCACCGAACTGGACGGTTTCGACGTAAGCAGCGGCGTGGTCTTGCTGGCCGCCACCAATCGTCCGGAAATACTCGATCCGGCGTTGCTGCGTGCCGGCCGCTTCGATCGCCAGGTGCTGGTCGACCGGCCCGACAAGTTTGGACGGCTGGCGATACTCGGCGTGCATGCACGCAAGGTGAAACTCGCCGCGTCCGTATCGTTGGAAGACGTCGCCGCGCTGACCGCCGGCTTCACTGGCGCGGATCTGGCCAACCTGGTGAACGAAGCGGCCTTGCTCGCCACGCGGCGCAGCGCCGAGGCGATCGAAAACCGTGATCTCACCGACGCCATCGAACGCGTCATTGCCGGGTTGGAAAAGAAAAGCCGGCTGCTCAATCCAAAGGAGCGGCGCACGGTGGCGTATCACGAACTGGGTCACGCGCTGGTCGCGCTCGCCCTTCCCGGCGCCGACCGCGTGCAAAAGGTATCGATCATTCCGCGAGGCATCGCGGCGTTGGGCTATACCATCCAGCGCCCCACCGAGGACCGCTTCCTGATGTCGCGCACGGAACTGGCCGACAAGATGGCCGTGCTGCTGGGCGGACGCGCCGCCGAAGTGCTGGCGCTGGGCGAGCTGTCAACCGGCGCGGCGGACGATCTGGCCAAAGCGACCTCGATTGCCCGCAGCATGGTGCTGGCCTACGGCATGGTGCCGGAACTCGGGCAGGTCAGTTACGAAAACGAGGCGCCCAGCGTGCTCGGCACGCGTACCGAGGAATGGTGGCGGCGACATTACAGCGAGCAGACCGCGGCGGCGATCGACAAGGCCGTGCGAGAACTCGTCGACGAGGCATTCGTGCGTGCCCGCGCGATGCTTGCTGCGGAGCGCGACGTGCTCGAGCAGGCGGCTGTCGCGCTGCTGAAGGAAGAGACCTTGTCGGGTGAGCAGCTGCAAGGTTTCCTGAAAGACAAGGAAGCTTCGCCGCCGGCGACGAAGGTGCCGATGCAGATTACATGAGCGCGATCGGTTTTCGTGCCGCATCGCGTTTTTAATGCAGCGATGTCACGGCTGCCTTGGATGACGCGTGATAAGCAGCAAGCCATGCAGCAGCGCCAGGGGCGCGGGGGGGCAACCCGGTATCGTTGCGTCGACTGGAACCACGTTGCTCACCCGCCCGCGTGACGCGTAACTGATGCCAAAAATCCCGCCGCAGGCGCCGCAATCCCCGACGGCGATCACCCATTTGGGATCGGGCATGACCTCATAGGCCCGTTTCAGCGCCTCTTCCATGTTGACGGAAACCGGGCCTGTCACCAGCAGCACGTCGGCATGGCGTGGACTCGCCACAAAGGCAATGCCCGTACCTTCGAGGTTGTAGTACGGATTGGCCAGTGCCTGAATTTCCAGTTCGCAACCGTTGCAGGAGCCGGCATCCACATGGCGGATGCGTAGTGCGCGCCCGAACACACGGTGAAGCCGCTGGTGAATACGCCGGACATGGACTTCGTGCCCGTCGTGAACGGGCAACGCCTCGCTGAGCATGCCGGTGCGATGAATACGCTTCAGGATATCGAGCATGATGGATTCACCCGTCGTGGCCGCTGTAGGAAAGGTTGAACGATTTATTGATAAGCGGAAAATCGGGCACGATGTTGCCGCTGATCGCATGCTCGATCAGCGGCCAGTTCTGCCAGGAAGGGTCATGTACGTGACAACGGCGGATCGCGAACGACTCCTCCGCTTGGAGCGCCACCATCACCGGTCCACGCCAGCCTTCAATGACACCGAGGCCGATCCGTTCTGCGTTGACCGCACGGATCGCCGCCGATATCGAACCCTGGGGCAGTTTTTCCAGCAGAAGTCGACTGAGCCGCAGGGATTCCACGATTTCATCGAACCGCACCTGGACGCGCGCCGCGACGTCGCCCTCGATCCGCAGCATCCCGGCAGGATGCAGATCGTCATAAGGCGCCCACGGCATGTTTACGCGCAGGTCTCGCTCGATGCCGGAGGCACGCGCCACCAGGCCGAGCGCCCCCTGTGCTTTGGCAATCGATGGAGTGAGTTGCCCGGCATCCTTGAAGCGATCCTGCAGCCCTGCGTGTTCGTCGTAGATCGTGCGCAGCGCCACTACATCGCGTTCGATAGCCGCCGCCTCATCCAACAAAAGGCGAACCGAGCGCGGCCCCACGTCCGACTTCACACCACCCGGAACGACATAGTTCATCAGGTAACGCTGATCGAAAACTTCCTGATTGAGACGCAGCAATCGTTCCTTCAGCGCCGAAAACTGCATCAGGCCGAAGGCAAGCCCGGCATCGTTGCCGAGGGCTCCCAAATCGCCCAAGTGGTTGGCAATGCGCTCCCGCTCCAGCGCCAGTGCGCGCAGATAAGCGGTACGTGGCGATATCGCGGTACCAGTGAGAGCCTCAGCAGCCGCACAGTAGGCCCATGAGAAAGCCACCGCGCTGTCGCCGCTGACGCGTGCTGCGAGCCGGTGACCTCCCTGCAGCGACAACGCTTCGAAACGCTTGGCGACACCTTTGTGGGCATAGCCCAGGCGCTCTTCCAGACGCAGCACCTTTTCCCCAACTACGGAAAACCGGAAGTGGCCCGGCTCGATGGTGCCTGCGTGAATCGGGCCAACCGGAATTTCATGCACGCCCTCGCCATTGACGGGTACAAACGGATACGGCCGGGGCGTATTGGGATAAGTCGCGGCAGCACTGACATCCCTGCGCAAGGGGAAACAATCTTCCGGCCAACCGTCATGACGCAGCCAAGGTCGTTTATCACCCTCGTCGGTTTCCAGGCCCAACAGATCGTAGATGGCGCGTTGCAAACGGACCGCCACCGGAAACCACCGCGCTAGCGAGGGATAAGCCGGATGATCGCCCGCCATCGCATGCTGGAGCAGCACGACCTGGTTCGACCAAAGAAAAGCCGCGAACACATGGAACAAGCCGCTGCGATCCCGTTCGTCGGCGCCCCACATCGTAAGCAGGCATGCATCGGCCTCATGCAACTGTCCTGCAATGGCCGCCCATTGATGGGCATCCACCATCAGCCGCCGCGCCGGCACGTTCGCGGGTAATGGCGTGCCTTGGCTCGCAATGACCTCTAGCGGCATACGGTTACTCCACGAACAAATGCGCAGCCAAGCGATACCACTCGGCGAGTGCGGAGGGAATGCTGATCCCCAGCGCCAGCACCAGCAGTAGATGGACGAACACCGGCAGCAGCGACGGCGGATGCGGTAGCGATGGTGCCTGCGTATCGCCGAACACCATCGGTTGCACGCGCCCGAAGATCGCCGCGAACGCAACCGCCAGCGCGAGGAGCAGGATCGGCGTGGCCCAAGGGTGATCACGCATCGCCGTCGTCAGCACCAGATACTCGCTGGCAAACACGCCGAAGGGTGGCATACCGAGAATCGCCAGCGTGCCGAGCATCAGTCCCCAACCCACGCCGGGATGGATGGCGAGCAGTCCGCGGATACCCTCCATGCGCTGTGTGCCGGCGGCCTGGGTGGCGTGTCCGGCCGCAAAAAAAATCGCCGATTTCGTCAACGAATGTACGGTCATGTGCAGGAGCCCCGCAAAGCTCGCGACCGGACCGCCCATGCCGAAGGCGAACGTCATGATGCCCATGTGCTCGATGGACGAGTACGCGAACAACCGCTTGATATCGCGTTGGCGCCATAGAAAGAACGTCGCCCACACCGTGGAGAGCAGGCCGAAACCCATCAGCATGCGACCGGGCAGCGCCGAATGCAGTGCGCCGTCGGTGATGATCTTGCAGCGCAGGACCGCATAGAGCGCCACGTTGAGGAGAAGCCCCGACAGCACGGCCGAAACAGGCGTGGGGCCTTCCGCATGCGCGTCGGGCAGCCAGTTGTGCAGCGGTGCCAATCCCACCTTGGTGCCGTAGCCGACCAACAGAAATACGAAGGCCAGGCCGATCACCGTCGGCTCCAGCTGGCCTTTGACGGCATTGAGATGCGTCCACAACAGCGCGGTCATGCCGTTGCCGCCGAGCTTTCCTTCGGCGGCGACGTACACCAGGATCGTGCCAAACAGGGCCAAGGCAATGCCGACGCCACAAAGAATGAAATACTTCCACGCCGCTTCGATGCTGGCGCGGGTGCGATACAGCGACACCAGCAACACGGTCGACAACGTGGCCGCTTCCATCGCCACCCAGAGAAACCCCAGGTTGTTGGTCGTCAGAGCCACCAGCATGGCGGCCATGAACAACTGATACATGCTGTGGTAAAGCCGAAGCCGCCCCGCCGTCAGGCGCCCGTGGGCCGTTTCGATACGCATGTAGGGCCGCGAAAACACCGCGGTGGTGAAACCGACCAGCGCCGTCAGCGCGACCAGGAACACGTTGAACGGGTCGATGAAGAACTGCTCGTCGAACGCGCTCATCGCGCCGCCCCGGATCACGCGCATGACCAGCGCGGCCGCTGCCAGCAAGGTCGCCAGGCTGATCGCAACGTTGACCTCGGCGGCATGGCGTTGCGCGCCGAGCAAGGCGAGCAAGGCAGCGCCGATCAGGGGAAAGCCCACGACGAGTGCAATCTCCACGTCAGTCCTCCTTGAGCGATTCGAGGTGATGGAGGTCCAGGCTGTCGAACTGTTCCCGGATGTGGAAAAAGAACACGCCGAAGATGAAGACGCCAACCAGCACGTCCAGCGCGATGCCCAGTTCCACGATCATCGGCATGCCGTAGGTGGTGCTGATGGCTCCAAAGAACAGGCCATTTTCCAAGGCCAGGAATCCAATCACCTGGGTAAACGCTTTGCGGCGCGCGAGGATCATGAGCAAGGCGAGCAGAATCACAGCCAATGCGATCCCCAAGGTTTGCCGGATGACCGTCGTGGCAAGCGCCGTGATCGGTTGCGCCAAGCCAAAGGCGAATATCACCAGCGCCAGGCCGACCAGCATCAAGGTAGGCACATTCACCAGCGGCTCGTTGTCGCGCTCGATCCCCAGTCGATGCATCAGGCGCAGCAGGATCCACGGCAGCACGCCGACCTTCAGCACCAAGGTGAGCATCGCGGAAAACAACAGGTGGGGAAGATGCGCGGTTGCCGCGACCAACAGCGTGGAGGTCACCAACACCGCGCCTTGCCAGATCAGCAGCGTGACCAGGCGACGGCTTCGCCGTTCGGCCAGCATCGCAAAGGCGATCAGCAGCAGCGCGCCGGCGAGTGTTTGCAGTACCTGGGTCGTAAGCGACGGTGCGGACATGGCTCACCCTTCCAGCAGCAGGTGCACGAGCAAGCCAAGCACGGCCAGCAAAAACGCCATCGTGAGGAACTCCGGCGCGCGAAACAGGCGCAACTTGGCCGAGGTGGTCTCGAAGAACGCCAAGGCGGCGCCCGCCACCCCCAACTTGGCGACCAGTAGCAGCATGGCGAGCGCGATGCCACCAAGGCTGACACCATGCGTGGCGATGCCCCAGGGCACGAACAACGTGAAACCGATGCAGGCATAGTTGAACAGCTTCAGCCACGAGGCCCACTCGATCAACGCCAGATGGCGTGCGGAATACTCCAGCACCATCGCCTCGTGGATCATCGTCAGTTCCAGATGGGTGGACGGGTTGTCGATCGGCAATCGTGCGTTTTCCGCCAGCAGCACCATCACGAACGCCACGGCAGCGAAAGCCAGGCTGGGATGCAGCATCACATGCGGCTGCGCCAGCGTGTTCTGCACGATCCCCGGCAACGCTGTCGTACCCGCCATCAGAAAGGCGTTGAACAACACCATCAGCAGCGCGGGCTCGGTGAGAAACCCGATCATCATTTCGCGCCGTGCGCCCAGGGTGCCGAAGGCCGTGCCGATATCCATCGCCGCCAATGCCATGAAGACACGCGCAGTTGCAAACAAACCGACCAAGGCAATCGCATCGGCGACCCGCGCTACTGGCAGTTCCGTCGTCAGCGACGGAATGATCCCGGCGGCCAGCACCATGGCGGCGAACACGACGTAAGGCGCGGCACGAAAAAGCCAGGACGCATTGATAGCCAGCGTAGCTTCCTTGTGGAACAGCTTTCGCAGCATGCGATACGGTTGCCACAGCGGCGGTGCGCAGCGATTCTGAAGCCTCGCCCGACACTGCGCGACCCAGCCGGCGAATAACGGCGCCAGGCCGATCGCCACCGCGCACACGCCCACTTGCCAGAGATAAACGGCGGCCGTCATAGGACGCATACCAGCAGGACGATCAAGGTAAGGAAGCTGTAAAGCAGATAGACCGCCAAGCGTCCCCCTTGCAGCACGGCGAGGCTTTCGGTGACGCGTTGAAGCACGCGGCCCAAGGGCTGGTAGCAGGCGAGCCAGATGCGATCCTCGATCTGGATGCGATACCGCGGCGTGGCGTCGGAAGGACGCGGCAATTCGCGCTCGATCTTGAAGATCGGGCCAAAGAGATGACGGATGGGTTGACCAAAACCTTCCGCGGAATCCTGCATGCGCGGTGTCTGCCAGGGATAGCCACAATCCCACGCGGCCGTGCGGCGGACACGGCCGCGATAAAAGCGTCGTACGAACACAAAGGTAGCGCCCGTCACGGCCAGCAATCCCACCCAGAACCACAGGCCACTGTAGGAAGCCTGGTGGGTGGCCGCCGGCGTGATCCACCACCACGACGATCCACGTTGCGCGGTGTCACCCAGCAAAAGCTGCGTGACGTGCCCAACCACATCCAACGCGACCTGGGGGAATGCGCCGATCAAAACGCAGCCCAGCGCCAACCAGGCCAAGCCGATTCGTTCGAGACCGCTGGCGTCGTGCGCCATGGCCAGTGTGCTTTCCCGATGCTGGCCAAGAAAAATCACGCCATAGAACTTGACCATCACATAGCCGGCCAGCGCCGCTGCCAACGATACGACCGCCGCACCCAGCGGAACGATCATATTGAGGAAGGCATGCGGTATATGGGGCGTTTGCAGGAAGGCCTGCAGCAGCAGCCATTCGGAGACAAAGCCGTTGAGCGGCGGCAACCCTGCAATCGCAAGCGAGCCGACCAGGGCAAACGCCGCGACCCATGGCATGCGTCGAATCAATCCACCCAACTTGCCTAGACTGCGTTCGCCGGTGGCATGCATCACCGAACCGGTCGCCAGGAACAACAGACTTTTGAAGAGCGCATGGTTGAGGGCGTGGATCAGTACGGCAGCCAACGCCAACGCCGCCAGGACACGCATATCGACGCTGCGACAGATCAGGACCAAGCCGATGCCAGCAACGATCAGACCGATGTTTTCGATGGATGAATACGCCAGCAGCCGTTTCATGTCGGTCTGCACCGCCGCAAAGACGACGCCGTAGAGCGCCGTGCCCAAGCCCAGCGCAAGCGTGAGCACACCCCACCACCAGGGGCCGGCAGGCAGCACGTCCAGGCTCACGCGTAGCAGGCCGTAGATCGCCGTCTTGAGCATCAGACCGCTCATCATCGCCGACACCGGCGATGGCGCCGCCGGGTGCGCCTCGGGCAACCAAACGTGCAGCGGCACCAGTCCCGCCTTGGCGCCAAACCCGAACAGAGCCAGCAGGAACGCGATACTCATCCAGAACGGCGCGAGGGTGGCAGTACGCATGGCATCGAACGTCATTTGCCAACTGCCACCGTGCAGCACGCCGAAGCACAGCAGAATGCCGAGCGCGCCCACATGCGCCATCAGCAAGTAGAGAAAACCGGCGCGGCGGATTTCGGGCAAGCGATGCTGCGTAGTGACGAGGAAATAGGAGCTGAGTGCCATGGTTTCCCAGGCCACCATGAACAGGTACGCATCGTCAGCCAGCATCACCATCGCCATGCTGGCCAGAAACACGTGGTACTGCAGACACAACAGACCCGGTGCCGTGCCCTCGCCCGCACGGAAGTAGCCCGCCGAGAAGATTGAAATGCCGGTGCCGGCACTACCCAGCAGCAGCAGGAAAAATCCCGATAGCGCATCCAGCCGCACATGAAAAGGCAAGTCAGGCAGGCCGAGCGGCAACACCGCTTGCTGCGCCACGAACGCAGGCAGCCACGTCGTGGCGCCGATCGCGGCAACGCCCAGTGCGATCACGGCACCCAATGGAAACAAGACGTGGGCGATCCAGCCGACCTTGTTCGGGCGCACCAAACCCAGCCCGCCCACGCATAGCCAGGCCGTCACCAGGCTGAGTACGGCGGTCACGGTCGGTGACGCGGCGGCCCACTCACTCACGTGTTCGATCCCCTGTCATGGCGTCGCCCACATCATGAACACCCTGCATGTGCGTTCAATGATAATGTAATTATCATCTAGATTGATTCATGTGTAAGTTGGAGAATACTCCTATGGCAATCGAAAATCGCACCGCCCGCCTCACGATCCTGATCGACCCGCGCAAGAAGGCGGTGTTCGAACGGCTGTGCGCGGCCGAGGACACGACACCGTCCCAGGTCGTCCGCCGACTGATCCGTGAGTACATCGAACGCACCTCCGGCCGCCCGTGGCATGCCGAGGACGAGGCCCTGCCGGAAAAACGAAATGACCGTATCCGCAACGGATAAACCCACACGCCGACCGTCGTCTTCGGCGGCGAAAAGCGCTCCCAATGTTTTGCAGACGATGGCCGGCCTACGGCCCGAACATGTGGCGTTTCTTGGCGAGTACCGTGTGGATGCGCAAGACAAGCGCATCGACGTAGAGATCCTGTGCTGGCCGACCGTGTCGGCCGCATGGTCCATGCTCACGCAGTCGCTGACGATGTTGCAGTCGCTGCGTGGCGATGACAGCAACGCGTCCCTTCGCATGCCGATCGCGCCCTGGCTTCGCGACGCGGCACCCCAGTTATGCCTTCCCGTTCGCGAGCCGAACGCAGCGGAAAGCACCTTGGCCACGCTCATCCGCCGACTGCCGCTGCGCTTCGCGGTCGCCGTGGTGGAGCATCCATCCGGACAAAGCGCAGGATCGGATGCGTTGCGCTACCGCTCCCTGTTTTCCGGTTGTTTGACGGCGTACGGCGCGTATTTGAAAAGCACCAACCAGGCGGCGTGCCGCATCATCATCGCGTCGCCTGGCAACGCCGCGGACAACGACCTGCGCCGCGCCGCCTATGGCGAGGTGCTGCCGCATCTGGATAGTGCGGCACGACTGGCTGCCCTGGAGTTGGGATTCTGGCCGCAAAGCACGGCGCCCCTCCCGCTGGAAGTCGCCCAATTGGCGGCGGCGGCGGTGGGACGTCACCTCGAACATCCATCACAAGCCAGCCCGCTGTTCGAGACCGTGCGTGCACATCTGGCGCCACCATCGCGCTTTCATGCGCTGAGCCGGCAAAAACGCCGCAAATAGTGCGCGTGGGTATTGCGGGCATCATGCCGGGTGCGTGGCATAGATCAGAGCATTCCTAGCCGCGGAAGATATCGAACGGCTCCACCTTCAGCACCTTGCGGATGCTGATATAGCTGGACACCGCCGCAATCAGCATCACCATCCCCAGCGCCAGACCCAGGTTGGGCACCGTGATCAGCGCGGCGTAATCGGGCAGGCGCAGGCGTGCCACCATGATCATCAGCGCACACAGGCCGGTGCCCAGGCCGTAGCCGGTGAGGCTGGTGAAGGTCACCTGGAACAGGATCATGTAGGTCAGCTCGTAGCCTTTGGCCCCGATCGCCTTGAGCGCGCCGAACTTGTCCAGGTTCTCCAGCACGAAGGTGTAGAACGTCTGCGCCGAAATGGTCAGGCCCACAATGAAACTGATGATGGTCATCAGCATGATGTTGGTGCCCACGCCGGTCTGGTATTTGTAGAAATCGGCGATGCGCTTGTCGAACTCGTCCTTGGTCAGCGCCAGATAACCAAGCGCCGCCACCTCGCGCTTGATCGCCGGAATGGCCTGGGCATCGGTCGGCTCGGCCAGGATGTAGGAAATGGTGAAGCGCGGATTGGGAATGTATTCGGTGGCGCGCCGATAAGTAGTGTAGAGCGTGGGAATGCCGAACAGGCCGAACGCGTTCACCTTGGCAATGCCCACCACCACGCCGCGATGGTCGTTGAGCTCGAATTCGGCGCCGATCGCCGGTTTGCCCAGCTTTGAAAACTCCGCATCGTCCACCACGATGAATGCGTTCTCGGCGTAGATATCCTGGATATGTCCCTGCTCCAGCGCCGGCCGCCCCACCAGGCTGGTATCGTCCAGGCCCATCACGGTGACCGCCTGGTACGCGCCGCCCTTGAGCTTGACCTGCGCACCGCCGGAGTACAGCGGCACGGCGTAGTGCACGCCGCGAATGCTGCGTACGGCATTGAGCAGGTAATCGGGCATGGGAATGCTGCTGGCCACGGTGTTCACGGCCGGGTCCATGATCCAGATCGTCGCGCCCACGTTGGTGACGGTGGACGCCGAGCGATTCAGGATGCCGGCGAACAGCGAAGTCATCTCCACCATCAGGAACACCGCGAAGGTGATGCCGAGCAGCAAGGCGTAAAACTTGCCGCGATCGTTCACCAGCAATTTGTAGGCAAGCTTGAAGAGGCCGGCATATTTCATGGCCGTGCCTGCTTGTGCTGCGAGGCGCTGGCGATCGGCGCATCGGGTTTCGCTTGGTGCCACCAGCCGCCGCCCAGCGCCACGTATAGCGCGACCGTGTCCTGGTAACGCTGCGCCAATGCCTGCACATAGGCGATGTCGGCCTGCCGGTACTGGGTATCGGCAACCAGCACGTCTACGTAGCCGGCCAGACCGGCCGCATAGTTGGCCTGCACCAGCTCAAGTGCCTGCGCGGCGTCGCGGCGAGCTTCGTCGTTCGCTTGCAAGGCTTCCGCGTCGTGCTGCAACGCTTTGAGCACATCAGCCACCTGCGCGAACGCGGCGAGCACGGTGCTGCGATAATTCTCGAGCGACACCTGATAGGCATCGATCGCCGCCTTGCGATTGAACCAGCGCGTACCGCCCTGGAAGATGGGCGTCTGCACAGAGGCCTGCTCGCTCCAGAACCGGTTTTTGTCCTGGCCCAGATCGCTGCTGTCCTGCGCGGCTGAACCGTAATCCCCGCCCAACGTGATGGATGGAAACAACGCTGCAGTCGCCACGCCGATGTCGGCGCTGGCGCGATGCAAACGTCCTTCCGCCGCGAGTATGTCCGGCCGCTGCCGCACCAGGTCCGATGGCAGGCTGATCGGCAGCGTGGCCGGTAGCCGCAGGTCTTCAAGATGCAGCTCCGGCACACGCGCTTCGCCGGGCGTGTTGCCGAGCAGGCGGTGCAACAGGTGATCGGCCTGGTCGCGCTTGAATTCCAGCGACGCCAGCAGTGCGAAGTTCGAAGCACGCGCACTGCGCAGGCCGAGCAGTTCGCTATAAACCCCGGTACCGGCACGGATACGCGTTTGCACCAGATCGAGCTGCTGGGTCTGCAAGGAAATGAGCTGATGCACAGCCATGATTTCGTCCGCATACGCCTGGCGGGCCAGTGCGGTGTTCACCACGTTGCCGGTCAAGGCCAGATAGGTACCCTGCATCACGTAGCGCTGGGTATCCGCCGCAGCGTGCAGGCCTTCCACGCTACGGCGTTCGCCGCCGAACAGGTCGAGCGCGTAGCTGACCGTCGCGCCCAGCGTAAACAGGTTGAAGATGCCGCCAACGCCGCGCCCGGCCTGCGCGGCGGGCGAAACGCGCTGGCGTGCCGCATCGAAGCCGGCGGTGAGTTGCGGAAAGAAGATGCCCTGCCCTGCGCGCAGATTGTCCTGCGCTTCCTGCAGGCTGGCCTGGGCAGCGCGCAGATCGGGGTTGCCGGCAACGGACTGCAACACCAGCGCGTCGATCGCCGGCGAATGCAATGCGCGCCACCAGCTTGCGCTGACGTCGGCGCCCTCGCGGAAGTGCTGCGTCTGGGCGACGGCGGTCACGTATTCGGGAAGATCGCCGCGCGGCAGATAGCTGGCATCGGCGGGCACCGCGGGCCGCTTGAAATCGGGACCGGCCGCGCACGCGGCAAGCAGCGTTACGAACATCCATGGCAGGCTTGCCTTGCCAACTTGAGGCAAGCCTTTACGGGCCGTGTGCGCGCTACTTCTCGCCCACATACACATCCACCTGCTGCCCTGGATAAATCGTCACGTTGCCCGGCGTCTTGAAACGAAAAATCACCGGCAGCACGCGCAGATCCACCCGTTCCGTGCGTTGATCGGAAAGCTGGATCTTCGGCGTGACGTACGGCTGGATGCGCACGAATTCCAGCGGAATCTTCACGTCGGTGCCGCGCAAGGACATTTGCGCACGGATGTGTTCCACCGAAGGAAGCCGGGTGAGCAGGATCTCGTCGATGAAGCAGCGCACCGAAAGGTAATCCTGCGGCCCGCCCATCACCACCACCGGACCGTAGCCCCGCGTGTACGTGTCGTACGCGCCCTGCGGCGACACGTAGCTGCCCATGGCCGCGTTCATCGCCATCACCACGCCGTCGGCCGGCGCGCGCAAGGTGAATTTCTGCAACAGCGCGCTGGACGATCGGTAAGCCTGTTGCAGCGCGTTGTATTGCGCTTCCTGATTGTGGATGTCGTACGTCCACGCGCCCGCCTTGATCAGGCTGTATTGCCGGCGCGCGTAGTCCAGGTTCGCCTGCGCGACTTGCAAGGCATCGCGTGCGCTGTCCAGCGCATCCTTGCTTACCGAACGCGGATCGATTCCAAACGCATGCTGCTGCTTTTCATAGGCATCGCCGGCGGTCTTCACACCGGCCTGCGCTTGCGCAACCTGCGCGGCGGCCACGTCCAGCGTTTCCTTGCGCGGCTCGGCTTGCAGCGCCTGCAGCTGCGCCAGCGCCGCTTCGGCCTGATGTTGCTGTTGCGCGGCCAGCGCCTGCTGCACGGAATCGTCGATCGATACCAACGGCTGGCCGGCCTTGACCCGGTCGCCCTCGCGCACATGGATCTGCGTGATGCGCCCGGATACATCGGGATAGATAGCGATGTTCTCGCCGCTGCCCTGGTAGCTCTCCACGATGCCGTTGGTATAGATGCCGCTGGCGTACGGATTGGTCGGTGGCGTGAATACTGGCGGCAGCGCCGGCTTCTGCCGGCCGTAGATGTACGCGCTGACCAGCGCGAACAGCAAGCCGCAGCCGGCCAGGCCGAAGATGATCCTGGTGTTCATGAGTTGGGGCTCGCGTGGTCGGTGATGCGCCCGTCTTCCATGTGCATCACGCGGTCGGCAAATTCGAAGATGCGCGCGTCGTGCGTGACGATCAGAATGCAGCGCCGGGCATTGAGCACGTGTTCGCGCACGAACTGCAGGATCATGCGTCCGGTATCGCCATCGAGCGAGGCGGTGGGTTCGTCCAGAATGAGCAGTTCCGGATCGCCCACCAGCGCCCGGGCGATCGCCACGCGCTGCTGCTCGCCGCCGCTGAGTTTTACCGGCGGCAGCGCGGCGCGGTTCTTCAAGCCGACAATCTCCAGCGCCTGCTCGCCCTTGGCCACCGACGCGTCCCAGTCCTGGTGGCGCAACACCAGCGGGATGGCGACGTTCTCGGCCGTACTCAGGCGCGGGAAGAGGTGAAAATCCTGGAACACGAAGCCGATGGTCTGCAGCCGGAACTCCGCCAGCTCATTGGCGCTCATCTGCCACAGGTCGGCGCCCTTCACGCTCACCGCGCCCGCGCTCGGCCGCAGGATGCCCGAGATCATGCTCAGCAGTGTCGTTTTGCCGCTGCCGGAAGGCCCGACGATGAACAGGATCTCCCCGTAGCGCGCCTGGAAGGTCGCGTCGCGCACGGCGACCGTAACCGCCGCGCCTTCGCCGAAGGATTTGGTCAGGCCCGTGGCATGAATGGCGATATCGTCCATGCCGGTACTGTAGAAAGCGCACCCGCGGGGCGGTTTGAGCGAAATCAAGTCGTTCCGGCACGGCTGCGCGGCCTTGAACGGTGGCGTATGCTTGCCGCATCCAAGGCACGTCATTCGAAACAAGGTCCGGATGGTTATCTCACCTAACCCTGCTTCGCCGATACCCCAACACGTGCTGGTGGTGGACGACGACGCCGAGATTGCGCACATCCTCAGTCGTTATTTCACCAGCAACGGGTTCCGGGTCACCACCGCCAGCGACGGCGTGCAGATGCGTCGCATCGTCGATGCCGAACCGGTCGACATCGTCATGCTAGACCTGGGGCTGCCCGGCGAAGATGGCCTTAGCCTGACGCGCCATTTGCGCGAGCATTGGCACGGCCCGGTGATCATCGTCACCGGGCGCGGAGAGTCGGTGGATCGCGTGGTCGGCCTGGAATTGGGTGCGGACGACTACGTCACCAAGCCGTTCGACCTGCGCGAGTTGCTGGCGCGCGTGCGCAGCGTATTGCGCCGGTTTTCGAACGCGCCCCCCAAGGCCGCCGCAGCGGGCGTGGCACGGACGCGCTATGCCTTCGAAGGCTACGTGCTGGACATCCAGTCGCACAGCCTGATCAGTCCGGACGGCGAACCGATCGCGCTCACCAGCGGCGAATTCACCCTGCTGCGCGTGCTGGTGGAACAGGCCAACAAGGTGCTCAGCCGCGACCAGCTGATGACGCATATCCATGGCCGCGACGCCGGCCCCTACGACCGCTCGATCGACGTGCAGATCGGCCGCCTGCGGCGCAAGATCGAGCCCGATCCGGCCAATCCGCAGCGCATCAAGTCGATCCGCGGCGCCGGCTACCTTTTCTCACCTGTCGTGCAACGCCTATGAACGACAACGCTTCTTCCCAGGTTTCCGACGCCAGCCTGTTCCGCGCGCTGTTCGAGACCGCGCCGGACGCGATGATCGTCACGGACGCACATGGTGTGATCGTGCTCGCCAACGCGCATGCCGAGCGCTTGTTCGGCTACGGCAGCGGCACGCTGGCCGGCCTCAAGGTGGAGGCGCTGCTGCCGGCAGCGGCACGACAGGCGCACGTTGCGCATCGCACGCATTACATGGCCCATCCGCGCGTGCGCCCGATGGGCGCGGGCAACGAATTGGTCGGCGTGCGGGCTGACGGCCAATCTTTTCCGGTGGAAATCGGCTTGAGCCCGGTCGCCTCGTCGCTGGGCACGCTGTTCGCCGCGTCGATCCGCGACATCTCCGAAACGCAGCGCGCGCGCCAGGCTTTGGAACGTGCACGCTTCGATGCGGTAGTGGCGCAAATCAGCCGGCGCCTGCTGGAAGCGTCGCATGACGAACAGGCGATCGGCGAAATACCCCGGCTGATCGCCTCTACGCTGGGCATTTCCACCGCGGCCATCATGCTGATCGACCCGCGTCACGTCGGCTTGCTGGTACCCGCTGCAGTCGGACTGCCGGAACAGGTGCTGGCCGACATCGCGCGCAACGCGGCGTTGCAGGCGATCGCCATCGGCGAAGCCCCAACGCAGATCACCGTCATCGACAGCCTCAGGACTATCTGCCCCGCCCTGGCCGACGGCTTCACCGATGCCGCCGTGGCGCCATTGCTGGATCGGCGCGGACCGATGGGGCTGCTGTTGGCGTTGTCGCACGAACACGGTTCGTTCGATCGCGACCGGCAGCAATTCCTGCAGTCGGTCGCCAACATCCTGGCGGCGGCGATCCAGCGCGGGCGCAGCGAAGAACAGCTCGCGCATGCGCAACGCCTGGATGCGCTGGGCCAGCTCACCGGCGGCATCGCGCACGATTTCAACAACCTGCTCACCGTGATCTCCGGCAACCTGCAGCTACTGGAAGCGGATGCGCCGGAAGATCCGGCCACGCGCGAGACGCTGGAAAGCGCTTCCCGCGCGGTGGACCGCGGCGCGGCGCTGACGCGCAAGCTGCTGGCCTTCTCCCGCCGCCAACATTTGTTGCCGCGAGCCGTGCGCACGGTGCAACTGCTGGCCGATCTCAGCGACATGCTTGGCCGCACACTGGGCGAACGCATTTCGGTGATGGCCGAGTGCGCCAGCGATGTGCCGGCCGTGTACGCCGACCCGGGCGAACTGGAAGCCGCATTGCTCAACCTGGCCTTGAACGCGCGCGACGCCATGCCGCGCGGCGGACGCCTTTCCATCACCGCGCATCCCCACCAGGTATCCAGCGCCGATGCCGACGCGCGCCTGGCGCCGGGTTCCTATGTGATGTTCGCCGTGGGGGATACCGGCGAAGGCATGCGACCGGAAATCCTCGCGCATGTGCTGGAACCCTTCTTCACCACCAAGGGCGTCGGCAAAGGCAGTGGCCTGGGCTTGAGCATGGTGTACGGCTTCGTGAAGCAATCGGGCGGGCACCTGAACATCGAAAGCCAGGTCGGTCACGGTACGCGCGTGGAGCTGTATCTGCCGGTGGCCACCACGGCATCGGCGGACGACGCACCGGTACCGCAGTCGCGCAAGGGCCACGAGACCGTGCTGGTGGTGGAAGATGAAGCCGAGGTGCGGCGCGTCGCCGTCGCCTTCCTGCGCACGCTGGGTTACATGCCGCTGGAAGCCAGCGACGCCGAAACGGCATTGCGGCTGTTGTCCACGCAACAAGGCATCGATCTGCTCTTTACGGATGTCGTACTGGGCGGCGACATGACCGGGTTCGAGCTGGCGGCCAAGGCGCGCGAGCAGAACATGCATCTGCCGGTGTTGTTCACGTCCGGCTACGAATATGCCTCGCTGGGCATCGATCCGCACACCTTCGGCACGTTCGAGTTGTTGCGCAAACCCTACCGGCGCGAGCAGCTCGGCAGTGCGGTGCGCCGGGTGCTGGATCGCGAATCGATCTGAACCTGTTGCCCTAATGCGCGGCCCCTGCCAGGGCGCGCAATCCTTCCACATCGAGCACTTGCACTTCGCGGCGCTGCACGGTGATGACGTTCAGTTCGTCCAGCCGCGACAAGGCACGGCTGACGGTTTCGTGCTTGAGCGCCAGGAAGCTGGCCATGTCGATGCGGCTCATGCGCAGGATGAAATGCTTTGCGCTGAATCCCAGGCGGGCGTAGCGCGCGGCCACATCCAGCAGGAAGGCCGCCACGCGGCGTTCGGCCGCCAACGTGCCGAGCATCAGCATCCACGAGCGGTCGTTGCGGATTTCCGCGGCCAGCGCGGCGGTGATGCGCGCATGCAATTCCGGTTCATGCAGGCAAGCGCGCAGCACGGCCGGATAGGGCAGTTCCCACGCTTCGCTATCTTCCAGCGCGATCACGTCGCAGGAATAGGTCTTGAGGCCGATCGATTCCACCCCGATCAATTCGCCGCGCATGCGAAAACCGGTCACCTGTTCGCGTCCGTCGTCGGCCAGCTCGCAGGTTTTGTAGGAACCGGCATGCACCAGGTAGATCGCCTGGAACGGCTGCCCCACGTGATAGATGCCCTGCCCGGCGGCATGCTTGCAGCGGCGCACCGGCACGTGCTGGCGCAAGGCCTCGATATCGATGCCGATCTCATCGCTGGCCAGCGCCAGCATGGCGCACGGCTTTCCCGTGGGTATGGCGCGGACGGCGGGTGCTAGTGCGGTCATGTCAGTTCCCCAAAAAGCCCTGGTTGGCTGTGTGGGGTTCACTCTAGGGTTGGCGCGTAACCACAAAAGGACGGCTCGGCAACCGTTTGTAACACTGTGTAACGAGCGCGGCCCGGCTTGACGCGCATCAAGCGCCAGGCCCCGCTCCGCTCCAGCATGGATCCTGAGCTTCGGGAGAAAACACCATGCGCGCCGCAGATATCGGAACCCGCCGCGTCATCCAGTTGAACGAAACCGCCAGCATCCGGCAGGCCGCCTGCACGATGCGGCAGCACGACGTCGGTTGCGTGGTCGCCACCAAGAACACGCTGCTTGGCGTATTGCCCAGCGGCATCCTGACCGACCGCGACCTGGCGGTGCGCATCCTGGCGGGCGAGAAGGATGAAGACCAGCCCCTTGGCGGTGTCGAATCCGCACCGCTGGCGGTATGCCGTCCCGACGCCACCATCGACGAACTGATCGACATCATGCTCGGCAGCCACGTGCGGCGCTTGCCGATCGTGGACGATGATGGCCGGCTGATCGGCATCGTCTGCCTGGACGACGTAATGGCGGCACTGGCCGAGCTGATGCTGCGGGTGTCGCGCGCTGCGATCGGCGAACGGGAATTGGACGATGCAGCGTATGCGGAGCAGGAAGAGCTATCTCCCGCGCCGGCGGCTGACGAGCAGAAGCTGCAGCAGGCTTGAGGATGTTCCTATGGCGAATGATGGCCCCCTCCCCTGCGCGCAGGGGAGGGCTGGGGTGGGGTTGTCCGAGCTTGCCGCATGGTTGAAGCGCATCGCGAGATTGCTTCACCCCACCCTAACCCTCACCCCGGGACCAGGTCCGGGGCAGGCTCTACTGCACGCAGGGGAGGGATTGCATTCCGGTAAACCGAAATTCGACGAACCCTCAATGCGCCACCAGCACCGGCAGCTTCGCATGCTGCAAAACATATCGGGTGGTGCCGCCCAAAATCAGCTCGTTGATGCGCGAATGCCCCCACGCGCCCATCACCAGCATATCCGCCTGCATCGCAGTCGCCTGCTCGAGCAACGCTTCGCCCACACGCGCCGAAGCCGGAAATTTCAGCGCCGCGTGCAAGCGAACGCCCTGCCGCTTCAACCAGGCGTCAACCGGCAACGGTGGCGGCGCTACGCCCGGCAGCTCGTTGGTCGAGCCATCCGCCAGGCTTACCGTTTGCGCTTCACGCAGGAACGGCAGCGCGGCGCGCAAGGCGCGCATCGCTTCCTGCGTGCTGTTCCACGCCACCAGGATGCGCATCGCCCGGAACGATGATGTGCAGCCAGCCGGAACCAGCAGCATCGGCGATGCCGACGAGAACAGTGCGCGCGTGATGTAATCCATGCCGCTGGGAAGCGCGCCGCCACCGTTCGGAAGGCGGCATACGGCCAGGTCCGCCATGCACGAGCGCCGCGCCAGCACCGGCACGTACACGCCACGGATCACTTCCCATGCGCCATCAACGCCATGACTGCGACATTTTTCCAGCCACCACACATCGCGGGCGCGGGCGTCTTCCTCTTCCGATTCCAGCACCGCGACGACATCCGGTATCGCCATGGTCGAAGGGATGACCTCGATGATGTTCAGGCCGGTAACGAACGCGTTGTGGCGGCTTGCCAACGCCATGCCCACTTGCACGGCCGGATCGTCGTCACGCATGTTTTCCACATTGACGAGCAGTTCGAGCATGGTCTTGTCCCTTCTGCACTGGCATGGGATCAACTTCCCTCAACTGTCTCGAACCCGCATTGATGTGCATCAAATCGGCGCATTGCGCGCGCAAGTCGCCTTCAGTTGATCGCCGTCAACTGCCGCTTGGCAAGATCCGGCTAAAACCTTATGCACGTTTCCTGACATCAGCAAGCGAGGTTCTGGCCATGTCTCCCAACGCCCACCAGCCTTCCGTCGAAGCACTCTCCCCCGCACTGGAGGGTGATCACTGGATCGAACCGCTGCGCGATGGCACGCGCGTGTTGATCCGACCGCTGCGCGAGCAGGACCGCGGCCTCGAAGAAGCGTTCATCCGCGAGTTGTCGTCCGAGGCGAAGCGCTATCGCTTCCTGGGCGACTTCAAGGAACCGGACAAACGGATGGTCGACCGGCTGATGCATGTGGACTACGAGCACGACATGGCCTTCGTGGCCCTGGCGCACGACAACGGCCGCCTGCGTGAAGTAGGTATCAGCCGCTATTCGGCCACCGGGGACGGCAGGCAATGCGAGTGCGCCATCACGGTGGCCGACGACTGGCGGCACCGCGGGCTGGCCGTGTTGCTGATGCGGCACCTGATCGAGGTGGCCCGAAAGCACCATTTCAAGCGGATGTTCTCGATCGACGACAACACCAACGAGCCCATGCGGGAACTGGCCGGTTTCCTGGGGTTTGCGTGCGAGTCGAATCCGGGCGACCCCAGGACGGTGGTCTATTCATTGCCCTTGTAACCGGCGCTGGAGTGTTCTCATGACCATTGAAGTCTCCCATCCCTCGATCGCAAGTGCGACCGCCCCGCTGCAAGCACCAGCGCGCTTCTACGACGTGCTCGCCCTGGCGACATCCGTGGCGCCTTGGAGTCCCGCGGTGGTGGCCGCCATCGAGATCGCGGCGCTATGGAACAGCAACGTGACCGGCTGCTATGTGCCGGGCAACCTGCGCGATCAACGCGCGCTGGAGGACGAACCCACCGTACTGAGCTTGCTGATCGACAAGGATGACGACTGCCTCGCCGATGCGTCGGCCTTCCAGGCTTTCGCGCGCAGCCACGGCGCAACCCACGCGTCATGGATGGTCACGCGTACGGCGATTGCGCCGACACTGCGCAAGCTCGGCGCCTGGCACGACCTGGCGGTGCTGGAACGCGACATGGTGGAGCAGACGCGCATCTTCGACATCCTCGGCGAAGCCATGCTGAGCAGCCGCGTGCCCTGCCTGGTGTTGCCACCGAACTGGAACCGCCCGCTCTCGTTCGAACGCATCGTGGTCGCCTGGAACGGCAGCATCGAATCCACTCGCGCCATGCACCACGCCCTGCCGCTGTTGCTGCTCGCCAAATCCGTCACCCTGATCGACGGCCATATCCGCACTGCGCACAGTGGCGATATGGGCGTGATCGAACCCGATCCCATGGTTTACCTGATGCATCACGGCATCACCGTAAAGATGCACTACCTGGACGTCGCCGCTGAAAAGGCCGGCGAGGCGCTGCTGCAAAAGGCGCGCGAGGCCCATGCGGACCTGCTGGTGATGGGCGGCTATGGCCACTCGCGCATTCGTCAGCGCGTGCTGGGCGGGGCGACGCGTCATGTGATGGCGCATGCTGGTATCCCGGTATTTATGCAGCACTGAGGATGGTAGTGCCACACAGTGCGTAATCGTTCATGCCACCTCATCGTCATTCCGGCGCAGGCCGGAATCCATCTATGCCCATGCGGGGTACATGTCTACGCAACGGTGAGCATGGATTTCGGTCTGCGCCCTCTGCTGTCCGGGGAAAATTTGCACACGGCTTGCGGAAATAGCTAAAACCCTCGTCATTCCAGCGAAAGCTGGTATCCAGTGACTTGCACAGAGGCAGCAAGCAGATCAACGGAGCGCGTACGAGGCCACTCAACGGCAAACCAGCACCGGAATATCGGCACAACCGAGCACCTTGTTGGTCTCGCTACCGAGCACCACACGATCCAGCCCGGTGCGTCCATGCGTTCCCATCACGATCAGATCGCAATCGTATCGGCGCGCAGCACCCAGGATGGCGGTATACGGGCGTTGATCGAACGCGTAGTCGCCTTCGAACGGCACGCCCTCCTGCTCGGCCAGCGCGCGAACCTGATCGAGCTTGCGCTGGGCGCGGCCGATCGCGTGATGGTGGTAGTCGTCCGGAGCGTGACGGATCAGATCCGAAAAATGAGCGACGGCCGCCAGCGGCGCCAGCACGTGGTACGCATGCACTCGCGCGCCGAGGCTCTTGGCCAGCGCGATGCCGAGCTGCGCCGCGCGCAGCGATTGCTCCGAGCCGTCCGTGGGCAGCAGGATGTTCTTGAACATGGCGCTCCCCTTCACTTGCGCGCATCGATAATCAGGCTGGCCACCAGCGCCAGCACGCTGATGCCACAGATCCACTCGGCAATGGACCAGATGGATTCGTAACCGCGGACGATGCTGACCAGGCCGCTGGCCACTGCAATCAGCAGGAAGCAGACGGATAAATTGGAGAACGCGGGTTCCGACGAATGGGTTTTCATACGTTGTCTCCGCAGCGCATTGACCTGATCACAGGCTAGAAAAATCGCCCGGCGGGAATGTTGATGTCGATCAACTGGAAAACGGCCTCCGTGTCATCCATTTGACGACGATCAATACGCTTGCAACTTGAAGTCCCATCATCATCCTCAACGCACTCCAGCAAATGTGCCATGCGATATACGCCAGAGGTTCCACCCATGTCCGTCGTCCCCGAAGTCTCATCGGCCCCAAGCAGCGTGCAACCTGAAGGGTTGTTTCAACGCATCCTGCTGCCGATCGACGGCTCGGAGCTGTCGCTGCGTGCACTCGCCACCGGTCTGGAGCTGGCCAAGACCTTCGGCGCGAAAGTGCTGATCCTGCATGTGGTACCGCCGTTCAACTCCGTCGCCTACATGACCGAGTTCCTGGCCGCGACCGAACTGCGCTACAGCCAGCATGCGGTGCAAAGCGCTTCGCGCTATCTCGATCAGGCCACGGAACTGGCCAGGCAGGCGCAGGTTCCGTGCGAATGCCACTACGTTTTCGGCGAACGCCCCAGCGAAGCGATCGTAGCCGCCGCCGACGAACACCACTGCGACCTGATCGTGATGGCCACGCACGGCCGCAGCGGCCTCAACCGGCTGGTGCTGGGCAGTGAAACGCAAAAGGTGCTGATGCGTAGCCGCGTGCCGGTACTGGTCTGTCGTTAGCCCGGCATGACGTCCGCCCGCGAACCACCGCCCCATCCCGAAGCCAACATACCGTCGCCGGCGACGGCAGATCCTGGCCACGGAACGCGTGAACCTTCGTGGAAAAAGCTGAAGCTCCATCCGTTGGCCCACGTCGGCCCCGGCCTTATCACGGGCGTCGCCGACGACGATCCCAGTGGCATCGCCACCTACTCGCAAGCCGGCGCGCAGTTCGGGTTGAACATGTTATGGACCATGCCGCTGAGCTTTCCGATGATGGCGGCCGTGCAATCGATGTGCGCCCTGATCGGACGCGCCACTGGCAAGGGCCTGGCGGCCAACATCAAGCTGGCGTTTCCGCCGGTCGTATTGAAGGCGGTAGTGGCACTGCTGCTGATCGCGAACGTGCTCAATATTTCGGCGGATATCGCCGCCATGGGCGAAGTGGCCGAACTGGTCACCCGGATCAACCGGCACGCCATGACGGCATTTTTCGTCGCCCTCACCCTGATGCTGCAGATTGCCGTGCCGTATCACCGTTACGTGTTCTACCTCAAATGGCTGACGCTTTCGCTGCTCGCCTATGCCGCGGTGCTGTTTACCGTGCACGTGCCGTGGAAGGACGTGGCGTGGCGCACGCTCTGGCCGCATCTTACGTTCGGCAGCGATGCGGCCACCATGGTCGTTGCGGTATTGGGCACCACCATCAGCCCTTACCTGTTCTTCTGGCAAGCTTCTGAAGAAGTCGAAGACATGCGGCTCAGTGCCACGGCGCAACCGCTGGCGCAGGATCCCGCCGCCGGGTCGGCGGAAATGATCCGCATCAAATGGGATACCTGGAACGGCATGCTCTATTCCAACATCGCCGCCTACTTCATCATCCTGGCCACGGCCGTCACGTTGCACGTGGCGGGCGTCACCGACATTACGACCGCGGCGCAGGCGGCTGGTGCGCTGCGGCCACTGGCCGGCGAGCTGGCGTATCTGCTGTTTGCGCTGGGCATCCTCGGTGTCGGATTGATCGGCGTGCCGGTGCTGGCCGGCTCCGCCAGCTACGCCTTGTGCGAAGCGATGGATTGGCAGTGGGGCCTGGAACGCAAGGCCAAGGATGCGCGCGGCTTCTACGGCGTCATCGCGGTAAGCGTGCTGGCCGCGATGATCATTCAATACTCGCCCATCCCGCCTATGAAAGCGTTGTTCTGGAGCGCCGTCATCAACGGCGTGGTGGCGGTGCCGCTGGTCGCCGTGGTCGCATTGCTGGCATCGCGGCGTTCGGTGATGGGCGCATTCACTGCGCCCAAGCCCGTGATCTGCCTGGGTTGGATTACCGCGGCCGTCATGGGTATCGCCACCCTGTGGATGGTGATCCCCGGGCTATTGCACTAGCGGCGATGCCGTTGCATCAAGCGCGACGCCTTCCAGCTCGGCCTGGCCGGCCAGCACGCGCACATATTGACTGAGCGCGTGCGCCTCGGCGTCGCGGCGCAAATCTTCGGCCACGCGCGCGTGCACCTGCTCGAATGGCCACTGCTCGCCGGCAACACGCCGATCCACCGCGACGATATGAAAGCCGAACCGCGTTTTGACGAGCGCCGGCAACAGGCCGAGCGTGCCATCCCCGAAAAGCGCCTGCTCGAACTCGGGCACGGTATCGCCGCGCTGCAGTTGTCCCAGCTCGCCGCCGGTTTTCCCGGATGGGCAATTGGAATGGCTGCGCGCGCGTTCGGCGAACAGCCCAGGTTGCGTGCGCAGCTCGGCCAGCATGGCTTCGGCGATGGCGCGCAAGGATGCCACCGGCGCGCCTGGAGTGATCTGGAAAAGGATATGCCTGGCGAAAACCAGCTCGCCGCTCCGGTAGCGCTGAAGATGCTGCAGGTAATAGCGCCGGCACGCAGCTTCGTCGGGCTCGGGTATGCGCACTTCTTCGGCCAGCACGCGTTCGATCGCCTGCTCGGCGTGTTCAGGCCCGGCACCATCGGCCAACCACCCCAGCGCTAGCGCGCGCTGGCGCAGCAGTTCATGCACGGCGGCCATTTGCGGCGAAGGCCAGTCCTGCTCGGATACGGCAACGCCATTGACGCGCACCGTCATGGATGCACCGTACGCTTGCGCGTGCGCACCAGCTGGTAAGGACGAAACAGATAGGCCAAGGCGCCGGCGCCGCTCCATATGTGCACCATGCGCGTGAACGGCGAGATCAGGAAAATGGTGAAACCCAGCAGGATATGCAGGCGATAAACCCATGGCGTCTCAACCAGCAGTGTTGCGACACCGCTCTGGAAGGTAACGATACCTTTCACGTAGCTGGTGAGCCGCTCGAATTCCGCGCCATCCATGTGCTGTGCCGACAGCGGCACGGTGAGCAAGCCGAGCAGCAACTGCAGCCACAACATGCACACCACGGCGATGTCCCACTTGCGGCTGTTGCGGCGGATGCGCGGATCGGCCAGGCGCCGATACAGCAGCATGCTCAATCCGATGATCGCCACGGCGCCGGCCACGCCGCCTCCCGCCATGGCCAGCAACTGGTGTTGCGCGGGACTCATCGCCCAGTCGATCGCCCAATGCGGCATCAGGAATCCCACGAAGTGCCCAAGCACGACTACCAGGATGCCGTAATGAAAGAGATTCGACCCGAGCTTCAACTGCCCTGCCCGCAACATCTGCGAAGAATCGCTTTTCCAGGTGTACGGCTCGCGGTCGAAACGCACCAGGCTTCCCAGCAGCAGTACCGACAGGCAGATGTACGGATAGATGCCGAACAGGAACAGGTGCAGGCTGGTGGCGTCGTTCATGTCAGTCTCGTCGTGGATGCGCCATTAGCGGCGAAAATCGCTCGGGCGGCATGGCGGCGCCCGGTCGTTGGCGAAAGCCGGACGTTCTTCCCACGTGGCGTCCAGGTTTTCCGGTGGCGGAATGGGCGCGTGCGGGTCGAGCCCTTCCACGCGCGCCAACTCCAGCAGTGCGCCGAACACGCCGGCGTAGCGGCTGCGACGGTGCAGCAGGCGATTGCCGACCGCACGCAGTATGTGCGCGCAATCGCCGAGCGTCTCGCGCATTTCCGCTACGTCGCGGCAGCTCAAGTATTCCAGCAGCACCGGAAGGTGATCGGGCAGCTCGTTACCGCTCGGTTCCAGCCCGGCGTCCAGATAGCGCTGTCGCAGGTCAAGCATCGCCGCGCCACGTTCGCGTCCGTCGCCGTGCACGTGCTCGAACAGGTTCAGCGAAGTGCTGCGTCCGCGATCGAACAAGTCCACGAAACGCGCCTCGGCGTCGAGCGGATCGCTGTGTGAAAGCTCATCGATCAGCGCAAGCAGTTCATCGCGTGTCGTGGCATTCACATCGCTCACCGTGCGCACCACGGCGCCGATGTCCGGCAATGCGGCGCGAAGATCGGCCTGCGGATAGGAAAGCAGAGCCGATAGCGCGCGCAGGACCAGGGAGTGATCGGTGCGCATATCAGGTGTCGTCCAGCATGCGGATCGGAATGATTTTGCGCCGGCCCATGCGCCCGCCGAACAGGCTGGATTTGGTTTCCACGCCATCGCAGCCATTGCCGAAGCTGAAGCCGCAGCCGCCGCGCAAGGCATACGCGTGCTCCGCCTCTTCGCGATGCGCCGTGGGTATCACGAAGCGATCTTCGTAATTGGCGATCGCCAGGTAGCGATGCATGGCATCGACGGTGGCCTCATCCAGGCCGTTTTCCTGTAGCAGCGACGGCGCCGGAATCTCACCCAGCTGCTTGGCGCGGAACCAGGCCCGCATCGCCAGCATGCGTTTCAAGGCATGGGTGACGGGCGCTTCGTTGCCGGCGGTAAGCAGGTTGGCGAGATAGCGCACCGGAATGCGCAGGGCATCGACATCGGGCACGCCTTCCCTGCTTTCGATCGCGCCCGCGTTGGCGTGCGCCTGGATCGGCGACAGCGGCGGCACGTACCACACCATCGGCAGCGTGCGATATTCGGGATGCAAGGGGAAGGCGATTTTCCATTCCACCGCCATCTTGTAGACCGGCGATTGCTTGGCCGCTTCCAGCCACGCTTCCGGCACGCCATCGGCCAGCGCCTGGCGCTGTACCTGGGGATCGTTCGGATCGAGGAACACGTCGAGCTGCGCCTGATAGAGGTCGTGCGGGTTTTCCACCGCCGCCGCGCCGTTGATGCGGTCGGCATCGTAAAGCAGTACGCCCAGATAGCGGATGCGTCCCACGCAGGTTTCCGAACAAACCGTGGGCATGCCCGCTTCGATGCGCGGATAGCAGAAGGTGCATTTCTCCGCCTTGCCCGAGGTCCAGTTGTAATAGATCTTCTTGTATGGACAGCCGGACACGCACATGCGCCAGCCGCGGCACTTGTCCTGGTCGATCAGCACGATGCCATCCTCTTCGCGCTTGTAGATCGAACCCGACGGGCACGACGCCACGCAGGCCGGATTGAGGCAGTGCTCGCACAGGCGCGGCAGGTACATCATGAAGGTGTTTTCGAACTGGCCGTAGATGTCTTTCTGGACCGCTTCGAAGTTGTAGTCGGCGCTGCGCTTGTCGAATTCGCCGCCGAGGATTTCCTCCCAGTTGGGACCCCATTCGATCTTGTCCATGGTGCGCCCGCTTACCAGCGAGATGGGCCGCGCGACGGGCGCGGTAGGCAGCTCCGGCGCGGTCTGCAGGTTTGCGTAGTCGAAGGTGAACGGCTCATAGTAATCGTCGATGTCGGGCAGTTTCGGATTGGCGAACATTTTCGCCAGTATCGCCAGGCGGCCACCTTGCTTGGGTTGCAGGCGCCCGTTCGGCTTGCGTACCCAGCCGCCATGCCAGCGCTCCTGGTTTTCCCAATCTTTCGGATAGCCGATGCCGGGCTTGGTTTCCACGTTGTTGAACCATGCGTATTCCATGCCTTTGCGCGAGGTCCAGACGTTCTTGCAGGTGACCGAACAGGTGTGGCAACCGATGCACTTGTCCAGGTTCAACACCATGGCGATTTGCGCGCGGATCTTCATGCCATGTCCTCATGTTGCGCCTCGCGCTGCACGCGGTCCATCCAGTCCACCTTGGCCATCTTGCGCACGATCACGAATTCGTCGCGATTGGAGCCGACCGTGCCGTAATAATTGAAGCCCCAGCTCAGCTGCGCGTAGCCGCCGATCATGTGCGTGGGCTTGAGCACGGTGCGCGTCACCGAGTTATGGATGCCGCCGCGCATGCCGGTGATTTCCGAGCCGGGCACGTTCACGATTTTCTCCTGCGCGTGGTACATCATCACCATGCCTTCCTGCACGCGCTGACTCACCACCGCGCGTGCGGTGATGGCGCCGTTGATATTGAACAGCTCGATCCAGTCGTTGTCTTCGATGCCGCCGCGCTTGGCATCCACTTCGGACAACCACACGATCGGTCCGCCGCGGGATAGCGTGAGCATGATCAGGTTGTCGGTATAAGTGGAATGGATGCCCCACTTCTGATGCGGCGTAATGAAGTTCAGTGCAAGCTCCGTGTGGCCATTGTCGTACTTGCCATGCATGGAGATCACCGAGCGCGTGTCGATCGGCGGGCGGTACAGCGCGAAACCTTCGCCGAAATCGCGCAGCCATGCGTGATCCTGGTAGAACTGCTGCCGGCCGCTGAGCGTGCGCCAGGGAATCAGCTCGTTCACGTTGGTCCAGCCGGCGGTGTAGCTGACGTGCTCGCTCTCGATACCGGACCAGGTCGGCGAACTGATGATCTTGCGCGGCTGCGCCTGGATGTCGCGGTAGCGGATCTTTTCGTCCTCGCGTGCTTCGGCAAGATGGCGATGATCGCGGCCGGTGATTCGTGACAACGCTTCCCACGCCTTCACCGCCACCTTGCCGTTGGTTTCCGGCGCAAGCTGCAGGATCGTCTCGGCTGCATCGATGTCGCTGACGATGCGCGGGCGGCCTTTGGCAGGACCGTTTTCAACGAGATAATTCAGCTCGCCCAACCCGCGCACTTCCTCTTCGGTACGCCAACCGATGCCCTTGCCGCCATTGCCCAGCTTGTCCATCAATGGACCGAGCGCGGTAAAGCGCGCATAGGTCGCCGGATAATCGCGCTCGACGAACGCGATATTGGGCGCGGTCACGCCCGGCACCAACGCGCACTCGCCCTTCTTCCAGTCGCGCACGTCGAACGGCTGCGCCAGCTCGCCCGCGGTGTCGTGCATGATCGGCGTCAGCACCACGTCGCGTTCCACGCCAAGATGGCCTTGCGCGAGCTCGGAAAAACGCTTGGCGATGGCCTTGAAGATTTCCCAGTCGCTTTTCGATTCCCATACCGGATCCACCGCCGCCGAGAGCGGATGGATGAAGGGGTGCATGTCGGAGGTATTGAGATCGTTCTTCTCGTACCACGATGCGGTCGGCAGCACGATGTCCGAATACAGGCAGGAAGTGGACATGCGAAAGTCCAGCGTCACCACCAGATCCAGCTTGCCTTCCGGCGCCTGCGCATGCCAGGCGACTTCGTCGGGTTTGCGTCCGCCCTCCTCGCCCAGGTCCTTGCCTTGCAAGCCATGGCGCGTGCCCAGGAAATGGCGCAGGAAATACTCGTGCCCCTTGCCGGACGAACCGAACAGGTTCGAGCGCCAGATAAACAGGTTGCGCGGGAAATTGGCGGGGTCGTCCGGGTCTTCGCAGGCCATGCGCAGGTTGCCCGATTGCAGCGCATCCACCACATAGTCGCGCGGGTTGATGCCCGATTGATCCGCTTCGCGCGCGACATCCAGCGGGTTGCGCGCCAATTGCGGCGCCGAGGGCAGCCAGCCCATGCGCTCGGCGCGCACGTTGCAATCGATCAGGCTGTGGCCGTATTTGTCGCGTTGCGCCAGCGGCGACAGCAGCTCGTCGACGTCGAGCTTTTCGTAGCGCCATTGATCCGAATGCGCATAGAAGAACGAGGTACCGTTCATCTGCCGCGGCGGCCGGATCCAGTCCAGCGCGAACGCCAGCGCGGTCCAGCCGGTCTGCGGACGCAGTTTTTCCTGGCCGACGTAATGCGCCCAGCCGCCGCCGGATACGCCGATCGTGCCGCACAGCATCAGCATGTTGATGATGCTGCGGTAATTCATGTCCTGGTGAAACCAGTGATTCATGCCTGCGCCGATGATCACCATCGAGCGGCCGCGCGTCTTTTCGGCGTTCTCGGCGAATGCGCGCGCCACGGCAATCGCATGCTCGGCCGATACGCCGGTGATCGATTGCTGCCATGCCGGCGTATAGGGCACATTGTCCTGGTAGTTCTTCGCGCAGGCTCCGCCGAGGCCGCGATCCAGGCCGTAATGGCCGCACAGCAGGTCGAACACGGTAGCCACCATGCAGTTACCGTCACGCGTCGCCACCCGCCGCGCCGGCACGCGTCGCAGCAGCACGTCGCTTTCCTGCGCATTGTTCGGAAAGTGCTCGTGCGCGACGCCGCCGAAGTAAGGAAACGCCACATCCAATGCGTGGTCGCAGTGATGGATCTGGCTGAGCGCCAGTTCGAACGGCGTACCGTCCGCGGCCTTTTGCTCCAGGTTCCATTTGCCGCGATCGGTACTCTCCTGCCCCGGCCAGCGAAAACCGATCGCGCCTTGCGGCACCACCGGCTTGCCGTCCGCGTCGAATGCAACCGTTTTCCAGTCGGCGTGCTCGGGACTGCCAAGCGCATCGTCAAAATCACTGGCGCGCAGATAGCGGTCGGGAACCCAGCGCTCGCCGTCGCGGCGCAACGTCACCAGTAACGGCAGGTCGGTGTATCGGCGGCAATAGTCCTGGAAATAATCGCTTTGACGATCAAGGAAGAACTCACGCAGCACCACGTGCCCCATCGCCATCGCCAGGGCCGCGTCGGTGCCTTGCTTGGGATGCAGCCACAGGTCCGACAGCTTCGCCACTTCCGCGTAGTCGGGCGTGATCGCCACCACGCGCGTGCCGTTGTAGCGCGCCTCGACGAAGAAATGCGCGTCAGGCGTACGTGTCTGCGGTACGTTGGAGCCCCACGCAATGATGTAGCCGGCGTTGTACCAATCCGCCGATTCGGGCACGTCGGTCTGCTCGCCCCAGGTCTGCGGGCTCGACGGCGGCAGATCGCAGTACCAGTCGTAGAACGACAGCAGCGTGCCGCCGATCAGGCTGAGGTAACGTGCGCCGGCCGCATACGACACCATCGACATGGCCGGGATCGGCGAGAAGCCCACCACGCGGTCCGGCCCGCGATGCTTCACGGTGTGCACGTTGGCGGCGGCGACGATTTCCAGCACTTCGTCCCATGCCGCGCGCACGAAACCACCCAGGCCACGCGCGGCCTTGTAATCCTTCGCGCGCGGATCGGCCATCAACGCCGCCCACGCGTCCACTGGCGCCATCGTTTTGCGCGCTTCGCGCCAACGCCGCAGCAGGCGCCCTCGCACCATCGGATATTTCAGGCGATTGGCACTGTACAGGTACCAGGAATACGACGCACCGCGCGAACATCCACGCGGCTCATGGTTCGGCATGCCTGCGCGTGTGCGCGGGTAATCGGTCTGCTGCGTTTCCCAGGTCACCACGCCGCCTTTCACGTAGATCTTCCAGCTGCACGAGCCAGTGCAGTTCACCCCGTGCGTGGAGCGCACGATCTTGTCGTGCTGCCAGCGGTTGCGGTAGCCGTCCTCCCATTGGCGATTTTCCGTGCGCACCTCGCCGAGCCCGTCCGCGAACGCTTCGCGATGCTGCGAGAAATAGCGCAGGCGGTCGAGGAAATGGCTCATGGGCTGCTCCAGGCGAATCAGGATTGCGAAGGTGTCTGACGGCCGCGGAAATCGACGCGCCGCACTTCAGTGAAATAGATCAGGATCAACGACACCCACACGATGCCGTACAACAGCATGAAGGCGCTGGAACGGATGCCAAGCAGATCGAGCAAGCCGCCCCACAGGATAGGCAGCAAAAAACCGCCCAGGCCGCCGGCCAATCCGACGATGCCGGTGACGATGCCGAGCGATCCGGAAAAATCATCGCCCAAGTACTTGAACGTGGACGCCATGCCGAATGCCAGCGCAACGCCCAGCACGAACAGCAAGGGCGTAAACATCCACAGGCCAAGCCCCATGTGGAAATTGGCCGGCCCGCGGATGGTCTGCACGACCAATTGCGTCTGCGGATACGACAGCAGGAACAATGCGATCCACGCCAGCCACAATACCCACCAGGTAAGTGCATGCGCACCGAACCGGTCGGACAATGCACCGCCCACCGCGCGCAATGCGCCGGCCGGCAGCGAGAAGCAGGCCGCCATGGCGGCAGCGGTGGCAATGCCCAGCCCGTATTCACCGGCAAAGTACTGCGGCATCCACACCGACAGCGCCGTGAAGCCACCGAACGTCAGCGAGTAATACTGGCAATATTTCCATACGCGCGGATCGCGCAATACCTGCAACTGCTGCTTCAGGCTCGGTGCCCGCTGCCCGCCCACACCCGGATCGGGCGCCGACAACAGCCAGAAGATGGCTGCGGTAACCAGCAAGGCGATCGCATAGATGCGTGGCACCGCACGCCAGCCGTGTGCATTGACGATGATCGGCGCCACGAACATGTTGAGCGCGGCGCCACTGGTGCCGGCGCCGAAGAATCCCATCGCGAAACCGCGCCGGTTGGCCGGAAAAAAGCGCGCCACATACGGCGTGCCCACGGCGAAGGAAGCGCCTACCGCGCCAAGGCAAAGACCGATCGCCAGGAACTGCCACAACGCCGCGGCATAGGTCACCAGCCACACCGGAATCGCCGCTACCACCAGCAGGATGGTCATGACGATGCGACCGCCGAAGCGATCGGTCCAGATACCCAGGGGCAGCCGCAACAGCGCGCCACTCAAGATCGGCGTGGCAGTCAGCAGACCGAATTCCGTGGCATTGAGGTTCAGTTCGTGGCGTATCGGAATACCGATCACACCGAATGCCATCCACACAGCGAAGCACACGACAAATGCAAACGTACTGGCGAACAGCACTCTGTATGCAACGCCCATGCCCCTGTTCCCTTGCAAGACAGAATCCAGCTTTAAGCGGCGACTAGTTCCGCATCCCAGGCGCGCGCCCTGCGAAAAATTTACCGGGAAGCCGTCATCGGAACTTGATCGAGATCAAATTGCCGCCGCATGGCATCGTAATGCGGCCAACCTTCGGCCTGGGCTCGTTAAGTAAAGGTGACGGACGCGTCAAGGCGTAACGAGCGAGCTTGCATACCACCGCAAGACCCAGCGTCTTAACCACTGCCCGGCGTCCGCTTTTCCGCATTCCCCGTGTCGCGTTCGTCCGCGCGGTCGCGCTTGTTGTCGGACGCTTCGTTTTTCCGGTCGCGCTGCAACTGGGGCTTGGCGTCGCGGTCGGCGTTCTCGAGATTGTTGCGATCGCCACTCTGCGCAGGGTGGGTGTGGTGCGTATTCATAAGTCCATCTCCCTGTCGTCATGCCTCTGCCGGCTCCAACTTCACCTTGATCCAGCCCGGCTCGTGTTCGTCGAAGGCCTTGTAAGCGTCGATGCCTGCCTTGAGCGGTTCCTTTTGCGAAATGATGCGCGTCGGGTCGACCTTTCCCGACGCAATGAGATCCAGCAACATCGGTACGTACTTGCGATGATTGCAGTTGCCCATGCGAAGGGTCAGGTTCTTGTTCATCGCCTTGCCGATCGGGAACGTGGTGAACTCCAGCGGATAGACGCCGATGATCGAAAGCGTGCCGGCCTTGGCGAGCATCTCCACGGCCCAGTCGAGCGCCGTCTTCGGTGCGTTGCCGGCTGCAAACGCCTTGTCTTTTTCACGATCGGTGCCGGGTTTTTCGGCATCGATACCCACTGCGTCAATGACTCGATCGGGGCCGATACCGCCAGTCAGCGCACGGATGGTTTCCACCGGATCTTCGCGATCAAAGTCGACGATTTCGGCGCCGAGTTCGCGCGCCTTTTCCAGCCGGTCGCTTTCGTGATCCACGGCGATGATGCGCCCGGCCGACATCAGATGTGCGCTCAGGATCGTCGCCAAACCAACCGGGCCGCAGCCCAGCACCACCACCACATGACCGGGACGGATATCCGCCAGTTCGGCGCCGAAGTATGCAGTGGGGAAAATGTCCGATACCAGGATGGCCTGATCGTCCGTGACCGCATCGGGGATCCGCACCATTCCTATGTGCGCGAACGGCACGCGCGCTTTTTCCGCCTGCAATCCATTGAACGGCCCGGTAGCTTCCGGACCACCGAAGAACGCCGTGCCTGCCTGCTTGCCGTTCGGATTGGCGTTGTCGCATTGCGAGTAATAACCCGCCCTGCAGTAGACACACGATCCACATGCAATGGTCGAGCAGATCACCACGCGATCGCCGGGCGCGAAGTTGCGAACGTGCTCACCCACCTGCTCGACAACGCCGACGCCTTCGTGCCCAAGGATGGTGCCCGGTTTTACGCCTTTGAAGGACTGGCGCACGAAATGCAGATCCGTGCCGCAAATGGCTGAGCCCGTCAGCCGGACAACGGCATCCGTGGGCGCTTCGAGCTTGGGCTCGGCGACATTTTCAGAACGAATGTCGCCTTCTCCGCGGTAGACGATCGCTTTCATGGGCTTTCCTGTCGCTGCAGCGCTGGATGATCAGGATCGCCTTACGGCGGTGAATGGGATGACCAATCAATATCGCCATAAGGTGATGAACCACGCGGGCGCAGCCATGGGAAAGCGCACTTGGTGACTGCCCCTCGCCTTATTACTATGGCGCCCACGTCCGCGATCAATGGCCTGTATGGAGCAACGGAAGATGCATACGACTCGCCTTACGCACCAGATGGCAACACGCATCGCGAGGAGCATTCTTGCGGCGTGCCTTTCTGTTCCATTGGCCGCGGCATCGGCGACGGACCTTCAAACGCCGGAACCCATGCGTTGGGCGCCGACCGGCATTGCCAGCCCGCTATTTGAATCCCACGCGGCCTTCGATCCCGTCACTGGCGATTTGCTGTTCGTGCGCAGCGCAAAGGATTTCACCGGATGGCATCTGTTGCAGAGCCATTGCGGCGCATCCGGATGGACAAGCCCACAGCCGCCTCCGTTCGCGGCCGCCGGCCTTGAAGCCGATCCGTTTTTCACCCCCGATGGCCGGTGGCTGTATTTCATTTCCACTCGCGCAACCGGGAGCATGCACAGCAAGGATCTCGATATCTGGCGCATGCAGCGCCGCGCCGACGGCAGCTGGGCTGCGCCTGAGCGATTGCCCGAGCCGGTCAATTCCGCCTGGGCCGAATGGTTTCCTCGTCCTGGGCCGGATGGCTGGCTGTACTTCGGTTCCAGCCGTCCCGGCGGCTACGGCAAAACGGATATCTGGCGCGCGCGGTCCGACAGCAAGGGGCGCTGGCGCGTGGAGAACCTGGGCCCGTCCATCAACAAGCCTGGAAATCAGTACGAGCCATTGCCCTCACCCGATGGCAAATGGCTGCTTGTCGAGGCGGACGACGGCTATTTCGAATCCACGCGCCAGGGCGATGGCTGGTCGCCGCGCCGGCGCCTTGGCTCGCAGATCAATGCGAACGGCAGTGAAATCGGTGCGCTTTTTTCGCCTAGCGGCCACAGCCTTTTGTTCGCGCGTGACATCAAAGGCCATGACTCGGGCGAGTTTTTCGTCTGGCGCTTGCAGGGTGACGAACCTTGGCCGTCGCAATGCCCTCGCCGACCAGCTCGCTCCTGACCCGCAAGGGCTGCAAGCGCCTCACTGTGGGGCTTGCCTTAATGCACTGATATCGAAACGGAAGGATTGCGCCGTTCCACATGCCCTACGCGCCGTGCAACCAGCGCCAGCAGCATGGCTGCGCCACTGGCGACGCCGGCGATGATCACAAAGAACGCATCGTGCGGCAGCTTGCTCCACAGGGTGCCCAGCGATCCTGCAAACAAGTTCCCGAAAAACCCAGCGAAGTACCACAGCGCAATGCAGGTGGCGCGCAAGCCTTCGGGCGCCATGCGGCCGAACAGGCCCAGGCCGGTCGGCAGTATGTACAGCTCGCCCAGGGTCATCAGCACGAACCAGCCCGCCAGCCACGCCCAATGCGCGTGCGCGGCATGTGCTTCGGTCCAACCGGTTACCGCGGCCAGCATCAGATACGAAAGACTCACTACCGCCGCGCCGAAGGCCATCTTGTAGAGCAACGGCGTCTCCACGCCGCGCCTGGCCAGGCGATCCCAGCGCGCCACCAGCAATGGTGTAAGCAAGAACACGGAGAACGGATTGAGCGCCTGGAACCACGCCATCGGAATGCTCCAACCCGGACCGATCTGGCGGTTCACATCCGCATCCACCCATAGCGCAATGGTATTGCCGACTTGCTCATACGCGCCGCGAAACACCATCACGATGGCCGCAACGCCCATAAGAAACAACAAGGATCGCCGGTGCGGCGCCCATGCTGCAGGTTGTCGTGATGAGGCCGGCTCCATGCGTGCGGGCTCGGGCGGCAGATGGGAGGAGCCCACCAGGTAAATGACGAGCGAGGTGACCATGCCGATACCCGCCATCGCAAAGCCCCAATGCCAGCCATGGCGCTCGCCCAGAAAACCGCATACCAGCGGTGCGACAAAGGCGCCGAGGTTCACGCCGGCGTAGTAGATGTTGTAGGCGATCTTGCCGCGCGGATCGTCGTCGC